>CAYTTA010000018.1:0-37816 GCA_964440655.1 uncultured Balneolaceae bacterium
CACTGCCTCATCACACTTTTTCCAAAGCCTCCCGCTTACGCGTGGAGGCTTTTTTTTTATAAATACCATGTTTTGGTGTACATTATCTGATATTTTGAGTATGGAGTTCTGCTGACCCGGCGGGGTACGTGGTCATCCGATTGGATTCGGGGCAAGACAGGTAACGCAACGGGGTTGAAAAGATCTTCAGGGGCCTTTTGTCAGCATCGCTTTTCTTAAGGCTGGAATTTATATTATCCGGTATTTAGTAAATTTTCCTTTATTTATTGAGATGAATGTGAAGCGCGTTAACCTGGAACTAATGAGAAGCTTCGATATCAAAAAAGACTTTAAGGCCTTTATCGACGAGTATCGTAACCGTCTGAGAGATCTTTTCCACACCCGTTTGAATGAGAAAGAGATCTCCCTGCAAAGGGGTCTTCCGCCCTATGTTCTCCGGAAAATCCTGGAGTGCAATCCACTCTCTACCTTTATCCCGGAACGCTTTGGTGGCCGCGGAGTCAAGACCCACGAGGCTCTTGCCATGCTGGAGACCTCTTCCTACTGCTCTCTCCCGCTTTCACTCATGATGGGGATCAACGGGGCACTCTTTCTTCAGCCTCTTGCCAACTACGGCGACGAAGAGGTGCAAAAGAAGGTCTTTGGCCGGTTCATCGAGAACAAGAATATGGGAGGTTTGATGATAACCGAACCCGATTACGGCTCCGATGCCCTGAGAATGCAGACTTCTTTTGTAAAAGATGGAGAGAATTATCGGGTAAGCGGGACCAAGCATTGGGCCGGTCTTACCGGGTGGGCTGATTACTGGCTCATAACGGCACGGGAACAGACCGGGTCCGGAGCTCTGGATCGTGACATCGCCTTTTTTGTCCATGAAACCAACCGCGGTGGGATAGAGGTGGAGGAGTATTTCAATAATCTGGGACTCTACATGCTGCCCTACGGACGGAACCGGATTGAGATTGAGGTTCCTTCCCGCTACCGGCTGAATGCCCGCTCGACCGGGGTGAAGATGATGCTGGATATCCTGCACCGGAGTCGGCTGCAGTTCCCGGGGATGTCCACCGGTTATCTGAAACGGATGCTGGACGAAGCGGTGGACCACTGCAAGGAACGTTTTGTAGGCGGGGCCAGCCTGTTGAATTACGATCAGGTCCGTGAGCGGCTTGCCACTCTGCAATCCTATTTTACCGTAAGCTCGGCGATGAGCCATTTCACCAGTACGAATGTGACCATGGAGGATGACACCTCCAGAATGGATCTGGTGGCCAATGCAATCAAGACAGTAACCACAGACTACATGCACTCGGCTGCGCAATCCCTGCTTCAGCTTGTCGGAGCCAAGGGGTACAGGCTGGACCATTTTGCTGGTCGATCCCTGGTGGACAGCCGGCCTTTCCAGATCTTTGAAGGGTCCAATGACATCCTTTATCAGCAGATCACCGAGTCTGTGATCAAGAAGATGAAAAAGGCCCGGATCACCAATCTCTACACATTCCTCAAACAGTATAAACTGACCGAGAATGCGGTGGAGTACTACAAGGAGCATCTCAATTTTGAGCTCAATTTTAAAATGGCCCAGCGCAAGCTTGTCCAGATGGGACAGGCGATAAGCCGAATAATCTCCATGGAGCTGACCATCCGGCTGGGTGAGCACGGATTCAACCGGGAGATGATCTCAAACAGCCTCAAATCGCTTCAGAATGAGACTCTGAGTCTTATCTCATCATTCAGGAATGAGCTGAAGCCCGATGTGATTGAGGAGTATCAGGAGGACAGCGGCTGGCTCCACTTCATGGCTCCCGTCCAACCCGCAAATGTAGGCTGATCACGGTCAGAGCTGGAAAACTGAAAAAAGGCCTGCATCGGCCCGGAACCGTAGAGACCGGCGATCCGGCAATCCGAGGTCTGATAAAGTAATCCCGGTTATTCACAGACGGAAGGAGGGAAGATGAGTGAGAAACGTGCGAACGAGCATGAGAAAGAGGCTCTGGAAAAATACCTGTTGCAGTTTCTGAACCTCGAGAAACGGTTTCCGCTGCTGCCTGGCATATCAAACCATCCGGCCATGGCCGGACTCTTCGGCCTTGAAGCGGAGGAGCTTGAACGGCTGCGCAACCGATACCTGACCAATGCCCGGGAAGCAGCCGTCGAACTCGCCGATGACGAGGAGGTGGCAAAGTGGCTGGAACAGCTTCCTTTCGAAGGGGATGAGACCATCGTGGCTCTGGGTGACTCCATGACGGATGATCTCCAGGGTTGGTTCTCCATTTTTTCCCACCTCATGAAGATCATCCGCCCCGATGCGCGGTTCCGTTTCATCAACAGCGGAATCTCTTCCGACACTACCTCTGAGGCGCTTCGCCGCCTGCATCGGGATGTGTTGAGTCATAATCCGGACTGGGTCATGGTCTCTCTTGGAACGTTTGATGCCATGCGGCTCGACATCGCTCCCGGACGCACCCTCCTGCCGCTCTCCGAGAGCTGGGAAAATCTGGCGACCATCGGTGATGCCATCGAACTGGTTACATCGAATCCCGTGATCTGGATCACTCCCCCCCCTGTGATCGGGGAGCTTCTGGCAGAGATGGAACTGTTCGACTTTACCATTCTCGAAGAGGATCTCTTCTCGATTCGGGAGATCATCAGCGGAAGGAAAGGGTATATCGTGGATCCGGGAGGAGTGAGGATGGGTTCTCCGCCCGAGGCGTGGTACTATCTGAGTGACGGGATCAATCCCTCGCTCAGCGGCCATGTCAATACCGTTAAGGAGCTGGTCCGGCTGCTCGCCTCGATTCCAGGAGATAAAAACGGGAAGGAGTCCTAAAATCTCATCCGGAGAGAGAAGAGATCGAATCCCGGACGGAGAGATGCGGAGAGTTCTCCGCCGCGCACCTCCGGCTGCAGATAGAGGGAGGGACGGACCAGCCCGATTTGGTACAGATCTGTCTGATGGGTCACAAGAGACTCTCTCTGCAGCAGCCCTGCAGCGAAAAGATTTCTGTTTCGGTCCGATAGCATGAAGGCATCGATCAGTCCGAACCCGAATCCCGTCCAGGCTCCCACGCTCGCTCCATACCGGAGCCCGTCGATGATCGGCCGGTCGGCAACGAGCATCGCAGCCACCCCGACCACCGCTCCGCTTGCCGTTCCATAAAAGGTATCAAGCAGGATGAGTATGGAGGAGTTGTGTCCGTCGTTGAAAACACCGGATATATAGAGCTGTTCGCCGCGGGGCAGGGTTGCCAGATCGAAGAGAGCGATACCCGCACCACCCAGAATTCCTGCACCGACTCCGATCCGAACCGCCGAGAAATCATCACTGCTCTGAAGCCCCATGGTTGCGGCTCCCAGCATGGCCCCTGTGAGCGCGCCGTTCAGGAGGTTGCCCCCCAGAATCTCGGGAGACTGTGCTCTGGTCTGTGAAAAGAGCAGACAGAGAAGGATGGGAATGAGCAGAAAACGGTTGCCATTCATGAAGTTCGACCATTGAATTGCTGTTCGGAGGGGAAGGTAAACAATCTCGGGCTATTTTTATACATTGTCGCGGAGCAGCCGGCAAATCAGGGCGACCCTCAAAGAGATGAAACTAAGCACCAGGCTCCTGCTGAGCTATCTATTTATGGCTTTTCTGGTGGTTCTTGTCGGAGCGGGTTCCTGGTATCTCAACAACAGCATCCGACAGAAACTCATTATCCGAAGTCAGGAGTCCATTGACAATCTGCAGTGGGTCTCCGATCTGGAGTTTCATCTTCAGAACAGCCTGCTCTTCACCCGGAATTTTCTCTACGAGAAAAACAGAGAACAGGAGAGTTTGCCGTCTGGATTTCAGTTGCGCAGCCGCAGTGCAGAACAGGAGATACGGGACAATCTCGAGCGCGTGGCGGAGAGCCTTTCCAGGATCCGATCCGGAGAGGGCGGTCTGACGGTCGAGGGGGAGGAGCACCGCCTTATACAGGAGGGACTGAACCGGCTTGCCGATTCCCTCTATACCAGTATTGACCTTTACCGATCCCTGATTCATGAAATGCTCATTCTGGATGAGGATCCTATTCTAGCAGAGGAGATGCTCAACCTGACCATCGAGCCCTGGTTTCGAACAACATTGCTGAAGCAGCTGGATGAATACCGGGGGCGGCAGAATGAACTGGTGAGGGCTGAAATGAGTGCCCTTCAGTTGAAGGCCGGTCGGGACACCCGAATCATCGCCATCCTGACCGTTACGGCGATCCTGCTGGCCACTCTGCTGGCCTGGGGAATTCACCACTCCATTGCCCGTCCCCTGTGGCATCTGGCAAAAGCAGCCGAGGAGATCGGCTCCGGCAATTTCGGCAGACGGATCCGCATCGGTACTCATGACGAACTGGAACGGCTTGCCGACTCCTTCAACCGAATGGCGGAGAACCTGAACCGCAGCATGGTTTCAATCAACGAACTGAAAGAAGCCGAGGAGAAACTGAGCCGTTCATTGAATGAGAAGGAGGTCCTTCTTGCCGAGATCCATCACCGGGTGAAAAACAACCTGGCGGTGGTCTCCGGTCTTCTGGAGATGCAGGTCTGGAATCTGCCGGAAGGGGATGAGGCGGCCTCAGCTCTCAAAGAGAGTCAGCTGCGGATCCACTCCATCGCCCTGGTGCATGAATTGCTCTATCAGTCCGAGACCCTTTCAGAGATCCGGCTGGATGAATTTATTGTCAAATTACTCGGGGCCATCGAGAATGCCCATCGAAAGAACGGAACTTCTCCCGCCGTTTCAACAAGGCTGCAACCCGTTCAACTTACAATACGAAAAGCGATTCCCGTTGCATTGCTTCTGAATGAACTGGTGGTAAACGGCTACAAACATGCTTTTCCGGGAAAGGAGCAGGGTGAGATTGCGATCCGGCTCTACCGCGAAAAGGGACGGATAGGTCTTGTTGTGGAGGACAACGGAATCGGTCTGCCACCCGACTTTGATCCGTTTGAACAACAGACCCTTGGAATGACACTGGTAAAAACCCTTGTCCGCCAGATTCAGGCCGATTTTCGGGTTGGCACTCCCGCAGCTGACGGGAATTCTCAGAAGGGGGAGGGAGAGGGGAGCCGTTTTGAGATCATGTTTGATCCGGGATGATCCGGATCGCTTTTTTTTCTTATCCTTGCGGTGGTCATGGTACGGGGGTGCGTCAGGCAGGTTTGTCAATCGCCGGCCGTGCCCCGTTCTGTACACTTGATGATCCGGGATGATGATGATCCGATGAGAACTCTCCGGTCGTACTGAAAACAAGCTGATTTTTTCATGCCTTCTACTCTGCTGGCTTTCCTTGCGTTTCTTCCCATTCTGATAGCCGGAATCCTGCTGATTGGCTACCGGATTCCTGCCCGGCTCGCGATGCCTGCCGTATTCGTGGTCACAGTGGTGATCTCCTGGATCTTCTGGGACCTCTCCGCCATCCATATATCGGCTTCCATCATCCAGGGGCTCTTTGTCACCCTCGATATTCTCTACATTATCTTCGGAGCCATCCTTCTGTTGAACCTTCTTAAATATTCCGGGGCGGTCCGGGTAATCCGCCAGAGTTTTGCCGACATCAGTCCGGACAGGCGCATCCAGGTGATCATCATGGCCTGGCTGTTTGGTGCATTTCTGGAAGGTGCTGCCGGTTTCGGAACGCCGGCGGCCATCGTTGCCCCGCTTCTGCTGGCATTAGGATTTCCTGCCCTTGCCGCCGTCATGGTGGGGCTGATGGTGCAGAGCACACCCGTGACTTTCGGAGCGGTGGGAACCCCCATTCTGATCGGGGTACAGGCGGGCCTGGAGAGTCCAGAGGTGAATGAAGAACTGGTCCGATCCGGGATGACCATGATGGATTATCTTTTTGTAATCACAGAACATGCAGCCTTGACCCATGCGATCGTAGGGACCTTCATGCCGTTGTTGATGGTGATGATGCTGACCCGTTTTTTCGGCAGCAACCGATCCTGGAGAGAGGGACTCTCCATCCTCCCGTTTGCCTTGCTGGGAGGGTTGGCATTCACGATACCCTACCTCCTGACCGGTATGTTTCTGGGCCCCGAGTTTCCCTCGCTTCTCGGATCCCTGATCGGACTGCCAATCGTGATGCTGGCAGCCCGCAGGGGATTTCTGGTCCCCAAAGAGAGCTGGGAGTTCGCTCCCCGAGCCAGCTGGCCGGCCCACTGGCTCGGAACGCTGGAAGCGAATGAGGGCTCCGGAAGGATTGATATGGAGCATGACCCGAATAGGAAGATCTCCCTGTCGAAAGCCAGGGTGTCATCGCACGGTTTTTCCGACGGGATTTTTTTCAGATGGAATATCTCCCTGGCAAGTGCCTGGCTGCCTTACCTGTTGGTGGCGCTTCTTCTGGTCTTGAGCCGTCTTCCAATGCTTCCCATCAAAGAGATGCTCTCCCGTGTTACAGTAACCTGGCCGGAGATCTTCGGAACAGCGATCAGTGCGAGCAGCACCCCGCTCTATCTGCCGGGGACCATCCTTCTGCTGGTGGGAGTGATTGTGATTTTTCTGCACCGGATGGAGCTGTCGGCTGCACGGTCCGCGCTGGCAGAGAGCTGGCGAACCCTTCTCGGGGCGGGTTTCGTACTGGTATTTACCGTTCCGATGGTCCGGATCTATATCAATTCCGGAATGAACGAGGCGGGTCTGCAGAGTATGCCCATCATTATGGCGGACTGGGTTGCCTCATCGGTCGGTCAGATCTATCCCCTCTTCGCACCGACCATCGGAGCATTGGGGGCGTTCATTGCGGGAAGCAACACCATCAGCAATCTGATGTTCAGCCTCTTCCAGTTCGGTGTCGCGGAGAGTCTGGAAGTGCCCACTTTTCTCCTGGTAGCACTCGGATCGGTAGGTGCAGCTGCAGGGAACATGATTGCCATTCACAACATTGTTGCCGCCTCGGCAACGGTCGGATTTCTGGGCAAGGAAGGGGAGGTGCTCCGGCTTACCATCCTGCCCACCCTCTACTATATCCTCTTTGCCGGATTGATCGGACTGATCTGGGTCATGTAATACCATTCACCAGACTGTCTATTCTTCCATTCAATATTATAATCAAGATAAGTGTGCTGAGCCTCCAGCACTATTTACTACAAATATTTCGTAAATCCGGCTACTTCCTTTCAATCGGTGGTTTTTTCATATTTCAAGTCCGTTGAAGTCTGATTGTTTTACAGACCGTTGAGTATAAATCCCGTTGATGATTCGGGTGCCGGGTTAATAAAATCTTTATTTCAACCACCCGGCCGATAACAGGGACATTTTTTCGAGAGTCTGATTGAACGCGCTATCCGAAATATAGAAGGCGTTCGGAACCGAATGGGAATGGATGATCCGAGAGGAGAGATGCAAAGAATGTGGGATGATGCCTTGCCGGAGACCCGGAAGCGGATCGATGTGCTGGAAAAAAAGAACGGTCTGCTGGAAGAGGAGATCCGTGGTCTGAAAGAAGCCCATGAGGAGCTCTCCAGACAGTATAACTACTCACGGAGTCTGATCGAGAATACACTCGACATTATCACGGTACTCGACAGGGAGGGCCGGATCTGCTACGTTACTCCCTCTACTCAGCGCGTGATGGGGTATGAGCCGGAAGAGCTCATGGGAAGAGAGATTTCCGAATACATTCATCCCGACAATCAGTCCGCTTTCAGAGTCCGGATCCTGAAAGCGGCCCGCGTGGAGGATGGAATCGACTCTTCGGAGTTTCAGATGCGCCACAAGGATGGATCATGGAGATATCTGGAGAACCACGCACGCAAGATCACTCCGGAGGGGGAGGAGCCTTACATCATTGTCAACTCCCGGGATGTAACCGAGAAAGTGCTAGCCCGCCAGAAGCTCAAGAAGAGCAAGGAGCAGCTGGCAATGACCCAGGAGATTGCCCGCCTTGGCAGCTGGGAGTGGGACCTGGAGACAAACCGGCTCCGCTGGTCCCGGGTATTGAGCCGTGTTTATGGAATTGATCATCAGAAAGCTCCGGCAACCATTCTGGAGGTGCTCCCCTTCATCCATCCTGATGACCGAAGAAGAGTGGAGGAGAAATTCCTGATTGCACGGATGGATGAGGCGAAACTTGATCTGGAATTCCGGATCGTCAGGCCCGATGGAGGAGAACGGATCAAACATGTCCGTGGTGAGCCGATTCACGATGAGCGCGGCCGGATGATCCGGATGATCGGTACCGGACAGGATGTCACGGAGCTGAAGAAGGCGGAGCAGAAACTGCGCGAGTACAGTGAACAGTTGCGGAATCTTTCAGCCAGGCAGGACCGGGTCAGAGAGGATGACAGGATCCGTTTTGCCAAACAGGTTCATGATGAGCTCGGGCAGATGCTGGCGGTTCTGAAGATGGAACTCTTCATGATGAAAGAGCGGGTCCGGGAGGAGTATGGGGAGCGCCTGGCAGGGGGGGTGGTCCGGGAGATTTCCAGGATCATTGAACGGTTCGACACCATCATCGATTCTGCGCAGCGAATCACCACCGAGCTGAGGCCGGAAGTTCTGGACACGCTCGGGTTGAACGAGGCCATCGAGTGGCAATGCCGGGAGTTCGAACGGGAGACCGGTATGGAGATCTCCTATGTGGGGATCGTGGAGTCGATTCGCCCCATCGACAATGAGCGATCCACCGCTATATTCAGGATTCTTCAGGAAACCCTGAGCAACATCCGGAAACATGCCGAAGCCACAAGGGTGGAGATACAACTGAAAAAAGATGAACAGAATATTGTGCTGATGGTCCACGACAACGGAAAAGGAATTCCGAAAGATAAATTGACCTCTCCGGATTCACTTGGAATAATCGGTATGTATGAACGAAGTCAATTTCTTGGGGGAGACATTATATTTTCCGGAAATCAGGAGGGGACAACAATGATTTTGAAAATTCCGGTAAAAATTGTTTAACTATTCCTGCAATCTTAAATAAAAATAGAAATGGGCATGATAAAAGTAATGATCGTGGATGATCATCCTTTGGTACGCGAAGGTCTGAAAAAAATGGTCTCGAAAGGATCGATCGATATTGAGGTGGTCCATGAAGCTTCAAACGGATCCGAGCTTATGGATGCGCTCTCCAAGCAGCTTCCCGATATTGTCATACTCGATATCGCCATGCCGGGAAGAAGCGGAATGGATGTCCTCAAGGATATCAAGCATCAATACCCCAAACTTCCCGTTCTGATGCTGAGCATGCATCCGGAAGATCGGTTTGCGATCAGGGCACTGAAAGCCGGTGCTTCCGGATACATGACCAAAACCAGTATCACAGAGGAGCTTCTTACCGCTATCCGCGATATTGTCATTCTGAAGAAGCGCTACATCAGCCCTGCTGTGGCGGAACAGCTGGCGATGCAGATTGATAACAGCAGTCACAAGTCCCCACACGAACTTCTCTCCGACCGGGAATACCAGATCCTCTGCATGATTGCATCGGGAAAGAGAATTGGTGACATCGCCGCTGAACTTTCCCTCAGTGTGCAGACCATACACACCTATCGCGCCCGATTGAAAGAGAAGATGAACATGCGTTCCAATGTTGAACTTGCCCGGTATGCCATTCAGCAGGATCTGATCGATTAGCCGGTCGTTTCTGCGTTAATACTTATCAGTTATCCGGGTTCTTATAGATAACCCGCAGGCCTCCCCTTCCCTTCCGAAATCACCACGAATGGAGGCCTGGAAAGCAGGAATTAAAAAAAATCGGAGAGAAAAATGGCTCGCATTCTGACCGCCGCCTGGCACCCGGTCGTGCTTGCAGGTATCCGGGAAACAATTGCCCGCGAACTTCCCGACGGCCTTGTTGTGGGAGAGGTTACGACCGCCCGGCAATTTATAGCCAGTCTGGACCGCCTCAAACCGGATATCGCCATTGTGGATGTTGCCATCACCTGGAAATGCGGAGTGGATCTGCTCGATGAGGTACGGCGGATTCATCCGGAGATCGAACTTCGCTTCATTGCTGTCCACCCTCTGGACCGGCATGTCGTGGACTATCTGGAGGAAAAATCGAGGAGTCTCAAGGAGTGCCTCTCTTCCTGATACAGCGGTCCAGAAAATATTCTACACGATCTTCACACTTCATTTTCTTTCTGTTCGTGCCGCTATCGGATATGTTTAATCAGGATTCGTGAATGCATGGATAGAGATGAAAGAACATGATCAGACTAGTGATCGTTGACGACCATCCACTGGTCAGAGAGGGACTGAAAAAGATTTTAAGTAAAAAAAGTTCAGAGATTACCATCACAGGAGAGGCGTCCGGCAGAGAGGAGCTTTTTCAGATTCTTGAACAAGAAGAACCCGATATCGTGGTGCTGGATATCGAACTGCCTGAACAGAACGGGCTGGAGATTCTGAAGGAGGTCCGGCAGAAGCACCCCGATGTATCGGTACTGATGCTCAGTATGTATCCTGCCGATCGGTTTGCCGTACGCAGTTTCAAGGCCGGGGCGGCCGGTTATCTCACCAAGACCGGGATCACCGATGAGCTTGAAAAGGCGATCCGGATGATCGTCCATGAGAAGAAAAAATATATCAGTCCGAGTGTGGCTGAAGTTCTGGCGGAGCAGATTGACGACCATGCCGGTCAGCCCCCGCACGCCAGGCTGTCAGACCGGGAGTATCAGGTGATGTGCATGATCGCCGAAGGGTACAAGATCAGTGATATCGCGAAGGCACTCTCTCTGGGTGTACGGACGGTTCATACCTACCGGACACGCATGATGGAGAAGCTGAATCTGAAGTCGAATGTGGAGATCGCCCACTATGCCATCAAAAACAATCTGATCGATCAGCATACCTGACCTGCCACCGGCGGGATATCGATTTACCGCGAAAGCCGCTAAACCCTAACCTGTGAAGATGAAGTGTAGTTATGTCTGAAATTGTAAAAGATATTGCTCAGGATCAGTATAGCAAGAAGCCGGTACTCATCACCCGCAATCCGATCATGGAGGATCTTGTCTACAAGATCAAGCTTGTTGCCCGTACACGGGCGACCCTTCTCATAACGGGAGAAAACGGAACAGGAAAGGAGGTGCTGGCAAGGCTCTTCCATTACTACAGCACCCGCCGCAACAAACCGATGGTAACGGTCAACTGCGGGGCGATCCCTTCCGAGCTGGTGGAAAGTGAGCTGTTCGGCCATGAAAAAGGTGCTTTCACAGGAGCTCATGCCCGTAAAGAGGGGTGTTTCGAGCTGGCTAACAAGGGCACCCTTTTCCTGGACGAAATCGGTGAAATGCCTCTGTCGGTTCAGGTAAAACTGCTGCGTGCCGTTGAACTGAATTCTTTCCGAAGAGTGGGGGGAAGGGAGGAGATCCAGGTGGATGTCAGTCTTATTTCGGCCACCAACAAAATTCTGAGCGATCAGGTCAAGTCCGGCAGCTTCCGTGAAGACCTTTTCTACCGGGTCAATGTGATCGAGCTCTATGTGCCTCCGTTGCGCCACAGGAAGGAGGACATTCCTCTTCTGATCGATTTCTATCTCGACTACTTCTGCGAAAAATATGGTGTGAAGGAAGTCTCTTTCAGCGACCACTGTATGGGCATGTTCATGGTGTATGACTGGCCGGGAAATGTACGGGAGCTGCGCAATGTTGTGGAGCGTTCGGTCGTCCTGTCGGAAGGAAAAGTGGTAAGACCCGATCTGCTCCCGGCTGCGATTCAGCGTGTGGCGGACAAGGGACGAAAACTGCCCTCATCGGACAGAAAATTCCGGGACTACATCCAGATTCCGATCGGTACCAGTCTGGAGGAGGTGGAGCGGCGAGTGATTGAGGAGACCCTGCAGTCGGTGGACTATAACAAAACAGAGGCGGCCAGACTGCTGGGCTTCGCCCGCAAAACACTACATAACAAACTGGACAAATACAGCTTGAATCCGGTGGTCTGAAACAGAGACCGTTTTCTGCTACGGATTTTACCGTGACATGGATCAATAAAAAAGGCTGCCCCCCTCTCCGGGGGCAGCCTTGAATCGTAGCAGAGAAGCGACACCGCTTAACGGCTGTTGTCCATTGTCTGGATATGCTGCTGGAATTCGCGGAAGAGGGTCTGATCGGCCCTTCCTGCCGGCCAGCAGATGTTGCCGCCGAATTCATAGCACTTCACATAGTCTGCTGTCAGCTGCCAGAGGAGGCTTCCGTCCAGATCGACCGATTCGGCATGGTTCCAGAAGTCACGGTAGGAGGTGAGAACGCGGTTGTCACCCCATCCGGGATAGCCGTACTCACCGATGAAGAAGGGCTTGCCCAGCTCTTCGGCAATCCGGGCGTGGTCGGAGATCCAGGCCCGTTGAGCCCGCAGGTGGGTCTCATTCGGATCCTGTCCGAATCCGTAGTCCGGACCGTACCAGTGCGCCGTACCGAAATCGATCTCCGGAATGGCGGTGTTGAGCAGGTAACTGGTTCCGTTCTGTGATCTCAGCACGTAGGTGTTGCTGTACTCACGTACAGAGTATTCAGAGGGAGTCCCTTCATCAAATCCTTCTTCTCCGGTTCCCACAAGGTGGTTCGGGTCGATGGACTTGATATAGCGGGCAATCTCCTGGTACCAGTCACGGATCACGGTGGGATTGCGGCCGGGAAGTCGTCCCTCGTTGATGATCTGCCATGCGAAGATGGCGGGCTCATCCTTGTAGGCCACACCTGTCACCGTGTTGACGCGGTTCAGGAGCATGCTGATGTAGTCGCGGAACCACTTCTGGGTCTGCGGGTTGTCGATAAAGGCCTGCATGTTCCGGCTCGGGTTGGAGACTCCTGCCCAGGTGTTGTACTGGCAGATTCCACCCAGTTCATCCCAGTAGTTGACAAAGGGAAGGATGAAGCGGATTCCCTTCTCTTTTCCTTTGGCGATCACACGGTCAAGATCTCTCAGAGCCTGTTCACTGTAGACTCCAGGTGCGGTCTGGATCACGTTTTCATTGCGATCGTTTCTGCTGTATCCGCAGTCGTAACCATCATAGAATGCCCACATCCGGACAACGGTGATTCCCGCTTCTTCAAAAGCGTTGAATGCACGGTCCACAACCGAGGGATCGATCTTCTGATAGTTGGGCAGATAGTAGGCGTTGGTACCGGCAAAGCGGAATACCTGACCGTCCACTACGAAGTCCCCGTTTTGTGTCTGTACAAAACCGCGGGGATTGGGATTCTGTGGGTTGGGATTCTGAGGTCCGGGGTTGCTCGGAGCACTTTCTGTCTCGAAGCTTCGGATGTCGGACCACTCACCGTTGAAACTGCCGTCGGTGATACGAACTCTCCAGTAGTAGTTCTCTCCTTCGTCCAGTCCGTCTGCCTCGAAACGGTTGCCAGAGACCTTCTCATCCACTAGAATGGAGCGGAATCGGCGTGAACCGGAGATCTGGATCTGATACTCTTCAAATCCATCCACAGCATTCCAGGAGAGGGTGACCGGCAGTGATTCTGTTGATCCGTCGGAGGGTGACTCCAGAGAGACCGCCGGAATCGTGGGATCTTCCAGCTCTTCGTTAAGAGTGAACGACCGGGTTTCGGACCAGTCACCTGCTCCTTCTTCCATGACTGGTGCTACCCGCCACCAGAGTTCCCCGGGCGTCAGGTCGCCGGCCCGAAAGGAGGTCTCGGCAACCACCGTATCCTGCTCGAGCTCTTCAAAGCCCTCGTCCTTGGCAATCTGAATATGGTAGCCGGATGATTCAGCGATCGGCTTCCATTCAAATTCGACCTGTCCGCTTTCCAGGACCGCCTTGTCTTCCGGAGTGGTGAGTTCGGGGGTCACAACAACCGGTTCTTGTCCCTCTCCGGCTGTGGTGAAAGACCAGACATCGGAAGGTGTGGAGCGATCGGCTTTCGGGATCACTCTCCAGTAATAGGTGGTCTCGTGGGAGAGCTCATCAAGAGTGTGTGAGTTACCCTCTACCTGAGTTTCAATCAGCGGGGAGGAGAACTCTTTGTCTTCGGAAACAGTCAGGGTGTATTCCTTGACCCCGTTCTGTTTTTTCCATTTCAGCTGAACGGATACGGGTTGATCATCGGCACCATTCGCCGGGGCGATCAGTTCCGGTTTCCCGTTCTGACCCGCAGGCGGGCCGGAGGGATCCGGTTTTTTCGGTGTGGTCCCCGGTCCGGAAACCGGATCACACTGAATGAACGTCACGGCGAACAGCATAATGATGCCAGTGAACAGTATGATGGATCTGTTTTTCATGGTTGGAACTGCATGTTTGCACCAGGCAGAAGGGGAACCTGTGCGGTTCTTCGTACTTCCTGATTTATTATTAGGGATTCGCCGGGATTCGCCAACCGTGTGTCATAAAACCTGGACAACGGCTGTCATAAATTCCGACATGAACACGTACAAAGAAACCCGGTCTGTGTGGTTATGTTTCTGCCGAAAAGGCCGATTTTGAGTCAAACAACAGCATTTTGAAGGACAGAAGCAGGGAAGGAATTGAGTGGCAAATAATTACCTTGAAGTACTTTTTTTGACAAAAAATTTTTTTTGCTGTGAAAAAGGAAGCGAAAAGGGGGAGGGGCTGGTTTTTTACCTGACCGGGTTCACGGTCAAAACAGAGAATAAGGGAGGCGGAGGAGAGCAAGAGGTGCGGAGGGGATTGTGAGTACTCGGGAAGAAAAATTCGTCGGTGGGGGCCGGAGGGTCGGTGGGGCCGGTGCGGTCGGTGGTGACCGGAGAGGAGTTCCGGAGCTGGAAATGCGGCGGGGTCGGGAAAATCGGGGGAAGTCGTCGGACCCGGGGAGGAAGTCGACAGAGGCAGAGGCGGGGAGATCCGGTGCGGAACCGTTTCAGGCTCCGCACCCGGGGAGTTACGGCGAACCGGCAGATCCGGACCGTATCGCCTGGAGTTCATCCCGTACCGCACGGAGCAGGGGATCTCTTCTTCCGGAAGGCTCTTCCGGGAGAAAGCCTCCGCCCAACTCCCAGAGGATGACGCCGCCGAGCCCCTCCTCGGCTGTGTACCGCACCTTGCGGCGGACGGACCGTTCATTGTCGAAGGAGACAAAGGCTTTGGGCCGGTCGGTCTCCAGATAGGAGGTTTCGGCGATCGGATCCCAGTTGGTCCGTGAGAGATCGAACCGTTCCCGGAGTTCAGAGTAGGGGACCCCTCCGGGTCGCTCCATGATGGAAAGATCCTCCTGAGGCCAGCTCTCCCATTTGCCCAGGCGGTGCACTCCATGCCAGATATACCCGTAAAAATCGATGCCGATTCCGATCTTGTAGCGATGGATGCCGGCTGCCAGTGCGTCTTTTACCTTATGATCGACACTTGTCATCTCATGCCCTCCTCGGTCGAACCGTACTCCGCTGCTGTAGAGTGCCGAATTGTGCCACGCCTGCCAGCCGGACCAGGATTGTGCCATGTCGTATGTCATGAGGTTTATCTGGTCCACATACTCCTGGATCCCGGCATAGAGTTGCAGGACCCGGCTCCCTTTCAGTGCCGCAATGGTGATGAGGGGAGTTTCCCCGCTACGGGTGCGGAGGGTGGAGAAGTGCCGGTGAAGTGAAATGACAAAATCGCGGTAATATCCGAAATCGTCCGGAAGGATCGGCTCCATATCCAGATCGATGCCGTCAAATCCGAACTGAGTGATCATCTGGTTGAGTGTTCCGATAAAACGATCCCGGTTCTCCGGCCGGATTGCACGGCTGAATCCATCATAGTTTCCTGCACCACCCACACTCAGCAGAATCTTTTTTCCATTCCTGTGGGCGGCGGGCACGATGGAGTGCAGACGGTCCAGATTCAGATTGTTGCGTTCGCGGGGATCCAGACTGCGCCCCGGTCTGCCGTCAGGTCCGATACCGAGAGCGAAGTAGATGAGATGGGTGAAGGCTCCCCAGTCGATCTGATCCACCGTATATACACCCCAGTTGGAGTATTCGGTACCGGCATTGTGCTGCCACGTTGCCAGATAGGCACTCACCCAGATCTCTCCCTCTCGCGGTTTGTCACGCAACGGATCCGCAGGAGTAAGGTGGATCCAGTAGAGGGCAACCAGAGCGGGCAGGACAACCCCGCAAGCGGGCATGAACAGCCCGAAACAGGTGCCGATGCGGTCAATGGTCCGTTCAATCATGATTCTCTCCTCTTTTTTTTAGTTGAAATTTTTCTCTGCACGACTTCCAGCCGGACTTCTTGTCCGGAGAGATGGCGCTTCCCATCGGGGGAAGCCGTTTGATAAAGGAAGAGTGGTTTATCCGGGGATTTCCGGGTTCTAAGCAGGTTGCTACTCCCTTTCTCTCTCCTGTTCTGCCCCTGGCTCTCTCTCCCGATCCGATCCCTGTACCGGCATCTCTTCCTGTACGGACGGCACTGATATTTCTCCCGGCGCCGAGGGGGGAGGCGTGGGCTCCGGCTCCCTGATCCGAACCCTGTTGGACATGGAGTTGTTCGAAGACACATCATCTTCCAGGTCATGGCGGACGACCAGGGTATGGGTCCGGATGGTCGATCCGGTCGTATCCCAGACAAAGGCGAGTGTGATGGAGTTGTCCCGTGCCAGACCGCCCCGGATGATCTCCGAATCGATCTCCACCTGATCGGTCTCGTTAAAAAAGGTGACATGGATATCGCGGCCGATATTCTGATTCCCAAGATTTTGAACCGCCACCGAGACATTGACCACATCACCTCGCGAGATCTCCGGGTCAAGACTGATACCGGTAATTCCAATATCCATGAGGTCTTCCTCGCCAACCCTCACGGACCGGGTGCGAAGATTGTTTGCTGAGTTGTCATCGGCCAGAGAATGAGTGGCCACCAGAACCACATTCCCGGGGAGGACCTCGCTGCTGTTCCAGTCATAGGAGAACGAGAGACTGTCGCCCGGTGCAAGAACCCCGTTCCATGTATGCCGTCCGATCTCCCGGCTGTAGGAGTAATTGGTCAGAAAGAGATCGAATCCGCCGGTTACCGGATTCAGACCCACATTCCGTACATAGACAAGGACCGGCACACGCTCTCCCCGCACAATCTCCTCCCTGGCTACGATGGTTGTAACCGCAAGGTCGTACGGCTTGGGCTCCTCGATCTGGACGGAGGTCGATCGAAGGTTGTTATCCCCATTTTCATCCTCGTGCAGCAGCCGGGCGGTTAGCGTGCGTACCCCTGCCTCCGTTTCACCGGTGTCCCATCTCCACCCGACTCTGAACTGCTCTCCCGCCTTCACTCCCTCCTCCCGGGTCTCTCTTCCTATCTCACTCTCTCCCTCCATCAACACCACTTCGACCGGTTCGGTCACATCCCTCCAGGAGAGGTTTTCCACCGAAGCCACAACGGTAACCTCATCGCCGCGGATCGATCTTAACGGGGCATCCAGTGAGGTGACCGCCAGATCGTTTTCCGCCGGCTGGTTGATTGCCACCGTGGCGGTCATGCGATTGTTCGACCGGTCCGGATCTGCATGGTCATGCCTCGCCTCCAGAATGACCTGACCGCTCTGCACCTCGGCGGTATTCCAGCTGTAGGTGAAGGAGCGTGTTTCTCCCTGTTTCACGACCTCCTCCAGCGGACGGGTTCCGATCACCCTCCCTCCACTCTGATTGAGCAGGGTGATGACGACAGGAGCGGTCAGATCACCTGGGCCTGCATTTCGTACGGTCACGGTTACCGGAATGCGTTCACCCCGCACGGCGGAGACCGGGACTTCCAGTCCGATAACGGAGAGATCGTTCTCCTGAATCTCTTCACTCGGGTCGGACTCCTGCAGCGCTCCAGCCACCGGATCGGACTCCTGCATCGCTTCAGCCACCGGATCGGACAGAGCGGATCTGCCGACAACCAGGAGAATGATCAGAAAGGTGGTCATTGCAGCCCGATTACAGCCGGGTCTGACGAGGCAGCCCGGGGGGTGTCGGTACGGGGCTCTGTCTGATCGCCCGTAACGGCATCCAGAGTTTTCATCTGAAGTTGAAGTCGCTTGATCCTGATCTGTTTATCCCTGGCAATTGACCGGATCCGTTTCAGGTCCTCCGGCCGGATCTGCTCCTCGCAGATAAGGATGGTATCCACTTTTTCCTGCTGCAGAATTCTGGGAAGTCTCCAGTGTCCGCCCAGTATGGGATATCCATAAATCCGTTTCCCCTCCAGGTCAGGATTGTCATCCAGAAAACCGACGACCCGGTAAGGACTCACAAGTGAATGGTTGATTTTGTGCATGAGCATGGTCCCGTTCTCATTGGCTCCGTAGATCAGAACAGATTCACCGCTCTTTTTATTCCTGTGAAACCAGAAACCCAGCGCCTGCCATGTCAGACGGATGCCCAGGATTGAGGTGAGCAGGAAGTAGAAGTCGTGGATCATGAAGGGAAGAACGCTATCGGTCGGGGCCCCTGTCAGGGCCAGAAGTGTGCCTGCTGCCAGCACGGCCCACCCTGCCATCGCAGTGATCCGTACGGCGTTGCCGATCCCCATCGATCGGATCTTCTCCCTGTAAAGGCCTGTAGCCCAGAGAATGGCAAGTTGAAGAGTGAGAAGGGGAATGAAATGGTTGTGGAAAATGGGGGTGCCACCCGTTGCAGCCATGGCAACCAGCCGGTCGCTCAGCCAGAGTGAGACTGCTATCGAGCCCAGATCGGTAAGCCCCAGAAAAGTGGTGCGGTTCAGGATCCACCGTTCGTAGACCGGCAGGAAAAGGCCGTTGTTAAGGATGGAAATTTCATGATATCGGAGCCGGCGGACCCCGCCGACCAGAGCGGTTCCAAGAAGGAGCGAGAGTGCCAGTGAAGTTTCCGTCTCCTCCATGCGAATATAGAGAATCCCTCCCGCTGCAAAGAATGCGGAGCAGCCATATAGCAGCAGAACCGTATTTCGATGGGTAAGACCCAGGGAGATCAGCTGATGATGGATATGGGAACGATCCGGAGTAAACATTCCATAGAGAATCTCCCTCAAGGTTCGTTTCTCTCCTTTGGGCCGATCGGGCAGATAGTGGACCAGGAATCTTCGGGCCATGGAGAGGAGCGTATCGGTGATCGGCAGGATCAGAACCAGCAGAGGGAAGAGCAGAGCAAAGCCGGTGGAGATTTTCGTGGTGCTCTGGATGGAGAGCAATGCCAGGGAAAAACCGATAAAAAGACTGCCGGAGTCGCCGAGAAAGATCCGGGCCGGATTGAAATTGTACTTCAGAAATCCTATCAGCGAGCCTGCCAGAATGAGGGCAGGCATCGCCGTGACGGGATCGTTCTCAAGCAGCGAGATGGTGGCGATTGTAAGGAGGGCGATCGATGCCACACCCGCTGCCAGACCATCCAATCCGTCGATCAGGTTGAAGGCATTGGTGATCCCCACAATCCAGAGAAGCGTCAGGGGGAAATCGAGGATCTCCACATCGAGCATCCCCGCTCCGAGAGGATTGGTGATATCGGAGATCCGGAACCCCGCCAGATAGACAAGAGAGGCGAGCAGAAGCTGCACCCCGAATTTCAGACCGGGACGGAGGGGTTTCAGGTCATCCCACAAACCGAGAAGAAAAATGGAGACCAGAGAGAAGAGCAGGAGAAGCGCCGGGTAGAGAGACACACTGCCGTCTGTGGACATCCCTTCGGGAAGCAGAATGATGAGCAGGCCGGCAGAAAGGATGACGCTGCCAAACACCGCCGCTCCCCCCATCCGGGGAGTGATCTTCGCATGGATCTTTCTCCCCCCCGGCCGGTCCACGGCACCCACCCGGACTGCCATCCGGATGGCCAGAGGGGTCAGCAGGAGGGAGAGCAGAAGCGGGATCAGGAAAAGAGCAGCGAATGTGAGGATCATTCCAACAAGGTTTTAACGGTCGTAAGGCAGTTTCCAGCTCATGGTGAAGGGCAGGTGCCGACTCTCAATGGTAGAACCGTAGGAGAGGATCGCCGCCTGGTGGATGGCATTCTTCAACTGGCGGATATTTCCGGGCCAGCTGTAGTCGAAACATTCGCAGATCGCCTGGGAGGAGATCCTGACATTTCTCCAATCGGAATGTTTCTCTCTGAACTCCTGCAGGAACAGATCGATAAAAAGAGGGATATCCTCCCTTCTCTCCCGCAAGGGGGGCAGCATGATGGCCACGGGATCGAGCTGCTGTAGAATGCGGTACCAGACCTGTGTATGTAGCATCCGGTGGAAGGAGTCATGATTCATCGACAGGATCAGCCGGGGGGAGCGTGCCAGGTTGTGACGGAAGAGACGACAGCTTCCTTCCATATAGGAGTCGATCACTCTCTGCATCTGTTCTTCCCCCAGTTCGGAAAACTGATCGAGATAGAGGACACCCCCCTCTGCTTTTTCCAATACTCCACCGCGGAAAGTTTCCTCCTCTTCATACAGAGTGACCGGGTTCATCGCGCTTCCTCCAGACTCCTCCATGTCCAGGCAGTAGAAGAGATGAAAAGGCCCTCCCGCTCTGCGGCTGTTCTGGTGAATCATGCGTGCCATCCTTTTTTTTCCCGATCCGATCTCTCCGATCACAATGGTGTGAGCTTCCAGGCTGGCCAGACTCATCGCCTTGCTCAGAATATCCTGCATGAGCAGACTCCGGAACGGAGGCCGGCTCGGCCAGAGAAGTGAATGATGGATGCCGTCGCGGTAGGGTGCAGGTGCCATGGCTTCAGAGGTGAAGGATCAATCCCAGTTGATGATACCGGTCATCCCACTGGTGTTTGTGTGAAATGGTGTAGTCCAGTCTGAACCGCTCCAGTTCTATACCGAATCCGAAGCGGGGCAGGTAGATCCGCTCCTCCGGATGAAAAAGCAGACCGCTCCGAAGAGCCAGTTCGGGAATAGGCTTGACTTCGAGACCACCCGTATACCAGACCCCCCGTTGCGAGAAGCGTTTCATATTGGCCAGTGAAAGAGAGAGCCAGGTGTGGTCGGTGTCGACGGGGAATGAGAGGGTGGCGCCCAGTTCCAGAACTTCCCCCAGATCCCGGCTCCCCAGTGCGGTGCGGCCGTTATCAAGAAGTTCATAGGTGATACCGCGACCCAGCCCCCGGAACGAGATTCCGTAGCTGACCGATTGCGAAGGGGCGTACAACGCACCGAGTACTGCGTGGTAGCTCCAGAAACGGGCATGTTCATTGTTTGCAAAGGAGACGGAGTTCATGATTCCGAAACTGAGAATGTTCTCCAGCGACCATGCGTAGGCCAGGTCGGCCTGAACCATCATCAGGTCGGGTTCGGGTCGGGTCGGCGAACCGATCAGCGAGGTCGCCCCGGAGCCTTTGTGCTGAATGCCCAGCTGTGCCGTGACACGATGCGGCCCGTGTGCCATGGCGGGCAGCGTGAAGCTCTGGGACATCAGATTGTTCTCCCAGTTCTGGAGGAGGGTGAGGTGCAGGGTCCGGAGCTCCCGCACAAAGGTGAGAGCCGCCGGATTCATATTGATCGACGAGAGGTCCCGGTAATCGGCAACACCGGCATTCCCGAGTGCCGAACTGCGGGCGTCATATTTGTAGACCTGAAGGGAGCCGCTCCCGGTCACCACCCCAAGGGAGTCTGCACTCTGTGCCTGCAGGGGCGCCCCGCCAAGGAGCGCGGCCAGGAACGTGGCAAAGAGCGCGTTAAAGAGGGTTCCCGGGGTCGGGAAGTGCCCCGTCATCTTTTTGCGCCCGGATATCATCTCAGGCATCATGTTGCGCCTCATCAGTTGAAAACTCTGAAAATTCCGAACAGGAGCACTGCATCCCGCAGAAAATCGGACATCTCCCGGATTGCATTCTCCTTGCGCGGGACATAGACGATATCCCCCGGATGGACCAGGGTGGAGGGTGCCTCCACATCTCCGCTGTCCAGATAGCGGGTCAGGTCCAGTGTGACCGAATTGGGGTTTCCGTTCTTCCTGTAGATCTTCACGCTTCGGATATTGGCCTGTTCGGCCGGACCGCCCGCGGTCGAGAGAACCTTGAAGATGGATGTCGCTCCGATCAGCGGGTAGTTATCAGGCCGCGTCACCATTCCGTAGACCGAAACCAGCATGTTCTCTGTATGCCGGATGGAGACATTCAGATTGATCTCCCCGGCGATATAGGTCGCCAGCTGCCGGCGCAGTTCCTCCTCCAGCTCCTGACGTGTGAGACCGCTTACACGGACCTCCCCGACCAGGGGAACGGTTATGGTTCCCAGACCGGAAACCGTGGTCTGGGTGTTGAATCCCGGCTGCTCCCAGACGATCAGTTCAATTTCATCTCCCGCCCGGATCCGGTAGTCCGCTTCCACAACAAACGGCTCATCCGGGAAGGCGGCCGCTCTCTGCAGGGCATTCTCCTCCTGCATGGAACGGGTGGGGGCGCATCCGGAAAGCAGCAGGAGTAGTCCGGTGCATGTCACTGTAAGAGACCTCATCATGATCAAGAAGTGAGTGAGAAGGTTTATTTCAATGTGACAGGGCCGGTACAACAAACGTGCCAAGCAGAGGCGCACCATCATCCGCATACCGCTGCTGCATCCTCATTCCAGAGGTGACCGGAGAGGAAGCCGGATGGCGTGTGCAGCATAGGGAGGGGGGAGGAAAGGGCACCGTTCCGGAGTGGATTGAAAGGAGAGCTGGTGCGCAAACCCCATGGGGAAGAAGATTTTTTACATCCTGTCTCACACCTTTGTGTGTAAATATGTTCCAACCGGAACCGCAGCCCGGAGTGCAGGTTCCTGTTCAGGACAGATCCGGCTCTGCGGTGCGACGGATCCTGGCTTGTTCCGGTGAGGTGGTAGAGCAACGGAGGGATGGAATCTTCACACTGGCAGAGAGTTGGCACAGCAATTGCACAGCGTGATACCTCCTGAAGAGAGAAAAGAGGATCAAACAGCTAATCAGAGAGGTAGACGAATCGTGTATCAGGCAAAAGAGACAGCACAGGAGTTGCTGAGTGCAGCCAGACGGCGCAGGTTCCTGTTGCTATTCACGCCCCTGTTTTTCCTGGGGCTGAGCTTCGGAGCACTCCAGCTGATCGAACCGAAATACACCTCCACCACCTCGATCCTCGTCCAGAAAGAGGAGACGCTCAATCCTCTCATTCTTTACGAGATGGCTGTAAACATCGCATCGGAGGACCGGTTGAACGCGTTCAACGAGATTATCTACAGCCGCTCAACCATGGAGATGCTGATCGATACCCTCAGGCTCTCCACCCGTTTGGAGACCGAACGGGAAAAGCAGTCTCTCATCGAGACGCTGAGAAAGCAGATCCGCACGGAGTCCAGGGCGTCGGACTCATTCGAGATCAGCTTCACCGCCACCGATCCGGTGATTTCGCGCGATGCCGTACTCTTTTTGTCCAATCATTTCATCTCCACCCGGCTCCTTCTGGAGAAACGGCGCAACAACGAGACCGTCGAGTTTTTCACCGCCAAATTAGAGGAGATGGAGAGAGTGGTGGAGCAGCAGCGGGATCAGGTGGTCAGTTCCGCATCCGATCAGCTGCAGGTGCTGCCGATGGATGAGCGGGCCCTGCAGGCAAGGCTTCAGGGCATCGATGCCCGTCTGGAGTCGCTCGACTGGCAGATCTTCCAGATGGAGGAGCAGATGAATGTGGTACGGGACTATCTGGCCGAAGATCCCGAACGTGCCGATGTGCGGCAGCTCTTCCGCCTTCCTCTCGATCAGACACCCTTCGGAAGGGAGCTCTCGGAACTTCTCCGGGAGTACGGGGAGCTGAGCCAGATCTACACCTCCAGTTATCCCCGCATGCGGGTGGTTTCGTCCCAGATCCGTCAGATCGCCGGCAGGATCCCGACCGCGATGGAGTCCACGCTGGAGAGACTCCGTCACCAGCGGGGGGACCTGGCCGCTCAGAGGAACAGTGTCATCAACGATATGCAGCAGGCCTTCATCGCCACGCAGGTGAACCGTAGCCAGCAGTCCGACTACAGCGTTTATGAAAAGTTGTACAACGATATGAAGATCAAACTGGAGCAGGCGAGAATGACACGCGATATCGGGGATCGGGCAACGGAACAATTCATCGTTCTGGATGAACCTTTCGTCCCGGAGAAACCCTCTTCACCCAATCGGACTCTGGTGATCGCACTCGGTCTTGTGGCCGGATTTATCGTTGGAGTGATCGTCAGTGCTGTGGCGGAAGTGCTCGATACAAGCGTCCGGGGTGTGACCGATCTGGAATACCGAAAGCCGGTCATTGCCTATCTCTCCGACGGATGAGACCGCCAAACCCCGATCCGATGGATAAAACAGACCAAAAGAGAGTATTTGTGGAAGATCCGGACCGAATGAAAAGAGATGGCAACGGGGATCTGATTCTGCGCGACACTTCGCTGTTGCCGCTGAAAATCTACACCCGGCCAACCGGGGAACCCGACCCGCGCATTGTCAGCTGGAAATACTACAACCGCTTCAACTTCTCCAGGCTGACGGGGCGGCACACGATTCTGCACCGTTCCCTGGGAGTGACCAGTGCCGTCCGGCAGGAGGGGAAGACCCACGTGGCGGCCAATATGGCGGTCTCCCTGGCACAGGCCTATCAGCGAAGGACGGTCCTGGTCGATCTCAATTTTGCAAACCCCCAGCTTCACAATGTCTTTGCCACCCGTCTGGAACCGGGAGTCGCCGAGGCGATGGAGTTCCGGACCCTGCGCATCAATCCAACCAGGGTAAAGGATCTTTTTCTGATGACCGCGGGGGATGCGGAACGCCATCCGCCCGGCATCCACCACACGATTGCGCTCCGGGAGGTTCTCTACACCCTCAAGAATGAGTTCGATTTCATCATCATCGACATGTGCTCTGTCTTTCCCATTCAAGAGTTTCCTGTCCATTTCATGAATGAAATTGATGGTCTGATTCATGTTGTGAACCTGAAACAGACAAAGAAGGGGGAGGTGAACCGCATCTACCATCATCTGGATGAAGATCGCTTCGTCGGCTATGTCTTCAACCGGGTTGAGGAAGGGGGGAAGAGATGAAAACCCTGGTCGGCATTATCCTGTTCCACTATCTGGTGCTTCTCCGTGCGAAACGGTCCGCACCCGGCTCCCTGCCCTGGCTCTCCCTCATTCTGCTCTCCCTCTGCCTGGTCGTGTATGTGGTCTGGATGATGCAAAACATGGAAGTTCCGGTGTTCTGACCATGCCTGCCCTGAACGTCTCCACCCGGTCTGGACTCTATGAGCGGTTTCTGCTCTCGCCGTTCGGGCTTGACAGAGAGAATGCCCTTGCGCTCTGGCTGCTCCTGGTTTTCAGTTCCATCTCTTTCGGGGGGCTCTGGTACTTTGAAGGGGAGATGCCGGTTGTGCTGGCCCTCCTCTACCTGGCGGCACTCTTTCTCCTTACGATGCTGAGAATTGACCTGAGCCTCTCTCTGCTGCTCTTCAATGTTCTTCTGTTTGATCAATATCATATTCCCGGCTTCGAGCCATTCACCCGGGAGGTCGGATTTTTCAACAATCTCAAGGAGATCGACTGGCTGCCCTACTTCGATGCCGGGATGGTCAATCCGGTCGAAATCCATCTTGTCCTGCTCATCTCCTCTCTCTTCATTCTGGCCGGGATCCGAAAAGACCACCCGTTCAAACCGGTTCCCGTTCCGGGTGCCTTTCTCCTTTTTGCCGGCGCCCTGACCCTCTCCTTTGCCTACGGGATCATGGGCGGAGGGGATTTCATGGTTGCGCTCTGGGAGGTCCGCGCACTCTATTATCTCTGTGTAATGTATCTGCTCGTGCCGCAGATCCTCTCGACGAAGAGGCAGCTCAATCTTCTGGTCTGGATCTTCATTGCAGGGATCACCATCAAAGCCCTGCAGGGAGTGGGGCGTTTTGTGCAGCTGGGTTTTACAACGGGCGGGCTGGAAGTTCTGACCAATCACGAAGACCCGGTTTTCACCGTCACGCTCTTCATCCTTCTTGCCGGTTTGCTGGTCTATCGGGTGGACAACCGCCAGAGGAGGTGGCTTCTGATATTGCTCCCGCTCCTGCTGCTCGGCTTCTATGTTTCGCAGCGCCGGGCCGCCTACGCCTCCCTCTTTGTATCGATCGGAGCATTCATACTTCTCCTTCCGCCGGACCGGCGAGGGTCGTTTCTGAAGTATTTCCTCCCTGCGGCTATCTCGCTATTCATCTACGGGGGACTCTTCTGGAACCACTCCGGAACCCTGGGACGACCGGTTCAGCTCATCAAATCGGCCATTGAAGAGCAGGACCCGGAACAGAACTACGATGACTACTACTCCAACCTCTATCGCGATCTGGAAAACTACAACCTGGCACAGACTGTCGTGAACAATACCGTAAAAGGCATCGGTTTTGGAAAACGCTACGAGCAGCCGATTCCACTGGTGGAAATTCCGTTTCCGCTCCGGGACTATATCCCCCACAACGAAATACTCTGGGTCCTGGTGAAGATGGGGGCCACCGGCTTTTTTGCCTTCTGGCTCTTTTTCAACGCATTTGCCGCCAGGGGGGTGGCGGTCTTCCACTCCGTTTCGGATTCCTGGCTGAAAACCCTCACATTGATGATCATCATCTCCGTGATCAACCAGATGGTGGTCTCCTGGTTTGACCTCCAGCTTACCTACTACCGGAACATGCTCTATCTGGGGACCCTGATGGGACTTCTTCCTGTAGTGGAGTATGCGGCACAACAGCCGGATGAGCGGGATGAAATCCGCATCGAGCCGATGAATGAGGATGAGAACGCCCCTGAATTCGAGGTGGAGGTGGTGGCATGAGAACCGGAATCAGGGAAAGACTGGCACGCAATCTTTCGGTGATGATGGGGGCGCAGGGGATCACATGGATCTCCAGCTTCGTACTCCTCTACTTTCTGCCGCGCTACCTGGGAACGGAGGATTTCGGACGGCTCTATCTGGCTCTCTCCATCAAAATGATGCTCGGTCTGCTGATCGATTTCGGGGGGAGCTTTCTGATTGCCAAAGAGGTGGCACGATCCCGGACCGTGGGCATGAAGATCCTGAACAGCTATATCGTGCTCCGGGTACTGCTCTGGGTTCTCGCGATCGGGCTGATCATGCTTCTTTCCGATCTTCTCGGCTACTCGGAGCATGTTCATCTGCTTATTCTCGTACTGGCGGTAGGCAAATTGTGGGAGGGAGGTGCCTCGGCACTCAGTGCCTTCTTTCAGGGAATCGAACGGATGGAGTACCCTTCGATGGGAGGGGTTGCCGAGCGGGTTTTTGTCGCCTTCTTTGCGGTGATCGCCCTGCTGCTGGGGGGTGACTCCCTGGCGGTGGCTGTGGTCATGTCTGCCGGATCACTCATTCATCTGCTGGTGATCTTCTGGTTTTCACGGAAGTTCATGACTCTCAACTTCCGGTTGAACCTCAAAAGCATCCAGCTTCTCGGCTCGGGGATGCCCTACTTTCTTTTCTCTCTCTTCTCGGTGATCTACTACCGGATCGATGCGGTGATGATCTCCTCGATGACCAACGAGTCGGTCACTGGCTGGTATGGAGGGGCGTTCCGCTTTTTCGATATCGTGATGGTCCTTCCCCTGCTTTATAAAACCGCCATCTTTCCGGTCTTCTCCCGGCTCTGGAACGATAAAGGGGGGACACTGGAGACCACCATCGGCGAGAGTCTCCGGTTGATGATCATACTGGGAATACCGACCGCCCTCTTCATCTTCTTCTACTCGGCACCGATCATCGATTTCTTCATGGATCTGGAAGAATACGGTCCTTCGGTCATCATCCTGCAGATTTTTGCCCTCAGCATACCGGTCATCTACCTGGACATCATCCTGGGGAGCGCACTGATGGGTGCCGCGAACCGGCAGTCTTTCTGGGCGGTGATCGGTTTCCTGGCCATTCTGGTGAATACCGGGCTGAACTGGCTCTGGATCCCCTGGACGCAGACACTCTTTGAGAACGGCGGGATCGGAGGGGCGGCCGCGACACTGGTTACCGAGATCTTTGTCATGACCTGTGCATTGTGGCTGCTGCCGAAGGGATACCTCCGACTTATCCGGGCTTCCCATCTGCTCAAGCCGCTTGCCGCGGGAGGCATGATGCTGGCGACGATGGTCATTCTGGAGAGAGCCGGTCTTCACTGGATTCCCTCGGCGGCTCTGGGAGGGATGGCATACCTGGCAGGACTCTTTCTGGTCCGGACCTTCAACAGCAAGGAGATCCGGATGCTGAAGAGCATGCTCTCCTTCCAGGGGCTCAAATTGATCCTTCAGAAAGAGACGCTTTGAGAGAAATCGACAGAGGGACAAACCGATAGAGACCGAAACCGACAGAGAGATCAAAAGAAGAGAGACATGGAGAGAGACAAAGGTGCGATGGCAACCCGTTTTTCCGGATCGGGGACCGCAACAGGGGAGAATGAAACGTATCAGTTCAGGGCCAGAATCCGGCCTCAGCCTCTCTACAGAAAGGAGGCTTTACGCATGCAGATTGACAGGGAGGAGCGTGCGTTGAAGGAGCTCTATGAACCCTGGAAGGAGCTGGCCGGGCGGACAGAGGCTTCTCTCTATCTTTCACCCGAGTGGGTGGAGAACTGGTGGAACTGCTTCGGACGGCACCCCAGACGCTCTCTTTTCCTCATCTCTTTCTGGAACGGGGAGGAGATGGTGGGGCTTGCCCCGCTCTATGTGGGATCGACAGGAATCGGACGGATCTGTCTGGAGCGGCGGGCGCAGCTGCTCGGAAGCGGAGGGAGTCCCAATGAGCAGTTCGGTTATCTGGATGATTACGGGATCAGTGATTTTCTGGATATCGTGGCGGATGAGCCCTGGGCGCCGGTGGTGGCCGATCTGCTGGCCGATTTTCTCCTTTCAGAAAACGCGGGAGTCGAGCGGGTCACTTTTCATCAGGCGGGGGATCGCAGCATGATCATGCGCCATCTCTTCCCGGCGCTGAAGCGGGCGCATGCCAGACTCAGCCTGGATCAGACCGATACCTGTCCCTATATCGACCTGAAAGGGACCTCCTCCCTGGAGGCATATATCCGCGGTGTGAAATCCAATGCCCGGAGAAGGTTGCGACAGACGCTCCGAGCGGCCGGCCCGGAACAACGATATGCCGTCCGCAAGGCGGTCGCCCCTGAAGAGGTCGTTGCAGCCACCGATCGTGTGATCCGGCTTCATCAGGAGCGCTGGAACCGGCTCGGCTTCCCGGGTGTCTTCCATGACCCCCGGTTTGAAACCTTCTTCCGGGAGCTGGTCCGGACTGCGCACCGGCGTGAATGGCTCTGGTTCGCAGAGGCGGTCGGCCCCGACGGAGTATGCGCCTCCCGCATGGCTCTTCTCTACAATGGCCGTTACTACGATTACATCAGTGGATTTGATGATGAATCTGAGCTTTCCCGGTATCGTCCCGGATTCGGAGTGCTTCTCCACATGATTGAAAATGCGCTCGAGTCGGGAGTGGAACGGATAGAACTGCTTCGGGGGGAAGAGGGATACAAATATGATTTTACAGCCGATCGCTTCCAGAACTGGAGAGTGGCGGTTGTGACCACACAGGGTGAAAAGGCAGTTCGCAGAGCACTTTCTGCAATTCTGAAGCCGGCAGCGATGATCTATCGGATCGCTGCCCGTGAAAAACGGCTTTTGCAGGTCCAACGGAAGCGGAACGGCGTTCCGGGGATGGTGCAGGGGTATCTCTCATTCCGCATCGCTTCGCTGCAGCGCAAGAGGGGTGAATAGGCGTTTCGTGGAGCCCGAACAGGCTGAAAGTGCCTCAGGGTTCATTTTACACATTTCACTCTCCTTTGAGAAGATTTTTTACAGGGAAGAGGTCAGCCCGGAGACGTGATGGAAGGGTCGCAAGGAGGGTATTGGTCGGGATGGATGGGAGCCTGTGAGGCAGGAGAGAGGCCCTGCCGGATTTTGCCGGATGGCCCGGTCAGCTGCATTTTTTGGCACGTTTGTTGCCCGTTGGCGGATAACGGTAAACGGGTAAGCCTCTGGCTCACGGGCGGAAGTCAACATCTTACCAGGGAGAGTAGAAAAGATGAAAAGAGAGAGGATCAAGGTATTGATGTATCATCGTGTGGTCCGGGAGAAACCCCGAAAGGAACCGCGATGGATGTATGTGACCCTGGCGGAATTCAGGAGACAGATGAAGATTCTGGAGAGGCTGAATTTCACTCCGATCACCTTTTCCGATTACCGTCTCTGGCTGGAGAAGAGGCTCACCCTGCCCCGGAAACCGATCATCCTGACATTCGACGATGGCTATCTGGATACCTGGGAGCTGGCCATACCAGTCCTGAAAGAGTTCGGGATGAGGGCGGTGATCTTTGTCCTGGGAGACCGGCATCTGCGTTCGGCACGGTGGGACGAGAGAGAAGGGGAGGAGCCCCTCCCGCTTATGAACGATGATCAGATCCGGGCTGCCTCTTCCTGGGGATTTGAGATCGGATCACACGGCATGAGCCATCGTCCCCTTGCCGGTCTGGATGACCGGGAGATCCGTTACGAGATTCACGATTCGAAACGGATTCTGGAGTCCCTTTTGGGTGAAGAGGTCTGCACCATCTCTTACCCCTATGGGAACACCGATCAACGGGTGATCGCCGAGACGGAGCGAGCGGGCTACTCTTTTGGGTGCGGGGTCTTCAGCGGACCTCCCCGTTTCGGGGATCACTTTCTGGACTTCCGGCGCATTGCCGTAAACCCCGGAAAAGGGGCATTCCGCTTTCTCATTCAGGTGACGACTCCGTACGAGTATGCCGAGTGGGCCTGGTCCAGAATGAATAACAGAAAGATGGAGACGCGACGTGCCTTTGTTGCCCTCCAGACGGAGAAGCCGTGAATCGTCTTCCTGCCGATCACTCAAGGGGAAGATCAGGTGGATGGAAGAGAATCCGCCTCGCTCTTCATGAATTATCATCCAAAAACTGGTAAAACGTGGAACAGACCGAAACGGCTGTGAGAACGCTCTATATCATTTCGAAAGGAATCGGAAAGCTGCCTGAGGAGACCATGCTGCGCATGGAGGAGACGGACCGTATTCCGAGAGCGTCGCTCCTTGAAAAGGCTCTCCGGGCGGAGCTTCTGGATGAGCGCTATCTGGAGGAGAAAGTACCGGCCAGCCGCCGGTGGATCTACCGCTTTGTTTCCGTCACATTTGCCCAGATTCTCGAGGCGCTTTTGGTACAGCACCGTTATGATGTGGTCTTCTCCCAGTCGGAGAAGGTGGGGCTGCCGCTCGCTCTGCTGAAAAAAATAATGCGCCTGAAGACGCCCCATGTGGTAATCATTTCCCGGATAACATCCCCCGATCCCTCTCGGGGAAGGAAAAAGAAATGGTTTGTTCGGCAGACGGGAGGGGTGATCGGCCGCTTCCTGATCTGGTCTTCGGTTCAGAGAAGAATAGCTGTCCGTGAGCTGGGGGTTCCGGAGCAGAAGATCGTTCTGCTCAAGAGGGGGACCGATCAGAAATTCTGGCGACCTTCCAGTGTTGCGGTTCCATCCGATATGATCTGCTCTGTAGGTATGGAGGCGCGGGACTATCCCACCCTGGTCGAGGCCCTTCGTCCTCTGGATATCCCCTGCCACATCGCAGTGGGTGACACCCGCGGGGAGATCTTCTCTACAGTAAAAAGGCTTTACGATATTTCTGACCTGCCGGCCCACATCACAGTAGGCCGGAAACAGCAGGCCGAACTGCGTAAGCTCTACTGGCGCTCCCGTTTCGTCGTGATCTCCCTGCTTCCGACCGATTCGGACAACGGCCTGACAGCCATTCTGGAAGCGATGGCTTCCGGGAAGGCGGTCATCTGCAGCCGGGTGGAGGGCCAGGTGGATGTCATTGAGGATGGTGTGACGGGAATGTATGTCCCCCAGGGAGATCCGGAAGCCCTTCGGAAGGCCGTTCTGCAACTCTGGAACGATCCGGAGCGTGCAGCCGCGATGGGCCGGGCAGCCCGTCGCCATATCGAGGAGCATCATACGCTTGAGCGATTTGTCGAAAGGATCCGACAAGAGGTGCAGGAGGTGGTCAGGCAGTACAGAATGGAGGAGAGTTCACTGAAAGAAGGGGTAACTAATCAGATAATGCAATGAATTTCATCGAGGGAGTCCATCTCCTGCTACTGGTCCTGTTCGGGTTTCTTCTTGGATATCAGCTCCTGCTGGTTGTGCTGGCCTTTCGGGCTCCGGTGCGGCATGAATTCCCGGTAAGGAACCGGAGACGGTTTGCCATCGTGGTGCCGGCCCATAACGAAGAGAAGATGATCGCCAAGACGATCTACAGCCTTTTCGGACTGATCTATTCAAAAAATCGATACGATCTGATCGTTGTGGCGGACAACTGCAGTGACAACACGGCAAAGATCGCCCGAAGTCTTGGGGTGACGGTTCTGGAACGGAAAAATGAGGGGCAACGGGGAAAGGGATATGCTCTCCGGTGGGCATTCGACCGGATTCTCGAATCTTCGGTTCAATATGATGCCATTGTCGTATTCGATTCCGACAGCCTCGTTTCGGGCAACTTTCTGGAGGTGATGAATTACTATCTGGAAGAGGGAAGCGAGGTGATCCAGAGCAATGATCTGGTGCTTCCCCGGCCGGGTGTCTGGAGCAGCGAGACCACCCGGATCGGCTTCCTCCTTTACAACTACGTGAAACCGATGGGGAGGAAGGCGGCCGGTTTCAATATGGGGCTTCGCGGGAACGGCATGTGTTTCAGTACAGCACTCCTCCGCAGGATACCCTGGCAGGCCTGGTCACTGACGGAAGATTTTGAGTACGGTCTGATCCTGATGCTGAAGGGGATCCGGATCGATTTTGCCCCTGAAGCCCATGTCTGGGCGCAGATGCCACTCCAGGCATCCAATGCCGAATCCCAGCGGGCCCGATGGGAGATGGGACGCTACTCCATCATCCGAAAATACAGCGGTCGGTTTTTCACCGAAACCATCCGGAGAAAGTCCCTTCGCTACTTTGATGTGCTGATCGAACTGGTCACTCCCCCTTTTGTCAACATGATGATTGTGGTGCTCTTTTTCACACTCATGAGCCTGCTTCTGGCTCTTTTCGGCTGGCTCTCGACCGGATTTTTCTGGGCCTGGACGGGGCTGGTGATGCTCGGCTTCCTCTATCTTTTTCTGGGGCTCTGGCTCTGCGGAGCTGATCGGGATCTCTACAGGTCTCTGCTCTACATCCCCATCTATGTCCTCTGGAAAATGAAGCTCTACGTGAAAACCATGATCAGCGGCCGGGAAATGAACTGGATCCGTACCACCCGGGACAGCTGAACCACCAACACGAGTGATCAAGGAAAACCACCCGAGATGAAAATTCTTCACCTGTTTCCCTATCTGCCGACTCCCGCCACTTTTGGAGGTGCGCTCCGTATTTATCACATTCTGAAGCATCTGACATGCCGGTATGATGTCACGGTATCCGGCTATTGCGAAATCGGAAACATGGAACAGTTCTGTTCCTCGTTTCCGGAACTCCGGGGGAAGATGCACTTTCTCCGGCGCACCCGGATCGGAACCCACCGGATGCTGCAACTCTATGCTCTTTTGAGCGGACGGAGTTACTGGTATACCTGGTCGCGTTCTGAAAAGCTTGAACGGAATCTGAATCGCCTGCTTTCCAAAGAGGGGTATGATGTGGTGCTTTCCGAATTTCCGACAACAGCCCACTTCGACCTGGAGACCGATGCGGTACGGATACTCGACGCCCATAATGTGGAGCATGACAACTTCCGCCGGATGAGCCAGGTGGAGTGGTCCTTCCTCCGGAAAGCATTCTATACGCGCGAGTACAGGAAGAGCTGCCGGGAGGAGATCGGCATATTCCGGAAACAGGATGCGATTTTCACCACCTCGGCACGCGACGGCGAGATGATCGGAAAGGAGGTCCCGGAGAAGAAACGGTTTGTGATACCCAACGGGGTGGATACCGGGTACTTCTCTCCCCGGCAGAGTGTGATTGAACCTTGGTCCATGGTCTTTACCGGAGCGATGAGCTACATCCCCAACCGGGATGGCATGCTCTGGTTTCTGCAGGAGGTATTTCCTCTTATTCAAAAACGGATACCCCGTGCCCGGATCTACATTGTGGGCGGCAAGCCGCCACCGATTCTTACCCGCCATCAATCGGAATCGGTTATTGTAACCGGTTATGTCGATGATGTCCGGCCATTTATCGGGAAGGCGGCACTCTATGTGGTCCCGCTCAGGATGGGGAGCGGCACACGGCTGAAAGTACTCGAAGCCCTCTCCATGCAGAAACCGATCGTCTCCACCAGGATCGGATGCGAGGGGATCGATGTGGAAGATGGCCGTCACCTGCTTGTCCGCGACCGGCCGGAGGCGTTTGCCGATGCCGTGGTGGAGTTGATGGAAGACCGGTTGTTGCAGCTGAAACTGATCTCGGAAGGATCGGAGCTGGTCCGCAGCCGGTATGACTGGAAAGTGATAGGGGGGCAGATCGACCGGGCACTGGAGTCCCTTACCGGGAAGACCGTACGGACCCCCCGAAACGGGAGAGTGGGTGCCGGATTCGGGAGTGTTGTCTCCAAATGAAAGAATGGCTGAATGAAAGAAAAGAACGGGGGAACAGCCAACCATGCTCTTGCAAAGAGATCCTATGAATGAGTTGAACTACGGGGAAATAAAGCGAGAACCCGCAAACGGATCGAACCGACCGCGGCTGGTGAAGAGCCGGAGGATGGATTCTTCCGGGGGACCGAAGCTTAGGATCGTCGATTCGGAGGGAGAGTTCGACAGGCTGAAAAAGGACTGGAACCATCTGGCGGAAGAGGCAGACTGCCATATATTCCAGACGTGGGAGTGGAACCGGGTCTGGTGGAAATATTTCGGCAAGAGAGGGGATCTCCATCTGATCACCCTATATGACGGAGAGATGCTTGTCGGCCTGGCACCGATGTTTGTGGACCGGGTGGAACTCTTCGGTGTGACAATCTACCGCTGTCTCCGGTTTCTGGGCTCCAATGTGAGCCAGCCACGGGGCGGAGAGATGCTCGGGCTGATCTCCTATACCGACTACCTGGGGGTACTGACCGCCCCGGGTCATGAATCCTCCACCCTTTGCACCCTTGCCCGCTATTTCAGGTCAATGTGTGAAAAAGTAGATGAGATTCTTCTCGATACCATTCCTGAAAACAGTCCGCTCTGGAGAGCCTTGCTGCCTGAACTCGAGAAGGCAGGCCTGGAACCACAACGATCGGAGTGCAGCTCCAGTCAGCTCATTTCGCTCGACAGGAGCTGGAGTGATTTTCTAAAAGGTCTGAACAAGAGCCGGAGATATCGTGCACGACTCTCTTTGAAACGTGTCTATGACAAGAAGTACAAAGTCTTTGAGATCGAGGAGGCAGAGAGCGGAGAGCAGGTGATGGAGTACTTCAGCCAACTGGTGGAAATGCACCAGAAGAGGTGGAACCGCCTCGGTTCATTGGGAACCTTCTACGAAGAGCGAAACCTGGAGTTTCATCGCGAAATAGCCTCCCTGTTCCATGAACGGGGTTGGCTCCAGCTCCGGAAGGCTGTTCCGGCAGGAGAGCCGGGCAACACGGTTGCGATCGATCTGAACTATCTCTACAAAAGGCGGATCTACGGAGTCCACACAGTGAGTGACGATCTTTCTCCCCTGTTCAGAAATGGGCCGGGAAATGCTCTTCTGAACACCACACTGAAACAGGCCACGGAGATGAACATTCTCTGTTATGACTTTCTGCGGGGTGATGAGGCGTACAAGATCTCTATTGCGGACAGAACCGTGCGGAATTTCCGGCTCCGGATCGCGGGCGGAGGATGGTTTCGTGGCGGCAAAGCGGAAGGGATACGAAACAGCATCTTCTTTGTCCGGAAAATCCGCAGGAAATGGAAGACCTGGGTGTTAAGACACCGGCAGAGTCTGGAGCGTCTGGCCCGATGGACAGGAATTCCGTTTGCCCGTCCGCTCTGGAAGAGTTTTGCCCGCTCGTGATGTCAGGAGTTTGCAGTCGGAGCCAGGTCACGGCAGCTCCCTCTGAGCAGAATTACATTGAATGCAAAGAGTGGAAGCTTCATCATGCGTCTCCATCGGGATGGTTGCCTGCAGAGTCGGTATGCCCACTCCATCCCGATTCTCCGGAACAGAAGCGGAGCCCGCTTCACGTTGCCAGCGATAAAATCGAATGTGCCTCCTATCCCGATGATCACCTTGCAACTCTTCAGATGGGGCAGATTTCGGTCAATCCACTTCTCCTGTGCGGGTGCTCCAAGTCCGACAAAGATGACCGAAGCCCGGCACAGCTGCTCCCGGACCGCTGCAGGAAGCTCTTCGAATGGAAGGTCCGCCCGTTCCGGTGACCAGGTCCCGGCCACATCCAGATTCTTTATTCTCTTCTCCAGAATTCCGGCTGCTTTCTGAGCGACTCCCGGCATGGCTCCGTAGAAGAAGACCGAACGGTTGTGAAGGGCACCGATCCGGCAGATCTCCTCCAGTGAATCTGAACCCGTGATTCTCTCCACCTCTCTGCCGTAGAGAAACCGGACAGCCCACCGGATCCCGATACCATCTGCCGTGTTGATGGTCGATCTGCCCAGAATCTCACGGAACTGCGGGTCGATGATGGAGTGAACAGCAATTTCCGGGTTGACTGTGACCACAAAGCAGGGTGGCGCATCCGGATCTTCTGCCGCAATCTTCCGTTCGAGAAGTCTGAAGAACTCCTCCCTGGTCCAGGAGGAGATTTTGACCCCCAGAACCGGAAATCGCTCGGCCTCATTCTCTGCAGCCGGAGGGGTTGCCATGACACCGGTGGCCGGTTGCTGCAGAGAGCCGTATTCCCTCTCTCTTACAGCAGGTGGCAGGGGAAGCCCCGATACGGGGTTTCCCTTCAAGGGCAGGGGGGGCATATTCCCTGGAACTTCACTCCAGGTCCGGGAACCTTCTCTGTATTCCATCTCTCTCCGTTTTCTCTCCTGAATGGTTTGCTCAGGATGAAGCAGGGCAATTCTCATGCCACCCTTTTGTGAATCCAGAAGCACGATAATCACCCATTCCCCTCCCCTCTGTAGGGGCCTCAAGCCCTTTTTATCCAGAGGGTTGCTCCTCCGTCCCGGAGGTATGGTGAAAGAGGTGTTACAAAAATTCTCTATAGAGGGTATAAGCGTGTAACGAGTGAAGTTTGAGGATCTCTCTCCTTTCCGATAGGCCGGGCAGGGGAGCCTCCATAAATCGCAAACGGAGGCACATCTTTGGTGACAACCGATCCGGCTGCGATGAGAGCCCCCTCTCCGATCTTCACTCCCTTGAGAATGATACTCCGGCACCCGATCCAGACATTGTCCCCGATCAGGACCGGTCGCCGGGCCACTCCATTTTTTCCAATGGGGTGCTGGTCGGAATCGAGGATGATGACATCCCATGAGATGCGGCAGTTTCTGCCGATCTGAATCCGGCTCTCCGCTACGAGAAGAGTGTTCCGGTTGATATAGGTTCCGCTTCCGATCTCAATGGAAGCTCCCTTCCCCACTTCAATCCGCACCCCGGAGTAGAACTGGCAGTTGCCCGCGCTCAGAGTGCCACCCCGATTGATGATTCTCGGCCACGGCCGCCCGTCCGAAACGACAATAATTCCATGTCGGTCCATCTTCCGGGCAATCCACAAGCCGACCAGGTGTTCCCACACCGTGTATTTCCGGAGCCGTTTCCGTATTCGCCGCATCAGTTCACCCGATTGCATTCTCCATCCGTTCATCGTCCAAGAGCAGTTTACCCCGACACCATTTTCCCGATCGTCAAGGAGTCTTCGTTACCTTTACCCCATTATTTACCCCTTTTAACCCCGTTTGAACGGAACTTCCCGGACCTGCCAGTCCGGGAAGTAGCCCTCATCATCCAACATTGTTCATTTCCGGGAGCCACTCGGACGGCCGGCGGCTCTC
>CAYTTA010000019.1:0-10963 GCA_964440655.1 uncultured Balneolaceae bacterium
GCCGGATGAGAAGAAGGCAGGAATGCCACGGGGAGCCATCAAAACCGGCCGGCAGGATCGGAATATGCGACCGGAGGATGACGGACGAGACACCTCGCCCCCGGAGAGTATTTCCCAAAATACGATCCGGAACGGAAGTGAGCACTCACTGCAAACCAACGGAAACAGCCGGAACCTTCGTCCGTTCGGATCACAGACCGATCCCGTGGTATCGGCCATTCGACGCGAACAGCAGGAGGTTGCTGCGCTTCACCGCCGTTTTGACAAGCTGGAGGCCCTGCTTGGATCCACGCTGATCACCTCCAATTTCGAATATGTCTCCCATCCCGTTTTCCAGCAGCTCGTCCAGACCGGCATAAGCACCAGCAGTGTCGCCCGCTGGTTCGGCACGATCATCAAGCAGGGTGTGGATCCTTATGATCAGCCGGAAACCTTTATGGTCCGGCTCTCCGCCATTATCCGGGATGCCATCGACCGTCCGGCAAGCGGTGACCCGCAGAAGTATCTGCTCTTTACAGGGCCGGCGGGGGCGGGAAAAACCACACTGATCATGAAACTTCTTCTTCATGAAGAGTTCATGGCGGGAAAAAAGACCGGAGTGATCTCGCTCATGCCACAAGGAGAGCAGAGCGGTCCCTACTATACCATCATGGAGCCCTTCTGCAAGGATCGGAAGATACCCTGGTTCCCGGTCCGGAGCGGCAAAGATGTGACCTCACGACTCGAAGAGTGGGAGAGCTATGACCACCTCCTGATCGACACTCCTTCGATCCGGATCGAGGAGGAGGACTCCTTCCGCCAATACTGGAAACTGCGACAGCTGGTCACCGCCCTCGTTCCGCTTGAGGTTCACTATGTGGTCAATGCCACGTTGGGGCGCTTCTTTTTCCAGCAGCCACTGGCCAGCCACCACCCGCTGTTGCCCGATTATGTGGCGATCACCCACCTGGATGAGGTCTCCCAGTGGGGGCCGCTTCTCCCTTTCCTCGAGCAGATGGGGTGTCCGGCACGCTACACCAGTACATCGGAATCAATTCCCTTTGGAGTGAGAACCTTCAATCCCTCCTGGTTTGCACAGCAGGTCCTGGATGATCACTCCTGAAAACATTGGCATGAAGATGATTCAAGAAGAACTTCATACTCCTCTGCTCACCGTTGCCTTCATCAGCGGCAAGGGGGGTGTGGGCAAGAGCATGACGAGTGTCAATACCGCTGAAACTCTGCGATCGATGGGGTATCGGGTCGCACTGCTCGATGTCGATCTGGGTATGTCGAACTGTGCCACGCTTCTGAATGAACCGGCCGGTCACTGTGTGAGCAACTGGATCCGGGGGGAGTGCTCGCTGGAGGATCTCCCACAGGAGTGTCACGGGATCACGCTGGTGACCGGATCGGATGATCCGGACTACAGTTCCATCCCGCCGGATCTGATGCTGGATGCCCTGGACCAGGTGCTCGCCTGGCTGGCCACAGAGCATCACTTTGTCATCATCGACACCCCGGCAGGTATCGGGGACACTGTTCTCTGGGCGCTGGAAAGAGCCGAACTGGGCACCGTGGTGCTGGTGGATGAGCCCACCTCCATCTCCGATGTCTACCGGCTCTGCAAGTATGTCTACGGCATGGACCCGGACTACCCTTTCAGCTGCATTGTGAACCGGGCGAAGAATGAAACATCCGCTACCGAGACGTTCCGGCGGTTCAATTCCATTCTCTCCTACTTCATGCAGAAGCAGGCGCTCTATCTCGGTTTCGTGCCGGCCAGCCCGCTCATCCTCGATTCGATCCGGAATCAGTCGCCTTTCATGAGGAAGATCGAATCGGCTGCCGGTCTGGACAGGAGTCCCGAAGAGGCGGAGGAGGATGCCTCCGAAGCAATTGCCGTGGTAGGGCATCCTGAAGCCGGTGCACACAGACCGGATTCAGGGCAGCCCGGAACGGGAACAGAGAGGGCCGTCCGGGCCGGTGAAACATCTGCCGGAACAGCGGATGCTCCGGATCCATCCGGAAGTGATGCCAGTCCGGGCGGCATGGCAGAAGAGCAGCGGATTCTGCAGGAGTTTCAGTACATCGGTCACAATCTGGTCGGGTATGCCAGGAAACAGAACCGGCTTCCAGCCTGAAATTAACCACTCATCGAAAGCAAGGAGGAAGATCATGCTGATTCGACTCATTACCATCATCTCTCTGTTCACATTCATGCTCCTCATGATATCCGGCACACGGATGGAGACTGCTCTCTACCGGAGCATTCTCGTCTTTGCCGTCCTCTTTTCGGTCATCTACCTGACCATCTTCTTCCTGAACATCATTCGTGACAGCGAAAACGAGCGTGCCGCCCTGCCGGAAGCGGGCCAGGCCCACGCCCGTGAGGAGAGTGAATAGAGAAAGATGAAACAGCCCAACATGATGTGAAAGAAGTGAACCGGGGTATGAACGTCCATCAGACAAACAAAAACGTCCATCTGGCTAAAGAAGTGGAGAAGGAAGGGATGAACGCTGCGGAGATCGGCAAAAGAATAAGACTGGAGGAGAAGAGCCTTCAGGAACTGGTGGTTACATGGTGCCGGAATCCTGTACCGGGACTGCGAAATCTGATCATCACCAAATCCCTCCCCCTGATCCGGAGCATTCTGGGGAAAATCAACCGCCCGGAGCAGCCGCTTACCCAGAGGGAGGATCTGGAGAGTGCCGGCATCAGCGGGCTCATCCAGGCACTCAATACCTACGACCACCGGAAAAATATCCAGTTCAATACCTACGCCTATTATCGGATCCGGGGCAGTATCATCGACTATCTTAGAAAAATCGATGAGCTTCCCCGCAACGACAGGAAGAGGTACGGGGAGGTTCAGGAGGCGATTGAACGCCTTTCACAGCGGTTCGGAAGAGAACCGGGAGATGACGAGGTGGCCGCGGAGCTGGGGATGAGTCTGGAGAGCTATCATGATCTTCTTGCCGGGGTGCAGCAGCGCAACGCCCTTTCACTCGACTCCCCTTATGCCGATGACTCCGACTCTTCGATCTATGAGACACATGCCGATCCGGACGCCCTGACTCCCGATGAGGACCTGGAATCGAAGGAGTTGGTGGAGATCCTGAAACTGAAACTGGAGACGCTCAACGAGAGAGACCGCCTGATTCTCACCCTCTATTATTATGAAGATATGACGATGAGCGAGATTGCGATGCTTCTGGAACTCTCCGAAGCCCGGATCTCACAGATTGTGGGGAAACTGCTCATCCGCCTGAGACACGACCTTACCCGGGAGCAGGTTTCATCGCATGATCTGACGGCACTTTCCTGAGGCTTCCCCACCCCCTTGCCATCCTCTACAAGCAGGTCTCATCGCATCATTTTACGGCACTCCCCTGAGGGGTGCCGTCCACCCTCTCCTTTTCAGGAGGGAGCGATAATACCCATCATCTGCTCGAGGTATTCGAAGAGCCGGTTGTAAAAGAGATCAAAGACCGCCGGCAGATAGGGGATCACCAGCATGAGCAGAAGAAAGCCGATTCCGAGCTTGAGCGGCAGTGCGATGAACATGAGGTTTGCCTGCGGCATGATCCGCGCAAAAATGGCGAGAGAGATATCCAGGAGCAGAAGAACGATCAGAAAAGGGGAGCTGATCTGGACTCCGATGACGAAGAGCCAGGTGGCCAGTTCCAGCATGTAGGGACCTGCCAGATGGATCTGCGCCTGATTGATCGGGACCACAAGGAAACTCTCTGCCAGGGCATTCAGATAGATCTTGTCCCCGTCTATGGAGAGAAAGACCAGCACGGCCAGAAGGGTGAAGAGATTGCTGATGATGGTGGTCTGTTGCTGTGTCATTGTATCGACCAGATCGGAAAATGCCAGGGCAATCTTGAGGCTGATGATCCGGCCACCCATCTCCAGCCCTGCAAAGATGATCTGTCCCACCAAGCCGAGGGTTGCTCCCACCAGGACCTCCAGAAAGATGGTGGTGGCCAGAAAAAGAACCCCGGAATCGAGCGGAATCAGAACAAGGGACGCGGGAATGCGGGGAAAGAGCAGTACGCTGGTGACAATGGCGAAAAAGAGCTTGACCTGGACGGGGAAGGAGGAGGTGCTGAAATAGGGTGCGGTCATCATCATGGCCCCCACCCGAACAAAGATCAGAAAGGCGGAAAGAATGTATTCAACGGAAAAAAGCTCCATCAGTTGCTGATCTGTGGAATGAAATCAAAAATCCGCTGCATGAAATCAATCGAGTACTGCAGCATGAAACCGAAGAGGAAAAAGAGCATTACCACCACGACGATCATCTTCGGAATGTAGCTGAGGGTCATCTCCTGGATGGAAGTGGCCGCCTGCAGGATGGCGATCGCCAGCCCGACAATCAGCGCCCCGGTCAGAATCGGTCCCGCCAGTACCACGACGGCCATCAGCATCTCCTGCAACCAGTAAAGACCTGTTTCGATGTTCACGCTGTCCCTCTATTGAAATCCCGTACTGTTGAAATCCCGCACTGTTGAATTCAATTCATCACACGCAGCCGTAGCAGCTGCCTCTCTGCCGGCGACCCCTGCTTCTGTTTTCCCGCAACCGCCACGGTGAGGATCCGCACTATTGAAAACTTCTCACCATCGACTCCACCAGCAGGTACCATCCGTCGGTGAGTACAAAGACCAGGATCTTGAATGGCAGAGAGACCAGGACGGGCGGCAGAAAGATGATCCCCATCGAGAGCAGGATGGAGGTCACAACCAGATCGATAACCATAAAAGGCAGATAGATCATGAAACCGATCTGAAAGGCGATCCTCAGCTCACTGATGATGTAGGAGGGGACCACCACGTAGAGAGGGATGTCCGCGATCCCCTCCACCGTCTCCAGATCCACCATATCCATAAAAAAGAGAAGATCCTTGTCCCTTGTCTGCCGGATCATGAACTCCTTGAGTGGAATGGCCGCCTCGGAGAGTGCTTCCGCCTGGACCATCTCATCGGCGAGATAGGGCTGTATGGCGCGTTCGTTGATGGCATTGAACGTCGGCATCATGATAAAAATGGTGAGGAAGAGCGCCAGACCGATCAGCACCTGATTGGGCGGAGACTGCTGGGTCCCGAGCCCCATTCTCAGAAAGAAGAAAACAATGACGATCCGGGTAAAGCTGGTCATCATCGTGACCAGGGCCGGACCGAATGAGAGAACGGTGATGAGGATGAGTGCCTGGATGGCCAGCGAAAAGTCCTCCGCCTCCCCGCCGATCGAGAGGTCGATCTGGGGAAGTGCCTGCGCAAAGATGAATGGAAGAAGCTTTCCGAGCATCATCTCCCTTTAAGAAAATCCTTGAAACTCCAGCCCGCCGGCCCTGCAGATGGCAGACGGCCACCGTCCGGACCGCCGCCCTGGCCTTCCCTCGTACCCCCGCCCGCTTCCGGATGGCTGCGGAGCCAGGCAGGTCCCGGCTCTCCCCCTTTCCCGATCCACTCCTCCATGGGGTATCGATGAAGCAGCTGGACAGCACCCGTACTCACTCCAAGCACCCAGACCTCATCGTACATTTCGAGAATCTGAATCCGGGCACCTGTTGCCAGCGGAATCGATCCGATCAAAGAGTAACGACGTGATGATGCACCCGTTCCGGGGTTCCGGCGGATCCACCACCAGGCCCCGGCAAGCATCGCCGCAAGCAGCAGAAAGGTGGTGAAGACTCCCGGAAAAGGTCCGGAGGAGGGAGGAGGAATGCGCTGCACTCCCTCTGTATCCGGTGCGGAGTGGAGAAGAACACTGCGGAGGCTGTCCGCCCGGGACTGAATGGTGCTCTCCTCGGCCGGACTCCGGCCATAGATCTCCATACGGGTTACCAGCAGAAGCCAGATGATGATCAGCACGGAGGAGAGGGTGATCACACCCCGCAGGATCTTTCCTGGTTCGGCTGAAGCCGAAGAGAGATACTCCCGGATGTCGGTCATCGGATCTGGATAAGGCGGTGCCGGGTTGTGATGAGATTGGAGATCCGGACTCCGAAATGTTCATCGATCACGACCACTTCTCCCTGGGCGACCCGGTGACCGTTCACCAGGATGTCCACCGGTTCTCCGGCCAGTTTCTCCAGTTCAAGGACCGACCCTTTTGCCAGTTCAAGCACCTTTCCCAGAGGGAGCTGGATCCGCCCGAGTTCCACCGAGACATCCATTTCCACATCTTTCAGCAGATCCAGGCGGCTCTCACCATTCACGGAGGGCCCGTTATCAACTTCCGAAAACTCCTCGAATTCCACTTCCCTTCCCGATATGACCGGTTCCATTTTCATTTGCATCTCTTCTGCCCCGACCGGAGAAAAAGGTTCTTCCGACCCGGGTCTCATTTCCATTTTTTCTTCTTCCCGTGCGGCTCTTCCAACAGCAGAACTTCCCCCGTCCACTACATCACCGGCGGATCCCTCTGCCATACCCGCTTCCACTGCAACACGCGCCGTATCTGCCGCAACAGAAGCCTCCGCCCCCTCACCGGCAGAACTCCCTGCCGGACCGCCGGCCGCAGCCCCGTCACCACCCTCGAGTGACTCCTCCGGAATCTGTCCGATATAGTGATCGGTCGGATCGGACGCGGAATCAGAGTGCGGACCGGCAGACTCACCGGAAGCCATCCCCCCTTCGGACAGATCGATCCGGGTTTCGGGATCTCCCACAATCAGTTCGGCACGGACCCGATGATCGGCAAGCCCTTCAACAACCATCTTCATCCGGAAGTACTCCCGGTGTCCGAAGAGCTTTTCCACCTGCTTGCGAGTAAGAATCTGTACCTCCTCCAGCTCCGGGAAGCTCTCATCAGGGGCCTGCTTGCGGATCGTGGCAATAAGTTCGGAGGAAAATTTTCCGAGCAGATCTCTGGTGATCTCATTGTTGCTCTTCTCTTCCACCCCCAGCATGATGCTCGACAGCAACCCATACCACTGCTGATCAAGAACCAGTACAAGATCAATCCGCCCTTCCGTATCCCGGGTAAAGAGGAAAATGTCGGTCTCCCGCATCTCTTTGAAGACATCAGCAGCAGGATAGACCTGAAGGGAGACCAGACCGATCTGGGCTTCTTCAAGAAGCACCGATGTGAGAAACTCCTCCGCGACCGGCAGATAGTCTTGTATCAGTTCTTTCGGATTTTCCAGTCTCATACCACTTCCTCCTCGTAGATTTCTTCCACCAGTTCAAAAATTCTGATTGCCCGCCGTCCGTTGAGCAGTCCGGGATAGGCCGTCATCTTCTTGACACCGTTCACCCTCACCTCCAGCGGGTCGTTCGTCTTCTGCCGCAGGGGGATGGTGTCCCCCACCTTCAGGCTCACGATCTCCTCGACGGTGAGCCGGGTGGTTCCCAGCAGCGGCTGAACGGTGACCATCGCATTGGTAAGAGTTCTCTGGTAGGACTCCCTCTCCTCCGGGGTCAGTTTCTCGGTTCGTGACTCCCTGTTGTGGGAGAAGTCCTGCATCGCCTGCTTGAGAAGACTGTAGGGATAGGATAATTTGATCTCGACCCGGTGTTGGCCCACATCGATTCTCAGGCTGGCGATGATGGTGGGATCGAGTGCCGAGACATGGATGTTCTCCGGCTTGCTCTCATACACCGCCGAGTGAATGCTGAAATCCATATGAGGCTCCCAGGCGGCGATGATCTCCCTGATCACCCCTTTCATGATCCGGTCCACAATCTTCTCCTCGATCGTGGTAAGCGGCCGTTTTTCGGAAAACTCTTCCTCCTGACCTCCACTTTGTCTCTCGACAATGTAGAGGCAGAAGTCGATCGGCAGGACTACGATCACCTCTCCGCCCAGCTCTGTCACAGAGAGAACATAGATCACACTGGGGTTCTCCAGATTGGTGACGAAATCGCTTGTGGGCTGCTGGTAGATCGTATTGAGATAGACCTCGGCTTTCTGGCGGAGGGCACTGCTCATGATCCGGTTCAGGTTCCGGGCCAGCACATCGTGGATCGACCGGAGCGAGCTCATGATCTCCTTGCTGAACAGCTTGGGCTGCCGGAAGTCGTACGCTTCGACCAGTTTGAGCTTGCCGGGCCTGCGCCTGGAACCGGGCTTTGGATTAGGTTGATTCCCCGTCATAGATTCGTTCGGTTGTCATACTCATTGCATTACAAACCGGGTGTAATACAAATTGCGTACCGAACCTGTACCAACGACCCGGTTTACGATCCGGGCCAGTTCCAGTCTCATCTCTTCTCTCTCCTCATAGCGGACAAGCTGATCGATGGTTCTGGAAGATAGGATCTCGTTCATTTCATGGCGGATCCGCTGCTCCTGACTCTGAATCCGCTGGATATGCTCTTTATCGGCCAGATCCAGACCGATTTCGACGATCAGAAAGCGCTGACCGTTCGTTCCGGAGGGATTCACCACCAGCTCTCCAAGCTGATAGGACCCCCCTTTTTCCGGCATGAACCGGTTCACCTGCAGGAAAATCTTCTCATAATTTTTATCCACAACCTGCCAGGCGAGGAACCCCTGCCCTGCCAGCACCAGCACGATCAGGAAATATTTTCCTGCCTTGAGAAAGATTGGGTGATCCACAATTCTTGCCATCTCTAACCGGATTTCAATACCAGATTATCTGTCAGTCAGGCCGGATCGGAAAAATCGACTGTTTCCGTCAGGCTTGATAGTCGTACGTAGATTTCCACACGCCGGTTCTGACGCCTTCCCTCCGCGGTCCGGTTGTCGGCAATCGGCCGGTACTCCCCGAAGCTTGTTGCACGGAATGTGCGGGGATCAAAAGGGGTATGTTCCTGCAGGAAGTAGATGACAGAAACGGATCTTGCTGCGCCGAGGTGCCAGTTCGAATCGTAGATGGACCCTCTGGAGAGAGGAACATTGTCGGTGTGACCCTGCACTTCGATTTCGGTAATGTCCTCGTTGAGGGAGAGGGCAAATTCTCTTAGAACATGTCGCGCGGCCGGCAGCAGCTGCGCCGAACCGCTGTCGAAGGTCAGTTCGTCACTCAACGTCACCTTAATCCCGTCTGCGGTCATGGAGACCTCCACCAGGGAAGCGTGCCCCTGGCTCTGAAGGAACCGTTCGAATGCTTCCAATTGTTCACGGATGCGCTCCCGGGTCAGATCCTGTTCAAGCGCCTCCATGCTGGCAGGTGAGGTCTGTTCCAGGATTGATTTCGAACCGCGGAAGTGTGAAACAAATGTTTCGAAGGAGGCCTGGTCAATTCCCGGAGTGAGTACGTAGAGCAGGACAAAGAAGACCAGCAGCAACGTAACCACGTCCATGTAGGTTACTTGCCAGCTTCCAGTTTTTCTATCAGATCGCCCCATTCCTTGTTCTGCTGTTCAATCCAGAATTCGTAAAATTTATCATCCCGCTGCCGGTTGATACGGATCCCTTCATGATAATGGATGTATTCGGACCGAAGCTTTGGTTCAACATAGATGAGCATCTTCTTCTCCATGATGCGGGGGTTCTCTCCCTCGACCATGGAGATGATGGCCGTCTTGAACATCTCCTTCCTGTTGATCTCCAGCTTGCTCAGGTATTCCAGCTTTCCCGCCAGCGGCCCGAAAAACATGTTGGCGAAGATGGTCCCATAGAGAGTGGTAAGAAGTGCGACACCGATTCCTCCTGCCAGTCTGCCCGGATCGTCGATGTTCTGCAGCATCAGGACCAGACCGATCACCGTTCCGATCATCCCGAATGCAGGCGCATATTCGGACATCGATTCAAGTACCCGGACAGAAATATCGACCTGCCTCTCCTGACTCCGGATCTCATCGGAAAGGATCTGCTCGAGGCTCTCCTTGCTGAATCCATCCACCGCCAGCTGCAGACCATTGCGCAGGAAAGGTGATTCGATATAGGGAATGTCCCGGTCAAGAACCAGAAGCCCATCACTCCGGACCCTCCTTGAGAACATCCCCATCAGCTCCATATCAGTCCGGAGGTCAACCCCTTTGGTCCGGACCATGCCGATAATGGTCTTGAAACTCTCCTTGATGTCCTCAAAGCTGAAGTTGACCATGGTGGCGGCGACAATACCGCCACACACAATCAGGATCGAGGAGAGACTGAAGAAAACGATAACCTCTCCCTGAAGATAGATGGCTCCGAAAATCAGGGAGAAACCAATAAACATTCCCAGAAAGGTAGATCGATCAAGCATATCCGACTTATCGTCTCATCCGTTTCGTTCTAAAGCAGACCAGCCCGGTCTTTTTTCAAAGGGTCATCCCTGCCGTTCACCGGCCGGAAGCCCCGGTCCAGCAGTTACCGTCAACTTCCTCTGCGGCCTGCCGGACCGTTCCGGGTCGTCCCGATCATTCTTTATCGTTTCAGGTTCACCGCCTCCATGAGCATCTCATCGGAGGTGGTGATGACCCGTGCGTTCGACTGGTAGGCCCGCTGAGAGGTGATCATCTCGGTGAACTCCCGTGCAAGATCCACGTTGGAGCTCTCCAGGTTGCCTGCACTGATGCTGGTGTTGGGCAGATCCGATGCATCACCCACAAAGACCTCGCCCGCTGCCGAGGTGGCGCGGAAGAGACCATCCCCGATCATCTCCAGTCCGAGTTCGTTCTGGACCGTTGCAATGGCGACCTGTGCCAGGACCTGGCTGTTTCCGTTGTCATAGATCCCCTCGATCTGGCCCGAGCCGTTGATCGCCACATCCACCAGACGCCCCTGGGCGTATCCATCCTGCCCGACCACCTTGGCGCTGTTTGACCCGGCATACTGCGTGAAACGGGATCCCGAGGAGGGATCGCCCAGCGTGATGCTGAAGTCGGTATCCCCCAGACCGTTGCCCGGGGAGAAGTTGATGTTCAGAGTGTCGGATGTGGTGAGCTGGCCCAGCTCATCGAACTGGATCGTCCCGGCAGGGCTCATTGTGTTGATCACCTCCCCGTCCAGAAACCGGGCGTCCCACTCCCACTCATTCAGACCGACCTGGGTGAAATCGAGAATGAGCGTGTGGGCACG
>CAYTTA010000019.1:11063-26267 GCA_964440655.1 uncultured Balneolaceae bacterium
TGGCTCTGAATCACCCGGAAGGTGCTCGTGTCGGCGCTCAGATTTCCGGCCAGTCGGACCGTCTCGGTTTGCCGGGGAGGGAGGGAGTTTTCAAAGTCGATCCGGATCGCATCGGTGGCCGCCCCTTTCAGGATGTTCCCCTGATTGTCGGCATTATATCCCTGGACGAACCGCCCCCCCTGATCCACAAGATATCCGTCCCGGTTGAAGACAAAATTCCCGGCACGAGTCATCAGGCTCTCGTTTCCGACCTGGACCATGAAGAACCCGTCGCCATCAATGGCAAGGTCGGTCGCGATACCTGTGGAGTTCAGGGTTCCCTGGGAGAAATCGCGGTCGATCGAGGCTACCCGAACGCCCAGCCCCACCTCGTTGCTCAGCTGCGGAGCGGAGTTCCCCCCTCCGCCCTGACGGCCAAGACGCTGGGTCATCATCTCGGAAAAGGTGACCCGGGAGGATTTGTACCCCACGGTTTCGACGTTGGCGATGTTGTTACCGATCACGTCCATCTTGGTCTGATAGGCACGCAATCCGCTTACACCGGAATTCAAGGATCTGATCAAACTCATGACGACACCTCCATGTTTGGATGTGGCAGCCAGGCTGCCGGAAATTGTTCACTGTTGCAGGCCGCATGCGCCGATGCGCGGCCCTTATTCAGGTTTATTCAGTTTTACCGATTGCCGGGTCGGAAAAAGGTGAGTCGTTACTCTCTCACCTCTTCCACATCCCCGATGGGGATATCCACCCCGTTCACATGCAGGAAGATTCCCTGACCGGTGAAGCGAACCTTCTCCACCGCTCCTTCCGCATAGGTCAGTACGCCCACCGGATCGCCATCATTGCCGGCCTGGATCTCGATCCGGTAGAGACCTTCCGCCAACCGCTCGCCGGCATCGTTCCGACCGTCCCACCTCCAGGTGTGATCACCGGCTGACGCCCCGCCGATCACCTCCCTCCGCACCTCAGCGCCGCTGCTGCTCCTTACGATGATCTCCACGTTGGAAGCGCTGTTGTTGAGCCGGTAACGCACATCCGCATCCCCGGAACCGAGCCTGACTTCGCTGCTCAGCGCCCGGATATCCTTCCCGGCCAATGAAGCAGCCATGGAGTTGGTCATGCTGCTGCTCATAAGTTCCTGACTGGTCTGGAGCAGACCCATCCCCTGATTGAGATGAATGAGCTGCTCGACCGTGTTGAACTGAGCCAGCTGGGCGGCAAATTCCGCTCCGTCAAGCGGGTTGATCGGATCCTGATTGCGCATCTGCGCCACAAGCAGGTGCAGAAACTCCTGCTGACCCAGTGCACTGTTCGATGCGTTGTTCCGCTCTGAAGCCGACTGGCTCTGTGCCGCAGCCTGCCAGCCTCCCAGTGGTATTGTGTTGTTCACATCCATGACTCTATTCTGTCTTCGGTTGTTCGATCCCGGGACCGGCCTCCTTCACCCCGCTCAGGCCGTCCACTCCATTCGGTTGTACCCGAAATGCCGTACCGACGGGGAAGCTTCCGGTTCTGTCTCCACAGCCCCTTCTGTCCCTGCGCGTATTGATGCGGCTTTTCCTCCTGCCGGCTGTTCCCCACCGGCGAGCCCGGCAAACGCTTCACCGGGTTGCTCCTCAAGCTGCAGTTCCAGCTCCACTCCACAGGTTTTTTCCAGATGCTCGCGGATCTCCTGTTCATGCTGTACAAGCAGCCTGTGCAGATCGCCATTCAGCGACCCGATCTTCACCTGCAGAACCCCGTCCACTCTCCGGGTGGAGAGACGAATCTCCCGTCCGTCGTCCAGCAGTACCGACTGACTCCTCCATCCGCGACCGTCCGAAGCCTTCCCGCCTGCGGCCGCCGCTGTCACCTGCCTTGCCAGCATGGGGAGCACCTGCTGCCGGAGAATGGGATGATGAACAGGCATCTGGGCCAGCCGCTCGGCAGCCATCCCGGCTTTCTCTGCCGGTCCGTCACTGCCCTGTTTCACCTGCAGGTCAAATTTTTCCCAGTCGTAGAGCTCCGTTTCATTCGCTTCCGGAGAATCCCCGATCAGGTTCTGCCACTCTGAGAGGTTGAATCCCTTCCCTCCGCCAGGACGGGTCACGGCAGCCCCGGACCGGAGCCGACCGGACGCTCCGTCCGCCTGCTCACCGGCACTCCGGCTTCCGGCTCCTTCTGCCGGAGAAGTGGAGCGTGATCCGTTGCGTCCTGCCCGCGCACCTCTTTCTCTTCTTGGAGAGGGTTCATCGGTGGAGGCATAGGCTTCCGGGTTGCCTCCGTCCGTTCCGTTCCACTCCTCCCCGCCTTCCGCAACGCCCGCACCCTGCCGATCGCCGGAGTCGGACGTCTCTTCCGTTTCACTCTCTTCAGGGTTGATGCGCAACGTCTCCGACAGGCGTGAACCATTTCCGGTTTGGCGATTTCCTTCCGATTCCGTTCGGACCGGTGCCCCGGAACTCCTGCTTACACCTGCAGGGCGATCCTCCTCCTGCCGTGTCTCCCCATGTACACCTTCATCCAGTGATCCGGATGGGTCACCGGATGATGAAGGGCCGCCGGAGAATCGGGACTCCCCAACCACATCCATACCTCCCACTGCCTCGGGCCCGGGTTCCGAAGGGAGAGACCCGACGGGGTCTGTTGTCCGGAGCACCGCTCCTTCCTGCTCCGGAACCGTTTCCCCGAAAGGAACCTCGTTCTCCGTTGAATGCCGGACATGACCGGCAGTGGTAGTATGGAATGCCCGATCCCCGGCTGCCACTTCACCAAACCGGATCCCATTGGCAACCGCGTGATCACTCTTTTCCGCTTCAGAACCAGAATGGTGAGGAGCTGAAGCTGTTTCCTGCAACACTGAATCGATCCCCGGAGCCGAGGCAGCAGAGCCACCTTCGCTGCTCTGTTCCCCTGCCGGAAGAACCTCCGGTCCGGCGGCCCAGTCCCCTTCCACACCGACCTGCAGAGAAGTGACAGGAACACTCTCCGGGCGCTCCATTCCGGGATAGATGACCGCATGATCTCCATGAACCGCTTCTTCGGTTTCTTCGGAGAGGAAGTGAAGCTCTTCCGCGTCAGGCCGGCTCCGCTCCGTCTTTTCTGGGGAGTTCACTATTTTTTTTGGATCCATCCGGTCCCGATCCAGGCGCTTGTCATGCATACGCTTCTCATGCATCTCATCCAAGCGGTCACACTCCACCCGTCGCTCCGGTCTCGAACCGGGTGACACCGTATCTGTGCGGAGGCCTTGATCCGCCCTTCTTTTCAATCCGGCACGCTTCTCCTTCTCCGACATGGAGCGGAGGTCCGGACCACCCTTTCGCTCCTTTTCCTGTGCCGACCGGAGCATGGACCCGAATTCAGATGACCCCGCCCCCGGAAGCACCCCTCTGCCCTGTGATGATTGAGCAGCGAGGGGTGAAACACCTCCTGCCGGGGAGAGGTGTCGATCCCGTGAAGTGATGAGCGTCCGGGTAATCATAACATGATCTCCGTGATGATTGCCGCCGCCCGTTCGGGAGAGAGTGCCCGGAGCAGTTTCTCCTTCTGCAAATTGCCCCCTCCGTTATAGAGGAGGATCAGCTGTTCATTGCTCAGCTGATTGACAATCGGAGCCAGCTCCTCCTCATCCAGGCTCAGTAGACTTTTAATCTTTTCGAAAAATTCGGTATCGACCTCCCGGTTTCCGGCCGGCCCGGTGAGACCGGCCCGATTGACGCCCGCGTTTCCAACGCTCGAATTGTGGACACCGGAACTGCCTGCTCCCGCCTGGCCCGCACCCGCCCGAACCGTTCCCGGCAGTCCCGTTCCGGAGCTCACCCCCCTGCCCGACCGGCTCCGTATACCGGCCGATGAACCGTGATGCTCCCCGCCGGCGCTCCGCTGCACCGCCTGCTCTTCAAGAAGCCGGTTTGCCTGCTCGAGGGAATCGACGAGAGCCTTCAAACGGATCTCCCGTTCGCGGGTCTCCTCAAGCTGCCCGATCAGATCATCCATCTCTTCCGCCAGATATTTCCAGTCGGTCTGAAAAGGTGAGAGATCCCCGTGCCGCTCCATCACCTCCTGGTACCCGGCCGGATTGAGCCACGGATAGAGCAGGTAGCTTCCGGCCAGCAAAAGGAGCAGGCTGACTGTGAAAAACAGTGCTATTTTCTGCAATTGAGTCATTGTGAATCCTGTCTGATTACTCCGTACCTATTACTGCATACCGACCTTATCATATTCACGACCGTCTGCCTCCACTTTTCGACAGGCCGGTTCTACCCGCCCTGGGCGGAAGCTCTCCGGTAGTGCATCCTGGAGGCCACCTCATCGAGCGTTTTCTGCTCAATCTGTCCCACCTTCTTACGATGCTCCTGAAGTTCCCCTTCCCGCACTTTCTCCAGGATGTGCCGGTTCTTGTGGATCTCGGCGAGCTTCAGCTGCTCGCGATGAACAACCGTCTTCATCTCATTGAGCTCCTCATCGAGATCCAGAATCAGCCTGTGAACCTGCTCCAGGTGACTTCCGTGGCGTTTCATGTCATGTACGCGACTCGCATCGGCACCATTGGAGGCATTCAGGTAGCGGGTCAGTTTCGTCTGGATCTCCCGTCTCACACCGCGGATCTGTTCCTGCTTCTGCACCTCAGCCGCCAGTTTCTGCTGCTGAAGCTTCTCCTGGTGCATTCGCACCCGAAGTACCGGATCCAGCGAAAATCGGAATACCATAAAGCCACCGTTCAATCATTACCCCTTCGGAAACTGCCAGTTGCTTCTTCGGGCCGTTTCCCCTTCATCGTCCGCGGCTACACCCTTCGGGTACCCCGCCTGCCCGGAATCCACTGGATCCCCGAAGCAATGTTGGGGAGAACCGAAGCCATACCCCGTCAGACGATCCGTGAGAGATGCTCCCAGATCTCATCCCGGAAGTCAGCCTCCTCCATGTCCTGTATCAAAAATGATTCCAACGCCGGATGCTTTTTGATCGCCTCATCGATTTTCGGATTTGACCCCTTCACGTAGGCTCCGATGTTGATCAGCTCCTCCGCTTCCCTGTAGGTTGCCAGAATCTCGCGCGCTTTCATCACCAGCGTGCGCTGTTCCGGCGTTACAATCCGGGGCATCACCCGGGAGATGCTCTGCAGAACATCGATGGCCGGATAGTGATTTTTATGCGCCAGCTGTCTGGAAAGCACAATATGACCATCCAGTATGGACCGGACCGAGTCGGCGACCGGCTCGTTCATATCATCGTTATCGACCAGAACTGTATAAAGTCCAGTAATGCTGCCCGATTCTGTTTTCCCCGCCCGTTCGAGCAGCTTGGGAAGCATGGCGAAAACACTCGGGGGATACCCCTTCGTGGTCGGAGGCTCCCCCGATGCGAGCCCGATCTCCCGCTGGGCCATGGCAAAGCGGGTAACCGAATCCATCATGAGAAGGACATTTTTTCCTTCATCGCGGAAATATTCCGCAATCGCCGTGGCGGTATAGGCCCCTTTCACCCGGCTCATGGCTGCCATATCAGAGGTCACCGCAACGATGACCGATCGTGCAAGTCCATCCGGACCGAGCGTCTCGTCAATGAATTCCTGGACCTCACGGCCACGCTCTCCGATCAGTCCGATCACATTGACATCGGCACTGGAGTGTTTGGCGATCATTCCGAGCAGTACGCTCTTTCCCACCCCCGAACCGGCAAAAAGTCCTATCCGCTGACCGGTACCGACCGTGTTGAGAGCATCGATCGAGCGGATGCCGGTCCTCATCACCTCATTGATCGGCTTGCGTTGCATCGGGTGAGGAGGGGCGTTCTGGACCAGCTGACGGGAGTGGCAGAGAACAGGACCCTTCCCGTCCACCGGCATTCCGTTCTCGTCGACCACCCGCCCGAGCATCGCCATACCTGCCGGAATGGTGAGAGACTGACCTATCCGTTCCACAAGGCTGCCCGACTGCATGCCGTCGACCGCTCCATAGGGCATGAGAAGCGTCTTCCCCTCCTTCAGTCCCACCACTTCGGCGGTTACTTTCCTGTTTGATGAGGTGTGGATGCCGTAAAGCTCCCCGACGCTCGCCTTCAGACCGGTGCACTCCACAATGGTTCCGATCACAGCCGACACCTTCCCGTACCCCCTGGAAGGAAAGGAATAGCCGGAGAGACCCTCCCGGATCGTATCATAATATCCGTTCAGTCCTCCCATCCTCCTATTCCCCCTTCTCCTCATCCCAGCCCGGAAGCGAGAGGCTTTTGCGAAAATCTTCCAGCATCTGCCGGGCCGAACGGACTACCGCTTCACGCTCGCTCTCCAGCCGGTATTCCCCGGGGCGAAGCGTCTCATCCACACGGAAAACCACCGGGATTTCAGGAGCCACTCTCTTCCTCAGTTCCTCCAGATGGGGAAGATCCTTCTCCGATACCCGGAGTACCGGATGGGTCGCCTCGTCGAGCCGCTGCAGGAGCGGAGCGAGCTCGTTCTCCAGGTGGCTACGTCCGGCAGGACCGGAATCGAACCGCTCCAGTATCTTCTCTGAAATATCAAATGCGAGATCAAGAAGTCCCGGATCCAGAAGACGTGCACGCTCCTTCCACTCCGCCACGGCTCCGGAGACCCCCTCCTCCAGGGCTGCGGAGATGCGACCGGCTTCCTCCACGCCCTGATCGAAACCCGTTTTCACACCCTCCTCTTTTCCCAGTCGGTAGACCTCCTGGCAGGTCTTTTCCATTTTTTCCCGCCACTCCCGCTCCTTCTCCTCAAGCAGCCGGTCCACCTCCTCCCGGCTGAACCGTTTTTCCGAAGCTGTCTCCTCTCCCGGCTGCCCGCGGCCGGCACCGGCAGGGAATCCGTCATCTGCTCCGGTGCGAGCGCCTGCCGTCTCCCCGCCCGCTCCGATCCGCTCTTCGTCCACAAGGGAGACCCCGGACTCTTCATCCCGGAAGATCATGTCGTAGCTCAGCCGGGTAACCTCCTTGCCGAGCCAGCGGATATCGCGATCATTCAGAATCTTGCGCTTCATCGGCGTCTACTCCACCACCTCTTCTTTATCCATCTTTCGTGTGGTAATCTCGCCCTCCTCTTCAAGCTGCTTGATCTTGCGGATGATGCGCTGCTGAGCCTCCTTCACATCCTTTATCGGAACCGGACCGAGCGCCTCCATGTCCTCCTGGAGCATCGTTGCCGCCCGGGTGGACATGTTGTTGAGGAACTTGTAGGTGAGCTCCCGGCTCACACCCTTGAGGCCCATCACAAGGTCCGCCTTATCCATTTCGTTGATGATCACCTGGACCGTTCGGTCGTCGAAATGGACAATGTCCTCGAACAGAAGCATCTGCTCCTTGATCTCGTCGGCCAGCTGAGCATTTCTTTTTTCGATGCGGTCCAGAATGTTCCGCTCAACCGAGATGTCCGCTTCGTTGAGGATCTGTGCCACCGTCTTGGTCCCACTCTTCACACGGTCTTTCATGGCGTGCATGCCGCCCATCTGCTCACGGATCACCTCTTCGATCTCCTCGATCACCTCGGTCGAGATCTTGTCCATCGACGCAAGCCGGTAGATGATCTCTTCCTGAAGATCCTCATCCAGGTGAGAGAGGATTTCGGACGACTTGTCGATATCGAGCTGTGAAAAGATCAGCGCGGCAACCTGCGGATGCTCATTCTGAATGAACCCGGTGATCTGGCTCACCTTTCCGGCCTGGAACTCCTCGAAGATGGAAGAGGTCCCCGTCTCTTCTCTCAGTTTCTCGAGCAGCCTCTGGGCATCGAGATCCCCGCCCAGCATGTTCAGAAGCTTTTCGGCATACTCAATCCCCCCCTCCAGGAGATACTTTTTCGCCTCGATCGCCTTGTAAAACTCACCGAGCACCACTTCGGCTTCGGCGGGCGAAACACTCTGGAGCCGCAGGATCTCCATGGTGATCTCCTCCACCTCCCGCTCCTCCATGTGCATCAGGATCTTGGCGGCGGAGGGGGCTCCTACCGTAATAAGGAAGATCGCCGCTTTCCGGATGCCGGAGAGCTGGTTCGAAACTACCTCCATCCCCTCTTCTTTCGTTTCGTTCTGCTCGTTCGTCATGCTCCGTTTCTTGTTCGGTCCAGGGATATGATGGCGCGCATCACCTGTGCGGTCTCCGGGGCATGGCTGTCTATATACTCCTTGACCGCATCCAGCATCGAGCGCTCCTGACCGATCAGCCTGCTCTGGGCCTGACCGGTCAGCTTGTAATCGATAATGTCATCCAGGGGGTCCTCCTCCTCTTCACTCTCAGTAACCGCCACCGGAACATCGGAGACATCGTAGCCGGGGAAGCCGACCATCACCTCGGTGGATCCCCGTTCCATTCGCCGTCGGATGCCGGCTATGAGGACGACAATGGCGGCGAAGGAGGCCGCGACCAGAATCCACCGGATCACTTCACTCCAGGGAGTGGGCATCGGAGTCGGCTCCCAGGTTGCCGGATCATAGAACTCCAGCTGGGTGATCGTCAGCTCATCCCCCCGCTGCGGCTGCATCCCCAATGCCACTCGAACCACCTCTGCAAATTCATCCAGCTCCTCCGGAGACCATGGTTCACTGACACGGATCTCCCCGCCCTGCTCACCTGTCCGGACCGTCTGTTTGTAGTTGACCAGAACCGATGCACTCACTCTGGAGAGCTGCCCCTGGGTCCGTTCAAATACCTCCCGGGTGCGCGTGAAGTCGTAGTTGCGCACCTGCACGGTCGATTCATTCCCCTGGTTCATGGTCACCACCGTCTCACCCCGCTGGTTGAGCGGGGTGAACTCGTCGATCGGAACCAGATCGAGTGTCTCCTGGTTGCCTGTCTCGGTTCTCCTCTCCTCGGAGACGATTGTGCGGCTGTCGGGATCGACCAGCTCCGACTCCCGGATCAGCCGGTCAAAGTTGTGTTCGGTGGAGACGCGGAGTATGCTGTTCCCGGGACCCAGTACACGGTCCAGCATCGACTGTCCCCGATCGGTCAGGTAAGCCTCCATCTGCTGCTGAAGCTGCATCTGCAACGAACCCGATGCGAATTCAGGCGAATTCTCCGCACCGGAAGACAACCGGTTGCCCAGCTGGTCAAGCACGGTGACGGAGGAGGGATCGAGTCCCTCGACGCTACCGGAGATGAGGGCGATCATCCCTTCGATCTGCTTCGGGGTGAGCTGCTTCCCCCGGGCCAGTTTCACGATGACCGATGCCGATGCCTGGACCGAGGTCTCCCGGAAAGGGCTCCGTTCAGGCAGAACCAGATGAACCCGGGAGGATTCAACCTGATCAAGAGAGTTGATCGAGCGTGCCAGCTCCCCCTCGAGGGCCCTCTTGCGGTTGATCTGCTGCATGAAATCGGTCATCCCCAGCGCGTTCTCATCAAAAAGCTCATAGCCCAGAACATCGCTTCTACCGATCCCTTCTGCTGCCAGATGGAGTCTCAGCTCGGGGACTTTTTCCCCCGGCACATAGAGAGCGCGTCCTCCATTCTCCAGCCGGTAGGGGATGTTCTGATCCTCCAGCACCTGAATCACCTCCTGAGCCGACTCCGGTGGAAGATTGCCGAAAAGCAGTGTGTAGTCCGGCTTGAAGGTCCACCAGAACAGCACACCCATCACCAGAACAGTCGAAATCATCAGACCGGCAAACAGGGTGCGCTGAGGCAGACTCAGCGGGCGGAGAAAGTTCTTGATACCCTCAACGAATCGGTTCATCGGATCCCGTTATCAGATTTGCATGCGGCTCAGTTCGTACCAGGTCTCGATCGCCTTGTTGCGGATCTCCACCATCAACTGAAAGCTGACCTGAGCCCGCTGCATGGAGATCATCACCTCGTGGACACTGTCGGTCTCGCCGGCGATGAAGGCCTCAATACTCTGATCAGAGGCTTTCATCGTCTGATCCACCCGTTCAACCGCCCTGGAGAGCATCTCTGAAAAGGAGATCTCCTCTCCGGAAGCCACCCCGGCAGAGCGCTCCGCTCTCTGGCGGCCAAAGTCGAGTTCAAGGGGTCGTTGCAGATTGAGTTCAACCGGATCGGTCATCATTGTTATCTCCTGTCCTTCAGATTCAGATCTCCATAGATCGTTTGATGATCTCTTTTTCGGCCTGCACCACGCTCAGGTTCGCCTCATAGAGCCGGTTGGCACTCACAAGACGGGTCATCTCCTGAACCAGATCCACGTCGGGATAGCGCACCATCCCGTTCTCGTCGGCATCCGGGTGGGCCGGGTCATATTCATAGCGGTAGCTGGCAGAACCGGCCACCTCGTAGGCAGGCCCGAGCCCACGTACCGGATCAGGACTGGACAGCACCGCCCCGGAGCGCTGCAGATGACGCTCATCGGTTGTCTTCAGGGTGGTGAGACTCTGGATGAAGACATTGCGGAACGGTTCAAATCCGGGGGCAGAGGTATCCACCCGCTGCACGTGATATTCATTGACCGAACCGGCAGGCGCCGTGGTGCCGGCATTGGCAATGTTCCGGGCTGCAACGGAGATTTTTTCCCGCTGAACGGTCAACCCCTGCAGAGCGGTCTGGAATGTGGAAAAGAGTCTGTCGGGCAGCATGATCTATCGATTGATTCCGGTTATTCCCGTTCGGAGCAGATCAAAATGGTGGCGCAACGACCGGGTGACCAGGTTGACCCGGATCTGGGTGTCGGCCATCTCCAGCAGCTCCTGCTCCAGATCCACCGGATCCTCGCCAAGATGGATCGAGGGATTCACCCTCGTCATGCCTCGAACCCCTTCCCTCGCCCGGACTCTCTGCAGCTCCTCTTCAAAGTGGACCGACTTCCGGCTGTACCCCGGTGTATCGGCGTTCGCGACATTGGCCGCTGTGATCCTCTGCCGCAATGTGTAGACATCCATCGCACGGCCAAGCAGCTGACTGTGGCTGCTGTCGATCAGTTTCATTGGTCCGGTAATGCCTTCCATGACACACAATTGTTGGTTTTAACGGGTATTTCCGGAGCAGACGGCCCCGGGCATTTTTCAGTTTGCAATAGTTGTGCCACACCGGATTTTTATTGATTATGAGGCAAATAGCTCTGCAGAGTACCTGCACGGGGATCCGGGGCCAGTCGACTGAAGTGAACAAATGACCGGAGGCAGGCAAATTTTTCCACAATCCCGACGGGCGGCCTGGAACGATTTAAGGTCGAAGCCGCCGGGCTGATAATACCGTATAGCAAATGCATTAGAGTTGTCCTTGCAGGTCTGAGCCAGAGTTGCAGGTCTGAACCAGAACAATGTCACCCGTCGGAGTCCGGCCATTCACGGCAGGGAACATCCGATTCCATTTCCGGAAGCTGCAGAACCGTTCTTCCGGAGGCGGATCCGGTCATCCAGAAAGCGACCGGCGATCTCCCTAACACCACCCTTTTTAATGATTTATATCATTTACTGATTGAACATCATTTCGGAGGAAGGTATCCCCTTGAATGAGCTGCAACGCATCCTTTCCGACATCCCTGACCCCATTTTCATTATCGGGGAGAAGGGGGAGGTGACACTGGCCAATGAGGCGGCCCTGAACAGATCGGGAAAAAAGAATCCTGTCGGTACCTCCCTAAGTGATCTGATCTATCTTGCCGATGAAACACCGGGGCTCCGGCCGGCATGGTTCTGCAAAGAGTGGCTGGACGCCCACTACATGCCTTTTCAGTGGGCCGGTACACGCTACACCCGGGTGGTCTTGCAAAAACGGAAGAATGTTCCCGGCCGGATGACCCTGCAGATCGTCCGGGATCTGATCGATGTGCTTCTGAACCGGCTCCGCTCGCCCCTGACAGGAATCCAGGGCTATACCGAGCTTATCCACGGCAGTCCGGACACCCATATCGGGCAGGAGCGGGAAAAAGGGATGTATGCTCCCGGGCCCGGGAAGGATCCTGATATTGCGGATAAGAAAAATATGGAAGGGCGGGAAGGAGGCAGGGAGGGGCGGCATGGTGAGGATTATCATGCTGCAGGGCGGAAGGAAAGCAGGGAGGGGCGTCACGATGACCGGCGGCAGAAAGAACGGAATCCGCATCCCACTCCGTGGCATGTGAAAGTGAACGAAGGGGTCCAGCAGCTCTTCGACATCCTGGACGACCTGGAACAGTTCCATCAGATTCTTACCCGACCCGACGGCACCCAGACTTCCTATCGCACCTCCCCGGCCGATATGATCCGCAGGATTTCACTCACTCTTTCACAGAGAGACCGCCAGCGGATCAGGTATATTCCGGATCGTATGGACCATTACCTGAACTGTCATCCGGATCTGCTTCAAACCATTCTCTTGATTCTTATCCAAAACGCGGTGGATAATACGGCGGGAAGCGACACCCCCATTCTTCTCACCACCCCCGCTCCCAATGCCATCCGTATTACGAACCGCGGTCCGGCCATTCCACAGGCAGTCCTTGACCGACTTTATTTTCCCTTTGTCACCACGAAATCAAATAAACTGGGACTGGGACTGACGATCGCACAAATTCTGGCCAGTCAGCAACACGCCCTGCTCTATCTGACACAGAACAGTTCGAAGGAGGGGGTCTCTTTCACTCTTCAGATGCCGCCGGAAAATTGATTCTGCAGAGAGGGGATGAAGTAACCGGCTGGAAGAAGGGACTCAGCCGACCCCCATCAGCAGCTCTTTCAGCCTCCGGTAGCTGTTTACATCTTTCATGACGACGGGGACCCCCTGGCGCCGGAAGTTATCCAGCTGCTCCCCTTCAAGCTGATGACCTGTATAGAGGATGATCCGTATTCCGTCCCACTCCGGATTTTCCCGGATCGAACGAAGCACCCTCTCCCCCGAAGCATCGGGCAGCGTCAGATCCAGTATGACAGCATCGACCTCCTCCTCCGCCAGCATCCGCAATGTCTCTTTTGCCGAATCCGCTGTATGGATAGTTCCAATGGAGAACCCGAGGTACTCCCTGAGAGCCGTACTGTGAAGGGAATTGTCATCAACCAGCAGAACGGAACGGGGTGGTTCATGCACCGGATCCCCTGCTTCTCCGTGTTGCGGTGAATCCACCCCCACCGCATTCTGATTCTCCCTGTTGAGTAACAGGTGGTTCGGTGCCTTCGGGGACGCCCATTGGAGATCCACCGGGTGCACGAAGGTGAAGATGGTTCCCCCCTCCGGTCTGTTCCTCACGGTAATCTCCCCTTCCAGAAGACGTGCAGCCTGACGCGCAATGAAGAGTCCAAGACCGGTCCCCGGATAGGTCGCGGCAGTCCCATTCTCCAGTTTCCGGAAACTCTTGAAGATCTCCTCCTGTTTCTCCACCGGAATTCCGCTGCCGGAATCAAAAACACTAACTTCAAGATCCCCTCTCTCCTCATTCACCGGGCAGAACTCCACCCTGACCCGAACCTCCCCTCCGGAAGAGAATTTGAATGCATTAGAGAGCAGATTTATGAGAATGAGCCTGATACGGAACCGGTCGGTCCGGATGCGTCCGATCCCTTCGTCGGCCTGCCATGTGAGAGTGATCTTTCCGGACGAGAGATAGGGGTAGAAGAGCTCTTCCATCTCATGGCGAATCTCCTCCAGGCAGATCCAGCTCCTTTCGATACGGACCTTTTCGGAGGCCGCTTCCGACAGAGTGAGGATCTCGTTGATGGTCTGGAGCATCCCGTTGCCGATCCGCCCGATTTTGTCCGCGATCTCCTGCACCTGAGCGTTGCTTCCGCCATCCTGCTGCTCTTTCAGCAGCTGGCTGAGAAGAACGATGGAGCTGATGGGTGTCCGCAGTTCATGGCTGAGCACCGCAACAAGCCCGGTCTGCTCCGTACTGCCCCACTCTATAATCCGTTCCGACTCGGTGAGCCGGACCGGATCTTCTGTTCGTGTTCCGGTTGTGTCGTCCTGTCTGCTCATTTCCACAGATCCGCATTTTGAATGTTGACGAACCTACCGTATCCCATTGCCACGCATATCGTTAGCAACACCTTCAAGCCATAACGGCCTCTTCTCTTCAGGAAAGCGCTTTTCCCGGGTGGACCAAGAATAGGTAAAAAAGGAGTCGTTTCAAACGCAGAGCCTCCGGCAGAGGATCTTCAGCCGGCAACGATCGGAAAATAACGGTCACCTGAAAAAAATGGATCGATCAAACATTAAGATTTTCTAATTTCATTAAAAATTTGCTACACTCTATCGGGTTGGTTCTGCTTATAACTGCCGGGAAGGAAAAAACACGTTGGCACCTGGCACCTTTCTCGGAATCAATCCGGGGTTGGCACATTTCGGGATATCAAAATCACGGTCGATGATGATGCAGCACAAAAATCTCCTGGCCGGGGATCTCTCTGTTCATGAGGATCTGCTCGAGGGGGCTCTCTTTTCAACCGGTAACCGGATGCTCCATACCGATGCGTTCGGCATCAAGTATCTGAATCTGAAGCTCATGCATGAACTTCAGAAAGGGATCGTCAAGCACTTCCTGCACAACCTGATGACCCCCATCAGCGCCATGTCCGGCTATCTTGAGCTTCTCCGGGAGTGTCTACAGCATGGTGCCGGGGAGGAGAAACTGGAGCGTTACCGGGAAAAGGTCGAGGAGGGACTCGACGAAGTGGGCTTCCTTCTGGGGCAGCTCAACGAACTCTACAGACAGAAGCATCAGGAAGGCAGGGCACCACAATACAACCTGAACTGGATCATCGAAGAGGTAACCGGTATCGCAAGGGGAGCCTACGATCTGAAGTCGGGAAAAATCTGCTGCACCTTTGACCGGAACCCGGTCTTTATCCAGGCCGACCAGCTTCAGATCAAGCTCATGATCCACAATATGATCACGGCCGCCGACCAGTTCTGCACGGAAAAAAGCCGGATTGAACTTCTTCTGGAGCAGCCCGATGAACAGGAGGTGCGGATTACGGTGCGCTCAACCGGAGAAACCCGTTCCAATCCGCAATTCGTGGAGGCGTTCAGAAGGGGAGTCACCTCTCTGGAAGAGACGGTTCATACTTCTGTTGCGAATAATCTGATCATCAGCTCCCGGCTGGCCCGTCACCTGGGAGGCTCGATCCGGATGGTCGAGGAGGCAGAAACCACCGATACGGTGCTGAAGGAAAAAGTGCCGCCCGCCCTGGTCTGCACACTGCCGCTCACCATCTCGCCGCGACGCATCGCATCGTCTGTCATGGATCTGGTTTCAGTTTGAGATTCGTCGGAGAGCGGGAGATAAGCCGGACAGCTTTAGAACAGGCAGGGAGGGCACCAGCCTGGGTCGGGAGATCCGCC
>CAYTTA010000019.1:26367-36511 GCA_964440655.1 uncultured Balneolaceae bacterium
CGGGAGATCCGCCACGGATCGGGAAACCAGCCGGACTGCGGCAGATCAGACAGGGAGCGGGTATCAGCCAGAGAGCGGGAGACCAGCCGGACTGCGGGAGATTACCGGAGGGCGGCAGATCAGACGGGCAACGGCAAATCAGACGGACGTCAGCTTGGTCAGATTACGATCTGATAGTGGTATCCCTTGGGTGTGCGGAAGAGCTGGACCTGAATCTCATACAGTTTTTCCCTGCTCTTCTGAACTGACTCGGCTGTCAGAGCGGTGATTTTGGAAAGTGAAAGTTCGCTGACCCCACGCTCCTGTCGAAGCCGGGAACGGATTGACAGGATCTGATCATGATCCGGAATGAGAAAAAGCCGGATCATCTCCTGAAAACCGGGATCGACGATCAGACGGAAAAGGTCGTTCCGCCGTTCACCTTCCCCTTTCTGCAGCGTGCCGTGCTGCCCCTCTGTCTGCTGCCCCTCCGCTTCCCCCCCATGATCCGGAAGCTCGAAAGCCGGCACAAGGGGCGTCATCTGCTGCTGAGGCAGGTACTCCCTGACAGGTTGCAGGCCGTCAAGCGCCGGCCCTACCGTCAATGAAGCCGGTTGTACAAAATGATTCAGCATCCCGGATTGAGTATCACAGGGTTCGTTCTCTGGTGCAGATGGTTGCAGGACAACCGGTTCCCGTCTGTAACGGGAACCGGAGCCTCAAACTCTGTTTATCGGAAAATCCCCGCATCTGTTAACTCCAGCGAGGTAAAAACCCTCTTTTACTGCGTGATTTTCTCGATATAATCGGAATTCATCAGCCGCAGTGCTCCAGTATAGTGAAGCCGGAAGCGGATCGTATCCCCCACCTTGTATTGACCAGGGTGACTGCCCAGATTGAGAACCAGCATGTCCGAGCTGGCATCGACTATTTCGATTTCAGGGTCGGACGGAATAAGAAACTCGGGTTGAACATCCAGGTACCCGATATCGAGAATCGCTCTCCAGGCCATCCTGCCCATATCTTCCTCGCGGACTTGAGACACCTTCCCCTGCGAATTTACGCCCAGTTCGCCCATCGGTACCATCGGTTTCTCCGAAAGCTCGACAATGGTGGCACTCAATTCCAGCACTCCGTCATGCATCCCCTCGATGGTTTCCCCTGTAAAGAGATTTTTTCCGAAAAAGAGAGCCTCCCCCACGCGGAAATGGTTCACACCGGCCGGCATTTCACCGTTCAGAAGAAGGGGGATCGTCACGCTCGTGCCCCCGGATATGAGTGGAATCGAGCGGTTGAAACGCAGTTCGATAATCTGTTTGTAGAGGGCGAGCTGAATGAGCTTGTCGCTGTTGGGGAGAACTCCGTGGAGACAGCTCAGGTTGGTACCCAGTCCGATCACCTCGATTCCCGGAAGATCAAAGACGCTGCCGTAAAATTCTAGAAGATCCTCCCGCATGACCCCTTCCCGCAGATCCCCCATCTCGATCATGATAACCACCTTGTGGATACGTTGCTGCCGGACCGCTTCAAGGGAGAGTGCCTGAAGCGTGGCAAGCTCGGTATTGAGACTCACATCGGCATAACGGACCACATCGGGAATGATGTCCAGGGGAGGAGGCTTGATGTAGACCGTCATGGTGCCGGGATCGATCTCCTTGATCGCCTGCAGGTTGCTGATCCGGGAATCGTGCATCTCCCGTATTCCAAGATCGATCACTTCCTTTAAGAACTCCTCATGTCCACAGAGAAGCTTGGTCGTGATTCCCCATTTGATCCCGTTTTCTTTAAACAGACGATCCAGGTAGTGGAAATTGTGGTGTAGCTTGTCGCGGTAAAGGGTAACAAAAGCCATGATTAGCGGGGACGCCGCATTTCCAGGTATTTATAGGTGAATCCATACGACTCATAGAGACGGCGGGCGGGATTTTCCGGTTCAACGTGAAGTGCAATTTCCCCCTCCGAACGGTTTATAACCTTTTCCATAAGTGCTTTTCCGACTCCCCGGCCCCGGGAATCTTTTGCGACAGCGATATAGACCAGAATGTGCTCGGGTATGTACCCCGACATGTTGGTATCGTTGACAATCGCTGCACCCCGGATCTGTCCTCTTTCATGGGCCAGTATAATGAAACCGCTCTGTCCCGGTCCGTCACCGCGGGCATAGGCGATACAGTTCAATATCGCCTCCGGGCTGTCTCCATATTCATCGAGGTGTTCAGAAAGGAACCCGGCAATCATTTCCCGGGTATAACCGGACCGGTTGGGTTTGCCTGACTCTATGAGATCAAACTGCAAAACTCACTCTGTTCATTCAAAAGGTGCATGGAACCTACGGAATTGAATGGAAAACCCGAAATCGAATCAGGCGAGGATGCCGGTCCGAATCAGAAACGCCCCCGGTGAGCTTCCGGAGGCGTTGATTTTTTGTGGCTCAAATTTTGGAGATTCGGCCGCTTTACGTGTTATCCATGGAGTCACCCGCCTTGGTATTTATTGCAATAATCAGGATCTATTCCTGAAGGATGAGTGTGTGACGCACGCCGGCCGCCACTTCTTTCACATTTTTTCTGATTACGGTCGGGGTGGTCCGGTTTTCGTTGGTCCCGTCACCCAGTTGTCCGAGATCATTCAGTCCCATCGCATAGAGCGTTCCATCGGATTTGATGTAGAAAGTCTGCCGGAACTCACCGGTTACAAAGATCACATCCCGGTCGATCTCAACCGGATCGAGCTGGTCCTCCACCGATCCGGTCCCCAGCTGGCCGGCTTCGTTGTTCCCCAACCCCCAGAGCGTTCCATTATTGTCGATGTAAAGAGTATGGTCCCGTCCCCCAGCAACAGACTGAACTCCAGAGGCGATCCGGACGGGGGAGACACGACTTTGGGGGTGATCCTCTCTGCCAAGCTGCCCGTGAGCGTTGGACCCGGTGCCCAGAAGGGAGCCGTCCGATGTAAGAAAGAGCGTATGTGTACCACCTGCTGCCACCGCGATCACATCTTCATCCGGAACGAGCTGAACAGCCACATCGAGTGTATCCCGGTTTCCTGTGCCCAGCTGACCCCGATCATTCCGGCCGGTTCCCCAGACCGTGTTGTCGGACCGGACCCAGACTGAATGCCAGTCACCGGCGGCCGCGTCAATGATATCATCCCCCATCTTGATGGGAGAAATCACATCATCCCGTGTACCGGTTCCCAGCTGGCCCAGGGAATTGCCTCCCATACCCCAGAGCGCATCATCCGAATCGATGAAAAGGGAGTGCCGCTCCCCGGCAGTTACCGACTCCACGCCGGAGCGGATCTCAACCGGCCGCAACCGGTCAGTCCGCGTGCCATCTCCCAGCTGACCGTACTGGTTATACCCCATTCCGAGCAGCATGTCATCATCCCGCCGGATTACGAAACTGTGCCAGGAACCGGCCGCCACACCCTTCATCTCCATCAAGCTCAGGACAGGAACGGCACGGTTGATGTTTGTGCCATCCCCAAGCTGTCCGTTGAAGTTGTATCCCATCGCCCACACCGGATTGTCCAGCTCGAAGAAGACGGCGGTGGCCGAAATATCCGACTGAAGTCCGCTGATCACCTGCTGCGGATCACTGCCCGCAAGATCGCCCTGCCATTCAAGAAACCAGTGACCTTCATCCGGTTCGGCAATCAGAGTAACCTCTTCACTCGTGGCATAGAGTTCCTTTTCCGGAGTAACAACCACCTTCCCGCTTCCCTCTGTCTGGATGTTAACCGCAAAGCCGGGCACGAAACGGGCTGTAACGCTCTTCTCTTTTTCCAGGGGGAGCAACACCGGATTTTCACTTCCTTCCAGCTCTCCCTGCCATCCCAGGAAGGTCCACCCCTCGGCCGGTTCGGCAGTCAGTTCGACCGCCAATCCATCCTCCATCCGCTTCTGGATCACCTGGCCTTCTCCCTCTACCGTTACACTGAGATTGAAGCCTCTTTCAAAGAGGGCTGTGACGGAGAGCTCCCGGTCGACAAGCACCGTATCGGGATTGCTGCTCCCTTCCAGATCTCCTTGCCATCCCATGAACCTCCACCCTTCATCCGGATCGGCTGTAAGTTCCACGAGCGTACCGTGGGGATGGTCGCTTCGGGCAGCCGTGGCAATGACCGCCTCCCTTACGGTTCCCTGGCCTTCTACCTCGATCGCCAGCGTGTAGTTACGAAGGGTGAAATGCGCCGTTACCTGCTTGTTACCGTTCACCTTTATCGGAACGGGATTCAGAGTTCCAATCACATCTCCGTCCCACCGTTCAAACACCCATCCTTCCGCCGGATGGGCTTCCAGATTCAGATCGGTATTCTCATCAAATACTCCGCCGGACGGTTCTATTACCCCTCCTTCCTCCGGTGTTGCTGTTGTGGAGAGGGTGAAGGATTTTTTGGAACCGGATGTATCGCAACTGACTATCCAGAGCGACATGATTGCAATAAAGGATATGAAAATGTTTCTCATCTCTCTTCTCCTAAAGATTCTATTAGCAGCCAGGACTCATAACCGTGCCGGACTTCTCTCTCCTGATGATATTATGCTGGACACGATTTCTGAAAGGTCTGACGGGCAATAGACAACAACCGTGCCAGAGGACGTGGATGGTCACTCCGAGACTTGCGTGCGGGGCCGCCGGACTCCTGATACTCCCCCCTTCCTTAAAATTTGTAAAACTCCACGCCTGATCACTGCAAGAAGAGGGGTTTTCCGTTTGTGGCGGCAGATCAGTCAGGGTGTGTCAATTTGTATCACGAAGGGGAAGAGTAGTAAAATGAGGCGGGCAAATAAGTTACATCTTGAGTGCGGGGCGGCGCAGGAGCGGTGTGGACAAAACGGGGGCCATCATTCCAATAAGAAGGCTTCTGTTTGAATAACACCCCATGCACGCGGAAGATATGTGCCTTCCCACTCCTCTGTTTTTATTCCAATCCGGAGACCTTTGTTGGAATAACAACCCTATGCTCGCGAAAGTTATGTGCCCCCCCCTCAGCTTTATTCCAATGCGGAGGTCTTTGTTGGAATAACAACCCTATGCTCGCGAAAGGCATGTGCCGCCCTCTCAGTTTTTATTCCAATCCGGAGGTCATTTTTTGAATAACCACCCCATGCGTGCTCGCGAAAGATACGGGGGTGAACTGGCGCCCTACCCTCGGTCAATCGTCAAACCGTACGATATCCGCGCGGACACTAACCCGGACTTTGGTATAGAGGAACAGATTGAGGATATCGGCATCGTATCTCACGTTGGCAAGTGCAAGGCGGCCATTTTCCACCGGGCCGTTCTCGGCTTCGTAATTTCTCCAGAGCGATTCGAGTGCTTCTCCGTAAAGTCTTCCGGTTCCTTCCACTCGTGCAACAGCAAATGTGCTCGCTCCAATTCCATTGGAAAAAGAGAGTCCGATGAGCCAGGCTGCTTCCGCCTCGCCGGTCACACCCGCCTGGACCACACGGTAGTTCCCTTCATTCACGCGCCAGCTCCCTGAGCCGTTCCGGATCGATTACGGAGACCCAGCGGCGACCGGATCGCAGGACACCATCTTGCTGGAACCGGCTCATGATCCGGCTCGCTGTTTCGGGGGTGGTCCCTGCCATGTCAGCAAGCTGTTTCCGTGAAAGAGGAATCTGAATCAGGAGTCCGTCCTGATTCTGTTCACCGAACTTTTCCGCCAATGTTTCCAGTATCGTCACAATTCGCTTTTCGACCGAAACCACTGTGAGTTGCCGGATCGTTTCCCTGGCTTGTTCAAGCCGGCGCACAGAGATCCCGATCAGACGGATGGAGACTTCAGGATATTCACGGAGAATCTCCTCGAAAGCGGACGGTCCAATGGTAATGATGCAGCAGTCGGTATGGGCATAGGCGGTCTCCGTATATCGGTCCGTCCCCATCATGCGCAGCGCCCCGAAATACTCCCCCGGTCGGAGAAGATCCAGAAGTATATCCTTCCCGCTCTCGGTATGGTGGATAAGCCGGACCGAACCGAAGACCACGACCCGCAGCCATGCCGCTTCTTCTCCCTGGTAATAAATCACCTCATCGGCTGAAAAGTGATGGGCACTGAATTTCAGGTTTATTTTCTCTAAGGCTTCCCGGTCAAGCCCGGTCAGAAAAGGGACTGTACCCAGCCGTTCGAGGCGTACCTGCGGTGTGCAGTAATGCCCTGAGATTTCAGGTTGCCTGAGTGGAGTTGTTCGATTGTCGGTCATTCTCTTCGGTCTGTTTTCAGACAACGGCCACCTTGCCCGTTCATCACTTGCCGCTCATCACCCCACCGGCTCATCACCCCGCCGGCTCATCAACCTGTTTAATGATACAAAAACCATTGGATGCCGGCAGTCACTAAACCCTCCGGAGCCGCAACGCATTCAGAATCACAGCGAATACGGAAAGTTCATGCACGAGCATTCCCCCTGCCATGTGGACCTCACCGGCAACAACCCCCGCCAGGAGCAGCCCCACAGTAAGGAGGGCGATCGCCACATTCTGCCGGATGTTCCGCAGGGTTTTCCGGGAGATCCGGATCGCCTCTGGAATCTTCATCAGATCGTCGGTCATCAGTGCGATATCCGCCGTCTCGATGGCGGTATCCGTACCGGCAACCCCCATCGCAATCCCGATATCGGCATGAGCCACCGCCGGAGCGTCGTTGATCCCGTCGCCGATCATGGCGACCCGATGGCCCTCTTGTTGGAGCCGGGCAACGGCAGCCAGCTTCTCATCCGGAAGCATCCGGGCATGCACTTCATCGATTCCGGTCCTCTCTGCGACCGCCCGGGCTGTTCCCTGCACATCCCCGGTCAGCATCACCACCTTCCGTATGCCGCTTCGCTTCAGTTCCTGAACCATCTCGCTTGCCTCTTCACGCACCGGATCGGACACCCCGAGTGAACCAATCCACTCCGTATCCAGTGAGGCATGCATCACCGTATGGCCTTCCTCTTCCAGTTGGAGCGACTGTGCCAGCAGATCCCGATCCAGTTCTACGCCGAAACTCTTCAGCAGCTCGGGCCTCCCGACCAGAATCTCCCTGCCCCGGTACCAGGCACGAACCCCCATTCCGGTCACCGCTTCAAATTGTTCCGGCTCCGGCAGTTCATGGAGAGTCCCTGCCGCATCGAGTACCGGCAGGGCCAGCGGATGCTCCGATCCCGACTCGGCAATTCCCGCCCAGTAGAGAAGCTCCCCTGCATCACCCGAAAGACCCTTCATCCCATGTTCTCCAATCAACTCCAACCGGACAGCTCTCCTCCCTAACCGGCCCTCTACATTCCCGGTTACCGATTCCGTTTCCTGTCCCGGTACCAGAATCGGTTCCGGCAGAAGTAGCGCTGTCAGTTCCGGCTTTCCTTCGGTAAGAGTACCCGTTTTGTCCAGAGCGACAGCGGTGATTCTTCCCGCATTCTCCAGATGCTCTCCCCCCTTGATCAGAATCCCCTTCCGTGCGGCAGATCCGATCCCGGTGATGATGGAGACCGGGGTGGCGATGACGAGCGCACCGGGGCAGCCGATCACCAGAAGAGTCAGGGAGAGCTCGGCATTTCCGGAGTAAAGGAACGCCACCAAACTCATCCCTACGATGGACGGAGTGTACCAGGTGGCAAAACGTTCAATAAGACGCTGGGAACCCGCCTTGTCCTCCTGCGCCTCCTCCACCCTTCGGATGATTTTGGCAAGGACGGTATCCCGTCCGGCCCTCGTTGCCCGGACTTTCAGAAGCCCGTTCTGATTCAGGGTGCCGGCAAAAACTTCCGATCCCTTTTGCTTCTCCACCGGAAGCGGCTCGCCGGTTATGGAACTCTCATCGATCACCGACCTTCCAAGCTCCACCATTCCATCGACAGGTATCCGGCTGCCTGGACGGATCAGCACCAGGTCTCCTTCCCGCACCTCACGGGCGGGTACCGACTCTTCCCCCTTCGGAGTGAGAAGCACCGCCCGGGCCGGAGCCAGACTCAGCAGCTCCTTGAGCGTGCTCCGGGTCCGACTCATGGATCGCGCCTCCAGCCATCCCCCCAGCAGGAAGAGAAATGTCACGGCGGCCGACTCCCAGTAAATTCCCAGCAGCAGCCCACCGGTTGCCGCGATGGCCACCAGCAGCTCGATGGTCATCTGCCGATTCATCAACCCCCGCCACGCCTTAACCGCAAGATCCCGGCCCGCCAGCAGGGTCGCCGCAATCATCAGCCCGTCATGAAGCGCCCGGTTTCCGGCACCGTGCAGGGAGATCAGCCCGGCCAGAATGAAAACACCTGCTGTGATCAGCAGGACTTTCATCCGGTTGTTCCGGTTCATCAGATAATGTTTCAGTTTTTTCATCGCTCTCACCATTGGTTCAATGTTTGTGCCTGAGGCTGGCAGTCAGGACCATTCGGACCCGGGTCAGGTCGGTCAGGTCGGTCAGGACCGGTCCAGCCCAGGTCCGGTCAGGGTCACACAGGATGCCCCTTCAGGTCAGTAGGGCGAGACCGAGGTTTCGTACCCTGCCTTCCGGACAACATCGGCCAGCTCTTCCGGCGAGACACGCTCCGAATCGTGATCGATCTCGATCCTGCCGGATGCAAAATGAACCGTTGCCTTTTCAACACCCTCCATCCGGTTCAGCACCGATTCAATCTGGCTGATGCAGGAGGGGCAGCTCAGTTCCATGCTTCGGAGAAGGGTGGTGATGGTGTTTTCCTGTTTTGTGGTTTCCATGATTCATCCTCTTTTCGTTTGGGTTTGATGTCATCGGACATGGCTGTCAATGTCGATCAACATCAAGGTAGGGGCAGGAGAGGCGTGGCAAAATGATCCGGATCAGTTAACCGCAGAGAACACAGATCAACCCGACTCATGACTGGATTGCAGCCCAAATGCACGCAAATCGACTTGGGAAAGACGACCATGCTCCTGCAATATCTCAAATTCAGGATACCGGACCGGACGAAGGCTCTCTATGTCACCGCGGATCATCACTGGTTCTACGATCAGACTCTGTTTGATCTGGCCGGTGCCTTTGTCCGCATGGGAGGTACCCACCTGCTTATCGATGAGATCCATAAATACCCAGCCTGGTCCCGCGAGCTGAAAAACATCTATGACGGTCTTCCGGACCTTCAGGTCATTTTTACCGCCTCCTCCATACTCGATATTCTGAAAGGTGAATATGACCTGAGCCGCCGGGCGATAACCTATGAGCTGACCGGCCTCTCCTTCAGAGAGTTTCTTGAACTGTTTCATGAAATCCGGCTGCCGGTACAGAATCTGGACCGGATCCTCACATCACCCGATGTAGTAACCCGCGAAATTCTGGACCGGATCAAACCGCTGCCACTCTTCAGGGAGTTTCTGGAATTCGGTTATTTCCCGTTTGCCCACGGGGAAAAGAGCTCCATTTTCCGACGAAAGCTTGATCAGATCATCACTACAGTACTTGACAGTGATCTGATGATTGTCGAGGGATATACAGCTGCTCATATCGCAAAAATCAAAAAGCTGCTGGGCGTCATTGCCGGGTCGGTTCCCTTTGAGCCGAACATATCCGCTCTGGCCCGGAAACTGCAGATCGGTCGGGACACGGTCAAAATCTACCTGCATAATCTGGAAAGAGCCCGTCTCCTGAATCTGGTTACACGAGACACGGACGGGGTCGCCTCCCTTCAGAAACCGGAAAAGATCTATCCTGAAAACACCAATCTCTCCTTTGCGCTGAAGGATCATCCGGAACTGGGAACGTTACGGGAGACATTTTTCCTCAATCAGCTGCGAAATGCAGGTCATTCCGTTCATCTCCCCCGTAAGGGAGATTTCCTGATCGACAGAAAATGGATATTCGAAATAGGTGGGGCCAGAAAGGGCAATCACAAGATTCGCGACCTTCAGAATGGATTTCTGGCTCTGGATGACATGGAGCACGCCTATTTGAACCGGATTCCGCTCTGGCTTTTCGGATTCCTCTATTAGGAACTCTCTGATCGTGACCAAGGGAGTGGCCTGCAGCCGGGGTGGTCGGGTGGTCGGGTGGTCGGGTGCGGAAGTTGTCGAATTTTCCGACGATCCCCGACATAAAAAAAGCCTTGCAACGAGGGGGGTGTGGGGATACGTTGCAAGGCTTCCGATTGTGGCGGGGGCAGGATTCGAACCTGCGACCTTCGGGTTATGAGCCCGACGAGCTACCA
>CAYTTA010000020.1:0-35389 GCA_964440655.1 uncultured Balneolaceae bacterium
CCCAAACAGCTGCAAATGTTCTGATTTTTTTCGCTTGTCCCTGAACAAGCCGTTGGCGATCAACGACTTGAACAGGATCCAAGCTAATTCATCTCGAAGAGAGGTCAAACCACAACGGCAACACCCTCGACGGGTGTGTTGAACAGAAGCTAATTCATCTCGAAGAGAGGTCAAACCACAACGCAACTTCTACTGCCCCCAATGCGGGGAAAAAGCTAATTCATCTCGAAGAGAGGTCAAACCACAACGACCATGCGGATGCCTACGGCTCGGCCGAAAAGCTAATTCATCTCGAAGAGAGGTCAAACCACAACGGGCAGGCACAGCGACACTTGGAGGACCTAAGCTAATTCATCTCGAAGAGAGGTCAAACCACAACAGGTCCGGCTTTGGGAGGGATCGTCCGTAAAAGCTAATTCATCTCGAAGAGAGGTCAAACCACAACGATATAGCTTCCATTCATCCTTTTCGGCAAAAGCTATCTCATCTCGAAGAGAGGTCAAACCATGGCTGTAAGGGAGCTTTGCGACAGCCTCTCCCTCAAATACTCTCGAAATGACTCCGGCCCCACTACCTCCGCCTCTCCCGGCAACCCCAGTACGAACCGGCCCACTCCCTCATAGCCATTCACTTTTAGTTTCAGGGTGTAGCGCTTTGAAGCCGGGCTTGCCTCTCCGTTCGTTTCCTCATCGCTTTGCTCTTCCTGATCGTCTCGTTTCCTCTCCATCGTTTTCTTCTCAGCCCCCTGCAGCAGTTCCAGCGCGACCCCTTCTTCCTGAAGAATCTCACTCACCTGGGGGAACTCTTCCAGCAGGAGCATCAGTGCGCGCAGGTTCAGGCTCAGTGTGACGGTATCCCGTGGAGTTCCATTCATTCCGAAATAATCCGGTTCCACGATTCTGTGCCGGCTGGTCAATTCAAAGAGCTCTCCGGTATTTTCAATACCGGATATTCTTTCGGGCTTGAAAAGACGCATCTCCTCCAGGTCGGGTACAAAAGCGTGGAGGTAGCGCATGTTCACACTGAATCCCACCGGCTCCACAAGACGGTCGCGGATGGTTTCGCTCCCGGTGGAGTGATAATCTTTCAGGACAACCCGCTCCCGCCGCTGGATCGCGCCGGCCAACTCCTTTATGATCTTTGCAGCCGATGCATCGATGATCATATCTGCCAGTGGAGCGGGATCGCCCAGGATTTCAAGTTTCTTCAGGAGCTCTGACCGCTGGGGTCCTGCCGGCATCGCAAGCACGCTATCTCGCAGGAGAGTCGCCTCATCCCAGCTTAACAGGGGCAGCAGATTTTCATCCGATCCTCTCTTTTCGATACGGAACCGGTTCCCGTATTTCTCAATCCGGAACCCGCACTCCCGGATCAGATCGAGATAGCGGTAGATGGACCGTGTCGTAACCCCGAAAATTTCCGCCAGTCGCGGAATATCATATCCTCCAGGCCTGCTCAAGCGTTGGATCAGCTGGAGCAGGGAATAGAGCCGTTTGTGCTCAACCATGCCTCTTCCTTCGGTTAGCCAATAACCCTATCCGGGTCAATCAGTTGAAAAAAAATCGAAATGCCAAGCGTGCCAACGTGATAATCTTCTAATGTTTCCCCGGCTTGCCAATAAGTCCGACCCAACCTGCAAACCCCCAATGTGCATGGGTTGCCGGAGGTGACATTTTGCCCGTCACTTCCATATCCGCTCGGGAAAGATTCTCCCTGCCGAATTCCCCGCCAGCTGCATGGGTCGGTTTCAGACAGGTTTCTGAAGACTCCGGCCCGAAGCCGGCCAACAGAACCAGCCACAATGCAAGATGCTTCGCTTTCATCATACAAGGCCATTATCTTTAATTCCGGTGGATCCGTCATCCCGAGAATCACGGACGGTTATTGCAATAATGGCCAGGGACTTTGACAAATAATGTCCCGGCCGCCGGAAATTTTCCGGCTACAAACTTTCCAGGGTGTATCCATGAGCAAATCTCCCCTCCCCCTTTTCAGCCAGCTGAAACTTGAAGAGAAAGTGAAAGAGCTGGGCATCCCCTCGGTGAAGAGGCATATCTTTCTCTGTGCCGATCAGACCAATCCTGAATGCTGCAAGAAGGAGATCGGCCTGGAGGCGTGGGAGTATTTGAAGAAACGGTTGGCGGAGCTCGACCCTGAAACAAGGGCCTCCATCTTCCGGACCAAGGCGAACTGTCTTCGCATCTGCCGCAACGGTCCGGTGGCGGTGGTCTATCCGGAGGGAACCTGGTACCATTCCTGCCGCCCGCCGGTGCTTGAGCGGATCATCCAGGAGCATCTCATTGGCGGGAAACCCGTGGAGGAGTATGTAATCATCGAGAGGCCGCTGGGAGAGTAATGCCTGTGCACAGAGTGGTGCAGCAGCCGGAGGAAACCGGATGTCGGCAACTGATTGCAGCCCGACAAAACCGCATGTCGGCGACTGCCTGCAGCCGGAGGAAAACTGCATGTCGGCAACTGCCGGCACCGGACGAAATCGTAATGATGATGAATCATCCCGTACTGGAGCTTAACGAGGTGACGGTGCAGCTCAACGGCAAGCCCGTTCTGGACCGTCTCTCCCTGAAGATTCGCCGGAACGAGCATACGGCGATCATCGGCCCGAACGGATCGGGCAAGTCAACGCTCATCAAGCTGCTTACCCACAAAGTCTACCCCTTTCTTCGAAAAAGCGGCACCCCTCCCATCCGGGTATTTGGCAAGGAGCAGTGGAACGTCGAAAAGCTTCACTTGCGGCTCGGTATCGTATCGGCCGACCTTCAGAACCGTTTTCTGACCAGCACGGCAGGAGGACGCATCACCGGTCTGGAGGTGGTGCTTACCGGCCATTTTTCCTCCCTGAGGCTCTTCCCGCATCAAACCGTAACCCCGGAGATGCATCGGCAAGCCCGGCAGCTGCTGGATGAGATGGGTGTGGCGCACCTTGCGGAGAAGAGACTGAACGAGGTCTCCGAGGGGGAGGCGCGCAGGGTTCTTATCGCGCGGGCTCTCGTCACATCACCGGAAGTTTTGGTCCTGGATGAACCGACCACCGCCCTTGATGTGGTGGCGCGGCGCGATTTCATGGAGAGGATCCGGGAACGGGTCCGGAACGGAACGACGCTCATACTCGTGACCCATCACATCGATGAAGTGATTCCGGAGATCGGGCGTGTAATTCTTCTGAAGGAGGGTGAGGCCCTGTTCGACGGGCCGAAAGAGGAGGTTCTCACCTCGGAGAACCTGAGCGAGGTCTTCGGCAGGAAAATCATCCTGAACCGAAAGAACGGCTCCTACAGCGCCCTGGTAGAGTGATGGCCCGGCTGCCGGCAGGGAGTGCTTAGAAGGGAGTGTCCATCAAGGAGTTTCCGTTCTGCAGGTCTGCCTGCTCCGGAAGTAGCCTGTTGATCTCGATTGCCTCGCTTGTTCGAACTTCTTCATTCACTTTGCGAGGATCTTTTCCAGCTTGAGAGATTCCATGGCGCTGATGGCGGCTTCCATCGCCCCTTCGGTACAAAGTCCGCTGATGGAAGCGTCCATAAACCCTTCCCTGGCCGCTGCTATACAGGCTTCACGAACTTTCTCCGCCAGATCGATCTGCGGTTGGATGGTATTGTCCTCCGTCAGGACCTTTTTTTCATTTTGATACGTTTTCATAAGGAAGTTTGTAAATGGGATTACCATTATAATAACGAGAAGCATCAGAAAAATTCCATCGGCTTCTGGAATAAGGATCCGGCTTCGGGGACGGCTGGCAGCTACCGCTCTCTGTGCCAGAACAAAGTCACATGCCAACGATTTTGCACACATGGAGATGAACACCAAACCGGTATGGTTCACACTGGCTGCCTTCCTGTTGATGGCGGCTCTCTCGGTGCCGGAACGCCTGCAGGCCCAACAGAGTCCGCAGTCACTGGCCCCCCCTGTTAAACCGGGCCTGGCAGTGGACGATCTTCTCCTTCTGGCCACCTCGAAGATCCGGGCCATGGAGGAGCCGGTTGCCAGGGAGCTTCTGGAAGAGGTTCTGGAGCGGGAGCCGGACAACATGGAAGCTCTCTGGAAGCTGAGCCTTCTCTACTCCAAGGCGGGACACCGGCTGGAGCGGCGCACCGAAAAGGATCTTATGATGGATCACTACCGTGAGGCGGAGGAGCTGGCCGATGCCTGCGTTACCCTCTATCCCGATCAGGCGGAGTGCCACTATGTGATGGCGGTGGCCGTGGGGCGGATCTCAGACATCTCCAGAGCAAGAGACCGGGTACGGGCCTCCCGCAGGATCAAGGAGCATGTGGACCGGACGCTGGAGCTCGATCCGGAGCACCGGGGCGCCTGGCACCTGTTGGGGGTCTGGCACTCCAGTGTGGCGAACACCTCCGGGACCGAGAAGTTTGCGGCAGGCGTGCTCTATGGCGGTATTCCGAAGGGGAGCAACGAGGAGGCGGAGGAGGCACTGAAAAAAGCGGTGGAACTTGATCCGGAAAACATCCTGTTCAATCTCGACCTGGCCCGTCACTACCTCCGCGTGGATCGCAAGGAAGAGGCGATTGAGCTGCTCGAAAGGATCCGGAACATGGAGATCCGGGATATGGACGATCCGGCCAATCTTGAGAGGGTGGAACGGCTTCTGAACCGTCACCGGTAGTGGAAACCGGCAGAATCAGAACCGACACTCACAGTTTACCGCACGGGAATGTTTCTGCGCCCCCGTCTCTCCTGGATCAGATCGATCAGATGGGTCAGCCCGTAGAGCAGCAGGAAGGTCGCGATCATCCAGGCGATCGAATCGGGGTTGGCCATGATCAGAGCCGCAAAGACCAGGGCGACGATCCCCGCCAGCACAAACCGGAATGTGACGAGCAGAAAGAGTCCGAGGACCGCCAGGAACAGCCCGAAGCTGAAGGGGATGAGTTTGGGGAAAAGAATGATCAGCAGCGCCATGAGCAGCGTGAAGCCGGTAATGAGGCTGCTGAGTCGGAGCAGGAAGAAGGTAACGGCCAGAGCCACCAGATAGCCCGCCAGGATGTAGTAGAGAAAGTCGGGCCAGATGAATGCCAGAATACCGGTGATCAGGGCGAGGACCGCATTCCAGATGTTTCTCTGACGCGTCTGCCAGGTGGTGATTTCAATGTGCTGGATCATGGCATGATGGTGTGGTGAACAGGAAAACGGACATCATTGATGCGGGCGGCCTGTGCGCTCCAGGCAGCCTGCGCTTCATAAGTGCCTTCGACGAATCGGGCATTTTTTCAGGAAATGTACACACGGCATCCGCTACAATGAACACTCAGCGGGATCGCATGAATTCCTCGATCTCCGAAATCTGCCTGGGTACATCGGTCAGGTTCTCCGATCCGTCGGCGGTGATGATCAGATTGTCCTCTATGCGGATCCCGCCGAAGTTGAAAAGCCGTTCCAGTTTCTCCTGGTTCAGCCAGGGCGCTTTTTCCGGATCCTCGAAGGCGGGTTTCAGCAATGCCGGGATGAAATAGATCCCCGGCTCGATCGTGATGACCATCCCCTGCATCAGCTCCCGCCGTACTCGCAGGAACTTGAGCCCCGGTCGCTCGATCCGTTCCACCCCCTTCGGATATCCTCCTACATCATGGGTGTCCAGGCCCAGAAAATGACCCAGCCCGTGCGGGAAGAAGAGCGCGAAGATGTTCTTCTCCATCAGCTCGTCCACCGTACCGCGAACCAGTCCGATATCGCGTAGACCCTCCATCATCAGCCGTGCGGCCGCCAGATGGATCTCCTCCATCCGTACACCCGGCCGCGCCGCGCTGATGGCATGCTCCATTCCGGCAAGCACCGCCTGGTAGACCGCCGCCTGGATTCCGCTGAAGGTCCCGCTCACCGGATAGGTCCTGGTGAAATCGGATGCATACCCGTTGTACTCGAAACCCGCATCGATCAGATAGAGGTCCCCGTGCTCCATCTTCCGGTTGTTGTCGGTGTAGTGAAGGATGGCGCTGTTGGGACCGCTGGCATGAATTCCGTTGTAGGCATCCTGCATCAGCCCGTGCCGGATCTGATGGTAGTCGAAGACCGCTTTCAATTCGTATTCATAAAGCCCCGGCCTGAGGGCCTTGAGCACTTCCCGGTGTGCAAGATTGTTGATCTCTGCCGCCCGGCGCATCTGATCGAGCTCCCATTCGGTCTTGATGCAGCGGCACCAGGTGATGGCATCGGCAAGTGCCTCGACATCAACCTGCAGCTTGCTGTCAAGCTGTTCGAGAAACTCCGCCTGATCCTCATTCAGGCAGTAGACCTTCTCCGGTCCCAGCTCCTTCAGCACGTGAAGAAGCTTGCGGGTTGAATGGAGATGGTCGGGCCTGTATCTCTCCTGCACCTCCTCGCGGGGGACGATGCGGCCGTTCCAGACGGCGTACTGGGCATCTCTCTGGGGCATGAAGAGGTGGAACTCCTTCGACTGGAGGTCCAGGATCATCTCATAGTCCGGCTCGTTCACCCCGGTCAGGTACCAGAAGTTGGACTCCTGGCGGAAAGGAAATTCATAGTCGGTGTCATAGCGGTACATGAGCGTCGCCCCTTTCAGGTAGACAACGCCGTTCTGGTTCTCTTCAAACAGTCCGAAAAGCTTTTCCCGATGCAGTCTGGCCGGCATGGTACAGTCGTCTGGTTAGTCTGGTTAGTCTGTTCTTGGGTAATGGTCGTGCAGCCTCCCGTCCCGGACTCAGTACTAATCCGGAAGAGGCAGGGAGAGTGTGAAGCTGAATGTGGTCCCCTGGTTCGGAACGCTCTCCAGGAAGAGCTTCTCCCCGTGTGACTCCAATATATGTTTGACGATCGATAAACCAAGGCCCGTACCCCCTTTTTCCCTTGATCGTGATTTATCCACCCGGTAGAAGCGCTCGGTGATGCGGGGAAGATGTTCCGGGTCGATGCCGATGCCGCTGTCTTTTACATAGAGCAGGATCTTGTGCGGTTCTCTCTGATACTCTTTTACACCGATCTCGATGTATCCGCCCGGCCGGTTGTATTTCATGGCGTTTTCAATCAGGTTGACCAGAACCTGTTTGATCTGATTGCGGTCGGCCAGCACGGTGAGATGATGATCCAGATCACGGAGGCGGATTTTCACTCCCTCTTTCTGTGCCTTCAGCTGCAAACCCTCCACCACATCATGGATCACGTAGTGAAGATTGATCTTCTGAATGTCCGATTTGAGCTCGCCCGTCTCGAGCCGTGAGATCTCCATCAGATCCTTTGTAAGGTAGTTGAGCCGGTTGACGTTCCGCATCGCCTTCCCCAGAAATTTCCGATTCACCGACGGGTCTTCAAGCGCCCCGTCCATGAGGGTTTCAAGGAATCCCTGGATGGCAAAGATGGGTGTTTTCAGCTCATGAGAGATGTCTCCGATGAACTCCTTCCGGTAGTTCTCAATCTTGTTCAGGCGCTGGATCTCCCGCTCCATCGTCTTGCTGGCTCGCATGGAGTGGGTGATGAGGTAGTCGAGCTCGTCCCGGTGACCCGCCCCTTCCAGATCGTATTCTTCAAACCGTTTCCGGGCGATGTTCCGTGAGATGCGGATGGCAGTGTCGATTCTTCTCTTCTGCATGATCCAGACGGTGACATAGATCGTGGTCACGCCGGCCAGTCCGGAGAGGGCGGCCAGAGCGGCGGACTGGCCAAAGGTAAGCCCGAACAGAGGTCTCGCCGCCAGAAACAGAATGAGGGCAAGGAGGCAGCCTGAGACCAGAGCGATGCGGATCCCCAGATAGAAAGGAAAAAATTTTGTCGGTTTCTGACTCATTTGGCTAAACGTGGAGACCTGAACCCTGGCCGATCGGATCGGGCTGGCCTGTGGCTTATCTGATGTTATGTACCGCGCCCGTTAGAGTCCGCCTCTCCGTTGATTACTCCTTGAAACGGTAGCCGACACCCTTGACGGTCTCGATATAGTGATCTCCAAGCTTCTCTCTGATCTTGCGAACATGCACATCCACCGTCCGGTCCACTACATAGATGTTGTCACCCCAGATCTCATTGAGCAGTTTTTCGCGTGTCTGCACTCTGCCGTTGTGGGATGCCAGATACCAGAGAAGTTCGAACTCCTTGCGGGGCAGCTGAAACTCCTCTTCCCCGCGACGGACCAGGTAGCGGTCGCGGTCCACCTCCAGGTCGTGCACCCTGATCACTTTCTCCTCCTCTTCCGGACTTTCCACAACTCTTCCCGTGAGATGAGCGAATCGGAACTTGGCCAGGCCCGCGCAAGCGGTGTGGAGCCTGTGGCGATTCCGTTTGCGGTGGATGGTCTTGCCATCATCGTGCATGAAGAGAACCCGGTCCGTGAACTGACTCTGGAACAGCTGGGCGGCATCTTTGCCGGCCGGATCACCAACTGGAATGAACTGGGAGGGCCGGACCGGGAGATCACACTCTACGGACGGCAGAGCAATTCGGGAACCTATGTCTTTTTCCGGGATCGCGTGGTACAGGGTGAGTATTCCAGGAGGATGATGAACATGAACGGTACGGCGCAGATCGTCGAGGCGGTGCGGAACGACCGGTCCGGAGCAGGCTATGTGGGGATCGGTTACATTGTCGATCCGCAGGGAGAGCCGATTTCCGGCATCGGTGTGGTGAACATCGCATCTGCAGAGGAGGAGCCCGCCGTTTCGCCCCTGCAGCGGGAGAATGTCGAGCAGGGAGTCTATCCGATCAGCCGGCCGCTTTATCAATATGTGAATGGGCTTGAGGATGAGCGGCTCATCGATTTTATCCGCTTTGAGCTGGGGTGTCGCGGCCAGCAGATTGTGGCAGGATCGGGCTACTACCCGCTAGGAGGGGAGCTGGTGGAGGAGAACCGACAACGGGGGATCCTGCCGTGAAATCCACCCTGAAATCCACTCTGAATGCGGATGTGCAGGGTGCGGAAAAACTCTCCGCACCCTCCGGTGCCGAACCTCTCTTTTTCAAATCCCCCCTTACACGGACCCGCCGGATCCGTGAACAGCTGGTAAAAGGGTGGTTTCTGGCTGCGGGCCTCTCGGCCATTTTCATACTGCTCTACATTTTCGGCCTGCTTCTCTGGAACGGTCTTCAAACCTTCAGGGAAGTGCCTCTCGCCTCCTTCTTCCTGAGCAGCGACTGGAATCCCTCCGCCTACGGTGAACCGGCTTACGGCATACTCTCGCTGGTCACAGGGACCCTGATGGTCTCTGCCGGCGCAATGATCATTGCGGTTCCCCTTGGAATCGTCACGGCCGCTTTCATTGCAGAGATCGCCTCTCCGGGACTCCGTGAGATCCTCAAGCCGGCCATCGAGCTGTTGGCGGGGATCCCTTCCGTGGTGATCGGATTTTTCGGGATTGTCTGGATGGGACCGGCCATCGCCCGGATCTTTGGCCTCGACTCCGGTTTGAACGCACTGAACGGTTCCATCCTGCTCGCTTTCATGGCACTGCCCACCATCATCAGTGTGTCGGAGGATGCGATCCGTTCGGTTCCCGACGAATACCGGCAGGCCTCCCTGGCACTGGGGGTGACCCGATGGGAGACGCTTGTCCGTGTGGTGCTGCCCGCTGCATTATCGGGAATCATTGCATCGGTCATGCTGGGCTTCGGTCGGGCGATCGGCGAGACGATGACGGTTCTGATGGTGACGGGAAATGCCCTGGAGATGCCGTCCGGTTTCTTCGATTCCGTGAGGACCATGACGGCCAATCTGGCGATCGAGCTGGGCGAGGTGCCCTTCGGGTCACTTCACTTCTACAGTCTCTACTCGGTAGGTCTGGTGCTTTTTCTGATGACGCTGCTGGTAAACATGATCGCGGACCGGATCGCACGAAGGTACACGGTTCATAATTAATGGGGGAGTAGCGTGAACAAAGAGAAGGAAACAATGGAAATGATCGGAGGCGGCGTAAACCGGATCCGTAAAGTCCGCCAGAAAGCCGGAGTTCTTCTGCTTTCGGGAGGAACCGTGCTGGTAGGGCTCTTTATCCTGACCCTGATAGGGACCATTCTTGTAAACGGGATGCCCGCCATGAGCTGGTCGTTTCTGACCGACACACCCAGGGCGGGAATGACGGAAGGCGGAATCATGCCGGCAATCGTCGGGACCTTTCTGGTCACCCTGGTCACCATGCTCTTCTGCATTCCGGTGGGAGTCTCTGCGGCTGTCTATCTGAATGAATATGCAAAGGCGGGGCGTCTGACCCGCTGGATCCGCGTCTCGATCCGGAATCTGGCCGGAGTGCCATCGATCGTCTACGGGCTTTTCGGGGTTGCTCTTTTTGTCCATATGATGTCTCTGGGCCGGTCTGTTCTCTCGGCCGGACTGACACTGGGTGTGCTGACGCTCCCCTGGATCATCACGACGTCGGAAGAGGCGCTGTCGGCTGTTCCCGATGCCTGGCGGCAGGGGGCTCTCGCTCTGGGATCGACTCGCTGGGAGATGATCCGCAGGGTGGTTCTTCCGTATGCGGTGCCCGGCATGCTGACTGGTGTGATTCTCGGGATCTCGAGGGCGGCAGGAGAAACCGCTCCGATTCTCTTTACCGGCGCGGCTTTCTTTATTCCGGAGCTCCCCTCCACCCTGCTGGACTCGTTCATGGCGCTCCCCTACCACCTTTACATCCTGGCAACACAGCATCATGCCATCGAGACGGTCCGGCCCCTCGCGTACGGGACGGCGCTGGTACTGCTCATGCTGGTATTCATCCTGAACGCAAGTGCGATTGCCCTGCGCTATAGACTCCGGAAGAAACAGTACACGTAATCTGAACAGGCGACCCGGGACCCTGAATCCGCAATGCGAAAACGATCAGGCTTTGTCACAACGTGTTCTCCCGCCTTGCCGCCTCACCCATATCATCAAACTCTGAAGAACAGAATCATGAAACCACTTTCATCCGATCAGATCAGAGAGCAGCTCCTTCAGGAGCTGGCGGCCGGACCGGCCTCCGAAGCCATCTGTCCCCGAACCAACGGGTCAACCCGCAATTCGGGTTCTGGAAGTGATGGTCCTGCCGGAGGAACGGCAAGCACAGCAAATGGTGCCCCCAACGATTTGACAGGGGCACCAGTCGGTGCGGCCGGTGTGGAGATGGCCGTCCCACGTGCTCCGGAGGTGAAAGCACCATCCGTCCAACCGAACAGCATGAATGGGCCGGCATCTCTATTGACAGAGGTTGACAACAAGGTCCGTATCCGCAACCTCAACCATTGGTATGACACCAAACAGGTTCTCAAAAACATCAGCCTTGACTTTCCCGCCAACCGGATAACCTCTCTGATCGGTCCGTCCGGCTGCGGCAAGACCACACTGCTCCGCTCCATGAACCGGCTGAACGAGCTCATTCCCGGTGCCCGGACCGAAGGGGAGATCCTGGTTGACGGGGTGAACATCCATGACGAGCGGGTGGATGTGGTGGGCGTGAGAAAAAAGGTCGGCATGGTCTTCCAGAAACCGAACCCTTTTCCCAAATCGATCTATGAAAACATCGCATTCGGACTGAGAATCAATGGGATGAAGTCGGGTCGTGAGATGGATCGGGTGGTGGAGGAGAGCCTGGAGCAGGCAGGCCTCTGGGAGGAGGTGAAGGATCGTCTGGGTGATTCGGCGCTTCGCCTCTCTGGCGGACAGCAGCAGCGTCTCTGTATTGCACGGGCCATCGCGGTGAAACCCGATGTTTTGCTTATGGATGAGCCCTGTTCGGCGCTTGATCCGATCTCCACCCGTACGGTGGAAAATCTGATCCGTCGGTTGAAGGAGAGCTACACCATCATCATGGTGACGCACAACATGCAGCAGGCGCAACGGATCTCCGACCGGGTGGTGTTTCTCTTCATGGGTGAGCTGATCGAGGAGGGGAGCGCCGCGGAGATTTTTCAGACACCCGAGAAGGAGTTGACCCTTAATTATGTGAACGGGGTGTTTGGGTAAGCGTGGATTCCGGAAAACGGGGATTCGGGATTTGGAAGCGGGTTGCTTGGGCGAACGTGGTGAGTACCCGGGTGAACCGGATGTTCGAGTGTGCCGTATGAACCGGATGTTCGGATGCGCCGGGTTGCCTGGGTGCAAGGGCAGATTCACGATTGATCATTCAGATTCTGGACGGGAATGGTTAACTTGTTTGAGTTTAATCGCTTCGGGAAACCCCATCACAACCCTTCCATCTCATGGATCTTCCTCTCGTTTCGTCAGCACGCCACGGCAAGCTGCCTGCCCTCACTCTCTTAATTCTTGCCCTCTGCATCCTCATCAACCCTGAAAAAATCCGCGCCCAGTCGTCGGAGTCCGCTCAAGGCGTGGATTGGTCCGGTCAGCTCTGGGGCTACTTTTTCGGGGATTACTACTACAAATATTCAGGGGATGCGGGATGGGGTTTGTCCGAGTTTGCAGGCACTCCGGAAGGATCCTACAATGCGAGGCTACGGAGAATCTATCTCGGGTATGATTTCAATTTTTCACAGGCCTGGTTCGGACGGGTGCTTCTCGAGGGGAACAGCAGCGATCTTCTCGACCCGGACAGCTATGATCTGTTTCTGAAGCATCTCTACGTGGGGAGGCAGGTCGAAATCGACGGCCTGAGGAGTGCCAAGGTCACGGTGGGGCTTCAGACCACTCCCTATTTCGTTGTTCCGGAAGAGATCTGGGGGTTGAGGGCTGTGGAGAAGACAGTTCTGGACAGCCGGAAGTTCGGCACCCCCATGGACCAGGGGATCTCCTTCTCCGGAGAGTTCGATGCGCCCGGTCAGGGCGGTTTTAATCTGATGGTGGCGCGTGGGGCGGCACGTTACTGGGAGACCGACAGCTACGTAGAGACCTATGGTTCCATTCACCGGGAAGTTCTTCCCGACCTTACGCTGGAGCTTTTCGGGCAGTACAAGCTCATGAAGGAGGACCGGCGCCGTTTTGCGGTACGGGCGTTTGCCGCATGGCATCCCGGATCATTTGTCCTGGGGGCTTCCGCTTCCCGTGCCTGGTGGTCCAACGAGGCGGTGCTGGCCGGAGCGACGGAGGATCTGACGCCACTCGCCTTCTCGGTTTTCACTTCGTTCGATCCGGTTCCGGGTTCTGATTTTCTCCGCCTCTTCCTCCGGTATGATCATTTTGATCCTCACAGTGATTATCGGGATGAGCGGAGCTATACAAGGCCCGGGCTCGGTTACACGGAATCACTTTTCATTGCCGGAGCCAGGCTTCAGGTGATGTCCAATCTGGATCTGATGCCGAACGTCTATGTGAACCGGTATCATGAGAGGGAGGGGGTCACCGCACGAGCGAGTGATGTGGTGCCGCGTATGACGGTTTATCTGCGATTCTGATGATGAGGGCGCAGAGGGACCAAGAGGACCGGCGATGACATGTCGCGGTGACTATCGGCAGTTATTCTGTAATGCGCCTTAAGATTGGAATAAGAACAGAGGGACCGGCGATGATATGCCGCGGCGGCTGTCGGCGGTTACAAATTATTCCGAAAAAGCTCCAGAAGCACCCCGGGCAGTTCCTGCAGATTCCGCTCCTCCCCCTGCAAATCAAATGGAAGTCCGCCACGCAGATCCGGATGTTTTCTACCGGAAGCGCTGAGCAGGAGGGCATTCTCCTCCTTTCCCGCCGCCAGTTCATCAAGACGGACAACGAGAACACCCTGATTCTTGCCGTCCCGGTTCAGAATGGCAACAAGAGCCGTTTCACCACTGCTTCCGGCGAGAAATGTCACGGCAAGACGGTGTGTGCGATCGGTATGGATCAGCCGGTAGTAGTGGTTCATCCAGAAGGAGTCCACCGGCTGTGTGATATCAAGATAACGGGACTCCAGCAAGGCATCACCCGACCAGAATTCATTCAGAAGACCCGCCAGACCGGGAAGGTTTTTTTCAGCATGTCGCCCGGCAAATCCTCTGGCCATCCAGTAGTCAGGCCCGCCGCCCGATCCGGAACCGGCTCCATTACCCTTCACGGCGGCAGAAGCAGCCGGCCGGATTTTTCCGTCGCACTGCTCAAACCAGTAGTCGACCAGGCCGTTGGTAATGCAGAGCCGAGGCGCCTGTACCGAACGGTTGTAGAGGGCGATCTGCAGGGCGGCTTTCTGGTTGAGCGGCACCGACTCGGCCTTGCACTCGATAAGAAGCTCGGGTTCAAATCGTGAGTTGTAGCAGATCAGGTCCGCCCGCAAGCGGCTTTTTCCATTCTCTTTCCTCTTTCCCGGTGCCGTATCGAGTACAGCTTCCGAACGAATCCTGCTGCCGGGATACACCCCTTCGAGAGTCAGGTGGTCCAGATAGCGGAGACGGACCCTCTCTTCCGGCCGGTTGGCCAGAGGTTTCTTCTCAAAACGGTTCCACAGTACTTTCCCTTTGGGAAGAAAGACAACCGGTGGAAAATGGCGGAGTGCTGCACTTCTCATAATCCGGTGCTCGATCAGCTACCCGATCAGCTCCTTCCACCCCGGGCGGAACTCTTTCTGCCTCATCATCCAGTCGTTGGCCTCCTGGAGATTGAAGCTCATTGTTTCGGGATCATACTGAAGCTTGTGATTGCTTTCACTGAACCGGATCGCCACGTTGCCCAGCAGCATTGTTTCGGTAAGACGTGCGGCATAGTCAAAACCGGAAGTGGTCGGGCGATCCTCCTTGATGGACCGGATCCACTCGGCATGAATGCCCGGTGAGCGCTCCAGGGTTCTGGGAGCGGGCCCGAATCGTCTACTGTCTCTCTCCGGGATGAAACGGGGATTGTCCCCGTAAACATCGGCCATCAGCGTCCCTTCCGTTCCGTAAAAGAGCATGCCGCCTCCGCTGGCACCCATCCCTTTTCCATCCTCCAGCTGAGGAGGACGGGGAGGAGTGATCCCTCCGTCATACCAGGAGAGTTCCACCGGCGGCCGGTTCCCCCGGGAGGGGAAACGGTAGTGGACAGCCGAACCCAGCGGGAAGGCTGCTGTATTGAAGGGGGTGCTGCTCGCCTGGATCTCATCGGGATAGCCGAGATCGAGGGCCCAGTAGGGCTGGTCCAAAATATGCGCCCCCATGTCTCCGAGCGCTCCGGAACCGAAATCCCACCAGCCTCTCCAGACGAACGGTGCGTAGGCAGGGTGATAGGGTCGGAACGGGGAAGGTCCGATCCAGAGATCCCAGTTCATCGTTCCCGGTACGGCAGGGATCTCGGCGGGATGACGCAGATCGGCGCCTTGCGGCCAGAAGCCTCTCGGACGGTTGGTCCAGCAGTGCACGGTCCTTACTTCACCGATCGCACCGGCACGGATCCACTCCATGATCTGGTATGTCCCTTCTCTTCCATGTCCCTGGTTGCCCATCTGGGTTTTTACTCCAGTCTGACGAGCCACTTCCGCCATTCTGCGGACTTCATAGATGGTCCGGGCCAGCGGTTTTTCCACAAACACATGTTTGCCTCTGAGCATCGCCTGGATGGCGATGGCAGCATGGGTATTGTCGGGTGTTGAAACGACAACGGCATCAATCTCCCGCTCCTTGTCGAGCATCTCACGGAAATCGATGTACCGTTTGGCGTTGGCCCAGGTTCCGAAGACCGGCGCGGCATAGGCCTCGTCCACATCGCATAGGGCATAGATGTTCTCTCCCAGCTCGTGAAAGATGCGTGTATTGTCCCGGCCCCTGCCTCCGATTCCGACCGAGGCGATGTTGAGACGGTCACTCGGGGCGACATATCCTTTCCCGCCAAGGACATGGCGTGGCAGGATCAGGATTCCGGCGGCTGCGGCCGCGGTTCGGCCGATGAATTTTCTTCTGGAGAGGGAGTTGCCGGTTCCGGCCGGATCGTCAGGAGGAGTGAAATCCACTGCGGGATTTTGAGGGTTGTCCCGCAAAATGTTTCTGGCCGGCCCATTGTTCTTTACGGATCCGGTGCGGATTGGAGCTTCGGTATGGAGGGTCGTTCCGGCACGTTTGGCGGAGCTCACCCCGGAATGGCTTTTCTTCGTCATGGCTCTGCAGGTTAGAGTTGCGGGATGCCAACAGACGCTTCCGTCGGGACAAGCTAAGAGTTTGCCGGAGAAAAACAAGTGGGGCAGCGGCATGCCGCTGCCCTCAACCCTTTGATTTCCCCGCTCTTATTTCTTTCGCTTCTTCGATTTGCGACCGCGCGTGCGCCGCTCCTCATCATCCCCCATGACCTCCTTCCGGATCTTCTCCGAGTCGGTCTTCTTATTGATCATGTACTGCTGACCGATGGAGAGGAGGTTGTAGATGAGATAGTAGAGACTCAGGCCGGATGCGAAATTGTTGAAGACAAACAGGAGCATGACCGGCATCATGTACATGAGCGGTTTCATGTTGGGAGCCCCTGCCGGCGCGGTTCCCGTGCTCATGCCGCCGGAGATTCTCATCTGAAGGATCATGGAGGCGGTCATCAACAGAACAAAACCGGCCACCTGGCTCCCCAGAAACGGAATGGAAAAGGGAAGCGAGATGATATAGTCGGGAGCGGAAAGGTCCGTTGCCCAGAGAAAATCCTTCTGCCGGATCAGGATGGAGTTCTGGAAGTATCGCCAGAGTGTAATGAGAATCGGAAACTGAAGCAGCATGGGCAGACATCCGCCGAGCGGATTGACTTTCGCCTTGCGGTAGAGTTTGATGGTCTCTTCCTGCTGCTTTTTCGGATTGTCCTTGTACTTCTCCTGAATCTCCTGCATGAGCGGCTGGAGCTCCCGCATCGCCGCCATGCTCTGGAAGCTTCTCTTGGTAAGCGGGTTGAGGGCCAGCTTGACGAGAAAAGCGAACAGGATGATGAGAATCCCGTAGTTGGAGATCAGACTGCTCGCGAACTTGAAATAGGGAATGATCACCCAGCGGACCAGAGGGTCGGCGAACCAGCGCATCCAGGAGTAGCTGATCTCCACCATATCGTAGGCCCGGCGGTTGAATTGGGCAAGCTCGGCGTAATCGAGCGGACCGATGTAGACCTGCCAGGAGAGTTTCCCGTCGGCAGGAATGGGGGACTGGATTGCCGTCTGGTAATGATGGTTGGTTGTCTCCTCATCGGCGGGACCGTCCAGTTCGCCGGTCAGGATCGCCGCGCTGGTGGGGTGTGCCGCTTCAATAACCTGGGTGAAAAATTTGGTCTTGCTGGCAACCCAGTCGATGTTGCCGTTGATGGTAGTCTCGTTGCGTCCCGGTGCATCCTGCTTGAACTTTTCCAGAACCCCGCCCGCATAGACATGGGCAGAGGTGTACTGGCCATCCTGCCTGTGGTCCCGTTCGGTGAACGGGAGCCGAGGTTTCCACCCGAAATCGACGCTGTTCCCGACAATCAGATCCCCGAGCCCCCGGATATCGATCTCCAGGTCGATGGCATAGCGGTCCGCATGGAAGGTCCAGGTATAGATGATGGATCCGCCGTTTTCAAGGTTCAGTGCATATTGCAGAGTAGCGGATTCATCCTCCTCATCCAGGGTGATGGTCTCCTGGGTGGTCCGCTTTTCAAAGAGGAGGCGGTCGGTCTCGATATTGTATCCTTCGCTGGAAAGGAACCCGAGCACATAGGCCGATCTCAGGGAGTCGGTGATCAGCTGCACAGGTTTCTGATCCCAGGTTACATGCTCGGTCAGTTCGAAGCTGGCCGGGCCGGCCCCGAGGTTGGTGAAAAGGGCGCGATATTTCGGAGTGGTTACGACCGTTTCGATGGTGTCGGCAACCGATGCGGTGCTGAAGATTCCCAGTGCAGAGGCGGTCTCACCGTCCTGCGCCGTACCGCTGGCGGTAACCGTTGCTCCTCCGGTGGAAGCGTCGGCCGGGCCCATGGCGGTATCTGGCAGGTTCTGTTCCGCAAGCTGCTGTTCCACCTGCGCCAGACTGTCCAGACGGGCGAGTTCCTCACGCTGCCGGCGGATCTGTTCCTCGCTGGGCATGGTGTACCAGAAGTAGGCCACCATGATGATAAAGATCAGTATAAGGCCTGTAACTGTATTTCTGTCCAAATCTCTACCCTGCCAATGGATTTATGAATCGGCGTTTTTTTCGCCGGAGTGGGCGGCATCCGCCGCGCCGGTTATGCTGGTGGTGATGTTTTTGTGTCGGTTATCGATCCGTTCTCTCTTTTTCAGGAGCAGGTGACGCACTTTCTCGAGCAGCGGTATCATCTCTTTTTGGGTCTCATCGTAGGTCAGGTCGGCTGTGCGTGCCAGAAAAACTCCGTGGAGTCCAAAAAGAGGTGGATCAAAAAGATCACGCAGAAGATGTTGATTGGTGCGGTAAGCCTCCCGCAGCAACCTCTTGACCCGATTCCGCGTTACGGCTTTTCCCAATTTCTTCGGGGCGATGAAGCCGATAAGGAACCCCTCCGTGGGGTCATCGTAAAGACGGTAACGAAAGTGGATGGAGGGGGACCTGATGACCGACGACTTTTCAAATAACCTGCGGAAATTGCGCCTGCCCTTCAGGATTGCGGATCGGGGCAGTGAATGACCTGTGGTGACGGAGTGGCTATTTGGGCCCCTTTTCATCACTTACAGTCAGCTTGTGGCGTCCTTTGGCTCTTCTTCTCCGAAGGACATCAAGCCCGCTTTTGGAGGCTGAACGGGCACGGTACCCATGTTTGTTGGTTCTTTTGCGCCTGCTGGGCTGATAGGTGCGTTTCATAACGGTCTTCGATTAAAATATCCTCTAAAATCCTCGTCTTTTTAAAACAGACCCCTAACTTAACAAGTTTTTATGTAAATACGAACGCGGAAAATGCCCGCCGCCTACTGGTTCATGGATTGGGCTTCAGGTAAAATATTTCCCCCACTGCACAGTTTATCAGACAGTTTGCAAAGTTGAACGACCGGGGCTGAAATCGTACCTTGAACAGGATGTAAGCCATTTTAACAGCCAGTTTTATGCTAGAAAAAATTTCCTCTCTTCTTACCGCTGTATTCGGGACAAAAACTGAACGGGACACCAGGGATCTTCTTCCCATTGTCGAACAGATCAAGAGCCATGAAGAGGAGCTCCGTTCACTGAGCGATGATGAGCTCAGGGGACGGACCGACGCATTTCGCGAAAAGATCCGGCAGGAAGTTGCCGATCTCGAGGAGCAGATGGATGAGATCCGGAGCAAGATGGAGAGCAACGACGAGTCGATCACGCTTGAGGAGCGACGCGATCTTGCGGAGTCTCTCGACAGGCTGGAAAAAGAGTGGCTCGAGAAGGTTGAAAAAGTTCTTGATGAGATTCTCCCTGAGGCTTACGCTGTCCTGAAGGATACCAGCCGACGCTTTGTAGGCAGAAAGTGGAAAGTGGCCGGCCAGGAGATCGAGTGGAACATGATCCCCTACGATGTGCAGCTGATGGGTGCCATCGCCATGCATCAGGGGAAAATTGCCGAAATGAAAACGGGTGAAGGGAAGACGCTCTCAGCCATCTTCCCCGCCTATCTGAATGCGCTGGCGGGCCGGGGAGTTCATGTGGTGACGGTGAACTCCTACCTGGCGCAGCGTGACGCCGAGTGGAACCGTCCGATCTTCGAGTTCCATGGACTGAAGGTGGATTGCATTGACAACTATCCTCCCAACTCCGAAGCGCGCCGCGCGGCCTACCGGGCCGACATCACCTATGGGACCAACAACGAGTTCGGTTTCGACTACCTGCGGGACAACATGGTGATCAGCGATGAACAGCTGGTCCAGAGGAAGCACCACTATGCAATCATCGACGAGGTCGACTCCATTCTGATTGACGAGGCGAGAACGCCTCTCATCATATCGGGACCGGTTCCCCACGGATCGGACTCCCAGAAGTACGTCGAGATGAAACCGCGGGTCGAATCTCTGGTCAACGCGCAGAAGCGTCTGGTTGCCGAACTGGTGGCCGAGGCGGAGAAGCTTCTGGAGGAGGGCAATGAAGAGGAAGCGGGACTGGCCCTGTTCCGCGCCGAACGGGGGTTCCCCAAGAACCGCCGGTTTCGAAAGCTCATGCAGGAGCCGAAAATCCAGAAGCTGGTGCGGCGGACAGAGAGTCTCTATCTGGCCGACAACGCGCGGAATATGCCTTTTGTGGATGAGTATCTCTACTATGCGGTCGATCTGAAGCTGAAGTCGATCGAGATGACCGAGAAGGGGCGGGAATTCCTTACCGACAAGAAAGAGGATCCGGATGCCTTTGTGATTCCCGACATGGGGGTCGCCACCTCGGAAATCGAGGAGGAGATTGCCGCGCTGGAGAAAGAGAAGCTGGAGGAGGTCCGCGCCAACGAGGAGTTCAGTGATGATTACAAGGAGAAGCAGATCACCCGGATCCGTCAGGAACTGGCGGCCGAGCGGGAGAAGCGGCTGGGTGAAGTGAACCGTCTGTTTGCAGAGAGAAGCGACCGGATCCATACGATCAACCAGTTGCTGAAGGCCTACACCCTTTTCGAGCGGGAGGAGGAGTATATCGTCCAGGACGGCAAGGTGCAGATTGTGGATGAGCATACCGGGCGGGTTCTCCCGGGACGGCGCTATTCGGACGGACTTCATCAGGCGATCGAGGCCAAGGAGCAGGTCAAGGTGGAGGCGGCCACCCAGACCTATGCCACCATCACCCTTCAGAACTATTTCCGCATGTATCACAAGCTGGCGGGAATGACCGGTACGGCCGCCACCGAAGAGGGTGAATTCAACGAGATCTACAATCTCGATGTGGTGATCATCCCCACCAACGTGCCGGTAATCCGGGATGACAGGGATGACCTGATCTTCCGCACCAAGCGGGAGAAGTACAATGCCGTGATCGACAGGATCCGGGAGTACCATGACAGGGGGCAGCCGGTGCTTGTGGGAACGACCAGTGTGGATGTTTCAGAGACGCTGAGCAGGATGCTGAAGCGGGCCAATATTCCCCACAATGTCCTCAACGCCAAGCATCACGCCCGGGAGAGCGAGATTGTCCAGATGGCCGGCCGGCCGGGGGCGGTGACCGTCGCCACCAACATGGCAGGACGGGGAACGGACATCAAGCTCACCGAGGAGGTACGCGAGAAGGGAGGTCTTGCGATTATCGGAACCGAGCGGCATGAGTCCCGGAGGATAGACCTTCAGCTCCGCGGACGGGCAGGGCGTCAGGGGGACCCGGGGGAATCCCAGTTCTTCGTCTCTCTGGAAGATGATTTGATGGCGCTCTTCGGCGGGTCGGACCGGATCGCGAACATCATGGACCGTCTCAATTTCCGAGAAGGAGAGGTGATTCAGCACCCCTGGGTTTCCAAATCTCTGGAACGGGCTCAGAAGAAGGTTGAGCAGAACAACTTCAGCATCCGGAAACGGCAGCTCGAGTATGACGATGTTCTCAATAACCAGCGGAATGTGATCTACTCCCGCCGGAAGAACGCCTTGCTGGGGGATCAGCTGCAGAATGACATATTCGACATGCTCGAGGACCTGGTCGAGGGGATTGTCGATACCCATTACCCGGAAGGAAATTATCAGGCCATTCGTGACGAGGTGCTCCGCCATCTCGCTGTTGATGTCGAACTGGACGAGACGGAGTGGGCCCGGATGGGCGATGACGGGCTGATCGATCACATCATCAGCCGGGCCTATGAAGTCTACCGCGCCAAGGAGAAGCTCATCTCTGAACCTTTCTATAACATCGTCAAGCAGATTTCGGAAGGTGACAGTGAACGGAGACCCGGACGGATCCAGGTGATCTTCACCGACGGTCTGCGACGGATTCGGGTGATTGTGAATGTGGAGAAGGCTCTCGCCAATGAAGGTCGTGAAGTTGTACGTGCCCTGGAGCGGACCGCCATCCTCTCGACGATCGATGACAAGTGGATGGAGCACCTCAGGGAGCTTGATGCCGTGAAAGAGGGGATCGGGCTGCGCTCTTTCGGACAGAAGGATCCGCTGCTGGAGTACAAGAAGGAGGCGTTCGAGATGTTCCGTGAACTTCTCGAGGAGATCAGTCAGGAGACCATCTCCATGATCTGGAAGGCGATTCCTGAAATGCAGGCGGGTGCGGCAAGCGTGCAGCAGGCTCGCCAGCAGAAAGCTCTGGTGGATATGGAGAAAGCGAAGGCATCACACGCCGACGCCACCAACATGGGCTTCCGCGGCGGGCGGCCGGCAAACGGCAGTCCGGAGGATGGCGGAACGGGCGATGGAAGGGCGGCAGCCCGGGCACCGGGCGAGAAACGACAGCCTGTTGTGGTACAGGAGGAGCCGGGACGGAACGATATTGTGAAGGTTCAGAATATGGGCACCGGGGAGGTTCGCGAGATCAAGTGGAAGCACGCCAAACGTCTGGTCGACGAAGAGGGGTGGATTCTGGTCGAGCGATGATCTTCCGGTGGATGGCGGCGTTATACGCTGGTTGACGAGGGGCGGCAGGATCAAGGTGGACTTCCTTGACAGGTTTCTGGCTGGCCTTCATGGCAGAGGATCCGGATGCGCCCCTTAAAGTGCCCTGCCGTACCAGATCACCCGGCCGATGATCTCCATCTCCTCCGAATCGGAGGGGAATTCGATCGGTTCGTAGCGTTCGTTGTCACTGATGAGGATCAGCCGGTTCTGAGACCCTTCGTGGATCCGTTTGCAGAGCAGACTCTCCCGGATCCGGATCAGATAAATTCTCCCCGCATAGGGGTGGCGGTCGTTCTTCTTCACGAGTATGAAGTCCCGGTCCTGGATGGTCGGAGCCATCCCGTCTCCAACCGAACGTGTAAGAAATAGTTTGTCGGGGTCGGCTCCCATCTCCCGGTAGATGAAACCTGCCGGAAACCCGATCCAGACCGTCTCCTCCTCACTCTCTTCTTTCTCCGGGGCAGGCTTTGATTTATCAACCGCCGGAACACCTTCTGCCGCTACGCTATCTTCACCTTCTCCGGCTCTCTCCGATTTTGTGTAGGTGACCATCGGATCGGTCACTGCCTCCATCCCTCCCTGGAGAGGAGCAGACGCCAGCTCCCGGCGCCATACAGGTCCGGATCCGTAGAAGAGCCAGTTCAGATTGATCTCTTCGGCTGCCAGGAGAACGGGATCGTATTTCATCGAATCGGTTTTTCTCCAGGTGGCAACGGTCGACGCGCTTACGGAGAGAAACCGGGCCAAATCGGCATCGGATACAATACCGTAGGCGGATCGGACGCGGTCCAGTATTGTATTCGGATTTCCGAATTTGGGGTTTGACATATTCGTAAATACGAATTAGATTAGATTGCGCCAGAACCGTAGACGGTCCCGGGAGCAGACAGAGCTCCGGGATGCAGCCTGCATCGACGGCGGCAGCCGGCTTGTTCGGGTTGAATCGTCAGAAGAAGGGCGATGCACTTACCGTCACGGGACAGAGAGCAGTCAGACAGAGTTTTTTACCGTCTTCAAAATGAAAACGGCGAACACAGGCTCTCATGCCTGTGACAGACTGCGCGTACGGCGACCAGAGGGTTGCACCCTGGAAGCTCTACGACAGAATCGCCCGGAAGGCCGTCAGCTCAACGTTCGCCTGTCGGTTGGCGGCCTTCCCCCTTCTTTATATACAGAATTTCATTTTAAGAGGATCGGCTGACGGAAGCAAACAGGGCACGGGCTTTTCCGGAAGGGGCTGCCTGCGGCCGAGTGGGTCGATCTGCAGTGATCTCAACGAAATTGCTCTGCAAAACGGATCAGAAAAGGATCGTCTGTTCACCCGCGGCAACCCAGAGGTAGATCACATAGGCACAGTAGCACCCGAGGAACATCCCTCCTTCTCCGCGGCTGATCCGGTTCCCGCTCAGAAAAACCGGTATGCAGGCGATAGAGACCCCGATCAGAAAAAAGAGATCGATCATGACGGTGGAATGGTGTACCGGAATCGGTTCGATGACGATCAGGCTGGTTATCCCGAGAACGGCCAGGATGTTGTAGAGGTTGCTTCCGATGATGGTGCTCAGGACCAGATCCTGCTCCCGACGGAAGGTGGCGGCAATGGCTGTTGAGAGTTCCGGCAGGGAGGTGCCACCGGCAACGATCGTAAGTCCGATCACCCGTTCGCTCACCCCTGCAATCTGTGCGATTTCCACCGCGCTCTCCACGAGCCATTTGGCACCGGTAAGCAGAAGAACCAGACCGCAGAGGGTAAATAAGGCACTCTTTGTTCGTAGGAAAGTCCCCTCCTCTTCTGAGAGATCCGCCGGTTCGGAATCGGCCGGAAGGGCTCCTCTTTTCGGGTTCAGGGCAAGAAATATCAGATAGAGAACGAGAAGGAAGACCAGGATCAGCGATTCGACGAATATAATCCGGTTGTTGAACGAAAAGAGAAAGAGCAGAAGGGTGATTGCGATCATCAGCAGCAGATCGAACCGGATGACCCTGAAATTGACATGCATGGGCAACAGAACCGCCGACACTCCGAGAATAAGCAGAATGTTGGCCAGATTGCTTCCAATGATATTTCCGAGCATGATGTCGGTTTCGCCCCCCACGCCCGCAAGAATGCTTACCGCAAGCTCCGGCGCACTGGTCCCGAACGCGACGATGGTCAGCCCGATGATCAGTTTCGATACTCCGAAGGCGGAGGCGAGCCGGGAAGCTCCTCGTACGAGCAGATCCGCCCCCGTTACCATTGAAGCCAGGCCGACAACCGACCAGAAGAGAGCAATCAGCATGGGAAAATCTCTTTGTTAAAGGGGGAGTTCAAGAGTGGGCAGTGTATTCATCCATTCCTCGCCATGTGCGCAATTCAGGACTGTTGGGAGTCTGTCTGCAGGAGGGGCATTGGACATTCCAGTACATCGGAGAAAACCCGGAGCAGTTCCAACTCTTCGACCGTCACCTTTTTGTCCCGGAGAACGGTTCGTGCAGCGGCAGAGAGAAGCTCTTTCCGGACCGGCAGAGAGGATCCGGCGAGCTTGTCCAGCGCGCGGTCGATCTGCTCCGTTCCGCTCTTTTCCGGAGGAAGCAGCTCTGCCGGCCCCCCCAGCATCTTGAGGATCGGTTCTGTCCCTGCATTCAGGGCTTCATCCGGGGCTTCTTTGGATTCTCTGGCCAGGGCTGAAAGAAGCACAATAAACTCCTCTCTTACTTCACGGATTCGGAAATGTCGGATCCTCACAGGTTCTTTTAAACCGAAATGCGTGTCCAGACGGGAGAGAATCAGCTTCTGCAGAGAAAATTCAAAGAGTGTCACTTTCCCGTCCTCCTTGACGAGTCGTACAACCATGTTACGGAACCGTTCATACTGCTTCCGGCTCATGGTCCGGAGAGCAGGGAGTGAGAGTTCGGCCAGAGGGAGGAACCACCGGCGCGGCTTTCCTTTCAGCTGACCGATCCGTTTCATGACGGGAAGATCCGGGTTCCCCCGGAATCGGGTAAAACGGTTGAAACGGGCCGTTATTTCCGCCTCGCCCGGATCCTGTTCCGTCAGCAGCAGCGCGTAGATGAGGGCTTCGGCATCCAGAGGCTCACGGGCGGCCTCGATGAGCGTTTGCGGGATCTCACGAAGAAGCTCTTCACCAAGGGGAATCAGGTCGGGTGAGGGAGTGCCGACGGCGGCAATGAGTTGTTCAGGCCCGGGAGAGCGGTGCCGGTCTGCTGATGGCGAACTGGATTCAGCACGCCATCGCTGCCTCTCCGGATCCGGACCCGTCTCATAGGTCTCATAGGCGGGAAGAAGAGCCTGAATCCGTTTCTCGATAGGTGGGTGAGTGGCGATGAGCCGGCCCATAAGCGAGTGATAGCTGTTCACAAAGAAGAGATGACTCATCTCCATGGCATGCCCGTCACGAATGGCTCCTTTTTCGGAAGAGTGCGCAATCTTGATCAGAGCTCCGGCCAGCCCTTCCGGATTCCGGGTATACTGTACAGCCGCCGCATCAGCCAGATATTCCCTCTGACGGGAGATCGCTGCCTGTATCAGCCGCCCGAAAAACATGCCGACAGAGCCGATGATCATCAGGGCCACCCCGAAAAGAAGAATGGCGATGGTCGCGTCCCCCCTCTGTCCCCGATCCTGCGACTGCGGTCTGCTCATCCCGTGGCCCCGGTAGAGGGTGCTTCGCATCAGAATCATCCCGGCAATATGGAGCAGAAGGATTCCGTTCAGGATGCCGATCAGCCGGATGTTCAGCCGCATGTCGCCGTTAAAGATGTGGCTGAACTCGTGAGCGACAACTCCCTGCAGTTCATCCCGGCTCAGCTGATCAAGAGCCCCGCGGGTGATTCCGACTGCGGCATCAGAGATGGTATAGCCGGCCGCAAATGCATTGATGCTCTCTTCACGGTCAAGCAGATAGACGTCGGGGACCGACAGACCGGAGGCGATCGACATCTCCTCCACGATGTTCAGCAGCATCCGTTCTTTCGGGTCGGTGGTGGAGGGATCAACTTTGTGCCCCCCAATCATTTCGGCAACCGCGGAGCCCCCGCTTCGAAGGGAGGCAATCCGGTAGAGAGTGCCTCCCAGAATAAGGGTCATCGTGAGAGCCGAGACGGCAAGGAAGAGTTCGGGATGCCAGAATGATTCGGTAAGGTCCGTTCCGGGCGGATCGCCCTGGCCGAAAAGGATCAGTGCGATCAGATAGACCGAAGCGATGATAAGAATGACCGCTGCGGTATAGAGGAGGATCAGCTTCCAGGTGTTTCTTCTGGCGCGTTCCTGTCGTTCAAAAAAATCCATGGGAGTACTGCTGTAATATCGACCGGCTGCTCAGAGGGCTGCCAGACGGCTTTTCAGAACGTCACGACAGGAGGCTTCCGGTCTTCAGGGGATTCGGTTTCAAAGAGCTCCGCCTCCTGGAACCCGAAGCTCCCGGCCAACAGAACTGCAGGAAATTTCTCCCTGTAGGTGTTGTAGTTCATGACCGAATCATTATAGGACTGGCGGGCAAAGGCGATCTTGTTTTCGGTTGATGAGAGCTCTTCGGTGAGCTGCATCATGTTCTGGTTGGCCTTGAGGTCCGGATAGCTCTCCGAGAGGGCGAAGAGCCGTCCGAGTGCACCGGACAGGGCCTGTTCGGCTCCGGAGACCCGCTGGATCGCTTCGGGACTGTCCGGATTCCTGGCGGCATCGCTTTCCGCCCTCCGTGCCTGATTTCGGGCTTCAATGACCGCTTCCAGGGTCTCCCTCTCATGTTTGATGTACCCTTTGGCCACTTCCACCAGATTGGGAATCAGGTCGGTCCGCCGTTTGAGCTGGACATCGATCTGAGCCCAGGCATTCCGGTAACGGTTCCGAAGGGAGATGAGACGGTTGTAGATTGATACCGACCAGAGTATCAGTACTAGCAGGAGTGCGATCACGATGAGCATGGTATTCACGGCAGGTCCGTCTGGTTGAATCGTTATTTGAAATATACAAGATGACGGCCGGAAATCTATTCCGGGAGTACCATTTGCCCGGTGCTGTTTGCACAGTGCTGTTTGCTCAGTCCGTTTGTCGGCGCTGTGTGCGAACGCCGTTACCCGTCGCCATTTGCTCAGCAGCTTCTATTCCCCGCTCTTCCGGTATTCCCGGATGGCCTCTCCCAGGGTGGAACCGGTTACATAGAAACGCTCCCATTTTTCGGGGGAGTCCGGTGGTGTGAGCAGCGATACGACGATCAGGGCGAGCAGAGAGAGACCGGCGGCAGGAAGCACAATGTGGGTGGAGGGTATCCATGGTTCAGCCGACAGGGAATTGACCACCGTGATGAGCAGTGTGACGGACATGCCTGTTGCGATGGATGCCACACCGCCTGCAGTGGTCACCCTCTTCCAGAGAAATGCGGCAAGCAGGGCGGGAGTAAGCCCCGCTCCCACCATGGTGTAGGCAGTGAATGCCATGTCCAGAATGTAGGTGAACTGCGTGAGAAGAAGCCAGGCAAGAAGACCCAGCCCCACCACGCAGAAGCGCTGGATAAGCAGAACTCTTTTCTCCGGCGCATCCGGATGGATAAATCGCTGGTAGAGGTCTCGCGTCAGATTGGTGGAGGGTGTGAGCAGGAAGCTGTTTCCGGTAGAGATGATGATCGCCACCGAAGCGCAGAGCATCAGCAGCCCGCCGGCGACCGGGATGCCGATCTCGCCGCTGAAACGGGCGGCGTGAAGTATAACCCTCTCGCTCTCCCCCACACCCAGATGGAGCGCATGGTCCGCAGGCAGCCCGTTGAAATGGCTGTAGGCAAGAATGGCGATCGATGCGATGGCGGTCTCCACAGCAATGGTTCCCAGCACCCACCAGATGACCGATGTGCGTGCCGCCTCTTCATTCCGTGCCGAGAAGAATTTCTGATACATGTTGGACTCCCCAAGGAGAAGAAGAAAGGTGGGGAAAAAGACTCCGGCCGCCCAGATCAGGTCCTCACCCCCCATGATGGAGAAAAGAGACGGATCGATCCGGTTCAGGTATTCCGCCCCACCCAGATGAAGATAGATGAGGGGAACCGCGAGGATCATGGCCAGGGTGATGATCGCTCCGTTGATCAGGTCGACCGTGACAATGGAGAGCATGCCGGCAAGGGATGTGTAGAGGATGATGAAACCGGCTGTGAGAAGTACCCCCTGCCATTCGGGTATGCCTGCTATCAGTTCCAGAACGAATCCACCTCCCCGGAACTGGTATCCGACAATGGTGGTGTAGGCGATGATGATGACGAGGGTTCCGAGGATGCGTGCTCTGGAGTTGTAGCGAAGCTCCAGAATGTCGGGCACGGTGTATTGGGCGATCCGGCGGACCCTGCCTGCAAGGAAGTAGACCAGTACGATTCCGGCCCAGGCACCAGCCGCCATCCAGAGTCCCGAGATCCCGACCCGGGCGGCCAGCCCTGCTCCGGCAAGGAGACTGCCCGACCCGATCCAGGTGCAGAGCAGTGTGGCGACGAGCTTGTAGGTAGGCACATCCCGGCCTGCCACCATGAAATCCTCCTGGCTTCCGACCGCGAAGCTTTTGGCGATCGAGATCCCCAGCAACACGGCAAGGTAAATCAGTACGGTCCAGAGATATATCATTGGGAATCACTAAATTGGACGGGCTTACGGTTCCATAATAGTCAGGCGACGGAACCGATACAACCGAGGGGAATCAGGTGTCGGGAAAGGAAGAGGATAATTTGTTCGTACGGGGTTCTGATTCTCATCAGGTCAAGTATTTCGCAAGGCTGAACGATATTCACCGATCGGGAACCAGATATACCCTGATCAGGAACCAATAGAACGGGTTCCGGGTTGAAATGGCAACCGAAATTCCCGGTAATTATCTCCTTCGTTCATGCCACTCCAGACCATGCCAAATCCGACGCGTAAAGTGAATCTGCTTCTGCTCATATCCTTCCTGCTATCCGGCTTTTCCTGTACGGTCCAGGATACGGTTGTTGAGGAGAGCCGGGAGATTGCGATCGACCGTGAGAGGCTGCTGGCAGACCTGGAGTACCTTTCATCGGATGAACTGGAGGGTCGGGCACCGGGGACGCGGGGAAGTCTTCTTGCACAGGAGTTCATTGAGCAGCGTTTCATGTCCCTGGGACTGGGGAGTTTCGGAGAGAGTTACCGGCACCCATTTCCGTACCGTTCCGGCTCGGAAGGTGAAGTGACGGGAGTGAATCTGATCGGGTTTGTATCGGGGACCGCCGATCAGGAGGAGTATCTGGTGGTGACCGCCCATTATGATCATCTGGGAACCGGCCCTGACGGGAGGATCTTCAACGGGGCGGACGACAACGCTTCGGGCAGTGCGGGTGTTCTGGCGGCAGCCGCCTGGTTCCGGGAAAATCCGCCGGAGAACAGCATCATTTTCCTGCTTCTGGATGCCGAGGAGAAAGGTCTGATCGGTTCCTACTATTTTGCGGACCATCCGGTGGTCCCTCTGGAACAGATTGCCTTGGTTGTCAATCTGGATATGATCAGCCACAGCCGGGAGAACGAGATCTATGCGGTCGGTACTGCACACTATGAGTTTCTCCGGCCGGTCGTGGAGGAGTCGGTCCGTGACGCCCCGGTGCGGGTTCTTTTCGGACACGACGGTCCGGACGGCGATCTGGACGACTGGACGGCTCTCTCCGATCACTACCCTTTCCATTTGAAGGGTATCCCTTTCATCTATTTCGGTGTGGAGGATCATGAGTACTATCACACCCCGGGAGACCGTTTTGAGATCGTGGAGCCCGATTTTTATGCCAATACTGTAAAGATGATCATCGGACTTATCCGTGATCTGGATGGACAACTGGAAGAGATCCGGGAAAAGTCGGGCAGGTAAAATCAACCGGACGCATCATCCCGAAAACATCAACCGAAAACATCAACCGGCGCGTCCAGGTACGGAACGATCCATTGAGTGGAGATGAAGCAGAATCAGAAAAAAACTGAAATCGCCGAACGAGAACCCGTTTATCCAGATGGGTTGACCACATCACAGTTTCAGGGTGAGACGGAAGGTTTGATCGAACAGCGGCCCGCCATTGCGGCGATTGCCACACCTGTCGGTGAGGGCGGGATCGCCGTGATCCGCGTCTCGGGCAGGAATGCCGTGGAGAAGGTGCAGCGCTGCTTCAGGGAGAAAGATCTGACCCGTCAGGAGTCGCACACCGCTCACTTCGGACGGATTGTCGGTCCCGGAGGCGAGGTGGTCGATGAGGTGGTGGTCACTCTTTTCCGGTCCCCCCGATCCTACACCGGAGAGGATACAGTGGAGATCTCATGTCATGGGGGGGTGCTGGTTACACAAGCAGTGCTGGAGACCGTCCTGCAACAGGGAGTCCGGCCGGCGGAACCGGGTGAATTCACCCAGCGTGCATTTCTGAATGGTAAACTGGAGCTGAGCCAGGCAGAAGCGGTGGCCGATCTGATTCATGCCAAGAGTATCCGGGCGGTCGGGGCGGCGCAACAGCAACTTGAAGGGAGGCTGGGCGGGCATATCCGGCATTTCCGCCGGCAGATCATCGATGCGGTTGCCATGGTGGAGCTGGAGCTCGATTTTGTGGAGGAAGATGTGGAGTTTGCCGACCGCGGAGAGCTGGAGCGGTTGCTTGTCGCGCTGCAGGGAGAGATCAGGGAGTTGCTGGAGACATACGAAGCCGGGCGTCTGGTAAAGGATGGGGTGAAGACGGTTTTCATGGGACGCCCCAATGCCGGCAAATCGACCCTGCTCAATGCCCTGATTGGAAGAGAGCGCGCCATTGTCACCGAGATCGCCGGGACGACCCGGGATACGATCGATGCCGACTGGAGCTATGAGGGGCTCCTTTTCCGGCTGATCGATACAGCGGGACTGCGGGAGACGGACGACATCGTGGAAGCGGAGGGTGTACGCCGCTCCCGGGAGGCTTTTGAACAGGCCGACCTGGTGGTCTATCTCAAGGATCTGTCGCTGCCCATGGACGCGGAAGAGCGGAAAGAGATCGCCGCCTATCAGCATGAGTCGCGTGGCACTCCTTTCCTTCTGGTGGGGACCAAGGCGGATCTGGCGGCAAGCCCCGAGGTGAACGGTTCCGAACGGATCGTGTATGATCTGAAAATCTCCGCCCTGACCGGGGAGAAAATGGATGAACTGAAAAAGCTGATGAAGGAGAGGGCTCTTGAGTCAAAAGATTTCGATACATCGACCCTGCTGGTTACATCATCCCGACATCGTGATGCCCTCCGGAAAACCAGTCAGCATATCCAAAGTGCGATTCAGGCCCTGAAAGAAGGGATGACGGGTGATCTTCTGGCGATTGATCTGCGCGCTGCCTTGAGAGAGCTGGGTTCCATTACCGGAGAGATCACAACCGAAGATCTCCTCGACTCCATTTTTTCGCGATTCTGCATTGGCAAATAAAGGAGTGAGATCCGGGAGTGATCAGTCCTGACACGTTGTCTACAGGGCCAAGGCCTTTCTATGAACTGCCGGCTCTGATGTTTGGTTAACATAAGGAACCGTGGAAGCTTTAAGCTCCCCAAGCCAAAAACAAGAAAAACGAAAAAAAGAGAGATGTGAGAGATGAGTGCCCGTTTTCCTGTTCTTCTGATTTTGTTGATTACGCTGTTCTCGCTCTCCTTGTCCGGGTGTGAACTGGTGGAGGGGGTGTTCCGAATGGGGATGTTTCTTACCCTCCTTGGATTTCTGCTGGTGGTCACGATCCTCATTCTGATCTTTAATTTTGCAGGTCGATCCGCCCGGAAGGACGAGATGAGGACCTGACTGGGAGGAGTCTGACTGAGAGGACCCTGACAGATGTGACAGGGAGGATGTAGATGTAAGGGAGAGCCTCTATAACACAATCACTCCTCTTACGGTTCAGGATCCTCTTCTGTTACCAGCAGGATTCTTCTTCCTTCGTAGTGATGCCACCGATCTTTGGCGCGGATGCGGATCAGGTGGGCACCCGCCTCAGGAACTTCCGGGAGTTCTCCTGTCCAGATATGTGCAGAGGGATAAGGATTGACGGATGGCCTCCATGGAATCCTGTCACCCAGAGCTTCTTCCCTCTGTTTCAGCTCCTCAAGAAACAGATCGTTCACCTCTCTCCGTTGCAGCGGCATCCACTCTCCTTTACCACCTGCCTGCATCTCTACAACAGCATCCGGCAAAGCATTGAATATATTGACATGGACTTCGATCGGGCCGCTTGATGTGGCGGGAACAGGATCCGGAAGATGGATGTGCATCTGGAAATCGGCCGGACGCCGGGCGGCCTTGTAGGTCAGTTTCCATTCGGTGCCGTCAATATCGAGCCAGGCGTATCCGGTGGGCGTTCCATCCATCATCATGGAGTGGGGAATGCCATACTCATCGGGAGCGCCGCTCCACCAGCCACCGCCGGTGGTCCCCATGCTGACAAGGTGGTGAGGCTCTTCTCCGGGCCAGCCCTCTTTCGGTCCGAGAAAGCGGTGGTAGTGCCGGTGCGCATGAGCCGAGAGGGTGACCGTATGCGGACGGGCGGAGAGCAGACTGAACAATCGGTCCCGTTCCTCACTCTTCTCCCATCCGGTTGAGAAGGCGAAGGGGATGTGGGTAAGCAGAAAGACCCGCTCTTCCTGCGGAATCATCTGGAGAAAGTTCTCTATAAAATTGAGCTGTCTCTCCCCGATGCCGGTCCGGTAACGTGCCTGGGGATCACTTGTCGGAAATCGGACTCCGTCCACAACAAGAAAATGGGTGCTTCCCACCGAGAAGGCATACCATGACGGGCCATAGGTCCTGTAGTAGGCACCCCGGGCATCCTCATATGTTTCTGCAGAATAATCGATGTCGTGATTGCCGATCACATGCCGCCAGGGTATTCCGATGGTGCCGATCACATCATTAAGCGGCTCGAAGAGATCGAGATCATCAAAAACGAGATCACCGAGAGTGATCCCGAAGAGAGCATCGGCGTCCGTCACTTCCTGTACCACATCCCGGGCTATATAGTGAATTTCCCTGAGATCCCTGGGCTGGGTATCTCCGAAGACCAGCACGCGATATCGGTCGGGTTCGGGCTGATGGAAAAGGGGAAAGTCCACCGATTTGGGGATGGATCCGGTCGGGGGTGCTCCTTCATAATTCTTTCCTGAGACTCCATCCGGGCTCCAGAAATAGTAGAACCGGGGGATTCCGTTCTTGTCGGTCGGTGTCATCCAGTCTCCAGGCTTGATCACAAACAGATGGTTGTCGGCACGGAGCCTGAGCCGGTATCTCCCTTCTGAATCGGTACGGACGATCTGCTCTCCGTTGGAGACCATCACTCCGGCAATACCGGGTTCATTCAGGTCCCGCACCCCGTTCCGGTTCAGATCATGATAGACCACACCGGAAACATTTCGAGAGGCTCGTTGCCGGTCTGCCGCCAGTGCCTCCGCTTCCTGCAACACGGGAACGGAAAGCAGGAGTATCAGCAACAGCCTGAAGAACGGGCGTAAAAGAACCGGACGGCGGGAAATCGGGAGAGTGCCGAAGAAGGGAGTCTTGATGGGTCGCATGGCGAGTCGTTATCGGATGGACGGGAGAGAATATCCTGTTGCCACCCAATGATAAGCCAAGAGAGATGGTTTTACAACCGGTCCCGGTTGGAGCTTGCCATCATCCGGTCTGATCGTCTCTCCTGTCCCGATTCCGGATCCGACCGGTGTTGCTGCGTACTTGCCTGATGCCACGACACCCCAGGATAAGCCCCGTCAGAGCAAGAATAAGAACAGCATGCCATGGCGGAAAGATCTCCGGGCCGATCGTCCGGTACTGGTAGAATTCAATCAGCATGAAAACCAGCAAGGAAACAGCAAAAAAGACAACGACCTGGAGGAGGACATCTTTCAGACTCTTCATTGTATAGGGGGATATGCGCTCCGAATCGTTCCTGAAACGGGGATTTGGGGGTGGAGCAGAAAGGGAGTCCATTCCGGCACTCTGCTCCATACCCTGAAGCAGGTTCAGGAGAAAAATCATGGGGCAGGGTGCCCGCCCTGTACCACTGGTCGGGCGGACCCCTGCCCGGGGAGCTGAGCCTGCGCCTGTCAGAACAAGATCCAGCCCGGCATCGGTGTATAGAGCATCATGTTCAATGCAAAGGCAAAATCGTACCAGAACCCGGTCTCCCGGGTCGGCTGTCCTCCGGCAATTTCCATGATCTCTCTGCTGTTTAGTGCCTCCCAGCCAGGGGCCGGTTCGGTAGAATGTCTGTTTCTCATGGTTCTCTCCTCTCTGATTTGAATTACCGGTTCTTCAGCATCATGGAGTGGGCATCAAGAGCCCCTTTTTTGATGTCACTCCAATTCTCTATGGCGGAAAGAATAAGACCTGCGCTTAACGCCACTCCAAAAGCGATAACGATGGGATTGCCTCCGTGTATCTCATTCATCTCCTCCATCTGAAGCTCTTTAAAGGTTTCCATAGTGCACTCCTCTTGATTTGATTGACGTTGGTGTAGTCCTATGATCCCTTCCCGTTCGGAACCTTACACCCGTCAGAAGGATTTTCGATCTCTCTCAAGTACACCATCTGAACTCTCTCGGCGGGTGGTCTACTCCCTGTCGGCCCCGAGCAGCTGATAAATGGAGTGTTCCCGGCTTGTTGCGCGAAAACGGCGATCATCCGGAAGGAGTTCGTCAGCTCCAAGTACGAGATATCCTCCAGGTGCGAGACGGGGGATCAGCCGTTCCAGAAACTCCTCCTGGCGCTCGATGGAGAAGTAGGTGAAGACCAGATTCCGGCAGAAAACCATGTCGAAGAGGCCTGCAGGTAGCCTCCCGCTGATGTCCCGCTCATCAAACTCCACCATTTGAAGCAGATCTCCCCGGATCTGGTAATCTTCGTCCTCTTCAAACCAGGCCGGCCGGAAATATCTCTCAATCTCCTGTCGGGTCAGTTCCCGGAGCGAGCCTGCCGGGAAGAAGCCTCTTCGGGCCCGCTTCATTACGGCCTGGTTCCGGTCAGTAGCGAGAATCGTGACCGGACAGGGCCGCCAGACAGGATCTTCGATGCCCGCCTGATCCCTCATCCGGGCAAACAGTTCCATCAGGATGATCGCGATCGACAGAGGTTCCTCCCCGTTGCAGGAACCGACGGACCAGAAACGGAGCGG
>CAYTTA010000021.1:0-33279 GCA_964440655.1 uncultured Balneolaceae bacterium
AAAAACCACAGACTTCTCTTGGTCCCTCAACAAGTGGCAAATCCAAGGTTATGAAAAAACGGATCCTTGTCTTTAGCGCACTCCTTATCCTCTCTTCTTGTCAGCTGCAGAAAGCTCCTGCCCTGGAAAAGGAATTGGACCAGCTTCTGGAAAAGCGCAACTCAGTTGGGTTGTCGGTGGCTGTGGTAAAAGATGGGGAGATAATCTATTCCGGTGCTTTTGGCAAGAAGAACCTCGAAGAAGATCTTCCGCTTCAAACCAGTGACCTTTTCCGGATCGCCTCCATCTCCAAATCGTTTTCAGCCACCGCGATCATGCAGCTCGTGGAGGAGGGGCGTATCTCGCTCGATGACGACGTGAGCAATCTGATCGGATTCCGGGTACGCAATCCCGCCTATCCCGATGAGGTCATCACCCTGGAGATGCTGCTCTCCCACCGGTCGGGCATCAGCGACAAAAACGGATACTTCACTCTGGACCAGATCAACCCGGAGATTCCAGGCTGGGAGCAGAGCTACAACGACTACCCGCCCGGAGCGGACTATGAGTACTGCAACCTCTGCTTCAACATGGTCGGGGCGATCCTGGAGAACCTCACTGGAGAGCGGTTTGACCGGTACATCGTTCAGAAGATCCTCGACCCGCTGGGGATCGAGGGAGGGTACAATGTCAGTGATCTCGACCCGGACCGACTCGCATCACTCTATGCCTACGACCCCGAGACGGAATCCTTCCGCCACTCTCCCTCCGCTTACGATCCGAGAAAGGAGGAGATTGCGGACTACACTCCTGGGTACAGCGCGCCGATCTTCTCACCGACCGGCGGGATGAAGATGTCGGCTCCGGATCTGGCCCGCTACATGATCATGCATATGAATTACGGGCGGAGTGGTGATGTGCGGATCCTGTCGGAAGAGAGCGCCCGACGCATGCAGACCCCTCTCACCGAAAAGAACGGATACGGGCTGGCACTGCACTCCTTCGATCAGGTGATCCCCGGGAAAACATTGATCGGCCACACCGGATCCGCCTACGGGCTCTATAGTGTGATGCTCTTCGATCCGGCGGAAAAATTCGGGTTTGTCGCCATCACCAACGGGGTCCGGCCGGGAGAAAAAAACGGCGTAAACCACTTTTTGAATGATGTCGTGCAGATCCTGTATCGCGGGCTTATCGAGTGATGAGCATCCCGCCGGAAGGATTAAAAGATCGGCCCGGCCGACCGGTCAGAAGAAGTCGGGAGAATCAGGTCATTCCCTCCAGGAGGATCTGAAGGGATTCCCGTAGAAGTTGCTCCCCGATGATGAGCGGCGGAGCGATCCGGATCAGCCGGTCGGAGTGGAGCGTCCAGCCGACGATCACTCCGTTCCTGAAGCTGTGGTCCACCACCTTGCGGGTCCGTTCCGGGCTATCGAGCTCGAGCCCCAGCATCGCCCCCGTCCCGCGCAGTTCCACGATCCCTTCCCCACGGAGCATTTCGCGCGCCACATCTTCGATCCGCCGGGCGCGAGCCCCGAAATCCCCCTCCAGAAGCACCTTCAGATTGGCGTGTGCGGCGGCGCAGCTCATCGGATGCCCGCCGAAAGTGGTGACGTGGTTCAGGGGGGGATCCTCCATGAGCACCCTCAGGATTTCAGGCGAGGAGGCAAACGCCCCGAGAGGCATCCCCCCTCCCATCGCCTTTGCCATGCAGAGAATGTCCGGCACCACCCCGTAGTGTTCATAGGCGAAGAGCTTTCCGGTGCGGAAAAATCCGGTCTGGATCTCGTCGAAGATCAGCAGGGCGCCGGTCCGGTTGCATCGCTCACGCAGCTGCCGCAGCCATGCCGGATCGGCAGGGATCACACCACCCTCTCCCTGGATCGGTTCGAGAATCACGGCAGCGGTCCGCCCGTCAATCTCCTCCAGCTGCACCGGGTCGTTGAAGTCCAGAAAGTGGACGTCGGGCAGCAGGGGCATGTAGGGATCGCGGTAGACCTCCCTTCCTGTCACACTGAGCGAACCGTGGGTGTCTCCATGATAGCTGTTGCGGAAAGAGACGAGCCGGGTGCGGCCGGTGTATTTCTTGGCCACCTTCAGGGCCCCCTCGTTGGCCTCCGTCCCGCTGTTTACCAGGTAGATCCGGCCCAGACTCTCCGGCAGCCGGCTGGCCAGAAGCGAGACAAACTCCACCTGCGGTTTCTGGATGAACTCCCCGTAGACCATCACATGCAGATGGCGGTCAAGCTGCTCCTGGAGCGCCCCGATGACGGCAGGATGCCGGTGCCCGAGACTGCTCACAGCAATGCCGGAGATCAGGTCGACATAGCTGCGTCCGTCGGTGGTGTGGAGGTGACACCCCTCTGCCCGTTCAATCTCCAGGCCCATCGGGGCATCACTGGTCTGCGCCAGATGGCGGTAGAAACCGCTGCGTTCTTTTCCGGATGATTTCACTCGTTCAGGATCCGTTTGTGCCCGCTCTGTTCCGTTTTGCCTTTGCCCCCACTTCTATGCGCCGGATCTATGCGCCGGACCATTTTTCCAGAAGTTCCAGAAACTCCTGCTGGATCTCCTCGTTCTTGTTGTCCGCATACCACTTGTGGATCCGTTCGGCCGCTTCCGGGTAGTTGAAATCGGGCTGACTGGAGAGCTCCTTGTAGAGCTTCTGAACGGTCGCCGGCCGGGGTCCCCAGGTTCCGAGGAGCTCGTGGGTCTCTGCGTCCAGACTGATCAGTTTCGGAATGGAGCGGCTCTTCCCGTCGGTGAGGAACTGATCCATGATATCCAGATTCTCATCGCGAAGGATCAGTCTCATTTCGATGTTGGGGGTTGCCTGGACCATTTTGTTGATGATGGGCAGGTTCTGCGCCGCATCACCGCACCATGCTTCCGTAAGTACCAGCCAGAAGAGTTTCCGGTCCAGTCTGCCGAGTGCCTCCTCCAGCCGGGAGTCCAGAGAGGAGGTCTTGTCGAGCCGCTTCATCCGGAAAAGGTTCATCTTCGTATAGTGAAGCATGCTTTCGGAATGATTCTCTCCGGTCGTCTTTCCTTCTGCCAGCAGTTTCTCTGTCAGGTCGCGGTACTCGTCGTAAGTAAAGCTCTTTTCCAGCACGTGGCTCGGGACGCGCCAGATTGTCTCTGTAGATGCCATGATATGTCGTCGTGATTCTTATTAAAGATTGGCATTACAAGATACGAACAATCTGAACTATTTATTTCTTCTCCACTTCCTGTTTGAGCTCTCCCTATCCTCTTCTCCTGCCGGTCACTGACCGGAACTCTCTATTTTCCACCATTCCATCACCGTTCCTGACCGGTTCACACTGCGCATGAATTCCCATCCTATACGAAGATCCCTTCTCATTTCCCTGGAGTTGCTCTCCCCGCTCCTAAATCGATCCGCCGGGCAGACTGATCTTGCCCACGGTGAACCTGCTGCCATCGGGAGCGACCCATCCGGATCCGGCTATTCGCTCATTGGCCAGAACGGCAAAGATCGCCGCCTCCTTGGCGTCGGGATCCAGTCCCAGATCGGAACTGGAGCGCAGGTCAGCTCCCGGAAGCAGTGCTCCGATCCTCTCCCTGAGATGGCTGTTGTGCCACCCCCCACCGCTCACATAGATCACAAACCGCCCCGTCCCGACATGACGCTTTATGGCATCGGCGACGGTGCGAGCGGTGAACTCCGTAAGAGTGGCCAGCAGATCGGCCGATTTCAAGCCCGGATCCACGTTGAGCAGGCACCGGTACACCCACTCCCAGTTGAACTCCTCCTGACCGGTTGATTTCGGAAAGGGGCGTTCGAAAAAGGGGTGACCCTGCAACTCCTCCAGCAGAGCGGAGTGGATGGTGCCGCTCCGGGCTAAGGCACCACCTTCATCGTACTTCAGGCCCGGATAGAGCCGCCGGACCGCCTCGTCAATCAGCGTATTGGCGGGACCGGTATCGGTTGCAAAAGGGATCCCCTCCTCACCCCCGGGGCGCAGCCAGGTGAAATTGCCGATTCCACCCAGATTCAGCAGGACCCTCTCTTCCGTCGGATGGGTAAAGAGAAGCATCTCCCCGAGAGGAACCAGCGGAGCTCCTTCAAAACCGGCGGCAATATGACCGGAGCGGAAGTCACTCACAGTGATGAGTCCGAGGCGCAGTGCCAGCAGATCCCCGTCCACCACCTGCAGGGTGGCGTGGAGTGAGTTCTCCGGATCGGGCAGATGGAGAAGTGTCTGTCCATGGCTCGCCAGAAGATCGATCCGGCGCCGGTCCATGCCCCAGGATCGGAGCTGAAGGTCGATTGCCCTGCACCACGCCTCTCCCAGCTCTCTTCCGAACCGGACCGCCTCCCCCAGGGGAGTGTCCGGCCGGAACGCGATCCGCTGAAACCTCTCCCGAAGCCGCGGATCCAGATCAGCACTCCCTTTCTCCAGGATCTCCAGCTCCGTGCCGGCCGATGCACCGCGGATTCGGCACAAGACCAGATCGATCCCGTCCATGGAGGTCCCGCTCATGAGGCCCAGAATGATCCGTTCCTCCTGCCGGGCTTTCGCGGCAACGATTTCCACCCATTTTTTCATCGCATCGGATTCTCTATTTTATGGATTCCCCAAACAGCACGGAAATGACAGACACACCCGAAACGGAATATCAGGCCTGGGAAGAGGATGTGCAATTCCTGGTCCGGACCCTGGCCGAGATCTTTGAATCGGACGCGTACCGATACCATGTCGACGACATCAACAATCTGCTCTACATTGAACTGGGTGGTCTGGACAAGTTCGATGAGGAGGAGATCGTGGAGCTCGCCGAGCCGGTACTGAGCGAGCTGGACCTTGACTTCGAGGATGTGATCCTGGTCCCGTTGAACGGGGAATAGCCGCTTGGCGGAAGGCCGCGAATCGGTCTAAAAATCCCAGCGGAGCATCACATTGAAATTCCTGCCGGGCATGAGCCGGTTCCGGTCCTCGATCCTCGACAGGTGATCCCGGTAGGCGGTGTTCAAGGCGTTGTCCAGCCGGACCATCAGAGAAAGTCCCTCCATCAGCCGGTAACTCCCGTTGAAACCGGCCAGAAAATACCCCCGGGTCGGTTCCTCTTCCGGCGCAGTGCGTTTCTGGGTCAGAACACCCCTCAGGTTCAGTTCCGCACTCCACCGTCCCCCCGTCCAGGAGAGTGCGGTATAAACCCGGAACGGAGGTATGAAAGGCAGGGGTGTTGTCTCCCCATCCACCTGACTCCCCATCATATAGTCCAGGGTCACTCTTGAACGGAATCCGGATGCCAGAGGAGCTTCCGCAGCAAGCTCCGCCCCGTAGAGCCTGGCACGCGTGGCGTGGTATTCAAAAACCGGCAGTCCGGAGGGACCATCCATCAATCCGGTTGGCCGGAAATTGATGAATCCCGATATCCGGTTCATAAAAGCGGATCCCTGAAGCATCCACCCCTTCTTCCGGTATTGGAAAAAGAGATCCGCACCGACACTCACCTCGTTATCCAGATCGGGGTCACCGATCTCATAGGCGCCGGCTCCGAAATGGGGCGCGTTGGAATAGAGCTCTTCGATGGTAGGCACACGGTAGGCACGCGCCAGCTGTGCCCCCATCTGCCATCCGTCGGCAGGACGCAGGTTAAGCCCGGCAGACCCCGCCCCGATCCAACCCGACCGGGGCGCCGCCCCCTGCTCACCGACGGACAGTTCCAGTTTCTGAAACTCAATCCGGGCGCCTCCCTGGACCGAAAGCCAGGGGGTCAGATCCATCTCCTGAAACAGGAAGAAGGCCGTAGAGTACTGCTTCATTCCGGGAAAGAGCCGGTTCACCCCCGAGATCCGGATATCGCGGGCCTGTGCGTTCCATCCCAGAACCCCTCGCGCCAGAATAAGCGGTCGATGCTGCAGCCGCACGGTGGCCGATCCGCTCGTCTGATCGAATCCCAGCTGCAATTCCTCTTCGATTTCGCCGGCAGTTCCGGAAAGATCTGCCAGACGCATCATCTCCACTTCACTGTGGCGGTAGTGCCCTCCGGAGAGGCGAAGTTCGGCGAGTTCCACCCAGCCGTCTCTGCGGAGTACCGTAAATGACTGGAACTGGAGACGGTCCATCCGGACCTCGATCCCCTCCCCCGGCAGGCTCTCCTCACCCGGCAGTCCGTAGTCATAGGTCATTCCCCGAAGGGAAATTCCGGTTTCCAGACCGCCCCTCCGGTACCCTATTCCGGCGCTTCCGCTGTAGCTGTCCAGAAACGTGCCGTGAACCGGCCCTTCAGGTGTCCGCAGATCCCCGGCCGAGCGGTAGGAGGCTGAGCCGGTAAGGGCAAGCCTCTCCGTTCTATGCTCCCCCCGGAGGAATCCGGCACCCAGACCGTTCACCGTCGCGAGGTGGGCAAGCAGGGTTCCACCGCTCCCTTCACTCCACTCCTGGGGCAGATCTCGGCTGAAAAGATTCACCACTCCGCCCAGAGCACTCGATCCGTAGAGCAGACTGGCCGGGCCCCGCACCACCTCCACCCTCTCGATGGAGAGCGGATCCAGCGCGATGGCATGGTCGTGGGCGGTCGAGGAGAGATCGCCCATCCTCTCGCCGTTTTCCATCACCAGCACCCGTTCACCGTCCATGCCGCGGATCACCGGGCGGGCGGGAGCTGATCCGAACGATCGCATTGCGAGTCCCGGACTTCCGTCGAGCATCTCACCCACCGAGGGAGCGGCCCGGCTGTCCAGCTCGGCTCTGTGAAGGGAGTGTGCGGGCTGGTAGTGAACATTGCGCCCGAGAGGCGAAGCGGTGACGATCACCTCATCGGCGACAAGGGTTTCCGGTTCAAGAAGAATCTGAAGAGGGTCCTCGTGCGGCCACTCTCCTTTCAGACGGGCGGTTTCATACCCAATGTATTGAACCTCCAGCAACCAGGGGCCGGATTCCATCTCCAGACAGAAGCCGCCTTCCGGGTCGGTAACCGTTCCGCGCTTCTCTTCGGGAAGATAGACCGTGGCTGCCGGCAGCGGCTCACCCGTTCCGGCATCCATCACTCTCCCCGAGAGCGCCTTTTCCCCGCAGTCGGGCTGGTAGTTGTGGGACGCGGCAAATCCCTGGAATGGTAGTGCAGCCGCAAAAAGAAAGATCCGGAGAGTATGCAGAATGTAAGGCATATCGGTTGACAGACAGTTTATCCCACTGTTTCAACCGAAACTTAAATATTATTTAGTTTAAGCTAAAATATTGTTTAGCCTGTGTGAGTATCGGCCTCTTGAGCAAGGTCTGACCTCTCCACACAATGCTTGCATTCAAGCCACTCCTCGCGGGGAATCGACGGGAGGGCGTGCGGGCTGCGACCCCGTTGAAAAACCGGCTTGTAGAGAAGCTCCCCCCGCAGATGCTCCTTCCCGCAGATGTGACATTCGGTTTCACCGTCGGCACGAAGCGCGGTGTATCCGGTTATGATCCACCCCTCATGGCCCGTATGGGCAGCCAGGCTCTCCAGTGACGCCCGTATGGTTCTCGATTTGTTTCCCTTGTAGTAGCGCTGAGCCAGATCGTTCAGCAGCTCGATGGTCTCTTCGTTCAGCGTAAAATTAAGCCGTCTCATCGTGATGTCGGTGTTGAATCGCTTCCTCCAGAACCGGATGGTGCCGGTGCCGGGTGTTGGTGCATCGGCGGTGATGCCGGTAATTGAGCAGATGTCCGGCAATCAGCAACAGACTTCCCGCCACCGTGAACAGCGTCTCCACGCGATGGTCCCCGCTCCAGTGTCCGGCCGGCCACCCCGTCAGAACCAGAAGAAACCCCGCACTCAGCAGCAGGATGATTTTCCGGTCATAGTGGCTCCCGCGGACTGCAAACCAGATCGTCGGCAGGATAAACACTATGAAGACAGGATGGATCCATTGGTGAATGGTCTCCGCTACGGGCCAGAGCGGCAGAAGCGAGATGATTACAGGAACCAGAAGGCAGTGGATGGCACAGATCGTTGAGATGCCGATGCCAAGACGGTCCCAGAGCAGGGTGGAAAGGGTGGACTTGTTCAAGTGCGGAGGTGTGAATGGAGATTAATGTGTATAAAAATACACACTTTTGTTCACAATTCCAGCACTTCAAAATTGCGAAGATCGAACCAGTCCGGCAGATTGTAATCGGTATTGATGATGATGCCGCCGATCAGGGCGATCCGGTGACCTTTCAGCAGGTCGCTTGAAGCCTTGATCATGGAGTGGATGGTCCGGTCGATCAGGTCGAACATCTGGTCGGTTGCCGCCACCAGCGGGATCGGGTGATCAAGAATTGCCTCCCGCTGCCCGCCCAGTTCTTTTTCAATCTTCCAGAGCTGGAAATCAAGTTCCTGATCCGCCGGTTCACTCTCTCCTTCCAGTGCGGCGAGGGTCGCCTGAAGTGCCCCGCAGCAGGAAGATTCATGCAGCTGTCCAAGCCTCTGCATCGTTCCCACCTCTCCGGTCTTCGACACTCCGATATGCGGGCCGTACTGAATGATCGTGGATCCTCCGTCCGGCACATGAGCGGCAAAGGCTTTCAGACCGGTCAGGCCGGTGAAAGGGTATCCCGCCAGCCCCCCCAGCTGGAAAGGGCTGTCGCTGCCCAGGTAGTCCCGGAAATTGGTCACTGTCCGGACAATCTCATCGCTGCAGACGGAGGTCGCCAAAAGAGTCTTCGACAGGTCGAATCCGAACTCATTGACCAGCCGGTCTATGCACCGTCGGGTGAGCTCCCGCCCCTCCTGGGCCCGGGGATAGTTCTGATGGATGAAGTTTTGCAGATCAGTCTCCGTAAACGGTTTCCGGATTGAAAGAGGGTTTCTCGTCGATGAACTTCAGCTCCCGGGAATCCCGCTCCGAGACGGCCCGGTAGAAGCAGCTTCGATACCCCCTGTGGCAGGCTCCCTCCACGGCCGGATCGACCCGCAGCTGGATCACATCCTGATCGCAGTCCACCAGCACCTGACGAACCTTCTGGGTCCGCCCGGAGGTCTCTCCCTTCACCCAGAGCTGCTGCCGGCTTCGACTGTAATAGACCGCCCGGCCTGTGTGAAGCGTCTCCCGTAGTGCCTCCTCGTTCATCCAGGCGAACATCAGGATCTCACCGGAAGTGGCATCCACCGTGATGCAGGGAATGAGACCCTCTTCGTTGAACAGGGGGGCGAACTCCGTACCCAGCTCAACCTGATCCCTGCTCGTCCTTTCAGCAAAATATCGGCTCATGCTCTTACGGACTGTTCCGAATTATCTGTTTTTCTCCTCCGCCCTGGGCACCGGATCATAGCCCGATGTACCCCAGGGGTGGCAACGCGCCACACGTTTCACTCCCATCCACCCCCCCTTCAGGGCACCCCACTCGCGTACGGCCTCTGCCATGTAGTTGGAACAGCTCGGGATATGACGGCAGGAAGGTCCCAGCCAGGGGGAGATCATGCTCTGGTAGATGGAGACAAAAAGAAGTATCACCCGCGCAGCCGGTGAGACCCTCTTATTCGACGACCCGCCACGTTGTTTTCCCGCCTTTTTCATCTTTCAGCTCAATGCCGATGCGGGCAAGATCATCACGGATCTTGTCGGCCATCTCGTAATCCTTGTGTGCACGAGCCCGCGCCCGGATCTCGATCAGAAGCTCCATCAGCGGACCCAGTTTGCTGTCGGCCTGCCGGGCAGGCGGTCTCAGTCCCAGCACATCCAGAACAAAGGCACGGTAACTCTCCTTCATCCGGTCGAACATGGGGCGGGAGATCTTCCTGCTGTCGATCTGTCCGTGATACAGTCCGTTTATACGGGAGGCCAGTTCAAAGAGCACCGCAAGAGTTCTGGCGGTGTTGAAATCGTCGCTCATTGTCTCCCAGCACTCCTCGCACAGCCTGCCGATCTGCTCATCCAGCTCGGCAGGTTCTTCGCCCCGGGCCGGATTCAGTTCATCAAGAAGGGCCAGACCGTTCATTATCCGGTGATACCCTTTCTCCGCCGCATGGAGTGCTTCATTGGAGAAGTCGATCTCGCTCCTGTAGTGGGACTGGAGCATCAGAAAGCGGATCACCATCGGATCCCACGCCTTCTCAAGAAGCGGGTGCTCCCCGGTAAAGAGCTCCTCGAGGGTGATGAAATTGCCCGCCGACTTGCTCATCTTGGCCCCGTCGATCGTGACCATATTGTTGTGCATCCAGTATTTTGCAGGATCTTTTCCGAATGCACTTCGGGCCTGGGCGATCTCCGCCTCATGATGCGGGAACTGCAGATCGATCCCCCCTCCATGAATATCAAATGTCTCACCCAGATACTTGGTGCTCATGGCGGTGCACTCGACATGCCACCCGGGAAATCCCTCCCCCCATGGGGACTCCCACCGCATGATATGCCCCGGATCTGCCTTTTTCCAGAGAGAGAAGTCGTGCGGACTCCGCTTCTCCTCAAGCCCTTCGGTATCCCGGCTGCCCGCCATGAGCTCTTCCAGCACCTTGCCGGAGAGGGATCCATAGTCGTTTTTCTCCACATATCTGGCCAGATCGAAGTAGATCGATCCGTTCACCTCATAGGCCAGGCCGTTCTCCATGATCTTCCGGATCAGCTGGATCTGTTCGATGATGTGGCCGGTGGCAGTCGGCTCTATGCTCGGCCGCTCACAGTTCAGGGCGTCCATCCCCTGATGGTAGCGGTTGGTGTAGGTCTGGACCACCTCCATCGGCTCGAGCTGCTCCAGACGGGCTTTTTTCAGGATCTTGTCCTCCCCCTCTTCGATCACCTCATCCTCCAGGTGCCCCACATCGGTAATGTTCCGGACGTAGCGCACGCTGTAACCCAGAAACCTGAGGTAGCGCAGGACCAGATCGAACGTGATCGCCGCCCGTGCATGACCCAGATGCGGGTCTCCGTAAACGGTAGGTCCGCAGACGTAGATCCCTACATGAGGTGGGTTTATCGGCTCGAACCGCTCCTTTTTCCGGCCCAGTGTGTTATAGAGATAGACAGGAACTCGGTTGAAATCTGGCATGTCAGACCGTTCCATCCGGGCTACATCACGGTTTCCGTTCTGATGTAATCGATGAATTTTTGCTGGACATCCGGATCCTGAAAAGCACCCCGGAATTCGGACGTGATGGTGCTGCTCTCTATATCACGGATACCCCGCATGGAGACACAGAGATGGCGGCTCTCGATCCAGACGGCGACATCCTCTGTCTCAAGAGCCTGTGAGAGTTCATTGGCAATCTGCAGGGTCAGTCTCTCCTGCACCTGGGGTCTTCTTGAGTAGTAATCGACGATCCGGTTGATCTTGGAAAGGCCGATGACGTGGCCGCTGCTGATATAGGCGACATGTGCCTTCCCGATAAAGGGAAGAAAATGGTGCTCGCAGAATGAGTGGACCTGGATATTCTTCTCCACGATCATGTCCCCGTAATCAAACTTGTTGGTGAACTTGCGCGCAACAGGTTTGTTTTGCGGATCGAGCCCGCTGAAAACCTCGTTTACAAACATCCGGGCGACACGGTCGGGGGTGCCTTTCAGACTTTCATCCGTCGTATCCAGACCGAGAACCTCCATGATCTCTTTGAAATGCTCCCTGATCTGTTCGATCTTCTCATCATTGCTCAGATTGAACGCATCCTCTCTGATCGGTGTCTCTGTCGATGTGGCGATGTGTGCATCACCCAGCTCATCCCCTGAACTTTTCAGTTCAATCGCAGACTGTCTGGTATTGTTCATTCCGGATTGATATCAAACGGTTAAAAGCAGCATGAAATTTACGCTTTCCTTCCGTGATTTCATAATAGATCCCGCTTCAACCATCATGTCACGCCGGCCACCGCTCATGCCACCACTCCGCAAATTCCATTTAAAAGATTGAATAAAATTACTTTTATTCCTATCAGGCCTTGAGTCTGTCGTCCCCGCACCCTGTTGCCCCGGAACGACACCGGCCGACAGGGGAGAAAAGTCGGGAGTATCGTATGGACCTGCAGCAGGTCCACAACCCGGATCTTTCCACTGCCCGGGTAATCTGAGCGGGTATCTGCCCGGATCGTGAAAATCCAAAACCTGAATGGAATGACCTACAAGGAGCTTGTCGAACAGCTCTCAGACGATCTGGGGCTCGATCCGGCGGAAGCCCGCGGGATGACCGATCAGGTTCTATCCGGGCTGATCCGGCAGCTCCAGGAGGGGAACGGCTTCACCATACCCGGCCTGGGTACATTCAGGGTGCGTGAGAGAGAGTCCAGGAGCATCTACAGCCCCTGGCACGGAGAAAAACGGTCGATCCCCTCCCGCCGGCAGGTCTCTTTCACTCCCGCGAGAAGGCTCCGGGAACGTCTAAATCAGCTCGGGCGGCAGAAGTGAACCATAAGCTCACATATTCGGAGCTTGCCGGGTACCTGTCTCATCGCACAGGGAAGAGCCACCGCTTTACCCGGGATTTCGTCCGCCAGCTGGTCGAGGTGATCGAGTCCGGCCTGCAGAAGAACGGTTCCGTCACTCTCTCCGGGTTCGGCCGCTTTGAACTTCGCTGGATGGATGAGCGACGGGGAGTCCATCCCCGGACCGGCGAGGAGATCCGGATCGGGGGAAGACACAAGGTCGTGTTCCGGCCTTACAAGCCGCTTCGTGATGCCGTCTCCACGCCCCTCACCATGCCCGGACTGCCACCATCGAAGCCCGGCATGTCGGCATCGGATCGGACCGCCGGAGCGGAGGACCCGGAGGAGATCCTTGTGGAGAGGCCTTCCCCTCTGGCTTCTTCTGCCATGCGCCCTCCGCAGAAATCACAACCGAAACCGGCAGCAGATTCCGAGAAGCCGGAGCGCGGACCGGATATCCGGCAGACAAGCCGGTACCGATGGTCCTGGGCTGCGGTCGGGGTTCTGCTTCTCCTTCTGCTGATCTACTTTTCACAACTGGAAGGAGTGAATGGAGTGGATGCGGCCCTGCCGGCCGGCCCCTCCGGATCTGCGGTGAGTGTGGAAAACACCGGAAGTTTCGAAAACCCGGAAGCACCCCGGAGCATCGATGCGCCCCGGTTCACTGATGCCTCAGAAACCGTCGGAGCATCCCGCTCTGCCGGCCTTTCCGGGATCATGGAAAGGCCCGGTGCCACTGGTGCCGACCTGGATCCGGCCGATGAGTCCGGCGAGCCGGACACCGGAGAACTCCTCTACTCCACCCTGCGGATCCAAGCGGGTCAGAGTCTCTGGAAACTGGCGGAGGAACATCTCGGAGATCCCTTCCTCTGGCCCTGGATCTGGCATCTGAATGCCGACCGGATCGACGATCCCAATCTGATCCATGCCGGAACCCCCCTTTCCGTTCCTGCCCGTTCAGGAGATCAGCTTAAAGAGCAGCAGCTCCGGCAAGTTGCGCTTGGTTACCTGGAGCTCTACCGGCGCCTGAAACAAGAGGGGTCGGCCGATGCCAGGTATTTTCTCTGGGCGGCCGGAAATTATTACCCCGAGATGCTGGAGAGGGTCGATTTTCCCGTCGAACCGGAAGATCTGGCCTTTGCGAGGAGCAACTGACCGGCCCGCTCAACACTCCGGTTCCCTTCACACCTCGTTTTTCATTCAAGAGCCAACTCCGAAACGTACAGCTACCCGATACAGGAAACCGACATGTACTCATTCACAGTTCTAAAAGAATAACATTCACAGGAGCCGATCATGATACGCCATGTAGTTATGTGGAAACTGAAGGAGCACGCGGAAGGTGCCTCCGCAAAACGGAATGCCGAAAAGCTCAAGATGATTCTTGAAGGTTTGAAGACCAGCATCGATGAGATCAAGAACGTTGAGGTCGGAATCCAGATCAGCCCGGACGATCCGGAAGGGATGGATGTGGTTCTGATCTGCGATTTCGAAACCGAGCTTGACTTCAAAATGTATACCCGCAGTCCCCATCATCAGAAAGCCGTCCGGTTTATCAATGCGGTGGCGGAACAGCGACTCTTCGTTGACTATCACGTGGATCTTTAGCCGTTGGGAACTGACTCACAATGAGTCTCATGGACAACCTGTGGGAATCCGGACTGTCCCCGAAACATCACACTCTTCCGGATGGCGGTACCGAATGAATAAGCACCGGCTAGCATGGAACCAGAAAAAGAGAGTCCCGAATTCCGTGATCCCGATCGCAATGATCGCCAGGATCCCGTCGATCCCGATCTTGCTCACGATCCCGATTCTGATGATCCCGATCCCGCCGATCCCGATCTTGATCACGACCCCGATTCTGATGATCCCGATCCCGCCGATCACGAACCGGATGATCCGGTACCCTACCCGATCGACGGGATCCTGGATCTTCATACATTCCGCCCCTCCGACCTGGGCACGCTGATCGATGAATGGATCGATGAATGCAGACGCCGAGGGATCCTGAACATCCGGATCATCCACGGCAAGGGAACCGGCGCGCTCCGAAAATCGGTACACCATCTTCTTGGTCGCAACCGTTATGTTGAAACCTATGCAACGGACGGCCGTAGCGGCGGAGGGGCCACGGTCGCCACGCTTAAATAACCCGAACCAATTTTCACATTATGAACCGAACACGACCCGCTCAACTCCCGATAAAGCCCTTTCTTTTCTCGACCGGTTTTTTTGCAACCCTTTTCCTGTTTCTGATGATGCTGGCGGCTTTCCCGACCGAAGAAGCCCGTGCCCAGCGTCAGCGCCGCGCCTTCTTCCCGCCCGACAACATCATACCGGGGACCATCACCATCGATGCGACCGGTGAAGCGATGGTGCCGGCAGACATCATCCATTTCCACATCAACATCACAACAAGCGGAAGAACCCCGTCCGAGGTTTTCGAAGAGCACAAACGGCAGGAGCGATACCTGGCCGGTCTGATCCGGGAGATGGGGATTGATGAATCGAAACTCACCTTCCAGCCGATCCAGATCGGTTCCCGGCAGATGAGGGAGACGGTCGACTATACCAGCAGTCAGCAGGTCCGGCTCGAACTGGAGGATTTTGAACTTTACGAGCAGCTTCAGGTCCGGCTGATCGAGAACGGATTTGAGAATTTCCGGGGACAGTTCAGCTCCACAAAGCTGGATGAAGGAGAAAAAGAGGCGCTTGAGCTGGCTGTGGCCAATGCCCGTGAAAAGGCGGAACGGATCGCGGCGCTGATGGGAAAAAATCTGGGGGAGGTACGGGAGATCGAGCACACAACCCAGCGGGTATTTCGCAGCGAGGTGATGGCCTTTGCCGAAGCACGAGTCGATACCGGACTGCTCACCGAGTTCAGTCAGATGATACCGGTCAGCAGCACGATCCGGATCATCTACCGGATCCGCTGATTTTGCTGATCTTCTCGAGCTCGGGCCGCAGAAAGCTCCAGAGATGACGGGCTATTCTCCGGTGTCCCTCCGGGGTCGGATGGATTCCATCGGGCTGATTCAGGTCCCGGATCCCTGCCACACCTTCCAGAATGAAGGGGATCAAGAGCAGATCATTCTCCTCCGCAAGTTCCCGGTAGATCTCCCTGAACCTCCGGGTATAGCTCTCCCCCATATTCGGAGGTGCCTCCATCCCTGCCAGAACAAGGATGGCATCGGGGTATCGGGCGGAAACGCGGTCCAGGATCCCCTGCAGGTTCTGTTTGGTCGCCTCGGGGTCGAGGCCTCTCAGGCCGTCATTTCCACCCAGTTCCAGGACAAAAAGGTCTGTCCTCTGCCGGAGAACCCAGTCGACTCGCCGGAGCCCGCCAGCGGAGGTCTCTCCGCTCAGGCCGGCATTAACCACCAGCAGATCCCATTGGAGTGAATCGGCGATGGCCTGCAACCGGGCTGGGAATGCCTCCTCCGGCCCCACCCCGTACCCTGCCGTGATGCTGTCGCCGAAGATCACAAGACGGAGCGGTTCGCTGCCGGACTCTTCCCCCCGGAATTCCTCACCGGATCCGGTCTTCTCCCCCCGGACGTCCCACCCACCGGGCTCTTGCCCTCCGGAAGGAACGCTCATCAGAAGAAAGGGGATAAGCAGAGAAAACGGTATCTTTCGATCAATCAAGGCGCTGACGGTTTACAATGACGGTTTACAATCCGGAAACACCCAAGATAACAGTTCCCCGACGGAAATGAATTCATTCACCCGGAGCCACGCCCGATGAAAGAGACCCCGATTCTCCATGCTACCGATCTGGTCAAGAGCTACCCGTCCGGCGAGAACAGCCTCACCGTCCTGGACGGAGTTACCTTTTCGGTCGAAGCCGGCACCACCTGTGCGATCGTGGGACCATCGGGCAGCGGCAAGACAACTCTCCTCGGTCTCTGCGCCGGTCTGGATCGCGCCACTTCCGGGGAAGTGCGATTCATGCATCATACTCTCGGAGATCTGGATGAGGAGGAACTTGCCATCATCCGGAACCGGCACATCGGCTTTGTATTCCAGTCCTTCCGTCTCATCCCGACCCTCACCGCCCTGGAGAATGTGACCGTACCTGTGGAGCTGCAGGGCATGGAGTGGAGGGAAGCCGCCGGCAGAGCGTATGAACTCCTCCGGGCAACAGGGCTCGCGGAAAGAACCTCCCACTACCCCTCCCAGCTCTCCGGCGGGGAACAGCAGCGGGTCGCCATCGCACGGGCATTCATCAACCGTCCGGAGCTTCTTCTTGCCGATGAGCCGACGGGAAATCTCGATGGAGAAACCGGGCGGCAGATCACGGATCTTCTCTTTGATCTGAACAAGCAATCGGGAACCACCCTGGTCATCGTGACTCATGACATGGAACTGGCCGGACGCTGTGAACGGATCATCCGCCTCCGCCAGGGACGGGTTGTATCCGATGAAGTGGCGAAAGCTTCATCTGAAATGACGGCAAGAATCCTCTTCGATGATCCGCAAAACAGTTGACCGTGCCATTCTGCGCATCGCATGGCGCGATGCCCGATCGCAGTGGAAACACCTGCTGCTGGTCGGATGCGGCATGGCAGCCGGAGTGGCCGCTCTGGTCGCCATCCTCTCTTTCCGGAACGATCTCCATCTTACCCTGGACCGCCAGGCAAAAGAGCTGCTGGGAGCCGACCTGGAGATCCGCCAGAATGAACCGCACACACCGGAAGTAGAGGCTTTCATCGATTCGCTCGGTGGAACCCGCTCCACCTCCATTGAGTTCTCCTCCATGGTATCCTATGGGCACGAAGGAGAGGCCAGACTTTCCCGGATCCGTGCGATCGAGGGGGAGTTCCCATACTACGGCAAAATCCGAACCGACCCTGCGGCAGCCGCCGACCGGTGGCAGGAACTCGGTATGGCTCTCGTGGATGAGACGGTAATGAAGCAGCTCGATCTGAAACCGGGAGACCCGATTCGGGTGGGACGGCACCTGTTGCCGGTCGCCGGAGCTCTTCTGGAGATGCCGGGAGAAAACACCTCCTTCTCCCTCTTTGCCCCCCTTGTTGTCATTCCGAAACGGGTTCTGGCAGAATCCGATCTGCTTCAGAGAGGCAGCCAGGTCCGCTACTCCACCCATTTTCTTTTTGAACCCGGTCAGGATGAGAAAGAGTGGATGGAGGCGGTCCGTTCCCTGGCCCTGGAACATCCGCTCCGGTATCAGACGGCGGAAACGACCCGTGCCCGCTTCGGAAGAACCGCCGACCATCTCTCACGCTATCTGGGTCTGATTGGATTCATCGCTCTCTTCCTTGGAGGCCTCGGGGTGGCTGCCGCCATCCATCTCTACATCCGGCACAAAAGAGAGACGGTGGCTACGTTGCGCTGCCTGGGTGCCACATCGGCCCAGACCCGCTTTATATTCACCCTGCAGGTGGCGGGGCTCGGACTTGCGGGATCCATTGCAGGAGTCCTGATCGGCTTGTTCGTCCAGAGGCTCCTCCCCCTCCTGGTCCGTGACCTTCTGCCCTTCGGCATTGTACAGGAGGTCTCTGTACCGGCACTGATTGCCGGACTGGGTTCCGGAACTCTGGTCTCCCTGGCCTTTTCGCTTCTGCCTCTTGCCACCTTGACAAGAATCTCTCCTCTACGTGTCCTGAGAACAGGTGACCGGCTTCCGCCGGACCCCGCCCTCTGGAATGTCCGTCTGCCGGCCGCTGCCGTCATGCTCTGCCTGCTTGCCCTCACACTTGGCTGGCTTCTCCAGGACCTGAGGAGCGCTTTTCTCTTTGTTGCCGGGATGGTGATGGTCCTCCTGCTGCTGCTCGGAATCTCCTGGATTCTTATCCGTACTCTGCGTCTGCTCCGGTTGCACTCTCTGCCCTGGGTCTGGAGACAGGGAATTGCCGGTCTCTCCCGACCGGGCAATGCAACGCCGTTGCTGCTGACAGCCCTGGGGACCGGAACCTTCCTGATCGGTTCCCTTCATCTGGTCCAGCACTCCATTCTTCATACCATCGAGGAGAGAATGGGTGAAGAGGCCCCCTCCCTGGTCTTGTTTGATATTCAGGCTGATCAGAACGAGGAGATCCTTCGGATGGCGCATCAGGATGACGCCCGGATCCTGCACAATGTTCCGATCATTACGATGAGACTCTCTCACTGGAAAGGGCGGGAAGTCGCCGCTGTACGACAGGACACGACCTCCGATGTGCGTAACTGGGTGCTGACACGGGAGTACCGGGCGAGCTGGCGGAATCATCTCACGGAGGCCGAAACAGTCATCGAGGGGGAATGGATCGGCCGGGCAGAGTGGGACGGAGCCATCCCGATCTCGCTGGGTGAGGAGATAGCGAAAGATCTTGCCGTTACCATCGGGGATACCCTCCGCTTCGACCTGCAGGGGGTCCCGATCGATACCCGGGTGGCATCGATTCGTGAAATCGATTTTCAGCGGCCCGAACCCAACTTCTTTCTCCTCTTCCCGGAAGGAGTGCTGGATGACGCTCCCCGGTTCTATGCCACGACTCTGAAGACAGAAAATCCCGTCTCGGCGGACCGTCTGCTACAAAAAATCGTCCGCCAACACCCCAACATCTCTGCGCTCGATGTGGGACATCTTTTTGATACTGTCCGGGAGTTCCTGGAGAAGGTCGCCGCCGTCATCCGTTTCATGGCTCTCTTTACCGTGCTGACCGCTGTTATGATCCTCTCCACCACCCTCTATCTGAACCGGTATCAGCGAATCCGGGAATCGGTGCTGCTCCGGATACTGGGTGCCAGCCGGAAGAGAGTAAGAAATGTTCAACTCGTGGAGTTCCTTCTGATCGGGCTGAGCGGTACAGCGGCCGGGCTGCTGCTTGCCCTGCTGGCCGGGTGGCTTCTCTCCCGTTTCTGGTTCGGATTCGCTTTTCATCCCTCAACGGGCGCCCTTCTGGGTACAGCCCTGCCTCTCGTACTCCTCACCCTGCTCATCGGGATGTCCAACACCCGTCTGCTTCTCCGGAAGAAACCGATGGAGCTACGGCCGGCTGAGTGATAACCGTCCAACCCCAACCCTCCACCGTCCACCATCCACCGTCCACCATCCACCGTCCACCATCCACCGTCCACAGTCCACCATCCAGGTTCAGGGTTCAGGGTTCAGGGTTCAGGGTTCAGGGGGCAGGGTGCAGGGTGCAGGGGCAAAGCTATTGCATCCATGGGAGTTTATGATCATTTTTCCAACATAAGAACGGATCGGGTTCCCTCGACTTGACGCATCGTTCAGGCCCAGCCCCGCCGTTCTCGCTTTGAAACGACCCGATCCTTCAAACTGCCTGAAACTCCAATCCACCTCCATGACGCCCACCCTGACACCATCCATCAAACGAATCCTTGTACCGGTCGATTTCTCTGATCTGAGTGAAAAAGCCCTCGCGGCCGCGAGACTCTTTTCCGGTCTTTTTGATGCACGGGTCACTCCGGTGCATGTGCACATTCCGGTCACCGAAATGGATGAACCCTATACACTGGGAATGAGCAGCAGCTCTTTTATCGATCTTGAAGAACTTGAGGGGCAACTTTCGGATCGCCTTCGTGAGGTGGCGGGAAAGCACATCCCGACTGCAAATCTGGACGATGCGGTCATCGGATTCGGCAATCCTGCACAGACACTGATCGACCTTTCGACTGAATACGATCTGATTGTAATGGGAACACACGGCCGCTCCGGACTTACCCGCTTTCTGCTGGGATCGGTGGCGGAGAAGGTGCTCCGCCTGGCCCATGCGCCGGTTGTGGTGGTTGAAAATGAATGGGAGCCCCATGCCATCGAAAAAATTCTGGTAACAACAGACTTTTCAGACTATTCCACCACGGCGTTCCCTCTTGCCATCCGGATTTCAGAGCAAACCGGTGCACATGTGAATCTGCTTCACGTACTCAGTTATGAGCAGCTGGACAAATATGAGAGAGAACTGGCTCCTCTGGAGCGCCTTCGAAAAGAGCGTCTTAAAGTGGTGGCTGCCGAATATTTCCACTCCATACGGGACCGGCTTTCCTGGGATGTGGAGATCTCGGAACTCTCTGCTCATGAGGCGATTCTGCAACATGCCGAAAAAGAAGGATACGACCTGATCGTCATGGCAACCATCGGCCGTACGGGACTCGACTACCTCATGATGGGAAGCACGACAACCAACATCGTACGCCATGTCAACTGTCCGGTGCTGAGTGTCAATCCCCGTCGGGTAAAGCTGAAGCCGAAACCGGCACCGAGTGAAGGTTAATAGAGCAGCAGGCGAAGGGTACCCAGAACCTGAAATCTTCCGGTCTCCCGATCCACCAGCTGGTTCTGAAGCTGGAAAAGGTGATCCTCGTACTCATAAAGGACAGATGTCTCCTCAAACCGGGCATACTGAACCCCCAGGTCAAAAAATGCTCCCTGCCCCAGAGAAAATCCGACTCCACCGGAGAAGTGATGGAGATCCAGGTCCAGGTGCCGGAAGCGTGACGGCTGGAATCCATATCCGCCCCGAATTGTAAAATAATCGGTCAGATCCCAGGCGACTCCTCCCCTGAAGTTCCATACCGGCCGGTAGACTTCGGAAAGATAGCGGTTTTCATTCCGCTGCTCTTCAAACATATCAGAATCGAAATCAAGACGGGTTTTCGAGTAGTTGACATGCTCGGCCGAGAGTGAGAGTGTCACGCCGGACAGATCCAGAAGAGCCGCACCGAGGTGGATTCTTCCCGGCCGGTTCACCGACCAGGAAAAGTCGGTGAACACTTCATCTTCAAAGACAACCGCGTTGTCGAACGTCGATGCAATCCGCGCATCGAACTCCTCATCAATGGATATTTTGCCCGGGAGGGTCCAGCTCGCCCCGACCTGGACCCGGTTTCCTACCCTGTAGATTGCCCCGAGCCGGACCGACAGCGAAATAAAATCACTCTGAAGCCGATCATCGAGCAGTATTTTATCAATGTCGGTATTTCCTTCATCGGTCACGATGAAATCCCCGTCGTAATCATTGAACTCGTCGATCTCCAGAAACGTGCGGTCAAAAACAAACCGGCCGGAATGAATGCCGAGACTTACACCTGCCATCAGATTCTTTACCAGCTCGGTTGCCACAAATCCGGAAAATTCACCACCGTATCCGCTCTCCAGCACCTCCGCTTCCTGACGTATTCCAGGAAAATTTCCGGGAGGAAATCCGATGCGGAATACGGAATCGAACCAGGTCATCTCCTCATCGGCATAATCGATCGCATAGGTTTCGTAAGCGATGTTTTCATAGAGAGAACCGGGAATCTTGAAGAAATCGGTCATGCTGCTTCCCGTATTCCTTCCCTGAATCGATAGCGCCCGGTTGACGAATGCATTCTGGCTGTAACCCATCCCCATCACCAGACTTCCCCGGACCGTCGGGAATTTGTAGACGAACCCCAGGTTGGAGAGTCCGAGCTGGCGACCATCCATATCCATGCTGTTTCCCAGAAAATGGGAACGTTCAGAAGTATTGCGGAACGCGAGACCGAAGGATCCGAAACTCTCATCAAAAAGGGCTGCCACCGCCGGATTCTCCAGATAGCTGCTGAAACCACCTGCATGGGCCACCCCGGGAAGAACCAGGGTGATCGGATCGTATGAGATCTCCGGCTTGCTGAACTGGACTGCCTGAAAACTGTAGAGCAGGGAGTTGTTTGCCTCCTGGGATACCCCTCGGGTCGGATTTGCAAACCAAAAGGCCAGCAGGAGAAGCAGTGTGAAAGGTGCGGATCTGGGAATCATGACTGCCATATGAGGTTCATCGTCTGTAAGAATGGCCCCGCCGCTCCTGCACTTTTCAGGTTGCGTCGGCTAGCCTGTCTGATGTCTGAGTGATGATTTTTTTAAACAGGGCGAAGCGCCGGGCTGACAGCAGTGTCCCGACTATCAGGGGAGACGGAACTACCTGCTTCGGCTGCGGCCGGACGACGGTGAGGTCGCGGACCTGCCGGAGGAGGAAGCGGAGGGAGCCTGAAAAGAGGGTCGGGATCCTGATGAGGAACGGCCCGTGTTCACCGAACTCCGGCTTCTGCCCGGTGCCGTGTTGATGACACTGCTCCGATTCACAGTGCTCCGGCTGCGGTTGACCGACGGGGACGAGCCGCTGCTCCGGTTCACGGTGCTCCGGCTGCGGTTGACCGACGGGGACGAGCCGCTGCTCCGGTTCACCGTGCTCCGGCTGCGGTTGACCGACGGGGACGAGCCGCTGCTGCCACGGTTCACGGTGCTCCGGCTTCGGTTGACCGACGAAGACGAGCCGCTGCTGCCACGGTTCACGGTGCTCCGGCTTCGGTTGACCGACGAAGACGAGCCGCTGCTGCCACGGTTCACCGTGGAGCGAGTGCCTGAAACACTACCGGAACGGCCTGTTGCTCGAGGCGTGCCGCTTCCAACCGTCGCCGAACGGGTACCGGAACTTCCCCCTGATCCGGTCACCGTACTGCGGGTTCGGTTCTGCTGGCCGGACGGGATAGAGTGAAGCCCGTTTGATCTTGCAGTTCGTGTCCGTTCCGGCTGTACTCTCAGATGGTCGTAATTGACAAAGATGAAAGTATTACCGTAGTAGGGTGATCCGTAATAACCCCAGTAACCGCCAAAAGAGGGGTAGCGATAAAATGCGCCCGGGTGGTGATACCACGCATGTCCATACCAGGGATCATGCCAGTAGAAGGGATCATACCAGAAAAAGGGGTCGTAGTAACTGTATCCGAACCGGAAGCTGAAACCGATGTGGCTCCTTCCATACCAGGGGTATCCTGCCCATACCCTGTGCGGATAGTAGTAGTGGTGGTGGATGTGAAGAGGTTCACCCCCGAGCCGTGAGTACCAGTCACGGGTCTCGTAATCGATAAAGTAGTAGGCTTCAGCATCGGTCCATCCATCCAGGTAGCCGTCCGACACTCCGTCTCCATACCCTTCTACGTAAGTCTCGTCCTCATAAGCAGACAATGCATCAAGGCGGATTCGGCGTGCTTCTTCCCTTCTCTCTTCAATTTCAGACCGGGATGCCAGGTGACCTCTGGAGGGACCCTCCGTATGCACGGTCTGCAGCTGCGTGTAGCATCCGCTCAGCAGAAAAAGAGAAAGGATGGCTGCAACACGATGAAATCTGAGCTGTTTCATATCGGACCTCCTGGATTACTTGCACCACGCTGAACCTCTGAACCCGACAACACCCTCTATTCTGATAACTGCTTTTCAGGGGCGTTAGTATCACATCATTCCCGGACAGGTCACATTTTCAACACCCATCGTGAGTTACTGCGTACCAGGAATCTGCACCGGGAAGCGATCAGCCACCCCGGAGAGGCCTTGTCTCCTCTGCACTGGATGGTGCCGCCGGACACCGGCCGGCTCGACTTCTACTGTAGAGAATGTACGCAAATTTCCATTCAATTGTTCCTTATGGCGCACCTACGGCCTTTCAGGGATACACCTGAACGTAAAATTCAGCTACACGACGCCGTTCCATCTCTGCCTGCTCCGTCTGCCCCATCTTCTCAAGCAGCTCGGCCCGATAGCGGTGTGCCTCTCCGGCGACCGGAGAGTCAGGGAACGATCGGGTGCTCAGGGAGAAGAGTTCATAGGCTTTTTGTGGATCCTCTTCAAGAAGATCCACACCTCTCATAAAATTTTCATGCCACTCGAGCGCCTCCGGCCTCATCCTCTCTGCCTCCTGAAAGACGGCAAAAGGCTCGATCGGCCCCACGCTTTCCTGGGGCAGAATCGGTTTCTCATGACCACCGGAAGCGAACCAGGTTTCCAGTGCATCGGCAAAAGCCTGCGCCTCTTTTCTGTTGTAGTCAGGATCCTTGAGACGCTGCTCCTCTTCCGGATTGGTGAAGAACGAAGCCTCTGCGATCACACAGGGGATGGCAATACAGTGACGGAGAACCCCCGAACCGGAGAATGGGAAAATGGTGAGGTCCGATACCAGACTGACCGGACCTTCCCCATCGAACAGAGCGCTGTCAAGGTGACGGATCACCTGCCTTCCCAGCTCGACACTTGCCTGATTGGCGGAGGCATTTCCGTGAAAGTAGACAATCGGGAAGTTCACTTCCGGATCGGCTGTTGCATTGTGGTGAATAGAGAGAAAGAGATCGGCGCCCGCTTCGATCGCCATGTCAACACGGTCCTTAAGCGGAACCCGGACATCCTCACGCCGGGTTAGGATCACCCGGGCACCCTTCCCGGTCAGAATCTCCTCCAACTGGAGGGCGACCCGTAGATTCACCCACTCCTCCCGCTCGCCGGCGGGGCCTACTCTGTAAAAGTCGGTGTCGGCGGTTCCCCCGTGTCCGGGATCAATGACGATCAGACGGTCCTGAAGGGGAGAGGGAGGGGTCTGACAGCTGTTCAGGAAAACAGCCAGGGTGCAAAGAAGCAGTGAAGCCAGGAAATACCGTTTCATGAGCGGGGATGTTGGGTTCGTCCGAAATGTTTCCAATGAAATTTTCAGACGAATATATCACGAACGGCGTAGAAAATCCGGCCGGATAGAGAAAACGCCGGGTGGTGGCCCGGCGCTTCTTCCAGAATCAAAAAAATGGAAAACGGATCGGATGCTCCGTCACCCCGGTCTGCAGGGGGCTTGTATGATCGTTATCCAAGATAGGCACGCAGCGCGGCACTGCGATTGTGATGCCGCAATTTTCTCAATGCTTTCTCCTTGATCTGACGCACCCTTTCGCGAGTCAGATCAAACCGCTCACCGATCTCCTCCAGCGTCAGGGAATGCTCACGTCCAATACCGAAATAGAGCCGGATCACTTCCGCTTCCCGCTTGGTCAGTTTGGAGAGCGCCCGCTCGATTTCAACTTTCAGGGACTCCCCCATCAGCTCACTGTCCGGATCGGGAATTTCCTCGTTTTCGAGAACGTCCAGCAACCGGTTGTCCTCACCCTGGGCAAACGGGGCATCCACAGAGAGATGCCGTCCGGAAATCTTGAGCGTGTCGGCCACTTCGGCCACCGTCATGTCGAGACTCTCTGCCAGTTCAGCAGCTGAAGGCACCCGTTCGTACTCCTGCTCCAGTTTGGAGAGCTCCTTTCCGATTTTGTTCAACGCTCCGACCCGGTTCAGGGGCAGCCGGACAATCCGGCTCTGCTCGGCCAGTGCCTGCAGGATGGATTGACGGATCCACCAGACCGCATAGGAGATAAATTTGAACCCGCGGGTTTCATCAAAACGCTTTGCCGCCTTGATCAGCCCCAGATTTCCCTCGTTGATCAGGTCTCCCAGAGATAGTCCCTGATTCTGATACTGCTTGGCTACAGATACAACGAACCGGAGGTTCGCTTTGGTCAGATCTTCGAGTGCTTTTTGCGATCCCTTCTGGATCTCTTTTGCCAGCCGGACCTCATCTTCGGGAGTGATCAGCTTCTCTTTCCCGATCTCCTGTAGATAGCGGTCCAGAGATTCGGATTCACGGGTAGAAATACCTGAACTTTTAGCCACGGACTATGCGGATTTTATTAGAATTGAGTTGCGTAAAAAACTGCAGATGACGTCGATTTCTTCTCATTTTCAGGTAAAACGACCCACGTCATCTATTGTTGCCTTTCCAGAGCCAAAACCGGCCAATCCTCCAAAGATATAAAATCATTTCAAGAAAAGGAGCTTCATTTACCCTATCCTCGAGCCGACAGGGAGTGTCTCACCGCCTCCGAGAGCTCATTTTTTGCCCGTCGTACGACTGTAAACGGATCCTCACCGTTCCGTCCGAGCCTGATCCGGCCCGTTGTGATCTCCACACCAACCTGGACTCCGCTCTCCAGCACGACGGGTGCCGAGAGCATCTGACGCACCCGGCCGGTCCATCGATCGAATGCATCCTCCGAGCGGTCCTGCAACAGGAACGCGAAGACATAATCACTGTTGAATCCGAGATAGCCGTTCACCCCGAAGCGGGAGGGATTCAGGGAGGTTACCAGGGTCTTCTGAAGCTGCTGGAGCTCTTCCAGCCGGTGACGGGACCGTAATGAGGGCAGATCGTCCAGTGTGAGAAATCCGAACCAGGTATTCCTGGTCTCGGCAGGATCGGAGAGAACCGCCTCAAGGGCTTTTTCCCAGAGATCGGGGATGAAACTGCCGTAAGGAGAGGTAAGAAGATCCTCGTCCATGGAGAGTTTTCCAAGATTTGCACGGATCGCAAGTCCGGCAACCCGGACAAGATTGATCAGTTTGTGCTTGACGGATTCCCGGAAAACAAGTGCATTCCGGTCATATGCCAGGACGGATCCGTGCCTTCGATCGTCAATCATCAGAGGGATAGCCAGGGTGGCACCTTCGGTATGCTCCTCGCTGGCCGAGAGTCGTTTCGGATTCTGATTGAAGTGGATCGCGAACTCCGGCGTTCCCTTTCTCAGCGAATCGTAACAGATCGATTTCTCATCGGTCATCAATCCGAGAGACGGAGCCATCACGGATCCCGGAGCATTCAACACATTTACCCAGCACTCCATTCCCCGCGCCACAAGGCTTACTCCCCCTCCGGGCAACAGCTTCTTCATCTCCTCCATCATCCGCCAGAGGATCTCCACCCTGTGAAGTCGCGGCGAGAGCATCTCCAGGCTGTTTTCATACCGTATCCACTCCTGTTGCTGCTCATAGAAATCGGTCAGTTCCAGATAGGTGTGCAGCACATTTCCCAGAGCATTCAGGTAGGGCCGGATCACCCCTTCCAGATCCTCAACACGCAGCAGGTCCCCGCTCTCCAGAACGGTCAGCGCCACCGTCTCCCCATTGTTCAGAAACGGCAGGACCGTGATCTGCCGGATGCGGGAAGGGTCTGAATAGTGATCCAGCTCCCTCATGTCAAGGTCACTGCCCACCTCAAGCTGAAGCGGTTGCCGGATCTCCCTGCAGGAACGGAGGAAATGGTCTCTGAAGTCGACCCGGTCGTGAAACATCACATCCGGAAGCAGGGTGGAACCCGCCTCCATGACAAACTGCTCCCGCGAGCGGTTTACCCAGTAGTGACATACCGTCTCGGCCCCCGTCGATTTTCTCAGGAGGATGACCAGATCACGGATAATCTCCTTGAAACCCCTGAGTGCTTTCTCTTCCCGCTGATCTCCCATCCGTTTTTCCTTCCTCAGTCCCGCCTGTTCTTTTTCCCCGACACGTCACCATCCCCCACAAGCCGGTACAGCTCTTCCGCCCGGCCGATCATCGACTCCAGGTTGAGGAGTCCGTTTTTCCAGAATCCGGGATCTCCGATATCCAGCTTCATCGTCGCGACCAGCTCTTTCGGCCATCTGGAACCCCCGGCTTCCAGCATTTTCAGATAGCGTTCCGGAAAATCCCCTCCCTCCTCTTTCCAGGCCTGATAGAGAGAGTGAACCAGAAGTTCGCCAAACGCATAGGCATAGACATACCCCGGCGTGTGCAGAAAGTGGGGGATGTAACTCCACCAGAGCCGGTACTCCTCTGTCAGAGAGACCGAATCGCCATAAAGCGGCTCCTGTGTCCCGATCCATAGTCGGGAGAACTCTTCCGTATCCAGCTCCCCTCTCTCCCTGCGGGCGTTGTGAATCGCATCCTCGAAACGGTTCATGGAGATCTGTCGGAAAACCGTTGCAATGGTGTCGTCAATCTTGCCGACCAGAAGCGCCAGCTGCTCTTCCGGATCCTCCAGCTTCTCCATAAGCTTCTCAAATACCAGCATCTCGGCAAAAACCGAAGCGGTCTCGGCTGTCGTCAGCGGGGTATCGGACTGGAGCTCTCCCTGCACCCGTGCCAGATACTGATGCACTCCGTGGCCCAGTTCATGGGCCAGTGTCTGGACATCCCGGAGCTGCCCGTCATAGTTGAGGAATACATAGGGGTGGACATCCGCAACGGTACTGGCCGAATAGGCCCCTCCCCGTTTTCCCGGCCGGATCGCCGCATCAATCCAGTTCTCATCAAAAAACTTTCGGGCGATCTGTTCCATCCGGGGATGGAAGCTTCCGAATGCCTCCAGGACCATCTGCCGTGCATCCTGCCAGGAGATGGTCTCTTCACTTTTCAGAACCGGTGCATAACGGTCATAGTCGTAGAGTCTGTTGTATCCGAGAAGGCGTCTCTTGAGCCTGTAGAAACGATGAACCAGCGGATAGCTCTCTGTCACACTGCTCACAAGAGCCTCGACCGTCCCGCTGTCGGTCTGGTTGGAGAGATTCCGTGAATCGATCCAGCTGCTGTACCCCCGGAGCCGGTCGTTTGTAGCCTTGTCGGCCAGTAGCGTGTTAAATACAAAGGTAAGGGTCCGGCTCTTCTCCCTGAGAGTTTCGGTCATGGCGGCATGAGCCCGTTTTCTCAGATCGCGGTCCGGGCTGTGAAGCCGGCTCAGAACCTCCTGCTGGGTAAGCTCCTCTCCATCAAGCCGGTATCGGGACGAGGACATGGTTTCATCAAAATATCGGACCCACGCACTCCGTCCGGTCACATTCTTTGCCGAGAGCACCTGCTCCTGTCCTTCATCCAGCATGTGATCCCGGTAAAGGCGTGATACCGTCAGATAGTGACGGTAAGGGCGCAGCTCGGGGCTTTCAATCCACTCCCGGGCCTTCTCCTCTTCCATGGCCAGCCACTCGAGGTTGTAGAAGACCAGCATCTGGCTCACATCCGATCCCAGCTCGGTCGCTTCCTGTACAAGCTTTCCAAGCTGCGGGTCCCCTGTATCGGTCGACCAGAGAAGCTGGGACCAGGAACCGATCCTCCGGATCAGGCCGATGATCCGTTCATACTCCTGAAGGGACTCCAAAAACTCCGGAATCTCAAGAGCCGCGATACGACCACGGTAGCGTTCGGAAAACTCCCGGGCAGAACGGATCACCTCCTCACGGTCACGTTTCAGTGCGGGATCTTCCGGTGAATGATAGAGGTCGGAAAGATCCCAGCGGACATCTTCCGCCCCGGCAGGAGGCCTCCCCTCTCTCTTTTTCTCCGGCTCTTTTTCTGTTCCGCCTGCGGACCGCTCTTCACTCTGCCGGCAGATCCCGCCGCGCGTCTGATTGTCACTCTGCCGATTCGGTTCACTCTGACTCATTCCGCACCCTTTTTTGCACACTTTTCTCCTCCTAAACCAGTGCAATATAATGAAACAACCAGCGGGTTGAAATGCGCTTTTCCTGCTTGCAGAGCGGGTCCGGCGGGGGGAAAAGAGATCGGTTTTTTCCTCATTTATGGTTAATTTGAAGGATAAGGTTGTCGCCCTCATTTACCCATTAATTTTTAATCGATCACACTTCCCAGTGAAAAAGCTTGAATCTGTTTTCGGCCCCAACAGTGCGTTGGTTGAAGAGCTGTATAACCAGTACCTGGAGAATCCCGAGCTGGTTCCCGACCACTGGCGCCGCTATTTCGATGAACTCGACCGCAGTGATACGGCCGACTATCGTGCAGAGAAAGTGAACGGGCAAAAGACGGCGACAGCCGAAGCCCCGCCGATAAGCACCGCACCCGCTCGGCCCGCCGCCAAAGCTCCGGCCGGCGCGAAAGAGAGTACCCTGCCGGAAGGGGCGACCGCCGAACGGATTCTTGGCGTTGCCACCCGCATCGTCGAGAATATGGATCAGAGCCTCTCAGTTCCGACCGCCACCTCCCTGCGTGTGCTGCCGGTCAAGATGCTCACCGAGGACCGGGATCTGGTGAACCGCTATCTGCTGGCCAAAGGGGAGCCCAAGGTTACTTTCACCCACTTCATCGGATGGGCGATAGTCCAGGCATTGAAGAAATACCCCAATCTCAACTCCTACTACTCCATCCGGGATGGAAACCCGCACCGGATCCGCCCCGCCCAGGTGAACCTGGGGATCGCGGTCGACCTGGAGGGACGCGACGGATCCCGGAATCTCGTCGTGCCCAACATCAAGGGAGTGGATCGGATGAATTTCCGGGAGTTCCTCTATGCCTTTACCGAACTGATCGAGAAGGCCCGGACCGGGAAGCTGGAGCTGGCGGACTTCCAGGAGACAACCATCAGCCTGACAAACCCCGGTACGATCGGCACGGTCTCTTCCGTCCCGCGTCTGATGGAGGGACAGGGAGCCATTATTGCAACCGGTGCGATCGGTTATCCGGCCGAATTTCAGTCGATGTCCCAGGAGGTGCTCAATCAGCTGGGCATCAGCAAGGTGATGACGGTGACCTGTACCTACGACCACCGCATTATCCAGGGGGCGGAATCGGGATCGTTCCTTCTTACCATCCATCAGCTGCTGAACGGTGAGGACAATTTCTACGACCAGATTTTTGCAGATCTGGAGATTCCCTACGAACCGCTGCCCTTCAGTGAAGACAAATTTGAAGGACTCCTCGGCAGCAAGGCCAACACACTGGAACAGGACCGCCGTGCCATTGCTGTCTGGAGACTGATCAACATGTACCGGATGCGGGGGCATGTACTTGCCAATCTGAATCCGCTCCGCCAGGAACCGCGTCACACCCCCGAACTGGATCTGGAGTACTACGGTCTCTCCATGTGGGATCTGGACCGCGAATTCTACTGCGGTGGATTGGGGGGCTATGAAACAGCCAAACTCCGGGACATCATCCGGCTACTGCGCACCACCTATTCCCGCACCCTGGGTGCAGAATACATGCATCTGCTCGACCTGGAGGAGAGGGAGTGGCTCCGGGAGAAGATGGAGTCCACCACCAACACGCCGCAGCTGACGAAGAAGGAGAAAGAGAATATTCTCCACAAGCTGAATCAGGCGATGGCCTTTGAGCAGTTCCTGCACAAGAAGTACATCGGACACAAGCGCTTCTCCCTTGAAGGGGCAGAGACCCTCATCCCCATGATGCACGCCATGGTGGAGGAAGGGGCAGGGAGCGGGATTGAAAAGGTGGTGCTGGGAATGGCCCACCGCGGCCGGCTCAACATCCTGGTCAACCTGCTGAACAAGCCCTATCGGAAAGTTTTCGCCGATTTTGAAGGAAACATTGATCCTGCCACCATCCAGGGGTCCGGCGATGTGAAGTATCACCTCGGCTCAAAAGGACGGTACGAGACCGAAAACGGCACAATCGAACTTGAACTGCTGCCCAACCCCAGCCATCTCGAGTCGGTGAATCCGGTGGTGGAGGGTGCTGCAAGGGCACTGCAGGATCTGCATTCAGATGAAGAGGCGTGGAAGAAGATCATGCCGCTTCTCATCCACGGGGATGCGGCGTTTGCCGGCCAGGGTGTGGTGGCCGAAACACTGAACATGTCCCAGCTTCGCGGCTACTATACAGGCGGGACCATCCATGTGATCATCAACAACCAGATCGGGTTCACCACACTTCCGGAGGATGCACGCTCTACGGAGTACGCATCCGATCTGGCGAAAATGATTCTTGCCCCCATTTTCCATGTAAACGGAGACGACCCGGAAGCGGCTGTCTACTCTATCCAGCTCGCTCTTGAATACCGGCAGAAATTCGGCAAGGATGTGGTTATCGACCTGATCTGCTACCGCCGACATGGTCACAACGAAGGGGATGAACCGGCCTTCACCCAGCCGGGCCTCTACGAAGAGATTGAAAACCATCCGACGGTCCGGGACATCTATGTTAAAGAACTTCTCAGGAAGGGAGAATTCACCGAAGAGGAGATGCAGGAGATCTTCGACGAGTTTGATGAACTCCTTCAGCAGGCATTTGAAGATGCCAGAAGCGGCCGTGCTCTGGAAGTCACGGACAGCATGCTGGACCGCAGGGAGGAGAAGCAGGATGAACGGCAGGAGTTCCCCGATACCACTTACCCGGTGGAGGAGCTGCGGGAGATCGCCATCAAGCTCAATACCGTACCCAAGGATTTTGATGCCAATCCAAAGCTTCTGCGCCAGCTCGCACGACGTGCAGAGATGGTTGAGAAGAATGAGAAAAAGCTGGATTGGGGATTTGCGGAAGCGCTTGCATTCGGTTCCCTGTTAAAGACGGGGATTCCTGTCCGGCTTACCGGTCAGGATGCCGAGCGGGGTACGTTCGCCCACCGGCATGCCGTTCTACACGGAACGGAAACCGATCAGAAGTTCATCCCCCTGAACCATCTGAGCGAGGATCAGGCCCCTTTCTATCCCTGTAACAGTCTCCTTAGCGAATTCGCCGCTCTCGGGTTTGAATTCGGATACAGTGCGGCAAATCTCGATGCCCTGGTCATCTGGGAGGCGCAGTTCGGTGACTTTGCCAACGGTGCACAGATCATTATCGACCAGTACATCTCTTCCAGCGAGGAGAAGTGGGGGCAGAAGAGTGCATTGGTCATGACCCTCCCTCACGGTTTTGAGGGGCAGGGCCCGGAGCACTCATCCGCACGCCTGGAACGATTCCTGCAGCTTTGTGCCGAGGATAACATGCAGGTGATGAACCTGACCACTCCGGCACAATATTTCCACGCTCTCCGGAAGCAGGCACTCCAGACGAGGAAAAAGCCCCTTGTCATCATGTCGCCCAAGAGCCTGCTGCGACATCCGCTTGCTGTGAACAGCGTGGATGAGCTGGCAACCGGCAGGTTTCAGCCCTTCATTCCGGATCTGGATGTAAAAGATCCCAAAAAGATCCGCCGTCTCGTACTCTGCAGCGGAAAAGTCTATTACGATCTGCTCAAACAGAGGGATGACTCCGGGGCCGATCACGTCGCCGTTGCCCGTGTGGAACAGCTCTATCCATTCCCGGATCGTGATGTCAGGAACTTCTTCGAGCAATACAGCCAGGCGGATGAATTGATTTGGTGTCAGGAGGAGCCGAAGAACATGGGCTCATGGAACTACATCTTCCCGCGTCTGATGAAAGTTTCAGGTGGGAAGAAGGTGGCCTATGCCGGGCGACAGGCATCCGCTTCTCCGGCAACCGGACAGACGAAAATCCATCAGGTCGAACAGGAGAGACTGGTCAATCTGGCGATCAGCGGCCAGCCTGAACCGGAATTCTGATACAGCCTGAATCGGAACGGGTAATAAAAAAAGCCAGGATCCGGCAGG
>CAYTTA010000022.1:0-1165 GCA_964440655.1 uncultured Balneolaceae bacterium
CCGGCCAGTGCATTTCCGGCAAGACCGCCTGCAAGGACTCCGCCCAGAGGCAGACCCGACATCATTTTCAATGCTTTTCTTCTGCTGATCATATTCTTTTCGCTCCAGTTTTCCTGTGATCTTGAGTGCCGCAATATGAACCGGGATGCTTTCAAATTCAACCGTTTTCTTGCGGATTCTTGCGGGCCGGCTCCTTCCGGCAGATACGCCCCCCGCCCCTTCTGACAGATGCGCCCTCCGCTTCTTCCGCAGTTGTGACGATCGCATCTTCCGATTGACTCGCGCCCCCCTTGCGGCAGATCTCACCGGACGATCCCTGACCTGCCGGGTCGCCCCCTACTGGAGATTCGGATTATTGTTAATTTCCGCCTGGGGAATCGGGAAGTAGCGGTGCCGCTGCGCGTCATACCCCAGAGGGGTGAGCACCTCTTCGGCCAGGCTCCATCGCCGCAGATCGTTCAGACGATGGTGCTCGGTAGCCAGTTCCACCCGTCGTTCATGCACGATCGCCATGAAGATCTCCTCCTTGCTGCCGGCCGGGTATTCAGCGGTCGGAAGCGGAGGCATGCCGACCCGCGCCCGTACCTGATTGATCGCATCGATCGCCACATCCGGCTTGTCGTTCTCATTGGCCGCCTCGGCGTACATCAGCAGCACATCTGCCAGCCGGATCAGCGGCAGGTTTCGCGCACCATTGCTGTTGTTGAAGCGGATCACCGGGTAGAGACCCTTTTTCATCGCATAGCCGGTCGGCGTCCAGGCAGCGCTGAACTGGGGAGAAACATCATCGTAGGGATCTCCCTCGCGGAACACGGTGTGAAAGAGGCGGGGGTCGCGGCCGTTGATCGACCCGGGGCCGGTGAACTCCTCGAATTCATCCACAAGCTCTTGCGTGGGAAGCAGATTGGCAAAACCGCCCTGCCCCTGAGGATAGTTGTTCACCAGTCGGGTTGTTCCCTGATCGGCCAGATCGGCAAACTGAACTTCGAAAATCGACTCGGGATTGTTGTCGACCACCAGCAGGTCCGCATAGTTGTCCAGAAGCTGATACTCCCCGGAGAGAATCACATTTTCAAGATGCTCTTCCGCCAGAGGATAGTTTCCGGCATAGAGATAAACCTTGCCAAGCAGCGCTTCGGCCGCCCCGCTGGTCGCCCTCCCCAGG
>CAYTTA010000022.1:1265-14349 GCA_964440655.1 uncultured Balneolaceae bacterium
AAGATGCGATCGCGCCTGTCATCACACGGCCGGCCCATCCTCCATTCGGCAGGCTCAACAGCCGGCAGATCTGCCGGTTCACAGAGTTCATGGGATTTTTGAATTTCATGGGGTTCATGGCACCACTCCGTCAGTTGAAGTCGATCTGAAGACCGGCCTCGAGTGTTCTCGGGATGGGGTACATTCCGAAATCGATTCCCCTGGTCAGGGAGCTCCGGCTCGATTCGTTCACCAGGCCGATCTCCGGGTTATACCCGCGATAGTTGGTTATGGTGAAGAGGTTCCTGGCCGAGACAAAGACCCGGAGCCGGGAGACGCCGAACCGGGAGGAGAGATCCGGAGGAAGCGTGTACCCAAGCTGCAGGTTCTGCAGACGCAGATAGGAGGCATCCTCCACAAAACGGGAGGAGGGACGGGTGTTCTGGGCAGGATTTCCGGTCACGGCCCGGGGGATGTCGGTTTCGCGGTTATCAGGGGTCCATCTCCGCAGCATGTCGGTGGTCGCATTGTTGTCCCCTTCCCCCTCATTCAGGTCCGCCCAGACCAGGTGGTAGAGATCGTGTCCCTGCTTGCCCTGCAGGAAGATCACCATGTCGAAGTTGCGGAAAAGAAGGTTGATGTTCACTCCGTAGGTGAAATCAGGAAACGGGCTTCCGATGATCGTCTGGTCGTCGGCATTGATCACGCCGTCGTTGTTCAGATCGCGGAACTTCACATCCCCGGGTTCGGCTCCGGGCTGGACGGCATGGCCGTTCACATCATCCTGGTCACGGAAGATCCCCTCCATCACATATCCGTAGAAGGAGCCGATCTCGCTCCCCTCCTGGGTGATGGTGAGCGCCGACTGCTTCCCGCTGTTGAGCTGGGCAATGATGGGAAGCCCCTGGTTCAGGGAGGTCACCTTGTTCCGGTTGGTCGCAAAGTTTCCGGAGAGGACATAGTTGAGCCCTCCCAGCCGGTTCTGGTAGCTGGCCGTCAGCTCCAGCCCACGGTTCTGCATCGATCCCGCATTGACGAAGGGCCCGTTGTTCCGGCGGATGCCGGAGGTTGTCGGGATCGGCAGCTGCAGGAGGATGTCGTCCGTATCTTTCACGTAGTAGTCAAACACGAAGGAGAGCCGGTTGTCGAACAGACCGAGATCGAATCCAACGTTGGTCTGGGTGGTCACTTCCCACCTCAGGTCATTGTTCCCGACCTGCAGGTAGGTGGAACCGGGCGAGAGTGTCTCCTGGCCGAAGGTGTAGTCGGCCCCCTGCTCCACGGTCGCATACTGTGCGAAGTTGGCGATATCCTGGCTCCCTACCTGGCCGTAGCTCGCCCGAATGGTCAGGTTGGAGAGCGACGGCAGGCTCAGATTGTTCATAAACGATTCGTTGGTAACGATCCAGCTGGCCGAAACAGAGGGGAAGACTCCGTACCGGTTGTTCCGTCCGAACCGGGATGAACCGTCCCGCCGGACCGTCACCATCAGGTTGTAGCGGTTGTCGTAGGTGTAGTTGAGCCGTCCCATCTGGGAGCGGAGGGCCCATCCGGTCTCGTTTCCGGTGATGTCGCGGTTCTCAAAGGAGGCCTCGATCGTCCGGAGATCGTTGTTGGGGAAGTTCCGAACTTCGACACCGATCCCTTTGGTCCAGGAGCTCTGCTGCGTGAAACCGGCCAGAAGGGTCACCTCGTGCCGCTCGCTGATCGTTCTCTGCCAGGTCGTCACGCTCTCCAGCAGCCAGGCGGTTTCGTTTGTATTACCCGCATTCATCATCGCAACGGTCCGGACCCGGTCTCCCATGTCGAAGGTCGGCAGGAAGGTGGAGTTCTCCGCGAAGGTCATCTCTCCCCCGATGTTGAGCCGGGTGGCAAGCCCTTCAATGATCTCCAGCTCGGCATAGGCATTCCCCAGAGCGCGGTTCCGGATGGTCTCGTTCTCATCCAGACTCAGGTGTCCGATCGTGTTCTGACGCCCGACCGGACCATACTCCAGCCTCGGCCCGTCAAAGCCTCCCAGAGCATCGGGATTGTAGACAGGTACGGTAGGGGCCTGCTGCAGGAGCTGACGGATAAAGAAGGAGGCGGGGTTGAAGAGTCCGGTCCAGCGGGCACGGCTCAGTTCGACCGTCTCACCGATTCTTAGCCGCTCGCCCACCCGGAAGTCGGAATTGACCCTAACAGAAGTGCGGTTGAAACGGCTGTTTGGCAGGGTCCCTTCCTGGTCCAGATGACCACCCGAAATGGAGTAGTTGGCATTCTGGCTCCCCCCCGAAAGTCCGATCCAGTAGTTCTGCTGCAGGGATGTGCTGTAGGCTTCATCCTGCCAGTTTGTATTTCGCTGCAGATTCTGCGACAGAAGGGGTTCCTCGAAGGCAACGGGGATGGGTCGTCCCGCATTGGAGTATGCTTCCCGGGAGTAGGGTATCCACTGCTCGGTGCTCATCATCGGATAACGGTCGCTTACTGTCGAAACCCCTCCCGATGTCTTGATGGACAATTGGGTCGGCCGGTCAAAACCTCTGTTCGTGGTGATCAGGACCACCCCGTTGGCCGCACGCGCTCCGTAGATCGCCGATGCCGAGGCATCCTTCAGAATCTCGATCGACTGGATATTGTCGGGGTTGAGGGTTGCGAGGGGGTTGAAATTCCGGCTCGACTCCTCGCTCAGTACCGGCACGCCGTCAATCACATAGAGGGGCTGCCCGCTGCCGAAGGTTGCCACACCCCGGATATTCATGTCGATCGCACCACCCGGCTGTCCGCTGGTCGGGGTGATAACAACGCCGGCCACACGCCCCTGCAGCACCTCCTGAACTCCCCCGGAGGTCACCGCGGTGATCTCCTCCGCACGCACGGAAGCGATGGCACCCGTCAGGTTGGAGCGTCTCTGCTGCCCGTAACCGATCACCACCAGCTCATCCAGCGCGAGAGCGGAAGGCTGGAGGGCAATGTCGACCGTCACCGTCTCCTGGCCCGGCTGTACGGTGATGCTCCTTGTCGTCTCCTGGTACCCGATATAGCTGGCAACCAGTGTGTAGCTGCCCGGTTCCACATTCGGGATCTGATAACGGCCGTCGGCATCGGTGGAAGAGCCCCGGGTTGTCCCCTGGATCGAGACGTTGGCTCCCGGGAGCGGTTCACCGTTCCGGCTGTCGGTGACCAGCCCGGTTATCAGACTCTGTAACAGAACTTCTCTGGCGGGCGTCTCCTCCGCGTAACTCATCTCACGCATGCGGAGCATGATGTTGCGACCCGACGCATACGCTTCCACCGGTGTGTCGGCCAGCAGCTCCTGCAACACACGGTTCAGTGGCATCTTGTCAAAGCTCCGGGTGACACGGCGAGCCGGAAGGAGTTCCGAATTGAAATAGAGGCCGCTTTCTGCCAGACGGGCCACCTCTTTCAGGGCCTCATCCAGGGGAACATCCCTCAGATCAACCGTGATCACGGGGTTCGGTGAGGCGGATACCTTTCGGCCATGGATATTACCGAGTTCACTCAAGCGATTATCCGCCATGCGACTCTCCCGCTCCGAAGTCTGGGAGTAGAGCTCCCCCTGCGGGGCCAGAAGGAGAGTCACAATCGCAACCGCCAGCGCAACAGATGGTAGTTGATTCCTCATGGTGGCCATCTTTATTTGTTTGAAGTTATTTGTTTGAAGTTGATCGTTCGGTTCAATTTGATTCTTCATCCCTGCTCCAGACGAGGCGGTTACCGATTCTCTCATACCGGAGACCCAAGGCCAGGGCAATGGTCCGGATCACCTTCTGTTCGACCATCCGTTCGGTGTAGATCGTGAGCGGAAGATCACCGATCCCGGGATCTGCCAGCTCGCTCTCCACTCCGTAAAGGTTCTTCAACTGGTGAAGGACCCGGGAAAACGGCATGCGGTCGAAAGAGAGAGAGCCACTCATCCAGCCCAGGTAGTTGTCGATGGAATTCTCTTCCGGATCCAAAAAGCTCCCGCCTGATGCAATCAATCCCAGCTGTCCCATGGAAAGCTCCACTTCCTCTCTCTGTTCGCGATGTCTGATCGAAACCAGACCATCCCGGACTGCGACCTGTACCTGATCGGACCGGATCTCTCTCACGTTGAATGAGGTACCAAGAACCCGGATTTCCGCCTCTTCGGTTTGCACCACAAACGGCCTGCCCCGATTGCGGTTCACCTCAAAAAACACCTCTCCTCCCATTCGTATCTCTCTCTTTTCTCCAATCAGATCTTTTCGAAATTCGATCCAGGAACTCTGGTTCAGCCGGGCAATCGAACCGTCCGGAAGTGTAAGTATCCGCTGCTCCAGACGGGAGGTTTCAAAACGGGTAACGGGATCCTCCCAGAGCTGCCGGGCAATGTAGAGGGAGCCTGTGAGAGCCATCAGAACAAGTGCCGCTGCAAGCCACCAGGATGCGGACCGTTTCCGCCCAAATGACGAGTCTCCTCCCCTGAACAGGCGGATCTCGCCGCCTTCGCCGGGTTGCCGCCCGTTGCCGGCCCCCGGGCTCCCTCTCTTCTCGAGCTCCTTCTCTCCGTCATCCCTCCAATTCCGGGCCTCATCACTCTCATCACTCAAGTTCAGAGCCTCATCCCTCTGTCTGCCGGGGTCTTCGGATACCAGTCCGGATCGGAGTCGCTGCAGACCCCTCTCCAGGGAGAAGAAAAATGGAGTGTCGATGGCTCCACGAGGATTCTCTTCCCATGCAGCTTTCAGATCATCGAAAAGTGCCCGGTGTGCGGGGTCTTTCTCCAGCCAGTTGTGCAGTTCCTTTTCCTCATCGGCAGAAGCTTCACCCGACAATGTCCGGGTAATCACGATCCAGGTCCTATGATCTATGGGGCTCATTTCCCTTCATCCGTTACTCACTATATATCAGACACAGAAAAAGGGTGGGACCTGCTATTCGAAGGGCAAAAAAAATTCTTGGGGTTCAATCGTTGAGGATGCGGGATCCAAGCTGCTTCACCGCCTCGACCATCTGATTTTGTACCGTATGGACAGAGATGGAAAGCATCTCGGCAATCTCCTTGTAGGTGAACCCTTCGATCCGGTTCAATCTGAAGATCAGCTTCCTCCGCGGGGGAAGAGTGTTGATGAGCGCATCAATCCGGGTTTCAAATTCCTTGTAGAGGAGCTCCTGATCCGGATAGCGGCTCAAGGGAAGGAGTTCCTCACCGAGATCGTCCAGAGAGTCCCGCTCCCTCCCCTCCTTCCTGAGAAGGTTGAGTGCCTGATTGCGGGTCGCGGCATAGAGGTAGGATTTCAACCGGGTGATTTCTGTCTGATGCCGGGAGCGCCAGATCTTTATAAACACATCGGAAACCACCTCTTCCGTCAGATCGAAGCTGCGTACAAAGTGAAAGGCAAATTCACAGAGAGGGTAGTAGTAGCGCCGGAAAAGCTCCTCCAGGGCCTTCTGATCATTCTGCCGGAGCAGAGTGAGCAACTCTTCATCGGACCGGTCTTTCATTCTCTCCTCCTTTTCCAGTCCACCAACACATCCGCATCTGGTGATCCGACCTGTTGATCCGCCTTTTCCTCCCGACCGGCATGCAGTCCGTTCCGAAGTTCCTCCAGAGCGCGGCCCATATGGTTTTCCACGGTCTTTCTGCTTATCTGCATGACTCGGGCGATCTCCTCATAACTCAGCCCGTGCCTCCGGTGCAATTCGAAAACCATTTTTCTCTGGGGTGGCATTTTTCCGACCATCTCCCAGATTCGCCGGACCAGATTCTCCCTCTCGGACCCCTCATCGAACAGAAGCTCTCCCCGCTCTGTTCCCTGCCTACCGGCCCCATGCACCCCCGCTTCGGAGTTCATCTCCTCCTTCCATCGCTCCGCGAGACGCAGTCTTGATCTCTGCTGCTCGATCATATTGAGCGCCTGGTTTCTCACAGCCTTGTAGAGCCAGGCCCTGATCGAATGATCGATCTGAATATCTCCCCTGTTTTTCCAGATCCGGTAAAAAACTTCCTGGACGGCATCCCGGGCCGATTCGTGCGAGCCGGTCAGATTCAGGGCAAAGGTACAGAGCGGCAGGTAGTATTCGAAGAAGAGCTCTTCAAATACCGCTGCATTTCCGGAACGCAACTCCCTCCGGTAGTATGAATCCGGCCTTTTATCATGCATCGACATGGGACATGCAATTGTATGGAGTCGCAGTTAACTGAAAATTTCCAATTTTTCCAAAATGACCTTATTTCAATGCTTTTTTCCCAAGAACATGATTTCCAGGCGCATGGCCGGAATTGATGGTGACGCAGCGGGCAAGAGTACAGGAACGTACGGGCTAAGAGTACGGAGAGGTACGGGTGCAGAGGACGATATGCAAAGAGAGGGATGACCTCTCGAAAAAAATCCCCGCTCAAAGGCGGGGATTTTTATGCGGTAGTGAATTCAATGATCTGAAAACAAAAAGAGAAGAGAGAGAACGCCCTATTCCGCAGGAAGAAGCCTGATCAGCAGCCCGGTATCCTCCGTGATGAAATAGAGATAGCGGTCCGGGGCGAGAACCACGCTCCGCACTCTCCCGATGTGGGGGAGCAGAGCCTCATCCCCCGCAATCCGCTCTCCTTCAAATTCCGTCCGGTTCAAACGTCTCTGCGCCAGGGATCCGACAAAAAGATCCCCCTCCCAACCCGGATAGCGGCCACCTGTCACCAGAGTCAGGCCGCCGGGTCCGATGGAGGGTGTCCAGTAGTGGATCGGCGGGGTCGTCCCCTCCAGAAAGGGATCTTCGGAGATGATTTCGCCATTGTATTCCAGGCTGTGGGTGGCGAGTGGCCAGCCGTAGTTGTTTCCCTTCTCAATCACATTGAGCTCATCACCCCCCATCTCCCCATGCTCGGTAGCCCAGACCTGGCCGTTGACGGGATGGATCATCAGCCCCTGGTGTTCCCGGTGGCCCAGTGTCCAGATCTCCGGCAGAGCCTCCGGATCCCCTGCAAAGGGGTTGTCTTCCGGTATGGAGCCATCCTCCGTGAGCCGCATGATCTTTCCGGAATGGTGCATCAGATCCTGTGCGTTCATCCGGTTTCCCCGGATTCCCACCATGAAGTAGATATGTCCGGTGCCATCAAATGCGATCCGGCTGCCCGTCCACTCCCCTCCTATCCGGAAGGGGCCGGCGCGGTAGAGTTCCTCGATCCCGGTCATCCGGTCCCCTTCGAGCCGGCCCCGCATCAGGGTTGTATACCCTCCGTTCGATTCTCCTGGCTCAATATAGCGGGTGAAGTAGATCAGTCCGTTCTTTTCAAACTCCGGGTGCAGCTTGATGTCGCGCAGGCCGGTGGGTATCTCACCCTTCAGCGGCTCCTGCAGGACTCCGTCACGGACCACCTGGATCGATCCCGCCCGCTCGGTGATCAGTACCCGGTTGTCCGGAAGAAATTCCAGACTCCAGGGACGGTTCAGATCGGAAAGAAGCGTATCGACCATAAAGGCCTGCTTCTCCGACTGCACCACTTCCAGACTCTTCTCAGGAAGCGGAAAGTAGAGGGGCTCCTGCCGGCCGCCGCAGGCAGCCAGCAGAAATCCGACAAGGAGAGGGAGGACTCCATGCAGTGTCTCAATTCGCATCATCTGCCCTCACTCCTCCTTATGGCCGCTGCCAGTCCGGTGCGGCGAGTCCGTTCAGGTCCCAGACAACACGTCCGGCACGGATGGTGAGTTCCGCCTCCAGTTTGCGGGTTCCTTTCACCCTTTGTCCCCGGGCATCAAGAAAACCGAACTCCCCTTCACGCAGGGTGAAGACGGCAACATCGGCTTCCGCACCGACACTCAGGGTTCCCAGTTCAGGACGCTGGATCACCTGAGCCGGATGGAGGGTGGTTCTCAGAACCACATCCTGCAGGGACATGCCGATCGCCATGAACTTGGACATCACATTGGAAAGATCCTTCATTCCCGCATTCATGCTGTTGCGGTAGAGGTCGGTGCTGATCGTATGGGGTCGGAAGCCCTGCTCCATTCCCGGAATGGCCTGATCCCACTGGAATCCCCCCGCACCGTGCCCGACGTCGAAGATGATCCCTCTTTCAATGGCCTGGGGAACCCAGGGGCGGAGGCGGAGGTTCTCGTCCAGCGCTCCCTGACGGGTCCGGCTGGAGAAATGGGTATGCGTCAGGATATCTCCCGGACGGAGTTTCTCCATAAGTAGTGTCTCCAGGGAGAGAGGCGGAAAATGGCTTCCGAAGTCCACCATCACAGGAACACCGGCCAGCTCGCCCGCCTCGACCGCCCGCTCCACCGGTCTGAAATCTCCCCCCTGATAGTGGTGTTTCTTGATGCCTACCAGAATGTCGCGGTTCTGCCGGATCGTGAAGGCGGTCAGAACCGGATCCATATCCTCCACATTCTGTGAATCGATCGTACCTCTCATTCCCCATCCTGTAATGCTGAGGAACGCCAGGACGCGGGTGCGGGAGGTGTCAATCACCCGCTTTTTGAAATCATAGAAGTTCCTCCAACCGGAAGAACCGGCATCCACCACAGTGGTCACACCGGAACGGAAGGTGAACGCATCGGGCTGCACGCTTCCGGTGCCCCCGCTGATCTCAAACCCCGGAAAGTCGATCAGATCCGAGCCGTAGTAGACGTGCGTGTGCATGTCGATCAGCCCCGGAGTGACATACTTGCCACGGGCGTCCACCACGCGGCGGGCTTCGGAGGCCGGTATGTTCCGCTCCACACGGGAGATCTTTCCATCGGTGATCGCCACATCCATCGGACGGTCGATCCCGTTGGCCGGGTCGATCACATGGCCCCCCTTGATAAGGATGTCGATCGACTGTGCGGAGAGAGGCGCAGCCATCACTACAAACAGAATCAGGAAAGCGGCCAGCCACCGAAGCGGCCCGGCAATAGCGCCTCCGGCCGCCGGGGAGGATTTGGAGAATGCAGCGGCAGCTCCACTGCCGCCACGGTTTTCTGTCTGATGCATCATGGGTTGTTGCAAATTGTTGTTCATCGCGTTGCTGAAAAATTTCATTCCTGGTTACCGGTTCCACTCTTCAGAAGCGGAGAGTCCGTTCAGGTCCCACAGGATCCGGCCTGCACGGAGGGTCATCTCGGCTTCGAGCTTGTACCGGCCGGTGAGTTTGTTGCCCGGAGGACGGACATCCACAAATCCGAACTCTCCCTCGTGGAGACGGAGAACGGCAATGTCGGCCTCGGCCCCGACGCTCAGGTGGCCGAGCTCCTCCCGTTTGATCACCTGGGCGGGCTTCCAGGAAGATTTTTCAATCGCATCTGCCAGAGGCATTCCCATGTTGATGAATTTGGAGATGACATTGAGCATGTCCCTCATCCCCGCGTTGGCACTGCCCTGGTGCATATCGGTGCTGATCACGTCGGGAATGAGTCCCTGCCGGTAGGCGGACATAGCGGTCGGCCAGCGGAAGCTTGCCCCTCCGTGGCCTACATCAAAAATGATCCCCTTTCGCTGCGCCTCAAGAATACCATCACGGAGCCTGCCATTTTCATCCAGAACGGACTCCCGCCCGCCGCCACCGCCACCGTACATATGGGTGTAGATGTCACCGGGACGAAATCTCTCATTCACCAGCTCCACAAGAGAGAGAGGGGGATTTGCGCTTCCGAAATCCACCATCACCGGAACATCCCCGATCTCTCCCGCCTCGATCAGCCGTTCGACGGGCGTCCAGTCATGGCCGATATAGTGCGCCAGCTTGATACCGACCACCCAGTCATTGTTCCGGGCAACCAGACCGGTCAGCTTCGGGTCCATGTCGTTCAGATTCTGCTCGAAATGCCCCCCTTTCATCCCTTCACCCACAATGTTGAGGAAAGCGAGAACACGTGTTGCCGAGTTGTCGATCGTCTGCCGTTTGAAGGTCTGATAGTTCCTCCAGCCTGCACCTCCCACATCCACCATGGTGGTCACACCGGTTCGGAAGCTGTAGCTGTCGGGCTTCACCGCGTAGTAACTGTTGCTCAGGTAGCGATCCTGATCGGTCCCGTGAAAAACGTGGGTATGGATGTCGACCAGTCCCGGGGTGACATAGAGGCCGCTCACATCAATCACCTGCCGGGCTTCGGATGCCGGAATGTTTCGGTCCACTCGTGCGATCACATCCCCTTTTACGGCCACATCCATCCGGCCGTCAATCCCGTTTTTGGGATCGATCACATGTCCGCCCTTCAGAAGGATGTCATACTCCTGTGCCCGGGCAGAGAGCGGGGCAAGAAGAATGAGCCAGAACGCCGCCAGGAAGAGTGTCCGGAGCATGGAGTTCGGTTTTTTTGGTTTTCGTACCTGATTGTTCATGGATAAGTGAATTGACTGTTTCAGATTGCTGCTGGATGTCTTGTCAGAACGTCCAAACATTTTTCTACTCTTCATCCCAGCGCGGCGCCGCAAGACCGTTCAGGTCCCATACGACACGCCCCGCCCGGATTGTCAGTTCGGCCAGAAGTTTCCGGTCCCCGTCGAGCCGGAATCCCCGGGAATCGACGAAACCGAAATTGCCGTGCCGGAGACTCAGGATCGCCACATCGGCTTCCGCCCCTTCGCTCAGATGCCCCAGATCCTCCCGCTTTACCGAGAGAGCGGAGTTCCAGGTTGCAGCCCGGATCACCTCCTCCAGTTCCATCCCCATGTTGAGGAACTTCGACATCACATTGAGCATGTCTTTCATTCCTCCGTTCATGCTGTTGCGGTGCAGGTCGGTCCCGAACGTGTAGGGCCAGAATCCCTGCTCGACGGACGGAATCGCCTGGCTGAACCGGAAGCTGGCGCCCCCGTGTCCCACATCAAAAAGGATCCCTCTCTCTTCGGCTTTCCAGACATAGTCGTAGATCCGGTTACTTCCATCGAGAAGCGACCGGCGGCCGGGTTCGTAGGCATGGGTGAAGATGTCCCCGGGACGCAACATTCCAAGCACCTCCTCCACCTCAAGTTCAGGCAGGTTGCATTCAAGCAGAAGAGGACGGTCTGAACGGCGGGAAACCTCCATCGCCCGGTCGAACGCCACTTTGTATCCCTCTCTGACATGGCCGATTTTCGTCCCCACAATCAGGTCGGGATATTTCCGGACCATCTGCAGGGTACTTTCGACATCCATGTCGTTGAAGTCGTTGTTATAGGTGTCCCCGCGGAGTCCGTGCCCCACAATGTTGATGAATGCAAGGACCCGTGTGGCGGACTGATCGATCACATTTTCCTTGAACATTTCGAAGTTCCTCCAGCCGGCATTGCCCGGATCCACCATCGTGGTGATCCCTGCACGGAAACTCATATGATCCGGCCAGACACTGGAAGAACCGTCGGCAAAAGCGCGTGACGTGCTGCCGAAGAAGATATGAGCGTGGACATCAATAAGCCCCGGGGTGACGTAGTAACCCCGGGCGTCCACCACACGCCGGGCCTCATCCGGCGGGAGATTGCGGCCGACCTTGGCGATCCTGCCATCGAAAATGGCTACATCCATCGGACCGTTGATTCCGTTTTTGGGGTCGATGACATGCCCCCCCCGGATGAGGAGGTCCCACGACTGGGCCCGGACCGTTTCGGCACCGATGGCTGTTGTCAGAATAAATCCGAAGAGAAAAAAGAGAACCCGGAGAGGGCACCGCATTCCGAAATGCTGTTTCATAGGTGATAACCGTGATGACTGATTGAAAAAGGTTCAATCTTTTGCCAGGGTGTAAAAAAACGCTTCCCCGAAAGAGATGACCGATCCGTGGAGGAGGAGTCTTTCCGGATCTGGAGAGAGTAACAATTCAGGCTCTTTTTCACAACAGAAAAACCGGAACAGCGGCCTTCCTTGTCATTTCTTTCGTATATTCTTCTTTTTACTTCTCTTCTTTGTTTCAAACAGATCTGATAGCTCGAAATAAATGCAAAAGAAAACGAACGACTCCCATACGGCCCGGGAGATCGCAGGTCAACCCTCTGTCTGGGGAACGCTTCACCGTTATCTTCTGGACCATCCCCGAATTCGCCCGTTTGCCGAATCAGTGAAAAAAGAGAAAGAGCTGGAGATCCTGCTTACAGGAGCAGGCAGTTCGGCATTCATCGGCCAGATTGTCCGGCACAGTTTTTCCCGCCATTTCGGAAAACCGGCCCACGCAGCCCCGACCACCTCGCTGGTCACCCATCCGGGCCACGATCTTGACCCGGGCCGCCCCCTGCTTCTGGTCTCCTTTGCCCGTTCCGGAAACAGTCCCGAAAGCATCGCGGCGATCGACAGGATCGAGGCCCTCCACGCGAATGTCCGCCACCTGGTGGTGACCTGCAACCCGGATGGAGAACTGGCCCGCCGGCTGAAAGACCGGCCCGATTCGCTGGTGCTGGTCCTTCCGCCCGAGTCGGATGACAAGGGGCTGGCCATGACAGGAAGCTTTACATCCATGACTCTTGCCGCACTCTGGTTTGCCCGTTTCGCCTGGGAACATCCCGGTTCCGGTGAGGCTTTTGCCCGGCTGGTACGATGCGGTGAACGGCTGCTCCAGTCCGGAACGGAGATGCTCAGGGAGCTGGCTCACTCCGATTTCGACCGGATCGTCTTTCTGGGGTCCGGCCCGCTGCTCGGTATGGCCGAGGAGTCCCACCTGAAGGTTCAGGAGCTCTCCGACGGGGTGGTGATGGGGGCTTTCAACTCCTTTCTCGGCCTGCGCCACGGCCCCAAGGCGGTTGTCAACGGGCGGACTCTGGTGGTCTGTCTCTTTTCTCCGGACGAACAGGTCTACCGGTATGAGAGAGATCTGGCCCTTGAACTGAAACGGGAAGGGTCGGCCCTGGCAACGCTCGGGATCTACCCCCGGGAACCGGAAGGAGAGGCAGTATGCGACCGGATGCTGGTTCTCGGATACCCGGAAGAGGAAACGGAAGGGGAGGAGGCGGGGCGCTCTCTGCTTTACGATCTCCTGCTTCCTCTTCATGTGCTGCCGGCGCAGATATTGGGATATTACAAAAGCGTGCAGCTCGGTCTCGATCCGGATTCCCCCTCCCGGAGCGGTGCCATCTCCAGGGTGGTTAAGGGGGTGCAGATCTACTCCTGAGAATCTAGATCGTCAGAATCTGATCGTCGCTGTCGGATCCGGCAGCGTCCCGGTGCATAGTGGCGAATGATCGGAGTGATCCC
>CAYTTA010000022.1:14449-23025 GCA_964440655.1 uncultured Balneolaceae bacterium
GTGATCCCCGAGGCCATCAGCCGCCTGCCCGGAGGCTGTCAGGAAGTATCCCGGCGGCCTGCCCCGACAGCTGTAAAGCACCGTGCCACTTGCTCCTAAAGCATCGGAAACAGAGGATTTGCATAGTCGTTTGAGAATCGTATAATCCCTGAGCGGTCGCCCCTGCCGACACGCTCTGCAGTACTGTAAACAGGATACAGTCTGCCCATCTTTGGGATCAACCTGCAATCGACACCGGATTCCGGCGGATTCCGGGACAAACCGACTCTGCCATGCTGCTCGCCACCACGGACTGGCTCATTATTATCCTCTATCTGCTTTTTTCCCTCCTTGTCGGACTCTGGGCCGCGAGAACAGCCGGTAAAAGCTCCGTCGAATTCTTTGCAGCCGGCAAGAACATGCCCTGGTGGATCCTCGGCGTATCGATGGTCGCCACCACCTTTTCCACCGACACCCCCAACCTGGTCACCGACATTGTCCGTCAGAACGGGGTGGCGGGCAACTGGACCTGGTGGGCCTTCCTGGTCACCGGTCTGGTCACCGTCTTCATCTACGCCAATCTCTGGAAGCGTTCCGGAATCCTGACGGATGTGGAGTTCTATGAACTGCGCTACAGCGGAAAGCCGGCGGCATTTCTCCGCGGCTTCCGTGCCATCTACCTCGGACTGATCTTCAACGTGGTGATCATGGCGACGGTCTCGCTCGCCGCCATCAAGATCGGTACCGTGATGTTGGGGCTCACACCACTTCAGACCATTCTTCTGGCGGGAACTGTCACCGTCATCTACAGCATGATGGGCGGACTTCGGGGCGTTCTTTTCACCGATTTCATCCAGTTCTTTCTCGCCATGACCGGCGCTTTCGCCGCCGCCTGGATCGCCCTCAGCCATCCCGATGTGGGAGGGCTGTCGGGCCTGTTATCGCACGAAGCGGTCATTCCTCGCCTCAACATGCTACCCGATTTTTCCAATCCTTCACAGCTCTGGCCCCTGCTGATCATCCCCTTTGCCGTACAGTGGTGGAGTGTCTACTATCCGGGAGCCGAACCGGGTGGAGGCGGCTATGTTGCCCAGCGGATGTTCGCAGCCAAAAACGAGGATCACTCCATCGGAGCCGTCTTCCTTTTCAATGTCGCCCACTACGCTCTCCGACCCTGGCCCTGGATCATCGTGGCACTCTGCTCCCTGATTGTCTTTCCCGATGTGGAATCGATCCGACAGGCCTTCCCCCAGGCTGCCGGTGTCGCGGCGGATGACATGGGCTATCCGGCCATGCTCACGTTCCTGCCGGTCGGCTGGATGGGCGTGGTGATGGCGGGACTCATCGCCGCCTACATGTCCACCATCTCCACCCACCTCAACTGGGGCTCCTCCTATCTGGTTCACGACTTCTACCGCCGTTTCCTGCGGCAGGATAGTTCGGAGAAGGAGCTGGTACGGGTGGGGCGGATCAGCACCGCGCTGCTGATGGTTCTGGCCGGCTGGTTCTCCCTAAGGCTGGAATCAGCGCTCGACAACTTTCAGATCATCCTCCAGATCGGGGCCGGCACCGGGCTGATCTTCATTCTCCGATGGTTCTGGTGGCGGGTCAACCCCTGGAGCGAAATCGCGGGTATGGTCATCTCCTTTCTCATCGCAATCTATTTCCGGATGATCCATCCCCAAACCGGCCTGCCGGATCTGCCCGACTGGCAAGAACTCCTGATCGGGGTAGGCCTGACCACCGTGGGATGGGTTGCGGTCACCTACCTTACCCGGCCGTCCGACGAGGAGACACTGATCCGGTTCTGCCGGCTGATCCGGCCGGGTGGTCCCGGTTGGCAGAAAATCGTCCGGGCCGCCGACAACCGGGGAATTCCGGTCACGGAACTCGAGGATGAAGCGTGGCGTGTGCCCCAGGGTATCCTCTGCACGGTTCTCGGCTGCTTCTTCATCTACGGAGCCCTTCTCGCTACAGGATTCTGGATCTACGGGCGCACTCTTCCGGCGACACTGCTTACGCTTCTCGCCCTGGCTTCCGGGTACCTGCTCATCAAGGCGTGGAAAAAGCTGGTCTCCATCTCCCCAAGGGTGGAGAGCCTCTCTCCTGTGTCCGGCAAATAACCTGACCTTTGACAAAAGAGCTGCCGCTCTGGATGGAATGATCCTGCCGGATGGAGGGACTGGTTCCTGAAGCCTGCCGGTATATTCTCTCCTTTTACAGATCGATCTTGCCACCAGGTCCGGCTTTGACCCGGTCAGAGCATGCAACGGAAGATTTACCGGCCGGCGGGATGAAAACTTCTCTCCTGTTTCGTAAATTTCGATAATGCGATACCGATTATCCGGTAGTATCAGCAGACTTTCCGGACCGCCGCTGATTCAAAAGATGGTCTGGAATTACGGCGAAAGCACCCGTTGGAGCAGCATATCTTCGGGCATGGGGAGCCCGGTCGTCCGGAAAGTGCCACCACTCCTGCAGTTCTGCAGGGAGAGGATTTTCCGCAACGAGATTCCCTGAGGCTGAAGAGACCGGGCAGAGGAGAGGCCGCACAGCCGTCCCGCCCCTTGAACCGGAAACCCGAACCCCTTCAACGATGAGTTTTCTTGAAATCGCAGTCAATACGACGCAGGTCTTCCTGAGCGTGGCTCTCGTACTGGCGTTTTACAGAATTATCAAGGGGCCGAGCCTGCCGGACCGGGTGATCGCCATCGATCTGCTCTCCTATCTGGTCATCGGATTCATGGTCACTCACTCGGTTACGGCCGGACAGCCCAACTATATGGATGTCGCACTGGTCCTTGCTCTGATCGCCTTTCTGAGCACCATCGCTTTTGCCCGATACATTACTGTTCGAAAAGCCGGGAGAGAGCAGGATGGGTGAGATCATGGCGGGACTCCTTCTTCTGGGTGGCGGCTCTTTCATGCTCATCGCATCGATCGGCATTGTCCGGTTTCCGGATGTACTGATGAGGATGCACGCTGCCACCAAGGCGGGTTCCCTGGGAGCGGCCATGATCCTTCTCGGTGCGGCGTTTCATTTTTCCACCACGGTCGTCTACACCAAGGCGTTCACCACCATTGTATTCATCTGGCTTACGGCTCCGGTAGCCGCCCATGTCATCGGCCGGGCCGCCTACCATGTCGGTGTGAAGCTCTGGGAGGGAACCATCATCGATGAGCTGCGTGATGATCTGAACAAGAACAAAGTCTACGACAAGGACAACTCCTGATGATTGAGATGGATTTGAAGAAATTCAGTCTTGCCGGCTTGAGCCGGATCTGCCGAAACGACATCCATGACCCAGCCAACAGCGGTGAGGGGCCATGATCGCAGCGGTACTCTCCATACTGGTCCTGGCAATCGCCGCCCCCCTGCTGCACCGTTTTCTCGGACAACGTACAGGATACCTCCTGGCCGTTCTGCCGCTGGGCATCTTTATCTGGCTTCTCTCTCTCTGGCCACAGATCGCCGCCAATGAGTCACTGCGGACATCTCTTGTCTGGTTCAGTGCCCACGGCATCCACCTCTCCTTTTTTCTGGATGGTCTCAGTTACCTCTTCGCCCTTCTGATTACCGGAATCGGCACCCTGATCGTGCTCTATGCCGGAAGCTATCTGAAAGGGAATCCCTGGATTGGACGGTTCTGGCCCAGCCTGCTCCTCTTCATGGCTTCCATGCTGGGGCTGGTTCTTGCGGACAACCTGATCACACTCTTCGTCTTCTGGGAACTGACCAGCTTCACCTCTTTTCTTCTTATCGGTTTCAACCACGAGGATCCGCGCGCCCGGCGAGCCGCCACCCAGGCCCTTCTGGTCACCTTTGGCGGCGGCCTGGCACTTCTGGCCGGAATCGTCCTGATCTGGATGGCATCCGGAACCCTGGAGCTTTCGGAACTGCTCTCAGCAGGCGATCTGTTGCGGAATCACCCCTGGTACCTGCCAATCCTGATCCTCGTCCTGGCAGGGGCGTTCACCAAATCGGCACAGTTCCCGTTCCACTTCTGGCTGCCGAATGCCATGGAAGCCCCGACCCCTGTGAGTGCATACCTTCATTCGGCAACCATGGTAAAGGCCGGTATCTACCTTCTGGCCCGCCTCTCACCGGTACTGGGTGGAACCGATCCCTGGATCTGGATCGTATCACTGGCCGGCGCATTTACGATGGTAACCGGAGCATGGCTTGCCCTCTGCCACCGTGATCTCAAACAGATCCTCGCCTGGTCGACCGTCATGGCCCTGGGTACCCTCACCATGCTTCTCGGGATGGGTCACCCCCCCGCATTGCAGGCGGCCGTCCTTTTCATCCTGGGACACAGCCTCTACAAAGGAGCCCTCTTCATGACCGCCGGATCGGTAGACATCAGGACCGGCACACGTGACATCACGCTCCTTGGCGGGCTGAGAAGCTCCATGCCGGTTACCGCCCTCTTCGCCGCACTCGCCGCACTCTCCATGGCAGGCATCGCCCCCCTGATCGGTTTCATCGCCAAGGAACAGGTCTATGAAGCGACGATCGGATCCGGGCCGCTCTCCGGATTGATGATCTCCCTCGCAGTTCTGGCCAACATTGCGGTGGTCTCAGCGGCAGGTCTGGTGGCCATCCGCCCTTTTCATGGGAGTGTAAAAGAGACCCCGCTTCCGCCCGGCGAGGCTCACTGGGCCATGTGGTCCGGGCCGGCGCTCCTCGGGACACTGGGTCTTCTGCTGGGGCTTTTCCCTTCCCTTATTGATCACTCCCTCATCTCCTCCGCAACCGGGGCGATCGGGGGGGCTCACTTTCCGGTGGAACTGCAGCTCTGGCACGGATTCAACAGCGCCCTCTTCCTGAGCCTCATCACCCTGCTGGCCGGAGTTGCACTCTACCTGATCTCGGACCGCCTGCGGGAGAGTGTCGGCATGCGGTTCTTTCACCGGATATTCGGGCAGGCTCCCGATCGCGGATACGATCTCATGATCCGGTTGATGGTACAGGCCGCAGGCTTGCACACCCGAATTGTGCAGAGCGGGTATCTCCGTTACTATATGGGCATCATGATCTCCGTGGTGGTCCTGTCGGTCGGCCTCACGCTGGCAGACAGGGTTTCCATCTCCTGGCCGACCGGATGGTCCGACATCCGCTACTATGAATGGGTGCTTGCGACCCTGATTCTGCTTTCCACCTACGGGGCGATCCGGGCGAGGAGAAACCTGACAGCGATCGCATCTCTGGCGATGTCCGGTTTCAGCATCACCCTGCTCTTTCTTCTGAACAGCGCACCGGATCTGGCCCTCACCCAGCTTCTGGTCGATACGTTGACGGTCATTCTCTTTGCGCTGGTGCTGATCTACCTTCCCGGATTTGAACATGAGCCGCTCCGCCCCGGCACGTTCCGTGATCTGGCGATCTCCCTTACTGCCGGTGGAACCGTCACCCTTCTCGTCCTGATGGTACTCTCATTCGAATTCGATCCCTTCATCAGCAATTTCTATTCGGAGAACAGCTATCTGCTCGGACACGGCAGAAACATTGTGAATGTGATCCTCGTAGATTTCCGGGCGTTTGATACCATGGGAGAGATCACGGTTCTCGGAATGGCGGGTCTGGGAATCTATTCCCTGATCAAGCTGGTGCTCGGCCAGGAGGGGGGCAGAAAAGCATTTGACACCGCTCTGCAGGGTCCATCACAGGAGCCGGGCGGAGAACGGAATCTGAACAGAAAAGAGGAGACAAAATGAGTCTGATCCTTCGAACCGTCAGCTCCCTGCTCTTTGCCCTGATGCTTCTGCTCTCCTTTTTTGTCTTTCTCAGGGGACATAATGAACCGGGAGGCGGATTTATCGGAGCGCTGATCGGAGCGGGTGCCTTCATCCTCTTCATCATCGTCTACGGACCAAAAAACGCACGGATGGTCCTGCGTGTGGATCCCAATTCCATGATCGGCCTGGGCCTTCTCTTCGCAGTCGGAAGCGCCCTTCCGGCCCTGTTTGCAGGCAAACCGTTCATGACCGGTCTCTGGACCACCCTCCCGCTCTTCGGAAGGGAGATCGATCTGGGGACGCCGATCCTGTTTGATGTCGGAGTCTACCTGGCAGTCATGGGATTCACCCTCACCGTCATCTATTCACTCGAAGAGGAGAAGGAGGGATAGAATGGAGATTTTGCTGGCATTTGTTGTCGGAGGCCTCTTTGCGGCCAGTGTCTTCATGCTGCTCCGGAAGAATCTTATCCGGATCGTCATCGGGCTGATGCTGCTTTCCAATGCCACCAACCTGCTGATTTTTGCGATCGGACGGCTTACCCCGGCCCGGCCGCCGCTGATCGACCCGGTCTCCCTGGCAGGGGAACCCGGCATCGCCAACCCCCTGCCCCAGGCCCTTATCCTGACGGCAATCGTCATCGGCTTCGGAATGCTCGCCTTCACTCTGGCCCTCGTATACCGAACCTACAGGGAGACCGGCTCTCTGCTGGTCGATGAGCTCCGCATCGCAGAGCCGCGCGAGGCGATGGGAGAAGGGGTGGTTCCCGCGCACCCTGAAACAGACCCCCCCCATCCTACCGAACGGGAGGAGAATCCATGAGTTCCCTGCTGGTTTTTCCCATCATCCTTCCCATGATCACCGCCGCGCTGGCGATCCTGTTGCGCAAGAACACCCGGATCCAGCGCTTGGCAGGTGTGACCGGGATGGCGGTTCAATGCCTGATCGCCGTTCTGCTTCTCTCGGAAGTCGACCGGGAGGGGATCATCGTGGCGGAGATGAGCGGATGGATCGCCCCCTTCGGAATTGTATTGGTCGCGGATTTCCTGAGCGCCATCATGATCATGATCTCCTCGATCCTGGGGATGATCGTTGCCATCTACTCCCTGGCCGATATCGACGAGAAGCGGACCGTTTTCGGTTACTATCCCTTCCTCCACGTTCTGATCATGGGAGTCAACGGAACGTTTCTGACGGGTGACATCTTCAATCTCTATGTCTGGTTCGAGGTGATGCTGATCGCATCGTTCATTCTGCTTGTGCTGGGCAATGAAAAGGCCCAGCTGGGTGGAGCCCTCAAGTATGTGATCCTCAATATCGTCTCCTCCACGTTTCTGCTCATCGGCATCGCACTGACCTATGCGCTTTTCGGAACCCTCAACATGGCGGATCTGGCGGTGAGGATTCCGGAGTTCGACTCCCCGGGGGCTGTCACCACGGTCTCCATGCTCTTTTTGGCGGCATTCAGCATCAAGGCGGCTCTCTTTCCGCTCTTCTTCTGGCTCCCCTCCTCCTACCATACGCCACCGGCAGCCGTTTCCGCCATCTTCGGGGGACTTCTCACCAAGGTGGGGGTCTATACCCTTATCCGCTTTTTCACCCTGATTTTCGTCCAGGACCTTCTCTACACCAATACCATCCTGCTCTGGGCTGCCGGACTGACCATGATCGCCGGGGTACTGGGAGCCGCCGTGCAGTCGGACCTCCGCCGGACCCTCTCCTTCCTGCACATCAGTCAGATCGGCTACATGGTGATGGGGCTTGCGATCTACACCCCCCTGGCGATTGTGGGATCCATTTTCTACATCATGCATCACATTGCGGTCAAAACCAATCTCTTCCTGATCAGCGGGGTGGCGAACCGTCTCGCCGGGTCGTTCAACATGGAGAGGATGGGCGGACTCTACCGCGCTTTCCCCTGGCTGGGCGTCCTCTTTCTGATTCCCGCTTTCTCCCTGGCCGGGTTTCCGCCTCTTTCCGGTTTCTGGGCCAAGCTCAATCTGGTCCATGCTGGAATGGATGCCCAAGCATGGCCTATTGTCGCCGTCTCTCTAACGGCCAGCCTCATTACCCTTTTCTGTGTAGGGAAGATCTGGGCTTCGGCTTTCTGGTCCCCACCCCCCGGAGGAGAGAGAGCGGTTGAAGAGATGCGCGGTCGCATCGCACCGAGGGAGATGGCGCTTCTAACCGTTCCGGTGGTGGCTCTCGCCGCTCTTACACTTCTGATCGGCCTCTATGCGCAGCCTTTTTATGAACTGTCAATGGCAGCCGCATCACAACTTCTCAATCCTTCGAACTACATTCAGGCGGTACTGGGTCCATGAACCGGTTTCTGATCAACATCATCGTTGCACTTGCCTGGTCCGGCATTACCGGCGAATTCTCACTCGGGAACCTCTTCCTGGGCTTCCTGCTGGGTTATCTGATCCTCCTTATCAGCAAGCCCATCTTCCCGGAGTCGACCTACACCTCCAATGTGGTGAGGGCCGTCTACCTGGCACTGCTCTTTGTCAAGGAGCTGGTCCTTTCGAGCATCCGGGTCTCGAAAGAGATTCTGAAACCCAATCTGCAGCTCACGTCCGGAGTGGTGGGAATCCCGCTGGAAGCGGCGGAAACCGATGTGGAGATCACCCTACTGGCCAACATCATCACGGTTACACCCGGAACCCTCAGCCTTGATGTATCGGACGACAAGAAGACCCTCTACGTCCATTCGATGTATATCACCTCCGACATTGAAGGGTTCAAAAAGGAGATCAAGAACGGGTACGAGAAACAGATCCTGAGACTTATCCAACACCTGATGTAATTCTCACGGGTCGTTCACGACGGGCAGCTCCATGCGGCCGGGTCGAGAC
>CAYTTA010000022.1:23125-25763 GCA_964440655.1 uncultured Balneolaceae bacterium
GTCGAGACGGTAGAAGTCCCGGAACTGCTTGTAGAGAGCGGGCCTCCCCTTTTTCAGAGGCAGAGGAGAGTCGAAAAACATTTCGGTCACCACCGCGAAAAACTCTGCCGGGTGTGTCGCTCCGTAGGGATCCAGAAGAGTTTGCTTCCCACGTGCGACCGCATCCCCCAGCCGGAGGTACTCCAGGGAAAGAGCCCGGCTCCACTCCTCCGCCGATCGCGTTCCCCCCGTCTCATCCAGTCCGGCCGTCGCACCAACCTCCCCGTCAATCTGATGGGCAAATTCGTGAAAGACCAGATTACGCCCCCGGAACGGCTCTCTCAGATCCTCTTCAATCTCTCTCCACGACAGAACAATGCTGCCGGCACCCCAGGATTCGCCGGACCTGGACTCCTCTCCTTCGGTCATGATCCCCGCCTCATCCTCTTCAAGCAGAGGGGCGATATAGTCATCCGGGTAGACCAGGATCGCTGTCAGGCCGGGATAGTATCCGGTGGGTTCACCAAGAGAGATCAGCATGGCGAGGGCTCCGATGACCACCTTCATCTCTTCGGTTATCTTCAACCCTCCGCATCCCTCAAATCGCTTCTCGGACAAAAAAACGGGAAGATGCCGGCGCAGTTCCGCCTGAAGAGGATGCGGCAGTATGCGATAGTGAGGCACCCGCTCATGGAGGATCTCCAGCCAGAGCTCCGGAAATGGCCGGCGTTGGATCAGACCTCTGCGAAGGGTTTGGAGAAGTGCCACAGAATACGGGGGTGATGATGGTTGAACGGATGATGTTTGAACCGTTGCAGATTGAAATAGTTGCTCAAAAGGAGTTCGGCCGGTAGCGGGAAGACCCTTTCCATAACTGAAATTACGTAATATCCGCCTGATAAGAGTACCGGCCTGTGGTTCCGAACCGCGTCATGGACCGATCGGCATCCGACCAGAATCACTTTCTGAGCCGGTCCTGCAATGTAGTGGATCGTTCCTGCAAACTCCTGAACCGGTCGGGTCCGAAGGACACCATCGACTGCATAATCATGATCTCTGCTAAATGAACATGCTCCAGCTTCTCTTCCTGCTCATCCCTTTGCTTCCTCTGCAGGGCGACGGGCAGGATGAACACGAACAGCACGCTTACCCCGTCTCCCTTTCTACCGATCAGCCTCCGGCGGACCTTCTCATTGTGAATGGCCGGATCCTGGATGGATCCGGCGCCCCCGCCAGAAGGGCGGAGCTGCTGATCCGTGACGGGGTGATCCGGCAGATCCTGAGCCCCGAAGAACCGGAACTCTCCTCCCTCCGGAATTCGGCGCGCAGGGTGATCGATGCAAACGGACGAATGGTGACACCGGGCTTCATCGATCTTCATTCACACGGCGATCCCTCCGGCACTCCCCGGTTCGAGAATTTTCTCTCGATGGGGGTCACCACCATTTCGCTGGGACTCGACGGATCGAGCCCGGGTGGGGCGGATGTCGCAGGATGGATGGAACAGGTCGGCAGGCAGGGTACAGGGCCGAATATCCTTCACCTGACCGGCCATGGCACCCTTCGAACTCTTGCAGCTGCACCGGCTTCCGCTCCCCTGCCGGAAGATGTTCTCCGGAACATGAACCGGATCCTTGAAGCAGCACTGGATGCCGGTTCCTTCGGTCTCTCTCTTGGACTTGAGTATATCCCCGGCCGCTTTGCCGGAATGGAGGAGCTGGTTTCTCTGGCCCGGACCGTCGCTTCCAGAGAAGGGGTGATCATGAGCCATATGAGAAGCGAGGACGACGACCGGATGGAAGAGTCGGTGCGGGAACTTCTCGAACAGGGGCGCCTTTCAGGTGCCCACGTGCATGTCTCCCATATCAAATCCGTATATGCCCGCCGGTCTGAACGTGCCGATGCCATTCTGGAGCTTCTGCGGGAGGCGCGCCGGGAAGGGATCCGAGTGACCGCTGATCTCTATCCCTATACGGCAAGCTACACCGGTATCGGGATTCTCTTCCCTGAGTGGGCCCTGCCGCCCCACTCCTACGATGAAGCTCTGCGGACACGCCGGGAAGAGCTGGCGGAGCATCTCCGCCAAAGGGTCCAGAGCCGGAACGGACCTCAGGCGACACTCTTCGGAACGGCCCCCTGGGCAGGAATGACCCTGGCGGAAGTGGCGGACTCCCTGGGCAAACCGTTTGAGGAGGTGCTGATGGATGAGATCGGTCCGCGCGGGGCAAGTGCTGCCTATTTTGTGATGAACGAGGAGGTGATGCGGCGGTTCATGCTCGATCCGATGGTGATGATCAGCTCCGATGGCAGCCCCACCATGCGCCACCCGCGGGGTTACGGCAGTTTTGCACGCATCATCCACCGCTATGTGCGACAGGAGGGCCTTCTTGGGCTGGAAGAGGCTGTCCGGAAGATGAGCGCTCTTCCCGCAGCGACCCTGGGGCTCGACGATCCGGCACGCGCCGGCACTCCGAGAGGACGGATCGAGACCGGTTTTGCCGCGGACCTGCTCATCTTTGACCCCAACCGTGTCAGGGACCGGGCAACCTTCGAGGAACCTCATCTGCCGGCCGAGGGCTTTGACTATGTGATTGTGAACGGAGTGCCGGTCATCGAGGAGGGAAGGGCGAACCGGAAACTGCCGGGAACGGTGATCCGC
>CAYTTA010000022.1:25863-31925 GCA_964440655.1 uncultured Balneolaceae bacterium
CGCCGCGACCGCTGATCCGCTGCCACGGCCACTTACTTAACGCAGAGACCTGAACCCGGAACGAGTCGATCGCAGCTGCATTTATTGCCGCAATCGTGAATCCGCAACCGTCGATCAGGACACGCCATTTCCATTTTCAGTTTCAATTAGCGATCTTCTCAAATCGGCGAAACCGGCTATGTACAGAGTCCAGCTAAACAACTTCGAGGGCCCCCTCGACCTGCTCCTCTTTTTTATCCAGCGAGATGAGCTGGACATCTATGACATTCCCATCTCCCGCATCACCAGTGAGTTCCTGGAATACCTGCATCTGATGGAGGAGCTCGATCTGGATGTCGCCAGTGAATTCATTCTGATGGCCAGCATGCTTATGTCGATCAAGGCGAGGATGATGCTGCCGCGGGAATCGGAACCCGGTGAGGAGGAGTTTGATGAGGAGGATCCTCGCTACGAGCTGGTCCGGAAACTGCTGGAGTACAAGCGGTACAAGGAGATGGCCGAAAAAATGTCCCTCTTCGAGGAGGATGCCCGCAAAGAGTACACTCGCGGCTTCTTCGAGGAGGATCTGGTTGAAAAACAGGCATCCGGAGAGGCGCTCCGGAATGTCACTCTCTATGATCTGATGGCAGCTTTCCGGAAAGTGCTTGCCGATGTAGAGAGGAAAAACACCGTCCACCGGATCGAAAAAGTGACTCATACGGTCGAGGAACAGAGTGAATTCGTGATGCGGACCCTGCAGGAACAGGGACGCACCTCTTTCGCAGGACTCTGCCGAAAGCTCGACAGCCGGATGGCCGTTGTCGTCACTTTCCTGGCTGTTCTTGAAATGCTCAAGGAGCAGCAGCTGGATCTTTTCCTGCAGGATGATCCGACCGATTTCTATATTGACCTGAAACCCGTCGACGAAATTCTCGGATCGCCGGTCTCCAACTGATCTGCAGACGAACCGATCAAGACAGTTCAAGCATATCCTCTCTATGAAAAACCATCTTCTCCTTGCCCTGCTCATCACAGCGGTTGCAGCTGCAAGCTGCGCGAAGTACCTCTCCCGGGAAGACGATCCCGCAGCCCGGTACAATGAGGAGCTGCTGCCCTTCCGGGAGGTGATCACCGAAGAGTTTCTGCATGGTCATCTTTCTGTCATCGCCCATGACTCACTGCAGGGAAGGGGGACCGGAATGCGGGGCCAGAAAATAGCCGCCCGCTATCTCTCCGATTTTTACCGGGACCTGGGATTCAGACCGGTAGGTGACAACGGCACCTACTTCCAGCATTTTGACCTGCTGGCCGAGCGCACCGACAGTCTGGTCTACAAGACCTGGAGAGTGACGGGCGGAGACTCCACCCTGGTGAACCTCTCTGTCGCCACCCCCGGAAACACCTCCGATTACATCCAGCTCTTCGGAGGCGGCCGTTCCTTTAACGGACAGGTGGTCTTTGCCGGTTTCGGAGTGAATGATCCGGCCCGCGGGGTCCATCACCTGGAGGGAACAGATCTTCAGAACAAATGGGTGATGATTTTCGAGGATATCCCCTATCATTTCGAGGGAGACACACTGGTGGACCCCGGCATCACCTACAATGAGCGGTTCACGGAAATTGTGAGCGACAACAACGCCAATGGGGTGCTGATCATCAGCAACGACACGCCCGGTGAGTTCGCCCGGCTGCAGCGACTCGACTCCTGGCTTCTGGGGATTCCACAGAATCTGCGTCTGGCCTACCTGGGAGACCGGAGCGCCCCGATGCGCTACCCGAAAGGGTATGTCCGGATCAGTCCGGTTCTCGCAGCAGAGCTGCTGGGGCTGAATAGCCCGGAGGAGCTGCCCGGCTACCGCCTGGAGCTGGCCCGCAACATCCGGAAATTCACTCCTTACGAACTGCCCTATCACCTGGAATACCTTCCCTATGAAGGTCCGACCACGGTCAATACCGAAAATGTGGTTGCCCTGCTTGAGGGAAGCGATCCGGTCCTGAAGGAGGAGGTGGTGGTTCTGACCGCCCATTACGACCACATCGGACTTACGGCTCCCGACCGTACCGGAGATTTTATCAACAATGGAGCCGACGACAACGGAAGCGGGACGGTGGCGCTCATGGCAGTGGCCCAGGCCCTGCATGATGCGGCTCTCGAGGGCATCCGTCCGCGGCGCAGCATCCTCTTCCTCCATGTGTCTGCCGAAGAGGAGGGGCTGCTCGGGTCGCGGTACTACTCCGATCACCCGATCATCCCGATCGAGAAGACCGTTGCCAACTACAATGCAGATATGGTGGGTCGCAGCACCACGGCGAGAGAGGCGGAGGGGGATACGGACTACATCTACATCATTGGAGGGGAGATCATCTCAAGCGAGCTGGACAGCCTGGTTCATGAGGCCAACCGGAGCAGTGTAAACATGAACCTGGACTACACCTTCAACAACCTGAACGATCCCAACCAGTTCTACCGGCGGAGCGACCACTGGAACCTGGGCCGGCTGGGGGTTCCTTTCGTCTTCTTTTTTACCGGGGTGCATGAGGATTATCACCGGCCGAGCGATGAGATCGGACGGGTTGACCTGCCGAAACTGGTGCGCACATCGCAGCTCATCTACGCCTCCACCCTTCAGGTTGCCAATCACACCCGGCGTCCGGTTGTGGATAATCAGCAGTTTATCGAGATCACCCGCAGGCGTCCGAGATAATATCACCCGGAGGTGTACGGAAGGGACAGGCCGTTGCACCTCCGGAGCAGGATTGAAACAGCCATCTCCGCTACAGAAGCGAAGCAGCTTGCCCCGGCACGACCATCGGTCAGGCAGTACCGGGGCGACAAACGCGGGTCAGGATTCGAAGAGCGCTTCGATAAACTCCTCCCGGTCGAATACCTGCAGGTCTTCAATCTGCTCTCCCACCCCGATATACTTTACCGGAACGTTCAGTTCGTTGGAGATGCCGATTACAATCCCGCCCCGGGCAGTGCCATCCAGCTTGGTCAATACCAGACCGGTCACATCGACCACCTCCGAGAAGGCACGGGCCTGCTGAAGGGCATTCTGTCCCGTCGACGCATCCAGCACCAGCAACACTTCATGGGGAGATTCCTCCACCACCCGTCCCATCACCCTCCGGATCTTGGCCAGTTCATCCATCAGGGATTTCTTGTTGTGCAGTCTTCCTGCCGTATCCACCAGTACCACATCGGCGCCCCGGGCTACTGCAGCAGAAACCGTATCGAAGGCGACAGCCGCCGGATCGGCGTTCTGTCCCTGCTGGATGATCGGGACCCCCGCCCGCTCACTCCATATTTTGAGCTGATCGACAGCCGCGGCCCGGAACGTGTCGGCTGCCCCGAGAATCACCTGCTTTCCGGCCCGGGAGTAGAGATGTGCCAGTTTTCCGATGGTGGTGGTCTTGCCCACACCGTTCACCCCGACCACCAGAACCACGTGGGGCTTGTGCGGAAAATCGGCGGTGAATTCCGCCGGGCGGTCGGGACGATTCTCCCTGAGAAGAGCGACAATCTCCTCCTTGAGAATCCGGTTCAACTCCTCCTGATTCATGTACCGGTCCCTTGAGACCCTGGCTTCAATCCGGTCAATGATCTCGACGGTTGTCTTCACCCCTACATCCGACGAAATGAGAATCTCCTCCAGTTCATCCAGAACGGCATCATCGACCTTATCCTTTCCAACCAGAGCCTTGCCCAGCTTCTGCAGAAGCCCCTCCCGGCTCTTCTCGAGACCCTTTTCAAGCGTCTCCTTCTTTTTCAGACCCAGTTTTTCTAGCCAGCTCATAATTCACTCCAACCCATGCTATCGTTTCAAATCGGCAGATAAAAAATGTGTGACGTGAGAGTTCCCTCAACCCCACAGTTGAAATCACTTTTCCTCTGCTCCCCGGCAGAATGCATCTGAAAAAACCCCCCTGGACGCTTAATTAAAATCGGCTCCCTGGCGGATCGCATTGAACCGGTGAAAATAGTGTACCAGAGAGATGAGCATCATGACCAGAGAGAGAATCATCAGAAATGACTGAACCCCCTTCATCTCCGGGAAGAAGAAAACCGACACCCAGTAGATGGCCATCACATTGACCGAGATCTTCCCCGTCATCACCGCCATGGCAACCTTCCCGCGGGTGAACTTGATCCAGGCCGATCCAGCCAGTATGAGCAGATCCCGGATCACCCCGACCAGAAAATACCAGAACGGAATCCATCCGAGCCAGACGGTGTAGCCGAACATGAGAAACGTCATCGTCTTGTCGGATACCGGATCCAGAATCTTGCCCAGTTCGGAAACCTCTCCCCGCCGTCTTGCCACCCAGCCGTCCAGAAAATCGGAGAAAATCCCGAAAAGAATGAGCAGGGTGATCACGGCATTCACCTGATATCCGTTCCGGATATGGAGCCAGATAATGGGAATCGGGATGATAAAGCGGGAGATGGAGAGCAGATTCGACCACAAAAACAGATCTCTCTTGACAGAGAGTCCGGGGCCTTCGATCTTCGTCACCATATATTTCTCCATCGGTTCCATTGGTACAAATTCATTTGTAAAGGTACTGCTTTTTTTTACTTCATGTTATCCGGGCGGTTCACTCCGGGACCCGGACCCGTTCGGACTCAAACCCCCACCCATGCAACTCCACCTCTGGCAGGATGCCCCGCTTCTGGTCGAAACGACCACCGAAACCCGTCAGCCCTTTACCGGGCGGCTGCTTCATGTGAATCAGGACACCATCCGGCTGCCGGGCGGCGGGACATCGGTCCGGGAGTGGATCCGTCACCCCGGAGCCTGCGCCGTGGTTCCGCTCTTCAGGGACGGGACCGTAATGATGGTACGGCAATTCCGATATGCGATCGGACAGGTTTTTCTCGAAGTACCGGCCGGCAAGATCGATCCGGGCGAATCACCCGAGGTGACGGCTGCCCGGGAAACAGAGGAGGAGACGGGGCTCCGTGCCGGACGGCTCGAATACCTCGGTCACTTCTACCCTCTCATCGCCTACTCCAGCGAGATCATCCACCTCTATGTGGCCTGGGATCTGGAACACTCCACCCGCTCACTCGACAGTGATGAATTCCTGATTACAGTCCGGGTCCCCTTTGCAGAAGCACTGCGGATGATCGGATCGGGAGAGATCAACGACGGAAAGACAATCTGCGCTCTGCTGAAGTGCAGAATGTGGTGGGAGCAGAACGCCCCTTTTCCGATCCCGCTCGACTGAATCCGGCCGCCCGGGCGGGTCAGGAGATGATTCCTTCCCTCCTGCAGAGATCCCAGAGAGCGTTGTGCAGATCCTCACTCTTCAGCTCTCCCCGCCTCTCAAGCTCATCGACCTCCACACCGGTAAGCATGGCAAGGCACCCCATATCCCGGAGTACCTGATCGAAATTGCGCGGATCGGCAAGCCTCATTTTTTCCAGATCCAGTCCGCCCGGGCTCACTCTCAGATCCACCAGGCAGTAAAAACGGTCGTCCGGATTATCCCCGAAATCAAACCGCTCCAGTTTCGTATCCTCTTTTCTGATCATCTAATTTGACCTGTTTTCATATCGCTCCAGGAATTCCCGCGCTTTCACCAGCTCCACCGTCTCACCAGTATCCCGGTCGATGACCTGGACCTGGAACAGACTGATGATCGCCTGGTTGCCGATGCACTCAATCGCCTCCTCGATCGAGTCACACTCCTCGGTTTCACTCACCAGATCGTTCACTCCCTGCACGATATAGCGATACCGTCTCTCCCGTTTCCTTCTCCGGTACTCATACTCCTCTTCCGGATCATCGAAATAGCTTCTGAGGGACTCTTCCGTGACAAACCACTTCCCGCCCATCTTCCGGCCGCGAAGCTTTCCCTCCCTGAGATAGGCGCGAAGCGTCATCTTGCTTATGCCCAGTATCTCATGAAGATCATCGATCGAGTAGAGGGTCAGATTTCCAATCCTGCGAGGCATGGGGTTCCCGGTGTTCTCTCATTCCGGTTTCTTGGGGGTTCCCGGGGCGAAATGCACCGCCGCACACCGCGGCGCGGAGGTGCAAAATACGAATATTCGTTGAATACCCCTTGTTCCTCTT
>CAYTTA010000023.1:0-31898 GCA_964440655.1 uncultured Balneolaceae bacterium
CCCAGGCAGGCGATGCTCGCTCCCATGGCAGTCATCAGGTCGTAACCCATCATGGTGAGCAGGAGCGACCCGATCGCGAAGATCAGCAGATATGTGACGAAAAATCCGAGGATCGTCCGCAGAATCGGCATCTCGACAATCCGGGTGCCCAGCCGGATGGGGAGAATCGCTTGGGGATGCAGGATCTGTTTCAGTTCCCGTTTGATGTTCTTCAGGATCACCAGGATACGGATCATCTTGATCCCGCCGCTGGTCGATCCGGCGCATCCGCCGGTAAAGAAGAGAAGGAAAAGAAGGAAGGAGGCGAAAGGGCTCCAGAGGGAGTAATCCGCCGAGACAAAACCGGAAGTGGTCAGAACCGAGACCACCTGAAAGGAGCCGTGCCGGAGAGCTTCGCCAAACGACCGGTCCCCGGGCAGCCAGAGGCCGGCTGTGACCCCGGCGCTGAACAGAAGGATCAGAAAGAGATAGAACCGCAGCTCCCGGTTCCGGCGCAGGGAGTCGAAGTCGCCCTTCATCAGACGGAAATGAAGCACGAAGTTCATCCCTCCCAGAATCATGAAGAGCAGTATGAGCAGTTCGACATAGAGCGAGCCGAAGGCGGCAACCGAATCGCTTCGGGTGGAGAACCCCCCCGTCGCCAGGGTGGTGAGCGAGTGGTTCAGCGCATCGAACCACTCCATGGAGGGATGCCCCCAGAGCAGAAGGAAGAGAAGGGCGGTGAGCCCCAGATAGATCGACCAGAGCAGAAAGGCGGTCTCCTGAATCCGGGGGGTGATCTTGTCTGCGGTCGAACCGGAGTATTCCGCCTTGAAGAGTTGCATGCCCCCCACACCGAGAAGCGGCAGGAGCGCCAGGCTCAGAACGATCATGCCCATGCCGCCGATCCATTGGGTGAGGGAGCGCCAGAGAAGCAGGCTGCGGTCCAGGGCTTCAATGGCGGGGTTGATATGGCCGCTCCGGTTTATTCCCCCCAGGATGGTGGCTCCGGTTGTCGAGAGTCCGCTCATGGTTTCAAAAATGGCGTCGGTCCAGGCAGCAAGGGAGCCGGAGAGGATCCAGGGTATGGCACCGGTCAGCGATCCGAGCAGCCAGGAGAGGGTGACGATCATGAAGACCTCTCTCATCCGGAGTTCATGACGGGGGCGGAATCGCCAAAAAAGCGCCCCGCCTGCCAGCATTGCTGCCAGGGAAGGGATCAGAAAGGCACTCCAGGACTCCTCCCGGAAGAGAAGGGCGACCAGAAAGGGGATGAGCATCGAGATCCCCAGAAAAAAGAGCAGTCCACCCAGAACTCCGGACACCATGTGAAAGTCGATCCGGTATCCCGGCCGGCGGTTGTCGAACGGGGCCGTTGCAGATATCCGGGAGTCGGGCATCATCGAAAGAAATCGCTGATTTTAGGAATCGCCCGCGGCAGGGCAAAGAAGATCACACGGTCATTCTCCCGGATCACGCTCTGGCCTGTGGCGATCTCGACACTACCGTTCCGCAGGATCCCCCCGATCACGATCCCGTCCGGTATGCTGGCGGTGTGAAGAGGGCGGTCCAGCAGCTGGAAGTTCTCTTTGGCTTCCACTTCAATCACTTCCGCCTTCACTCCCCGCAAGGCCTTGACCGTGAGGATCTGTCCCTGACGGATCTGACGGTGGATCTCGTCGGCCGCTGCGGCTTTCACGTTCACAATCGAATCGATGCCGATGGTCTGGCTCAGGGGGACGTATTGAGGTTTGGAGACGAGTGCCACGGTCTTGCGCACCTCCAGATGCCGGGCCATCAGACAGGAGATGATGTTGGACTCCTCATCCTCGGTTACCGAAACAAAGGCATCCATTTCCCGGATCCCTTCAGTGGCCAGCAGGTCCGGATCGGTGGAGTTGCCGTGAAGCACCAGCACATTGATCAGATCATTGGCCAGCTGGATCGCCTGGGACTCATCGGGCTCGATCAGTTTGATGTTCCAGGCGTGGGGGTCCTCGCTCAGCTTGACCGCCAGCATCCGTCCGAGCTGGCTTCCTCCCGCGATCATGATGTTGCGGATCGGCTGTTCCTGGACCCCGAGCGCACTCGTGATGGCGTGAATATCTTCCGTCCTGCTCAGGACAAAGATGTGGTCGAACGCCTGCAGACGGTTCTGTCCCCGCGGGATGATGGTGCTGCCCCGGCGGCCGATGGCCACGATCCGGTAGGGGATCTCCGGGATGGTCCGGGTGATCTCCTCAAGGGAACGGCCTACGACGGGCAGACCGGGGTCGATCCGTACGCCGATCAGCTGTATCCGGTCCTCCGCCAGAGAGACGACGTCGCTCGCGGCTGCTCTCAGGATGAGGTGGTAGATCTCATTGGCCGCGCTCTCCTCGGGATGGATCAGTACATCGATTCCCAGTTCGGAGGGGTGGATGGGCGATCCCTGACGGGAGAGTTCGTCGTTGCGCACGCGTGCGATCACCTTCCTAACCCCGAGACGCTTGGCCATGACCGAAGCGATGATGTTCACTTCGTCAATGCTGGTAACGGCAATCATCAGGTCGGCCTCTCTTGCCCCGGCTGCGATGAGCATGTTGGGCGAGGTGGCGTTTCCCTCCACGGTAAGGACATCAAGTGTCTCGGAGACCCGCTGGATCGCCTCCGGGTCCATATCCAGGACAGTCACATCGTGCTGCTCTTCCGAGAGGATCTGGCTCAGATCGTATCCGATTTCTCCGGCCCCGGTGATGAGTATTTTCACGTTGTGAGGTTAGGTTGACCTGCGTTCGATCCCTGTCAGTCGCTACCGCAAACCGGCTGCAGAAACCGGTTCAGGTAGTTGATGTAGGTCTCGTAAAGTAGAAAAAAACTGGAGGCATTGTAGGCCACTCCATGTTCACCGGGCGGATAGATCCGCAGATCCACATCGAGTCCGGCATCGGTGAACGCCCGCACCAGCTGCATGGTGTTCTGGATGTGGACGTTTTCATCCATTGCGGAGTGGGCCAGAAGCATCCTTGCTTTCAGGTTCCCGGCATGGGTCATTACGGAGCTGCGGGTATAGTTCTCTTCATTTTCCGGGAGCAGCCCCATGTAGCGTTCTGTGTAGATCGTGTCGTAGAGGCGCCAGTCGGTGACGGGGGCTGTTGCGATGCTCACCCTGAACTCATCGGGATAGAGCAGGGGGGTCAGCGCGGCCATGTACCCGCCGTAGCTGTGGCCGCGAATGGCCATGCGGGTGCTGTCGGCCCATGGCAAGGTGCGTGCCAGATATCGGGCTGTTTCGGCAAAATCCTCCGCTTCGAGCCAACCGAGTCTTCCATAGACCGATTTCTCGAAATCACGGCCATAGCCCCCGCTGCCCCGGTTGTTGATGTTTACAACGGCATAGCCGAGCTGGGCAAGGTACTGACGCCACCCGTTGGTTTCGAACTGGTTGAAAACGCCCTGGGAGCCCGGTCCCCCGTAGACATCCAGCAGGACGGGGTAGCTGCTGTCGGGATCGAAATCGACCGGTTTGATCAACATTCCATCCAGGGTTCGTCCATCCGTGGTGGTAACTTTGAAGAGTTCGGCGGGCGAATAGGCATAGAGATCCGTAAAATGCCGGATCGCATCGTTTTCCACAAGGACCCGGACCACCTCTCCACCGTTTTTTGTGCTATTGAGGGTCATCCGGGGCGGGGTGTCGGTGCTGGAGTAGTGATCCAGATACCAGGCTCCGTCGGGCGAGACCTGAAAGGTGTGACGGCCCGGTTCCTGAGAATAGCGGATTTTGTAGGATCCGTCGAACGAGACGGAGAAGAGATGCCGCTCGAGCGGGGAGGCTTCAGTGGATTCATACCAGATTGTTTCGCGGTCCGGATCGATGGCATGGACCCCGATCACCTCCCACTCTCCGCCGGTTACCTGGTTAAGCAGTTTTCCGTCATAGTCGTACCGGTAGAGATGGGACCAGCCGTCTCTGTCTGAAATCCAGAAAAACTCCTCCTTGCCGGGAGGAAAATGGAACAGATCGTCCACACCGGCGAAAAAGTCGGAAATGTCGATCCATCCCTCTTCGGCCCGTTCCTCCATGATGAGACGTCCCGTCCCGCGCTCCACATCGTAGAGCCAGAGCCCCAGATGGTCCTGGCGACGGTTCAGATGGACCACCGCAAGGATCCCCGGCCGGGAGGTCCAGTAGATCCTTGGAATGTAACCGTCCCCTGTCTCCAGATCGAGCCACTTTTTCTCACCGCTCTCCAGATCGATCACACCGATGCGCACGTATGGATTATCAGATCCTGTTTTGGGATAGGGGATGTCGGTATAGGAGGGATACTGCCCTTCATAATTGGTCGAGACAAACCGTTTTACATGGCGCTCGTCCGACTGCCAGAACGCGATGTGGCGGCTGTCAGGCGACCACTCCCATGCCTGGACCTTTCCGAACTCCTCTTCATAGACCCAGCCGAAGCGACCGTTGTACAGACCCGGCTCCGCATCGAAGGTAAGCTGCCGGACCCGGTCGCTCTCCAGATCGTAAAGAAACAGCTCTCCCTCCCGGCCGAATCCCAACTTTGTTCCGTCGGGGGAGAGCTCGGCGGTAAAGGCGCGTTCGGCTACCGGACGAAGGGTCTGCTCCTCCAGCGAGTAGAGCCAGAAGTCGGCGATCCCCGAGTAGCGCCAGACCGGTTCGAAATCGGTCTGGAACAGCAGGTACCGGTGATCCTGCGACCAGTCGAACGAATGGAATTCAAATGGGCGCTGCGTTCCGGGAAAGGTAAGAGCCGAGGGGTCGAAGAGCGTCTCCTCGCTCAGGGTTTCGGCAGAAAATGCCCGGATCTCCCGGACCCCCGTGATGGGGTTGGTCTGATAATAGGAGAAGCGGTTTTCACCGATCCAGACCACGTTCTGTGGTCCGCTCTCCCCCGACAGTCGGTTGGTTGCCGAGAGTGCCTGCAGGATGTCGCGGAACTTCAGTTTCTCCTGCGGGGCGGCAGGAGATGTTGCGGTCGGGGGCCCGGCGGTCGAAGAACCCGCGGCACCCTGTGCCACAGCCTCATGAGGTTCTGCAAGGGAGAGAAAGAGAGAGAGGGCGGCCACCATGAGCGGGACTCCGGCGGCAGATAGAGGAACGGTTCCGAAACGGGTTGTTTTCATGAATCCTTCAATCCTGAACTTTTTTTCTCATCATGCTCATCCTGCGGGTCTGAAGCGCGTACATTCTGAGTTTCTGGCGACCTGATCATTTGAGTCTGATTTTTCGAATCGGATCATTCGGCGGATCTGATCATTCAAGTCTGATTTTCCCGGGTTCAGCCATCAGGACCCGTCCGGTTTCACGATGGACCCGGTTCGCAGGAGCCGCAGACCGTTCAATACCACAACGAGAGTGCTCCCCTCATGCCCGATCACCCCGGCCGTTAGCGGCAGATCGATGAGAAAAACTCCTGCAAGGAGCAAAAGGATCACCGACAGACTGATGGTGATGTTCTGCCATACCACCCGCCGGGCTTTTCGGGAGAGCCGGAGGAGGTAGGGGATCTTGCTCAGGTCGTCTCCCATCAGAACCACGTCGGCCGTTTCCAGGGCGACATCGGTGCCGGCTGCTCCCATGGCGATACCGAGGTGGCTGACGGCCAGTGCGGGTGCATCGTTGATCCCGTCACCCACCATTGCGACGAACCCCTGCTTTTTCAGGTTCTCGATGACCGTCACCTTTTCGTCGGGAAGCAGTTCGGCATGCACCTGATCGATCTCCAGATCGCGGGCGATCGCCCCGGCGACACCCCGGTTGTCCCCGGTCAGCATGGCAATGGTTCCGATCCCCTCCTTGCGGAGATTGAGAAGCGTCTGCTTTGCTTCCGGACGAAGCCGGTCGGAGAGGGCGATCACCCCTTCGGGCTCTCCTTCCGAAACAACAAAAATGACCGTCTTCCCCTCACTGCGGAGACGGTCGGCCTCCTGAAGAATATTGTCGGGCCAGGAGGGGAGGAGCTCATGGAACAGTGCGTGGTTGCCGACCGACACCCTGGAGCCCTCCTTAACAGCATGGACCCCCTTGCCCGGCACGGTCTGCACCTGCTCTACCGGTAGCGGATCGACTCCCCTCTCGGCGGCCAGGGTGAGGATCGCCTTGGCAAGGTGGTGTTCGGAGTGAAGTTCGCAACCGGCGGCGAGGGCAAGCAGATACTCCTCCGCCGATTCCGATCCGTTCCGGTCTTCAGCAGCCACACCTTCCGTTACCGCGAGCAGATCGGTGACTACCGGCTCTCCCCGGGTCAGGGTGCCGGTCTTGTCGAAGGCAAAGGTGTCGATCCGTGCCGTCTGCTCCAGATGGACACCCCCTTTGAAGAGGATTCCGTTGCGTGCCGCATTGGCGATGGCAGAGATGATGGAGGCAGGCGTGCTGATGATGAGCGCGCAGGGGGAGGCGACCACCAGCACCGTCATGGCGCGGTAGAAGACCGGATGGAACTCCTGACCAAGAAGAAGCCAGGGGATCAGGATCAGGAGCAGGACAGCCGCCACAACCGTGACGGCGTAAACCGGCTCAAACCGGTCGAGGAACCGCTGTGTTGCTGCCTGATTTTGTTGCGCCTGTTCGACCAGCTCAATGATTTTGGAGAGGGTGGTGTCGCGTGCCGGCTTGGTGACCCGAACCTGGATCACCCCGTACTGGTTCAGCGTGGCGGCAAAGACCGGATCCCCTGTCTGTTTGGGAACCGGAATGCTCTCTCCGGTAATCGGAGACTGATCCACATGGGTCTGGCCGCTGGTCACCACTCCATCTACCGGGATATGTTCCCCCGGTTTGACAATCACGATCTGGTCCACCTGGATCTCCTCGACCGGCATCATCACTTCCGTTCCGTCCGGCCGGCGGACCAGTCCCTGTCCCGGGCGCAGTTTCATCAGCGAGTGGATCGCCCTGCGGCTTTTCCCGAGCGCCATGCTCTCCAGCGTCTCGCTCAGGGAGAAGAGGAAGAGCAGGATTGCCCCTTCCAGCCAGAGGCCGATCACGGCGGCTCCGGTTGCGGCCGATATCATCAGAAAGTCGATGTTGAGTTGGCCCTTTCTGAGATCCGCCAAGGTGGCCGTCAATCCCTCATACCCGCCGGTCAGATAAGCGATCAGGTAGAAGAAAGCGGCCGCTTCCGATGAAAGCACCCCGCTTTTCTCTCCGACGTACCCTAGTGCCAGGGCGGCACCGCACAGGATGGTCAGCCATGCTTCTCCGGAGAGTTTTCTTTTATGATTCATGGTCATGTGGGGCGGATTCGATCATTCCGGTTTATCGGTTTTGTGCCAGGTAATCACCTCTGGAGCCGGACAATCGATTCGTTCCGGCGTTCAGCGCGCCGGACGACTCCCCTGTTTTCCGGCGCGGGTGATTTCTGGCTGGTCAGGATTCCAGAATGACCGGGCTGTCAACCAGGGCACTCACCTCCTGAACGAGGCGGGCGGCCTCTTCGGTGCTCTCCGCCTCCGAGTAGATTCTCAATACCGGCTCGGTTCCGGAAGGTCGCACCAGAAGCCAGGATCCATCCTCAAGAAGGTGTTTTACACCATCGGTAAAGAGGTGCTCAACCACTTTTCTGCCGGAAATTTCGGTCAGTCTCTTTTCCTGGCAGTAGCGCATCATCGCCTCTTTCTTCTGGTTCTCCGTATGCAGGTCATTGCGCCAGGTTGCGTGATGACCGAATTCGTCGAACAGCTCCCGGACCAGTTCACCGAGTTTCTTTCCCGCCTTGACCATCATCTCGGTGATCAGCAGTCCGATATAGACCCCGTCCCGTTCGGGGATGTGGCCTTTCACGGCGATTCCGCCGGACTCCTCGCCACCCACCAGCACATCCCCGTGGAGAATGTGCTCGGCCACATATTTGAATCCGATCGGTGTAACCTCCAGCGGCACTCCATACTTCTCTGCCTGCCGGTCGAGCATGTTGGTGGTGGAGAAGGTTTTGACAATGGTGCCGGTCATCTTCTTCTCCTGGCTCAGATATTTGGCCAAAAGGCTGAGTATCTGATGGGAATTGACGAAGGTGCCGGTCTCGTCGTACATCCCGATCCGGTCGGCATCCCCGTCGTTGGCCAGTCCCACAGCGCATCCGTCGATGCGGACCCGTTCAGCCAGCGCGGAGAGGTTCTTCTCGATCGGCTCGGGCGGTGTCCCGCCGAAGGAGGGGTTGAACTCCCCGTGAATCTCCACCACCTGATCCCCGAGCAGCTCCCGGATCAGCCCCCGGGAGGCACCGTACATCGGATCATGAGCAATACGGATTCCGCTTTGGCGGATCGACTCAAGGTCCAGGCTCTGCCGAAGCAGATCCAGGTAGTTTTCGCGAAGCGGGATCTCCCGGATCATTCCGATCTTTTTATACTCTTCGTAGCTTTTCAGAGCGAGGTTTTCGTCAAATTCTCCGTAGCGGCTCTCCACCTCGGCAACCTGCTCGGGCGAGGCGGGTCCTCCGTAGGGCGCCTTGATCTTGAAGCCGTTGTATTCGGGAGGGTTGTGGCTGGCAGTGATCGCCACCCCGACGGCATCGTATTCCCGCGCCGCCCAGCTGACAGCCGGTGTCGGAACAACGGTTTCACTAACCCGGACGGGCAGCCCCATGGCGGCGAATACGGTGGCGGCGTGTCGCGTGAACTCCACCCCCATGAACCGGGCGTCGTAACCCAGCACGATTCCGTTCTCAGTCACCCCCCCGTCCCGGATCCAGCGGGCTGTGGCCTGAGCGACGATCTCCAGGTTTCTGAATGTGAAATCCTTGGCGATGATGGCTCTCCAGCCATCGGTTCCGAACTTGAGATGTTTCATTGAGTCAACGAGTTTGATCGGTTAGTATGTAAATGTCAAAGTGCCGTCCTGGCTTAGCTCCGGGGAGACGTGGTCGCCGTCAGCCTGAGCCGTCTGCCTCAGCCGTCTACAATCATGTACTCTTCATCCCGCTTCAGAGGATCGGGGATCTGCCGGCGGATCTCTTCAGCCAGAGCCCGGATGATATTCTGCTTCAGGAACTGACGGCCGTAGACCAGCCTGATGCAGCGGCTGGGCACCGGAGGCATGAACTGTTTGATCACCCCTGTGGAGCAGCCCGGGTCGAATCCGTTCACGGCAAGCCATGGCATGAGCGTCATGCCGAACCCTTTTTCCACCAGACGTTTCAGGGTCTCGAGATTGCCGCTCTCAAACCGGATGGGGCGGGAGCCCTCCCGGTCGATCTGCTTGCAAAGTTTCCGCGTCTGATCATGAAAACAGTGTCCTTCGGTTAGAAGCCAGATCCCCTGATCGGCCAGATCCTCCACGGAGAGCCGGTCTCTTTCGACAAGAGGATGACCTGCCGAGAGAAATCCCACGAAAGGCTCCTTGAAGAGTTCCTCGGAGTGGATCTGACCGGACTCGGGCGGGGTGGCGATGATCCCTGCATCCAGTGTGTCGTCCAGGACGCCATCGAGCACTTCGGGGGTGAGCATCTCCTCGAAGATCAGCTCCACATCGGGCCATGCCTCCACAAATGGATGGAGGAAGAGGGGGATAAGGTAGGGAGCGACCGTCGGAATCACTCCGATCCGGAACGTTCCTTTCATCTGATCCTCCCCGAGCCGGGCCAGGTCCTCGATATGGCGGGCCTGTCGCAAAATCTGCTTCGCTTCGGAAATGATCCGCTTTCCGATCTCGGTCGGAACCACCGGCGTGCGGGAGCGGTCGAAGATCTTGACCCCCAGCGTCTCCTCCAGCTTGTGGATCTGCATGCTCAGGGTGGGCTGGGTGACGTAGATCTTCTCGGCAGCCGTGGCAAAATGTCGATACTTGTCGACCGCTACAATGTAGGAGAGCTGTGTAAGTGTCATCGGGATCAATTACCTTAGCCAGAGCCCCGGCACGTCCGGACCTCCCTCCGATTTCTGGCCCGATCAGGATGGCCGGATCGGGTTCCGGAAAGATCAATGTAAGAAAAAAAGGATGAATACCGATACCAGACACCTGCGGATCCGCGGTCGTGTTCAGGGGGTGGGGTACCGTCTCTACACCCTTCGACAGGCATCCCGGCTGGGCGTGACCGGCTGGGTGCGGAACCGGGAAGACGGAAGCGTGGAAGCGGTCGTCCAGGGGGAGCCCGGGCGGGTGGAGACCCTGATGGAGCGGCTCCGGAAAGGTCCGCCGGCTTCCAGGGTGGAGGAGATTGAAGTGGACCGCCTGCCCGACTCCGGGCCGTTGGAGGGTTTCGAGATAAAAAGGTAGTGTCCTGCTGTCGGTCTTAATCGGCAACATCTGCTATATTCCGACCCGGCCGGCCACTCTGCAGCACGGAATGAACCAAGTCACGGACGAAGCATGTACCTGATTTTCGATACAGAAACGACAGGCCTTCCTCAGGATTTCTCCGCTCCGCTTACCGATTTTGATAACTGGCCCCGTTGTGTTCAGATCGCCTGGCAGCTCCTGGATCATACAGGGAAGCTCCTCTCTTCAGGCGACCATATTATCCGCCCCGACGGATTCACCATCCCGTTCAATGCGGAGAAGATCCACGGGATCTCCACAGAGCGGGCGATGCGGGAAGGAATCCCCCTGACCGAGGCGCTCGATGCATTTGACCGGGATCTGCAGAGAGCGGTTTTTATCATCGGACACAATGTGAATTTCGACCTGAGCATCATGGGGTCGGAATATCTCCGGATGGGCCGCGAGAATCCGCTTGCCGACAAGATCCATCTGGACACGAAGGATGACGCCACAGAGTGGTGCAAGATCCCCGGAGGAAGGGGACGCTACAAGTGGCCCACCTTGACGGAGCTCCACAACAAGCTCTTTGATGTCGGCTTTGACGAGGCGCACAATGCGGCGGCCGATGTCGATGCGACCGTCCGCTGTTTCCTGGAGCTTGTCCGGATCGGGGTGATTCAGCTCCGGTTCCCGCCCGAGCAGAGTGGACTGGATCAGCCGGCCGCTTCCTATATCGATCCGGATCACTATATGGGTGGGGTCCTGCGACTGAAGGAGCAGGAGGAGCGGCGGAAGATCCAGGAGGATGCGGGAGCTCCGGTACCGGGTGTGGGAGTTTCTGCCGCCGCCGGGCTACGGCAGGAGGTTCCTGCTCCATCCGCAGAACCAGCTGCAGACCCGGCAGAGGCGGGGGCTGCTCCGACAGGATCCGGAGAGATCGTCCACACCGACCTTCCTTTCGTACACCTGCACACCCACTCGAGTTTTTCCGTACTGCAGGGAACGGCCGGAGTCCGGGAACTGGTGAGCAAGGCGCGCGAGGACGGGATGAATGCCCTTGCCCTGACCGATCTGGGCAACATGTATGGGATCTTCCAGTTTGTCAAGGAGGCGCTCCAGCAGGGGATCAAGCCGATCATCGGGTGTGAATGCTATTTTGTGGAGGACCGGTTTCAGAAACGGTTCACCCGGGACAACCGGGACAAGCGGTATCGTCAGGTTTTTCTGGTGAAGAACCGTCAGGGGTATCAGAACCTCTCCGAGCTCTGCTCGCTCGGTTTCACAGAGGGATACTACTACAAATTTCCGCGTATTGACCGGGAGCTGGTTGCCCGATACAGAGAGGGGCTGATGACCACGACCGGAGGGCTTTCCGGCGAGATTCCCGACCTGATTCTCAACCGGGGGGAGGAGGTGGCCGAGGAGGCGTTCCGCTGGTGGCATGAACTCTTCGGAGAGGATTTTTATGTGGAGCTGATGCGGCACGGTCTGGAAGAGGAGGAGCGGGTCAACGAGGTGCTGCTCTCTTTTGCCCGGAAATACGGGGTGGATGTGATCGCTTCCAACGATGTCTGGTACCTGGACAGGAAGGATGCACGGGCGCATGACGCTCTGCTCTGCATCGACAACGGAGAACTGATCAGCACGCCGATCGGGCGCGGACGGGGTACACGTTTCGGCTTTCCCAACGATGAGTACTTTTTCAAGACCCGGCAGGAGATGGCTGTTCTTTTTGCCGACCTGCCCGAAGCGCTTGCCAACACGCAGAAGATCGTGGAGAAGGTGGAGGAGATTGACCTCCGGCGGGAGGTGATCCTGCCCCATTTCGATCTTCCGGAGGGTTTTGATAATGAGGATGACTATCTGAGGCATCTTGCCTACAAAGGTGCGGAGAGGCGGTACGGGGAGATCACGGAAGAGATCTCCGAACGGATCGACCATGAGCTGCGGATCATCAAGGAGATGGGGTTTGCCGGTTACTTCCTCATCGTCCAGGATTTCATCGCGGCGGCACGGGACCTGGGGGTCTTCGTCGGACCCGGCCGGGGATCAGCGGCCGGATCTGTGGTTGCCTACAACATCGGGATCACCAACATCGACCCGCTCAAGTACGATCTGCTCTTTGAGCGGTTCCTCAATCCCGAACGGGTCTCCATGCCCGATATCGATATCGATTTTGATGATGACGGCCGTCAGAAGGTGATCGATTATGTGGTGCAGAAGTATGGACGGGACCAGGTGGCCCACATCATCACCTTCGGCACCCTTGCCGCCCGCTCTTCGGTCCGGGACGTTGCACGGGTGCTCGATCTGCCGCTCTCTGATGCGGACCGGATCGCCAAGCTGGTGCCCGAGACTATCGGGATCTCTCTGAAGGAGGCTTTCCAGGGGGTACGGGAGTTGAGAGAGATCCGGCAGCGGGATGATCTGGAGGGGCAGGTCCTGCAGATGGCAGAGACGCTCGAGGGGGCGGTCCGCAATACCGGCATCCACGCTGCGGGGGTGATCATCGCACCGGATCGGCTTACCCGTTATATACCGATTTGTACGGCGAAGGATGCCGACCTCTACGTGACCCAGTATGACGGGCGGGTCATTGAGGATGCGGGGATGCTCAAAATGGACTTCCTGGGTCTGAAGACCCTCTCCATCCTCAAGACCGCCATCGAACTGGTCCGGGAGAATCATGGAGTGGAGATCGATCTGGACAGCATTCCTCTGGATGATGCCAAAACGTTTGAACTCTACCAGCAGGGGGCAACGATCGGTACGTTCCAGTTTGAGTCGGAAGGGATGCGCAAGTACCTGCGGCAGCTCAAGCCGACCAACATCGACGATCTGATCGCCATGAACGCCCTCTACCGACCCGGGCCGATGCAGTTCATCCCCGACTACATCCGGCGCAAGCATGGCGAGGAGTCGGTCTCCTATCCGCACGAGGATCTTCGTGGCATTCTGGAACCGACCTACGGGATCATGATCTACCAGGAGCAGATCATGATGGTGGCCCAGAAGATGGGGGGCTACTCACTCGGTGAGGCGGATGTTCTCCGGCGCATCATGGGCAAGAAGAAGCCGGAACTCCTCCCGCCGGAGGAGGAGAAGTTCATGAAGAGGGCGATCGCTCTCGGATATGACGAAAAGACGGCACGCGATGTGTTCGGCAAGATGGCCCTCTTTGCCGGGTACGGTTTCAACAAGTCCCACTCGGCCGCCTACTCCATCGTCGCCTACCAGACGATGTATTTCAAGGCGAACTACACCGAGGAGTTCATGGCGGCGGTGCTCTCGCACAACATGAACGACATCAAGAAGATCTCCTACTTCATTGAGGAGTGCCGCAGAATGGGGATTCCCGTCGATCCGCCCGGAATCAACTCCGCAGAGGGAAGGTTCACGGTCCGGAACAGGCGGATCCAGTACGGAATGTCGGCGATCAAGGGGGTGGGAGCCTCCGCCATTGACAGGATCGTGGAAGCGCGGAGAGAGGGCGGGGAGTTCACCTCCATATTCGATTTTGCCGCACGGGTGGATACGCGCGTCTGCAACCGTCGTACGATCGAGAATCTTATCAAGGCAGGTGCGTTTGACGAGCTCCACCCCAACCGGGCGCAGCTGCTGGCCAGTATTGAAGATATTCTCAGTTACGCCTCCCGAAAACAGGAGGAGATCCGGCTCAATCAGGCCAACCTTTTTGACATGGCGCCCCGGCAGAGCGGGGTGGATGAGCCGAAGCTACGGGAGTGTGATCCCTGGTCCAACATTTTGAAACTGAACAATGAGCGGGAACTAATCGGGTTCTACCTGAGCGGGCATCCGTTGGACAAATGCCGCGAGGATATCCGTCTGTTCGCCTCGCATGACCTGAGTCCGGAGACACTCGAGGGGCTGGCAGACCGCACCACGGTGCGTGCGATCGCCATTATCACTTCGGTTCGCCGTCTGACCGACCGGAAGGGGAGGCCCTTCGCATTCCTGCTGGCCGAGGATCTGCAGGGTTCGGTCGAGGCGATCGCCTTCAGTGAGGTTTTTGACCGGCACAGCGGCCTGATTCAGCCCGACACGATCGTACTGATGGAGGGGACCGTGGACAAGAGGGATGCCCAGCCCAAGATCATCCTTCAGTCGCTTGAACGGGTGGAGAATCTCAGGGAGAAATTTCAGGAACAGCTGCAGCTCAATCTGAGCCTTGAAACCGATCTCCTTTCGAAGGATGACCTCCACAAACTGGCGACCCTCTTCACCCTTCACAAGGGGAGCACTCCGGTCCGGCTCGTCGTGCACAGCAGTCACGCCAGGGGCCCCATTCCGATGAATGTGAGGAAATTTGTGGTCGATCCGAGCAATGAGCTTATAGGGAGCCTGCGCAACCTGATCGGCGAGGAGGCGGTGGGGCTGGTGAGGCTGCAGCATGAACGGAGATCATAGAGGCACTCAGCCTCGGTCCGGGACCATTACATTACTGCCGGCAATCAGGTGCATAGGAAATATTGATAGGCTAAACGAACGGATAGGACGTACATTAAGTAGTACGATTCTGCCGGTTTACGACAACGAAAAGTAATACAAGTGCCGGAAGCAGAGAGTCGGAAAATGAAGGATATTCGGAAGCAAAGCGCGTATCGAAAATAAGAGGAAGAGTTTAACTTCACTGATTTTTCAGAACCCAAACAGAGACATCATGGCAAAACCGATTGAACTGACCGACAGCAACTTCACAGAGGAAGTTGAAAATTCCAGCACTCCGGTGCTGGTGGACTTCTGGGCAGAGTGGTGCGGACCCTGCCGCATGATTGCTCCGGCAGTAGAAGAGCTGGCTGCAGAATTTGAAGGCAAGGCCAAGATTGGCAAGGTGAATGTGGACTTCAACCCGGCGGTCTCCATGAAATATGGAATCCGGAGCATCCCCTCCCTTCTGATCTTCAAGGATGGTGAGGTGGTGGACCAGATTATCGGTGCGGTTCCCAAAAACCACATCAAATCCAAGCTGGAAGCCCAGCTGGTCTGACGCCGGAGATCCGGCACCTTGCAACCGGTCCGGCTGCCTTCAATGGTGGAACCGGGGCGCCAGACAGAGAATACCGAACGATTCCCGGCAACCGGAATCTGATCTTCTGAACAGGTTCCGGTTGCTATTTTTATCGGAATAAAACATTTTTGGGTGTTTTATTAAACCGCGACGAGATGGATCGTTATGTACTGGTACTGAACCAGGACTACCAGCCGTTGAGCATCTGTTCTGTTCAACGATCGGTTAAACTCCTTTTTCTGGAGAAGGCCGAACTGCTGCATGATGATCCCACCCGGAAGCTCCGCTCCGTTGACCGCTCTCACCTCTACCCATCCGTGATCCGGCTGCGCCGCTACATCCGTCTGCCCTACTCAAGGATCGTTCTGACCCGGAAAAATGTCATGAAACGGGATGGTTTCCGATGTCAGTACTGCCGATCCACCCGCGATCTCACCCTTGACCATGTGATCCCAAAGAGCAGGGGTGGAAGAGACAGCTGGGAGAATCTGGCGACCGCCTGCACCCGGTGCAATGTCCGCAAAGGAAACCGGACTCCTGAAGAGGCGGGAATGAAGCTTCTGAGCAAGCCTTACCGGCCGGTTCACGTCACTTTTTTCCGGGATCTGGCCGGCGGAGTCCAGGAGCCCTGGAAGCCCTACCTTTATATGTGACCATCAACAAGATGTGACCGTTCTGCAAACCCTGGATCCTCCAGTACATAGAGCAGACGATCTGGTGCTGAAACGCGTTATTCATTCCAATTGGAGTCTGAAACCGGTATCTTTCAATTTCTATCCACCTGTTTATTTTCTGTTTATTTCGTGACCTATGAGTAGAAAAGGACGTGTCCTGGTCGCCATGAGCGGCGGGGTCGACTCTTCCGTATCGGCCGTAATGCTAAGGGAGCAGGGCTATGAGGTAATCGGCATTACGATGAAAACCTGGGATTACCAACGCAGTGGAGGAGGTACGGGGAAGGAGACCGGCTGCTGTACACTGGAGTCGATGAACGACGCCCGCCAGATCGCCGTCCGGCACGGGTTCAAGCATTTCATCGTGGACATCCGGGATGAATTCGGCGACTGGGTGATCGATCGATTTGTCGAGGACTATACTCACGGAAGAACGCCCAATCCCTGTGTGCTCTGCAATACCCATATCAAATGGGCCGCTCTGCTCCGGCGTGCCGATGACCTGGGGTGCGACTTCATCGCGACGGGACACTATGCACGGGTCCGGGAGCTGGATGGCCGATTTGTCATCTCCAAAGGGGAGGATCACAACAAGGATCAGTCCTATGCACTCTGGGGGGTGAGCCAGGAGCATCTGGCACGGACCATCTTCCCGTTGGGTCAATACCGGAAATCAGAAATCCGACAGTTTGCCCAGGATTTCGGTCTGCTCAATGTGGCGGACAAGCCCGACTCCTACGAAATCTGCTTCATCCCCGACAATGATTATCACCGCTTTCTCAATGAGCGGGTGGAAGGGCTGGAAGAGCGTGTCCAGGGAGGAAAGTTTGTGGACCGGGAGGGGAATGTTCTGGGTGAACATAAAGGGTACCCCTACTACACGATTGGCCAGCGTCGGGGACTCCAGCTTCCCCTTGGCAAGCCGGTCTATGTAACCCATATCGATGCGGAACGGAACCTGATCACGGTGGGTGAGAAAGAGGACCTGATCAAGACAACCCTTACGGCCGGGGAGGTCAACATGGTCAAATATGATCATATTCCGGAAGAAGGACTGGAGATCACCGGGAAAATCCGCTACAATGACGAGGGTGCTCCGGGATCGGTCCGACCGCTGGGAGAGGATCAGATCGAGGTCCATTTTCCCGAAGGGCGGGAGGCGATCGCCCCGGGACAGGCGGTGGTCTGTTATGAAGGGGACGATGTGGTGGCCGGTGCCTGGATTCGCAAAGTGACGGTCGATCCCGGTTTTCCGGGTGAAGGCACGGAGAAGGAAGAGAATCGAGTGGAGTTGACAGGATGATGATCCGCACCATATTTCTGTTCATTTGGGTGCTGCCCTGGATCTTTTTTCACGGAGAAGCCGCCGCCCAGTTCGAGGGAGTCATTGAGTTTCGCTCCTGGGAGCCCGGAAGGGTAGGCGCGGGACAGCGTTCCGTCAGTGTCTATGCCACTCCCGACCGGCTGTTCCTGGAGAGTGCGGAGACTTACCGCCCTTTTTCCGGCATGAATACCGATGGATTTCTGGTACGGAACGATCTGAATGACTTTGTCATCTTTTCTGCAGACGATCCGGTTGCATTGAAGATCGCCAAAGGAGAGGTGGAGAATTTCAGCCGCCTGGCCGGTTATCTGCAGGGTTCAGGTAATGCGGTGCCTGGCCGACGGATTGAGGTGACCGGCCGGACCGACCGGATCCGGGACTACGATGTGGAGGAGGTCCGGGTCCATGAGGAGGAGCCGGGGAATTACATCTCTGTCTGGCTCACCAGCGAGATCAAGATAAACTGGGGCATTCTTCAGGAGATGTGGCACAGCACGCTTGCCGGTCTGGCTCCGACCAATCTGCCGGTTCAGCTCTTCATGAACCGCAACAGTTTTCCTCTTCGCATTGAATATTATCAGGGGGGGAGGCAGACCGCTCTTGCAGAGGCCGTTTCGGTCCGTGCCGGTCGTGTCGAGCGGAAGAAACTGGAGATTCCGGAAGGCACATCACAAATCGGTTTTGCGGATCTGATGATGAGAATGATGAGGGAACGCCGGTAGTGGTGCAGATTTTCAGGTCCGGAGGGGTACTCTCCTTCCTGATATTGGTGCTTTTCACCTCCTGCCGGTCACCTCAGCTGGTCGCCGAAGAAGAGCCCCCTCTGCCCGATCAGCTTTTCTACACCATAGAGGGGAGTGCGGAACCGGAAGGTCCGATCGAGCAGCAGCTTCGTCCCTGGCGTACGCTCTACGATCGTGCAATGGACAGGCCGGTGGCGGTGGCGGAAGCGGACTTTGCATACGGCCGGCCGGAGAGCCCTCTGGGCAATCTGGTGGCCGATCTTCTCCGGAACCGTGCTTCACTTGAGATGGAGCGTCTTGTCCATTTTTCGGTCATTCCCCATGGCCGGATCCGGACCACACTACCGGAGGGTACCATCCGCCTGGGAGATCTCTATGAGCTCTATCCCGAGAATGAGCGGCTTGTGGTCCTGGAGCTGACCGGGGAGGATGTTTTCCAGCTTGCAGATGAGATCGCCGCCAGAGGGGGAATGCCGGTAAGCGGCCTTAGAATGACACTGCAGGAGGGCAAGGCGACAGGAGTTCTCCTGCATACCGGAACTCCCTCGCATGAAGAGACCTATCTTCTGGCTACGGTGAGCGGGGCAGTGGAATCCGGTCAATTTCTCTCGTTGGAACCAAACTCCATTACGGAATTTCACGTATCGGTCAGGGATCTGCTGGTCCGGTCTCTGGCCAGCAGAGGTCATGTCACTCCCTACCTTGATCTGCGAATACGCACATCGGCAACCCCATGAACCGAACCCAATTCCTGCTCAAAAGCTGGCTTCTTCTTTCAGGAGGGATGATGGCCAGGGCTTCCGGATTGCTGCAACCTGCAACTGCGGGAGCCGCTCTCCGTCATCCCGAAGAGCCGGTAGTGACAGGCCGGCATGCATTTGCGGAATCCGGGGCAGACCACTCTTTTTCAGAGCATCCGGCAAACCTGCGGAGTGACGGGGCATCCGCTTCTCGTATAACCATTCTTTATACCAACGACACCCACGCGCGCATCGACCCGTTTCCGGAACATGCGGTGGAGCATGCCGGTCTCGGAGGAGTGGCGCAGCGGGCGGAACTTGTCCGGCAGATCCGGCGACACACTCCCCATTGTCTTCTGCTGGATGCCGGCGATCTTTTTCATGATGCGCCATGGTTCCGTCTTCTTGGTGGTGAGCGTCTTCTGAAGCTGATGTCCGATATGGGATACGATGCGATGGGAATCGGGGAAAACGAGTTTATCGAAGGCCCTGAAGGTCTTGCCCGGGCGGCTGCCGGCGCCCGCTTTCCCCTGCTGTGCGCCAATTACCGTGTGAAGGGGACCCCGCTGGAGGGGGTGATCCGGCAGTCGGTGATCCGGATCGTGGGCGGGATCCGGATCGGTATCTTCGGACTGGGCCTGCGACTTTCGGATCATCTTCAGCTTGAAAAGTACGATGGGGTCCTCTACGGAGATCCTTCAGAGTGGGCGGAGAGAATGGTGCAGCATCTTCGTCAGAGATACCGTTGTGACTATATCATCTGCCTGAGCCATCTTGGACATCACTATTCCGACGGGCGGATCGATGACCTGAAGCTCGCATCCCATGTGGAGGGGATCGATCTTATCATTGGCGGACATACACATACCTTTCTTGAGGACCCGGTTGCAGTGAACAACCCCGGGGGCGGAGTGACCTGGATCACCCAGGCGGGTCACAGCGGGGTCCGCCTGGGGCGGATCGATCTCATTGCGGGGCCGGAGGGGGAGATCCATGAGCAGGTTGCGGGGTTCTACTCCATCCGGGAGGAGACAGGGAGAGCGACGAATCTGATGTAGCGATTGCCAATCCTTTGAACCATATTCTACCCGTTACCGATAAACAAACCGGAGGTCCTCATGGAAACGGGAAGGTGGAGTCAATCAAAACTTCAGCGGCTGGCCGTCTCCATTCTGAAATTCGGCTACTATTTGACCGGAATCGCATCGATCCTGATGTTCATCCTGCCTTTCTATGCCTGGTTCGTCTGGCTGGAGCCGCGGTTCGGTTATCTGATGAGCGGTCCGGAGATGATCTACGTCGCGGTGGTGGCAATCGTCTACGGCCTCTTCTTCCTCATCGTCACCGCCCTGCTGGTTGTTCTGCACGGTCTGGGTGAGAAGCTTCTGGTCGTGGAGAGGGAACCCGTGAAATATAAATCCGGGGAATAGAATCCGTAGAGAAGGAAACCGTGAAGTGGGAATCCGTAGCGAAGGAATCCCACTGACCGGAACCCGCAGGAGGGGTTGTCAGCCTGAACTCTCCACCCCTGCCGTTCTCTCCACACGGATCCTGTGCGTCCAGCCGTAACGGTCTTCCAGCTCGCCGTTCTGTATTCCGGTAATGGTGTCGAACATCTCCCTGGAGACGGGACCGATTGAACCATCCCCGATCTGGATGGTGTTGCCCTTGTGATGAATCTGTTTTACAGGGGAGATGACCGCAGCCGTCCCCGATCCGAAGACTTCCTGGAGCGTTCCGTTCCGACCCGCCTCGAAGACCTCATCGATGGAGATCTGTCTCTCATCCACGGGGATCCCTTTCTCCCTGGCCAGTTCGATGATTGAACGTCGGGTAACTCCGCTCAGGACGGAACCTGTCAGCCGTGGGGTAATCAGACGGTCGCTGATCCGGAAGAAGATGTTCATGGTTCCCACTTCCTCGATGTAGCGGTGCTCGATCGCATCCAGCCAGAGAACCTGTGTATATCCCTTTTTCCGTGCCTCACGGGCGGGAAGAAAGCTGGCTGCATAGTTGCCCCCGGTCTTCGCTTCACCGGTTCCCCCCTTCACCGCTCTCACATATCCATCGGGTGTGGTCAGAGAGACCGGGTTGAATCCTTCCTTGTAGTAGGCCCCGACGGGACTTGTGATGATATAGAAATGGTATCTGCTGGATTCCACAGCGGCAATGTAATCATCCGAAGCATAGATCAGGGGTCGGACATAGAGGGCATGTCCTTTCTGCCTGGGAACCCATTTCGCATCGAGTCTCAGGAGCTCCTCCAGGCCACGGATGAAGAGATCGTAATCGAGGGTCGGAATACAGATCCGGCTCGCAGATGCGTTGAGCCTCTCGAGGTGGTCTTTCGGCCGGAAAAGCTGGACGGTATCGTCATCCGCATAGTAGGCTTTCATACCCTCGAAGACCGACTGCCCATAATGAAGGACATTCATCGCGGGAGTGATCGTGATGGGCCCGAAGGGAAGGATACGGGGATTCTGCCAGCGGCCGTCAGCCCAGACCATTTCGAACATGTGATCAGAAAAGATCCGGCCAAACTCGAGCTTGTCGAAGTCCACTTCGCCAATCCGGCTCTTTTCTGTGGGAGTTATTTTGATTTCCATCGATGGACTCCTCGATTATCTGATTCAAACTATAAAGATACGCTCTTTTTATTAAAAAGTATCTGTACGCAAAAAGGTGGAGGTGAAAGTTTTTTCGGATTGAACCGGCCGGCGTTATCTTCCGGACATCTGCCGGCAGGAGAGCTCAGGGAGCCGTCGAAACGCCGGTCCGAAAGAGACCGGCCCGAAAGAGAAAGAAGGAACTCGTGAATCATGAGGACACTGAACCATAACGTTGCAGGAACCGGACACTCCGGGGTGGGTCGGTTCATCGATGAACTGAGGAAGAATCCGGCAGGCCCCCTTTTCAATCCCTGGTATGATCGGGATCCGGAGAACGATGCCACCCCCCATGCTCCCGAGATCCGCCGGGAACAGCTCCGGACCTATCTGGAAGAGAGGCTGGGTAAGGCGAAACTGCTTCTTGTTGCCGAGGCCGTGGGCTACCAGGGGGGGCATTTTACCGGTATTGCCATGACTTCGGAACGAATCCTTCTTGGGCATCAGCAGGAAAAGTACGGAATACGGCCGGATCATGTATTCCGAGGGCGGAAACCCGTTAGAACGAGCCGGAGCGAGGTGAACCGGAACGGAATGAGCGAACCCACCGCGACGATCGTCTGGGGGGCGCTGGTTGATCTCGGCATCAATCCCTACGAAGTAGTCCTCTGGAATGCGGTACCCTGGCACCCCTGGAATGGCAACCGGGGACGCCTGAGCAACCGCACACCCACCGAACGGGAGCGGAAAAAGGGGCTGAAGCTCCTGAACAGCTTCCTTTCTCTCTATCCGGAAGCCCGGCCGGTGGCGGTGGGACGCAAATGCGAAGAGAGCCTTTCCGAACTGGGGATCGGACATCAGGCGGTGCGCCATCCTGCCAACGGTGGTGCGCCTCGTTTTCGCGCCCAGCTTCGGGAACTGATCCGTCCGCTTGCATAATCAACGGCTGATTCCGATTGTGCAGGTGCAAAGGCACCCTCCGGAGGCCGACGGGAAACAGCATCCCATCTGATCGGCGGAAGCTCCAGTAACTGCCGCGATGGTACCCTTATGAAAACCGATTTATGGACAGTCGCATACTTGCCCCCAATCTGGCCGAGCTCTATCTGAAGGCGGCGGACCGGTATGACTCTCTGCCGGCATTTGCAACGCGGCGGGAAGGGATCCGTTGGGAACCAATCTCATTCCGGGAACTACGTGACCGGGGTCTGGAACTGGCAACCGGACTTATTGAACTCGGAGTAAGGCAGCGTGAGCATGTGGCACTCTTTTCCGATAATCGGGAGGAGTGGATCGTGTCCGATTATGCGATCCAGTTCTGCGGTGCGGTCACGGTTCCGAAGGGGAGTGATGTGACCGACGAGGAGATTCTCTACATACTCAGTCACGCCGACATCCGCTTTCTCTTTGTCGAGTCCCGGACGATGCTCGAGAGGGTAATGGGATTCCGTCAGCAGCTGCCCGGTCTCCAGGAGATCATTCTGATGGACAGGCCCGCCATGAAGATGCAGGGTGGAAACGGGTATCGTCTTCTAACAGAGGTTCAGGCGATGGGCGGAAGATTGAGGGAGGAGGGAGACCGCAGGGCGGAAGAGCGTGTTGCAGGGATTGACCCAGAGGATCTTTTCACACTGATCTATACGTCCGGAACAACCGGTACACCAAAAGGGGTCATGCTGACCCATGCCAACATCATGTCCCAGCTGGAGGTGATCCCGATCCGGCTTCTCTGCACCGACCGGGTACTCTCCCTGCTCCCTGTCTGGCACATTTTTGAGCGTCTCTTCGAGGTTTATACGATCAGCTGCGGGACCTGCACCTATTACACATCTGTGCGGACGCTGGCCGAGGATCTTCAGCTTGTCGAGCCCACCTTCATGGGGTCGGCTCCCCGACTCTGGGAGAGCCTCTATCAGAGGATCCTGCTCCGCGTGGAACACTCCCATCCCATCCGACGGACTCTGTTCCGGATGGGGCTTCTCATGGGAAGATGGTACAGGGAGTCGCTCTGGCATCTGCGGGGGGACCATCTTCAGCTGCAGCCGGAACCGCTCTGGAAGAGGTGGGGCGGAAGGCTCCTTCATCTGGTGCGGTGGGCCGTGGTCCTGCCCTGGTACGGATTTTTCAATGTGGCAGTTCTCGAGACGATCCGGCAGGGGGCGGGCGGTTCGCTGAAAGCCACCATTTCCGGAGGGGGGGCACTGCCGGCAGAGATCGACCGATTTTTCAATTATATCGGGATCCCGGTTCTTGAAGGGTACGGAATGACGGAGACATCGCCGGTTCTGGCTGTACGGACTCCGGACCACCTGGTGGTGGAGACCGTTGGACCCCCGGTGGGCAGGACCGATGTTCGGATTGTCAATCCGGAGACGGGTGAGCTTCTCTGGCCTGTGAAAGGCCCCGACCCCGGGTGGGGCCGGAAAGGGGAGATCCAGGTCCGGGGGCCGCAGGTGATGAAAGGGTACTACAAGGATCCGCAGCTCACGGAGCAGATTATAGGGGATGGCTGGATGAGAACCGGTGATCTGGGAATGATGACGGCAAACGGCTGCCTGAAGATTGTGGGGCGATGGAAATCGACCATTGTTCTATCGAGCGGGGAGAATCTGGAGCCCGAACCGATCGAGATGCGGCTCAATCAGAGCTTCCTGATCGACAACTGCATGGTGGTGGGCCAGGATCAGAAGCAGATCAGCGCGCTCATTGTTCCGGATCTGGAAGAGTTCCGGCGCAGGGGATTTGTCGCGGAAACTCTTGCCGCGCTGGTCGCACAGCCCGCCGTGGAACAGATGATCCGTGAGGAGATCCGGACAATCATCTCACCCGGCAACGGATTCAAAAAGCATGAACTGATCCGGGATTTCCGCCTGCTGGAGAAGCCGTTCGAGCCGGGGGACGAACTGACCACCCTGTTCAAGCTCAGGCGGCATGTGATCCGTGAGAAATACGCGGAAGTGATCCGCGAGCTCTATTCACGGGAACCGGTCGTCACCGCGGGTTAACGCCTCCAATTGAGGACAGATTATGGAATTTGACACGCAGCTGCTCTATCCCATCGATGAGATCCTGCTGGGGATCATGATTCTGGTGATCATGTTCGGCATGGGGGCCGGCCTGACCGCCAATGATTTCAAAACGGTGTTCCGGCGACCCCGGGGTGTGCTGATCGGATTTCTCTCCCAGTTCGGTCTGATGCCTCTGGTCGCCTGGAGCCTGTCACATCTGCTGGGCCTGAGCCCTGAATTTGCCATCGCACTGATTCTGATCGGTTGTCTCCCGGGGGGCACCACGTCCAACATGTTCACCTGGTTTGCCCGGGGTTCGGTGGCGCTGAGCATCGCCATGACCACCGCATCAACCACAATGGCACTGGTGATGATGCCGTTTCTGCTGGAGGCCTACACCCCGGAATTTGCCAGGCAGCTGGCGCAGGTCGCGGGTGGCATGGAAGGAGGCGGAGAGTTTGTGATTCCGACCGGGAACATCGTCCGCTCCCTGGTCGCTGTTCTGGTTCCAGTGGCAGCCGGAATGGTTCTTCGATGGAAGTCCCGGGCGTGGGCGAAGACCGCCGAGGATACTGCCGGTTTCGCCGCCATCCTTGTGATTCTCTTTCTGATCGGTACCGCCTTTATCCGCCACGGTTCCCTCTTTCTCCATACACCGGTGAACATCTATCTTGCCGCCATTCTGGTTGGAATAACCGGGTTTCTCTTCGGCTATCTTCTTTCCCGCCTTTTCGGACTGCCTCCCGTTTTCCAGCGGGCGATCTCCCTTGAAACAGGTATACAGAACGGCCCGGTTGCTTTCGCCATCATTCTGCTCAGTTTTTCGGAGCCCCTCCAGAGCCGGATGCTCTGGATGGCCATTCTCTATTCCACATTTATTGTGATCTCCTCTTCTTTTGTCACACTCTGGTTCCGGAAAAAGGGGGAATTCGACTGGGGTGTCTACCGCAATACGGTGATCCACAGGCGGCTGTTCGGACCGCAGTACGAGACCCGCTATCCAACCGGATTTCTTCCTGAACGGCTGGAAAAGGATCCCTCCCAGGGAAGTCTTGAGTGATGGATGCATTGTGTGATGGACAAATGGTCCGGAAATGAATCGGGGGGACAGACTGTTATAGATCCGTGAAGATGCGAAAGGGGGAAAGGGCACGGGAAGAGAGAACCGGGCGGCCCTAAAAGTCCGCTCAAAGCTCCCGAAATAAAGATCAGGCAAAGATCAGGCCCGGATAAAGATCAAGAGGGATGGCAGACCAATCGACTATATCGTACAACGTTGATTTTCTGCGCCAGAGTGCCCTGGCTCTGGCGCGAAGCCAGTCGTGGGGGGTGGACAGCACCCCCTGGGAGCCGGTCCGACCCTTGCTGGAGGAGTCGAGACGGACGCTGATTGATGCCTATCGGACCCTCTCTCTGGCAGCCAAGAACAATCACGAGATCTCTCCGGCCGCCGAGTGGCTGATCGATAATTTCTACATTCTCCAGGAGCAGATCGTCCAGGTTAGCACCGATTTTCCCCGCAGCTACCAGAAGCAGATCCCCCGGTTGTCGGAGGGGCCCTACCAGGGTCTGCCCCGGGTCTATGAGCTTGTACTCAATCATGTTGTCCATATGGACAACATGGTCGACCTGGAGACCCTCACACTCTATGTACAGAGTTATCAGGAGCAGGAAGTGCTCACACTGGGGGAGATCTGGGCCATCCCGATTCTGCTTCGACTCGTGTTGATCCAGGAGCTGGCAAGGAAAGCGGAGCAGCTGCTGACCCGGCGGAAAGCCAGACCGCTGGTCGCCACTCTGGTCGAGGAGCTGGGCAGCAGGGATTTCTCAAACGAACCGGGTCAGGTACTCCGCAAGCTCACCAACTGGATGGAGAGTCTCCCCCGGAACGGACTGGAAGAACGGATCCTGCTGGTGGAGCTGGCAAGCCGGCTTCAGTCCTCCGGGCTGATGACCGAGGAGGAGAAACGCTGGTTTGCATTCCGCTTCAACCGGATGGACCTGACGCTGGAGGAGGCGATGCGACGGGAGGCTCTGGAGCAGTCCCGTATTCAGGTCAGTATACAAAACAACATCTCTTCGCTTCGTACCGTCTCGGAAGCGGACTGGACCGGGTTCGGAGAGGAGTGTTCCATAGTGGACCGTCTGCTTCGGCTCGACCCGATGGGGATCTATCCGGAAATGGATTTCGACACCCGGGACCGGTACCGGAACGTCGTGGAGAGGCTCGCACGCCACTCCCCGCTGAGCGAAACCGAAGTGGTGGAACAGACGCTCCTGCTTGCAGAAAAAGCAGCGGTAATTCCGGATGGAACCTCTGTTCCTGGCGGTGGTGATCAGAGAGAGGTGCCTGAAGAGGGAAGCGACGTTGCATCCGAAGAAGCCTCCGGCATGGTTCCGGGTCCGGAGGTGGGGGTTCAGCCGGAACCGAATGACCCGGTCGGGGTACGCCGGCATGTCGGTTACTGGCTCGTTGACCGGGGGTATGAGGAACTTGTCCGGAGTATCGGCTACTCGATGCCGTTCATGGAACGGATCCGGAGGGCTCTGGAGCGCCATACCTCTCTCTATATCGGAAGCATTCTCCTCCATACCATGGTGCTCCTGCTTGTTCTCTGGTTTGTCACCGATTCACCCTCCAAACCATTCGGTCTTTCGGTCAGTGTGCTCCTTATCGCTCTCTTTCCGGCGCTTGATCTCTCCGTCTCTTCCATGAACCGGCTCTTTGCCATTCTTCTGCCGCCCCGCATCCTGCCCAAAATGGACTACAGGGAGGGTATACCGGAGGAGTCGCGCACGGTTGTCGTGGTTCCGACCCTGATCGGCTCCGTGAAAGATCTGGAAGCACACCTGGAACAGCTTGAGGTTCATTCACTGGCCAATCCGGATGAAACTCTTCAGTTCGGTCTGCTGACCGACTTTCCGGATTCAGACCGGAAAGAGAGGGAAGGGGAGGAGGAGATCCTTGAGAAGTGCCGCCAGATGGTGGAACAGCTGAACCGGAGACACACCTCCCGATACGGAAGCAAGTTCTTTGTCTGTCACCGTGAAAGACGCTGGAACAGGAGGGAAGGGGTCTGGATGGGGTGGGAACGCAAGAGGGGGAAACTGGAGGAGTTCAACAGGCTTCTTGTCGATTCTTCAGAGGAGACCGGATTTGTCCGGATTTTCGGGGTGTTTCCACGCCCTTCGGAAGAATTTCCGGTACGTTTCGTCATTACACTGGATGCCGATACTCGACTTCCTCCGGACAGTGCCCGCAAACTGGTCCAGACCGCAGCGCATCCTCTCAACCTCCCGGTCCGGGATCCGGAAGAGAATCGGATTGTGGCGGGGTACGGTATCATACAACCAAAAATTTCCATTCCGCCGGACTCTTCCGGCAAGAGCTGGTTCTCGCGGATCTTTTCGGGCAATACAGGGCTGGACCCTTATTCGAGTGTGGTATCGGACATCTATCAGGACCTGAAAGCAGAAGCGATCTTCACCGGCAAGGGGATCTACCATGTGAAAGCTTTCCACGAAGTGATGGACAGGCGGCTGCCCGACAACCGGATCCTGTCGCACGACCTCCTGGAGAGCACCTACATGCGTGCCGGCCTTGCCACGGAGATCGAGCTGTTCGATGACTTTCCCGGCACCTACATGAGTTATTGCCACCGGAGTCACCGATGGACACGCGGAGACTGGCAGATTGCCGCATGGCTGGGCCGGAGAGTTCCGGGGAGAGAAGGGCGGGAGAGGAATCCGATCAACCTTCTTTCACGATGGAAGATCTTTGACAATCTGCGCCGGTCACTCAATCCGTTTTTCCTGCTGCTCTTTTTCATAACAGGATGGTTCTGGCTTCCCGGCTCCCCGCTCATCTGGACTCTTGCGGCCTTCGGCATTCTGGCCTTCCCCATCTACGTGAGCCTGAGCAGTGACATCGCCAACCGGCCTGCACGGGTCAAGTGGCAGCTCTATCTCGAGAAAGTGAGGGCGAATCTGCGGGTCAACTCCCTTCAGGCATTTTCGCGCCTCGTGATGCTTCCTCATCAGGCTGCCCTTCAGCTGGATGCCATTCTCCGGACATGCTGGAGACTGGGGGTTACGGGGGAGAAGCTTCTGGAGTGGAGAACGGCCTCTCATATGGAAAAGGCAGCTCCGAATTCCTGGAGGGCGTATCTGGAGCTGGGCTGGTTCTCTGTTCTGACAGGGGGTGCCGTCCTTGCAGCGGCGGTGATCTTCACACCGACCCAGTGGGGGATCCCCCTGCTGTTCTCCCTTCTCTGGATCGGTATGCCTCTCTATTTCTGGTATGTCAGCCAGCCGATACCTGCCCGGCAGGAGTACTTCGGGGCCCGTGAACAGGCGCGGTTAAGAGGGTGGGCCCGCCGGACCTGGTTCTATTTCGAGCGGCTGGCCGGTGAAGAGCACTCCTGGCTCCCTCCGGACAACTATCAGATCGACCCTCATCTTCCACCGGCGCCGAGAACCTCACCTACCAATATCGGTCTGCTTCTGGTAAGTACCCAGACAGCCTTCAACATGGGGTATCTCTCTTTGGGGAGGCTTCTTGACCGAGTGGAGCGGACCCTTGGTTCGGTGGAGCTGCTGGAGAAGTACAAAGGGCATCTTTTTAACTGGTATGAGACCCGCACAGGCCAGGTGCTCAATCCGCGCTATGTCTCCACCGTCGATTCAGGAAACCTCGCAGCCTCTCTCATCACCCTGAAGGAGGCACTGCTGGACAATCTCCGTAACTGCAGACCGACCGCCCGCCTATGGGACGGGCTGACCGATACGGTTCGTAGTGTAAGGGAGGTGTTTGATGAATTGCGCCGTGAGGCGGAGCAGGAGAGGGGGCGGAGAGAAGCGGATCGGAATGGAAAGTTTCATCCTTTTGGCGATGCCTGGCCGGGCCGGAGAGAGAGGGAATCAGGAACGGACGAGGATACGGATCTGGTCCGTGGGCTTTTCCGGAAGGTGGAATCGGCAACCGGAGAACTTCTCAGGCTGCTGGAAGAACCTGTACCCGTAACGGCCGGTGAGGCACTTGAACGGCTTGATACGTTGAAGAGGCAGGCACTGATGCTCTGCGCCATCGATCTGCTTCCCTTGCGGAAGATAACCGGGGACGAGCTTCTGGTGATCTACCGATACTGGACCGATGCGCCGCTCACCGCAGTGGAAGAGATGAAAAGAGAGTGGTCTCTTTTGCGGGCGGTGGACGGGTTCCGGATCGGGGAACACACCCTTCCCCAGCTGATGGAGATGGCACGGCGTTCCGAGGCGGACGAGGTGCTGCAGGAGCTGGGAAGGTGGCGGAGGCAGATCCGCCGGATCGTCTCTCTGGCCGAGCAGCTTGTCCGTGAAATGGATTTCTCCTTTCTCTACAACCACGACCGGGGCCTCTTTCACATCGGATACAATACGGAAAAAGCCCAGCTCGACCTCTCCACCTATGATCTTCTGGCCAGTGAGGCGCGGATCGCCTCCTATGTGGCGATTGCAAAAGGGGATGTGCCCGCCGAGCATTGGTTCCGACTGAGCCGGCGCCTGACCCGGCTTGGACGGGACGAGATCCTGCTTTCGTGGGGAGGAACGATGTTTGAGTATCTGATGCCGACTCTCTTCATGCGCTCTTTTCCCGAGACCCTTCTGAGTCATACCAGCCGGAGTGTGGTGGAGTGGCAGATGCGGTACGCCCAAAAGCGGGGATACCCGTGGGGCTCATCGGAGAGTGCCTACCATTTTCTCAATCTTGAACTGCACTTTCAATACAGGGCGTTCGGTTCACCCGGCCTGGGTCTGAAAAGAGGGCTGGCCGATGAGTATGTCATCGCGCCCTATGCCACCCTTCTGGCACTGATGGTAGAGCCTCATGAATCTCTCCGTAATCTGGAGCGGATCGTCCGTCATGGCGGGCTCGGACCCATGGGATTCTATGATGCGATCGACTACACCCCCGCCCGCCTTCCGCCCGGTCAGAACCGGAAGGTGGTCCGCACATGGATGGCCCATCATCACGGCATGTCCTTGCTTGCCCTGGACAATGTACTCAACGACTGGCCCTTACACCGATATTTCCACTCCGATCCTGCCGTCATGGGTTGCGACCTTCTTCTTCAGGAGAAGATTCCAAGGGGGGTGCCGATCAAGGAACCGCACCCCATCGATGTGGAACTGGAACCGGGAGAACAGGAGACCATCGAATATGTGGTGGAGCATGCAGGCATGGAACAGATCGATATCTCCCCTCCCCGGCTTCACCTTCTGTCAAACGGTCGCTATTCCCTGTTTGTCACCCATGCCGGCACAGGCTCTTCCAGCCATGAGGGGCGGGCATTGACCTCCTGGGAGGCCGATCCCACAGCCGATCCGCTGGGACTGTTCATCTATATCCGGGATCTCGAGAGCGGGGAGTTCTGGTCGGCGGGACATCAGCCGGTACGCCGCCGGCCCGACCGCTACGATACCTGGTTTCATCAGGGGAAAGTGGTTACCTCAAGAGTGGATGACTGGATCGAGACAACGATGGAGATCTGCGTCTCCTCCGAACGTCCCCTTGAACTACGGCGGATCATCCTTACCAACTACTCTGAAAGAGAGCGGAAACTGGAGATCACCAGTTATGCCGAAGTGGTACTGAACCGGCTGAAAGACCACCGTGCCCATCCGGCATTCTCCAAACTTTTTGTCCAGACCGACTATGCCGATGAGCATCATGCGGTACTCGCACGGCGTCGCCCCCGCAGCAGCAGTGACCGGGAGGAGTGGCTTATTCATACCGTAACCGGTCACGATCTGGAGAATGTGACCCGACCGCTGCAGTTCGAAACCGACCGGGCCCGTTTTATCGGGCGCGGGCGTACGCTGAGCGACCCGCAGGCAATGGATCCGGGAAATGAGCTGAGCGGATTCAAAGGAAATGTCTCCGATCCCATCGTCAGTCTGAGAAGGTCCGTAACCATTGAAGGCGGGGGGAAGGTGGAGATCGTTTTCGGTCTGGGGTGGGCAGCGAGCCGTGAGGAGGCAATCCGGCTGGCGGACATCAGCGACAATCCCCAGGCGGTCGACCGGGAATTCGATCTGGCCACCATCTACAGCATGGTCGAGCTCGAACATCTGGATATCTCTCCTGTCGAAGCTCACTGGTTCCAGAAGCTGGCTTCCTGGATGCTCTATCCGGACCGGGCTTTCCGGGTCCCGGAACGGAAGATCCGTCAGAACCGAAAAGGGCAGCAGGGGCTGTGGGCCTACGGTATATCGGGGGATCTGCCCCTTCTTGTGTTCCGTATCCGGGAGATGGAACAGATGGGCTCGATCCGGACCCTTTTCAAAGCCCGCTCCTTCTGGAGAGAAAAAGGAGTGGATGTGGATCTGGTGATACTGAACGATCACCCTCCAAGCTATGCCGATGAGCTGGAAGAGGAGATCCGCAGGACCATGGAGACCACCATGAAGGGGCGGAGCTCACAGATGAACGGCGGGATCCATATCCTCAAGAGCGACCATTTGCCGGAAGAGGATCTCACCCTGATCCTGTCTGCAGCACATGCTCTGTTTGAGGGGAGGCTACCCCTTTCCGGAGCACTGGTCA
>CAYTTA010000024.1:0-9159 GCA_964440655.1 uncultured Balneolaceae bacterium
TTGAGATCGGCCTCTCCCCCCTTCTCCCCGGCGGGGGGTTTATCGTCACCCTCTCGGTCATCCTTTTTGCCATCTCCACCTCGATCAGCTGGAGCTACTACGGAGACCGCGCTGCCGATTATCTTTTCGGATCACGCTCGGTACCCTTCTACCGTATTGCTTATGTTCTGATGCACTTTTTCGGGGCGGTGGTGGCGTTGACCACCGTCTGGGCTTTCGGAGATGTGATGATGGGGATGATGGCCTGTCTCAACATCTTCGCCCTCTTTGCCCTGTCGGGTGTGGTGGTCCGGCTTACACGGGCCTATTTCCGGAACCCCGGGAACCATGTCCGGAAAAGCTGACGGCAGAACGGAACCGGATCGTGAATGCGGAGTAGTTCAATCAGGAAGCAGTTCAATCAGAAAGCAATCAGGATGAGCATGATCGATCGCACTTTGACCGGGAGCCGGCATTTCATCTCCCGGATGAATCGGGCCATACCTCTTCACTCCTGTCATATGGCACGCATCCGTGCGTCTGCCGCGAGATGCCTCCTGCTTCCTTTCCTGCTCGCCGGTTGCGGCGAACTTTCCGAATATGACAGCCGCCAGGTCCAGAGCGCCATCCATGACACGCTTCTCACCACCACCGAAAGCTGGGAGTTCCGGATGACCCTGCTGGAAGGCGGGAAACAGAGAGTTTCACTGGAAGGAGAATACGCCGTAAGTTATGATCAGGAGGATCGCCAGGAGACCCGGATCGAAGGGCCGGTCTATGTAGAGATCTTCGACTCGACCGGAACCCGTGAATCGGAGGCGTGGAGCGGGAGGGCGATCTACCATCCGGGTGAGAACCTCTTCGAGCTGTTCGATTCCGTAGAAGTCCGGACAGCACTCGACCGTCGCCTCTACAGTGACTATCTCAGATGGAGCGAACGCACCGACAGCATCTCATCCGACCGGTTTGTCACGATCGTAACTCCGGCGGACAGCATTACCGGGAGCGGATTTTCCGGCCTGACCGATCTTTCAAGCTACGTCATTACCTATCCGCGCGGGAGGGTGATCGTCGATTGAACAACCCGCTCTGCTCCCGATTGCCGGCAGCCACACTTCTCATCGCACTGCTTCTGCTCCTTCTCGGATCACTTCCGGCATTCGGGCAGGAACAGATCGTCATCGAGAGTGCCGACCGGGCCGAAGGAGGAGTGGTCGGAGGCGAACCGGTCCGCAAGCTGATCGGCAATGTGCGGCTGCTCTCCGATCAGCTGGTGATGGAAGCCGACAGTGCATGGCAGTTTCAGGAGCGGGAACTCCTGCAGGCGTTCAACGTACAGATCACGGCGGAAAACGAGATCATCTGGGCCGACACGATCCTGCACGATACCGCCGAAGAGATCAGCCGCTTCCGGGGGCGGGTGATCATCCACTCGGAGCGGAACACCCTTTTCAGCGAATCGGTGGATTACGACCGCCGTCTCGACATGGCCAGTTTCAACAGCCCGGTCCGTTTTGAAGATGATCGGGGCGTGCTCTTCGCACGCGACGGCTACTACCTTCAGAGCACCGACATCGCCTTTTTTCGGGGAGACGTGCAGCTGGCAGACAGCACTCAGTATCTGGAGGCGGATTCCCTTTTCATGAACCGGGAGTCGGACTATTACCGTCTATTTGACCGTGTCTATGCGGAGGATCTCACCGAACGGATCACACTTGCGGGGGACTACCTGGAAGCCGACTCATCGGGCCACCGCATGCTGATCGGAGATGTCTGGATGATGCAGGTGAACAATTCGGAAACCGACACCACCCACCTGGTCTCGCGTTCCCTCCGCCTGCTCGAAACCGGGGAAGGGGATTTCATGGATGCCTGGGGTGACGTCCGGATCTGGGCCTCCTCCTATGCCGCACGTGCGGACACGGTCCACTACCGGAGCGACCTGGAACAGTTCCGTCTGCTCTCCGAACCGATTGTCTGGCAGGAACGGATTCAGCTTACAGGCCCCTACATGGAGGTCTGGATGGAAGAGGAACAGATCAGCCGGCTCGAGTCGTGGACCCGGCCTATCGCCGTCATGCAGGATTCGGCCACCGGTCGGTTCAACCAGATGCGCGGTGATACGCTCCGGGCATTTTTTGAAGAGGGAGAGATTGCACGGATTGTGGTCTTTGACAACAGCGAACTGATCTTCCATCTGAAAAACGAGGAGGATGAACCGGATGGTCTGATTGAGCTGATTGCAGGGGGAGCGGCGACCATCACCTTTTCCGGCGGAGATCTGGACACCTTCCACGCGGGTCGCAACATCCAGGGTTCCCACCTCCGGGAGGACCCCTCCACCTCCGGGCGGCAGCTCAGCGGATTCCGATGGGATCCTGACATGAGACCCGTCCGTCCGTCGATCCGTACCCGACGCTTGCCGGACATACCGCCCGACCGCCCCTTCATCCTGCCGGAGCGCTACCTCCGCTACATGAGAAGTACCGGAAACGATCCGGTCCTTACCGCTCCGCGGTGATGCTCCAGACCTGGACTCCTCTCCCCTCCAGCGTCGTATTCAGCTCCAGCACCCCATCCCGCAGCGACAGCCGGCTGCTCTCTCCGGATATCAGCTCCCGCAGCTGCCAGACGTCACCCGCACCGGCGCGGGATGTTGTGGCGGGCAAAAACCCTGTAGTATCCGACAAGCGAGTCGTGATGTGCCTGTGGATGATCGCTCTTTCTCTGGGCCCCTCCCACCAGCTGGGCAAGAGGATTGTAGAGAATGGCGATGCGTGCGGGCACCGGCCGGGCTCCCAGAAAAAGTGCCTGGTTGCTGTCGATCAGCCGGGCGGTTCGCCCCATCCTGCGTGCCCGTTCGGTCACTGTACCGTCCAGATCGATCAGACCGTAACCACCCGCCTCGTAGCCGGAGGACATCGGATACCAGGCATAGACATTGATCCCCCTGGCGCCGGTCGCCATCGCCGACCAGGCCCAGATCCTGTCAGGGTTTCTGCAAGCAGAATGGCCAGGAAGATGAGAAAAAGGGAGGTTCGGCAGGGATGGCGGGAATTATTCGATCGGCTCATAACCACTGGATTAGACAGGGTTTAGAGAAATATATTCTCTGAGGGTTATATTGCAAATCGAACTATCCGCCCCAGAAACAGATTGAAGATCTTGCCACTCTACAGATCCCGTCATGAGCCCAAAACCGGCCAAAAAACCTGACCCCGATCACGAACATACTCTGGAACCCTCCCGACACTGGCATGCCATGGAGGTGGAGCAGACCCTTCGAGAACTCTCCACCGGAGAGGAGGGGCTGACAGCAGCGGAAGCGGAACGCCGGCTCCGGGAAATCGGCCCCAACCGTCTGCCGGAAGCAGACCGCCGCCCCGCCTGGCAACGGTTTCTCTCCCAGTTCAACAATGTGCTGGTCTATGTTCTGCTGGCCGGTGCGGTAATCACCGCCCTGCTCGGCGAATGGATCGACACCTGGCTGATTCTCGCCGTCACCCTCTTCAACGCTGTGGCGGGTCATCTCCAGGAAGGGAAGGCGGAACAGGCGCTGAACGAGATCCGGAAAATGCTCTCGTTGCAGTGCCCGGTAATACGGGACGGACGCAAAGAGATCATCGATGCGGAAATGCTGGTGCCGGGAGACCTGACAGAGCTGGAATCGGGCAGCCGGGTCCCGGCCGACCTTCGTCTCATCCGCCTTCAGAACCTGCGGATTGTAGAATCGGAGCTCACCGGCGAGTCGGAACCGGTAAGCAAACAGACCGCGCCGGTTGCACGTGAGGCTCTTCCGGCTGACCGTCTCTGCATGGCTTTCTCCGGCACCTCGGTGGTTCAGGGGCGGGCCGTTGGTGTGGTGGTGGCAACCGGAGCAGACACCGAGCTGGGAAGAATCAGCCGGATGATGTCGGGGGTAAAGGAGATCTCCACCCCGCTGATCCGCCTCATCAACGAGTTCGGAAAAACCCTCTCTCTTCTCATATTGGGACTGGCTGCCGGGCTTTTTCTTACAGGTTGGTTCCTGCACGACCTGCCGCTCGTCGAACTCTTCATGGCGATGATCAGCATCGCGGTCGCCGCCATCCCGGAGGGGCTCCCGGCAGTGATGACCATCACGCTGGCGCTCGGGGTCCGGAAAATGGCCCGGGAGCGTGCGATCATCCGAAAACTTCCGGCGGTGGAGACGCTCGGGTCGGTGAGTGTCATCTGCACCGACAAGACCGGCACACTGACCCGCAACGAGATGACGGTGCGGACGGTGATTACCGCAGGAGGCACCTGGCAGGTGGAGGGAGTCGGATACGCTCCGGAAGGAAGGATACGACCTGTGGAGAACGGCATGCCGGCCGATCGGACGGGCAATCCGGAAGATGTGCAGGCAGGCGATCCGGCATATGTTCCGGAAGGCGGGGAGCCAGCGGGACCGCCAGATGATCCGGATGGCGGTCGTTTGAGAGATCCGGCGAATGATATGGAGCTGCGGGAACTGATCCGGTGCTTCCGCCTCTGCAACGACGCACGGCTCGAGCAGGAAGAGGGTCGGTGGGTGGTTCAGGGCGATCCGACCGACGGAGCGCTCCTCACTCTGGCCTGGAAAGCGGAATTGAGAGAGGCGCCCGGACGGCGACTCGACCGGATACCTTTCGAATCGGAGCTTCAATACATGGCCACCCTGGACGAGACGGAAGAGGGACGGTTGATCTGTCTGAAGGGAGCGCCCGAAAAAGTTCTCGAACTCTGTGACCGGCAGCTTGAAAAAAAGGGGGAAGCACCGCTGGACCGCGACTACTGGCAGAAGATCATGGACCGGGAGGCGGCACGGGGGCACCGCCTCATCGCCGCGGCGGTCAAACAAGCCGGCAGGGAGAAAGAGCGTCTCAATCCGGAGGATCCGTCGAAGGACCTTCTCTTCCTGGGAGTGGCCGCCTTGTCCGATCCCCCTCGAAGCGAGGCGATCGAGGCGATCTCCACCTGCCGGAAAGCGGGCATCCGTGTGGTCATGATCACAGGAGACCACCTGCTGACCGCCGGTGCGATCGGAGAGGAGCTGGGCATCGGAAACGGGACAAAGGCGGTCTCCGGAGAGGAGCTCGAAGAGATGGATGAGGAGGAGTTCCGCCGGGCCGCTCTGGATCATGACATCTTCGCACGCACCACTCCGGAGCACAAACTGCGGCTGGTCCGGGCCCTGCAGCAGGAGAACCGGATCGTGGCGATGACCGGCGATGGAGTGAACGATGCACCCGCCCTGAAACGGGCAGACGTCGGGATCGCCATGGGGATCAAGGGAACCGAAGTGACGAAAGAGGCGGCCGACATGGTTCTGGCCGACGACAACTTTGCAACGATTGCCCGGGCTGTCCGGGAAGGAAGGACCATCTACGACAACCTGCGGAAATCGGTCCTCTTCCTGCTCCCCTCCAACGGTACCGAGGCGCTGGTCATCACCGTGGCGATTCTTGCAGGCATGCCGCTTCCTCTTCTTCCGGTCCAGATTCTCTGGGTCAACATGGTCACCTCCGTGACGCTGGGACTGGCCCTGTCTTTTGAGCCTTCCGATCCGGGAGTGATGGAGCGGAGACCCCGTGATCCGGAAGAGTCCATTCTGGATCGTCTCCTCTTAAGGCGGATCCTACTCGTATCCCTCTTCCTCTCGGGAATCACCCTCTGGTACTTCTACCGCTCTACCGGGGCTGGAGGAGATCTTCAGACCGCCCGCACCGTTGCCATCAATATCCTGGCCATCGGGGATCTCTTTTTCCTGTTTAACTGCCGCCGGCTCTATGGATCCGTACTCCGGAAAGAATTTTTTGGCAACCGGATCGCTTTCCTGGTCTCGGGCCTCTACCTGCTGCTGCAGCTCCTCTATACCCATGCCCCCTTCATGAACAGCTGGTTCCAGAGCGCTCCCCTCTCCCTGGCTCAATGGGGGCTTCCGTTGGCAGGAGGAGTAGCTCTCTTTCTGTTGGTGGAGCTGGAGAAGAGGTTGTTCACCGGAGAGAAACGGGCGGAGGTCACTCCTCCATCACTGCATTGAGCTTCTCCAGGTTGTCGTGCAGGCGAAGAGCCCGGATGATCTCTCCGATCCCACCCTTCAGCACTTCATCCAGATTGTAGAGGGTCAGGTTGATGCGGTGATCGGTGATGCGTCCCTGAGGGAAGTTGTAGGTCCGGATCTTGGCACTCCGATCCCCCGTCGAAATCTGACTCTTGCGTTCGGCATCCCGCTCCGCCCTCTGCTCCTCCATCTGCATGTCGTAGAGACGGGTCCGGAGCATCATGAGGGCTTTCTCCTTGTTCTGATGCTGGGAGCGCTCCTCCTGGCACTCTACCACGATACCTGTCGGGACATGGGTGAGTCGGATCGCGGAATCGGTCTTGTTGACATGCTGACCGCCCGCTCCGCTGGCGCGGAAGGTATCGACCCGGATCTCCGACATATCCACCTGGACATCCACCTCCTCGGCCTCCGGAAGCACCGCCACCGTTGCGGCCGAGGTATGAATACGGCCCTGGGATTCGGTCTCCGGAACACGCTGCACCCGGTGGACACCGCTTTCGTACTTCATTTCGCCGTAGACATCCTCGCCCTGGAGAGAAAAGACGATCTCCTTGTATCCTCCCACCTCCCCTTCATGCAGGCTCAGCAGCTGAAGATTCCATTTCCGGGCATCTGCGTAACGGCGGTACATCTCGAAAAGGTCCCCGGCAAAGAGAGCCGCCTCGTTCCCTCCGGTTCCCGCACGGATCTCCACGATGCAGTTCCGTGAATCGTCCGGATCTTTGGGAATGAGTTTGAATCGGATCTCCTCTTCCAGTTCCTCCAGTTCCGATTCCAGCTCCCTGTTCTCCTCCCTGGCCATCTCGACAATCTCCGGATCCTCGCCCGCCTCGATCAACTCCCGGTTTCCCTCCAGATTCTGCCGGATCTCCTTCCAACGTTCAAAATCGGAAACCAGCTCCTGCAGCTGACTGTGTTCCCGGGTCAGCCGGCTGTACTCGTCCGGGCGGTCATAGACCGACGGATCGGCCATGGCCTGCATCAGCTCCTCGTATCTCGCCTGGATCTGCCCCAGCTTCGCTTCAAAATCCATGAATTCGTCCTCTGAATGATTCCTGTGATGGAGGTGCGGAGATCCTGCCGGAATGCGGAACCCGTTACCGGAAAGTTGAAAAATAAGAAAAATTAGCCGGTCCGCTCATTTTGCCTCCAACTTCGGTAACTTTGCCCCTTCTGCATGGGATCCATCCCATCGATCCCGATCCGACTGGTCTGTAACATCCAATAAATCATATTTGACGTGAAGCATCCACTCGACGCCCGATTCACCATCGGATTTCTGGGAGGCGGGCAGCTGGCCCGGATGTCCGCTCTTCAGGCTTTCCGTTTCGGGATCCAGGTAGCGGTCTTCTCGGACCGGGAGGAGCCGGAGCCGGCCGATCTGCTCACTCCCCTCTCGGTTACCGGATCGTTCAGCGATCCGGAGGCGCTGGCCGCATTCGCCTCCCGGTGCGACCTGGTAACCCTGGAGAACGAGTTTATCGATTCCGATATCCTGAAAGAGATGCGCGATCGGAGCGGCACGCCCCTTTTTCCCTCCCCGGAGAGTTTTGCATTGATCGAGAACAAGCTGATCGAAAAACGAACATTCGAAGAGGCGGGAATCCCGGTGGCTCCCTACAGCCGGGTCGGATCCCGTGAGGAGCTCGAGCGTTTCGGTCAGAGCCACGGCTGGCCCTATCTTCTGAAATCCTCCAAAGGGGGGTATGACGGTTATGGCAACCGGGTGGTCCGGGAGATCGAAGAGGCTGTTGAAGCGTGGAACCGGCTGGGCGGCGACCAGGGGCGCGACATCCTGGCCGAGGCGTTTGTCCCCTTCACGCACGAGCTGGCCGTGCAGGTCGCCCGCAATGAGACGGGAACCGTGGTCTACCCCTGCTGCGAGACCATTCAGGAGGATCAGATCTGTGTAGCGGTCCGCACACCCGCACCGGTTCCCGAGACCGTCCGTCGCAGGGCTCAGGAGCTGGCAGTGGCGGCCGTCGAAGCGATCGACGGAAAGGGGATTTTCGCATTTGAATTCTTTCTCACCCCGGACGAAGAACTCCTTCTGAACGAATCGGCCCCGCGGCCTCACAACTCCGGACACTACACCATAGAGGGGTGTATCACCTCCCAGTTTGAAAACCATGTGAGGGCGGTACTGGGACTCCCCCTCGGTCCGGCGGATTTGCGCCGTCCGGCGGCTGTCATGATCAATCTGCTCGGCACACGCAACGGAGCCGCACGGACCGATCATGCGGAGGCGGCACTCAAAGAGCCGGATGCTCATCTCCACCATTATGGAAAGCTGGAGAGCCGGACGGGCCGAAAAATGGGTCACCTGACTCTTCTGGGAGAGAATCCCGAAGAGATCTGGAAGAGAGCCCGGGAGCTTGCAAGGCGGATTGAAATCTGACGCCCCAAATCCCGCGAATATTTTTTGCCCGATTTCATAGATTCCCTGCAGCTTCACAGCAGAAGAGACAAACCGCAGACAAGGACAGAAAACGATGGCAATCAAACCCCGTATCGGAGTGATCATGGGCAGCGACAGCGACTGGCCCACCATGAAGGAAGCCGCCGATATCCTGAAGGAATTCGGCGTGGCCTACGAGAAACAGGTCGTATCGGCCCACCGGACTCCGGAACGGATGGCAGAATATGGCGCCACCGCCCGGGAGCGGGGCCTCGAGGTGATCATCGCAGGTGCGGGCGGTGCCGCCCATCTACCCGGAATGCTGGCCAGTTACACCACCCTCCCGGTGATCGGGGTTCCGGTGCAAACAACCGCGCTTGGTGGAGTGGACAGCCTCTACTCGATCGTCCAGATGCCGAACGGTGTTCCTGTCGCCACCGTAGCCATCGGAAAAGCGCAGAATGCCGCCCTGCTGGCCCTGCGTATTCTTGGCATCGGGGATCCGGAGATCGCCGACAGACTGGCACGCTACCGGGAGCGGATGGCTGAAGAATCGATGAAAAAAACCGATAACCTCCGGTAGTCTCACCCCGCTTCTCCCGCCGCAGATTCCGCAACGCTCTTTCTTAAGACAGCCAGGACCGCATGGACGTCATGACCGAGATCTGCGTCAAAGACCGAGGTATTATCTGCGTCATGGCCGAAGTATCATCTG
>CAYTTA010000024.1:9259-24096 GCA_964440655.1 uncultured Balneolaceae bacterium
ATCTGCGTCATGGCCGAAGTATCATCTGGGTCATCGCCGAAGTATCAACCTGCGTCATGACGGGTATTAATCCGGGAGACGTTCATCAGGGCAACAAGCAGCCCGTGGGCGGAAACTTTTTTTCAGACTCGCAGTAAAGTCCCTGTCGGATAAGATCTTTCAGTCGTATGGGCAGCAGAAAGCCAGGAAGCCGGAGAAAATCAACCCGTCGCTCCTCCCCCAACCGGAGCGGCGCATCCCGGAAAAACTCTCTCAAAAGGCAACGTTCTCTCCGGAAATCGATCCGGATCCTCTTTGCACTCCTTCTGCTGGGTGTGGCACTTCTTGCCGCCGCTCTGACCATTGAATTGCGGCGCACCCTTCCCGGTCTCTCCGAACTGAGAGAGATCCGGCATCACGAGAGCTCGCGCGTCTACACATCGGACGGTGTCCTGCTGGGCACATGGTATCTTCAGAACCGGACCCGTGTGGATCTGGATGAGGTCTCACCGCTTTTCATCGATGCTTTGATCGCAACGGAGGATGTGCGCTTCTATCAGCACAACGGGATCGACCGCCGTGCACTGGCCCGGGTGCTGATAAAGACCCTGCTGTTGCGGAAAGAAGCGGGCGGAGGCAGCACCCTGACCCAGCAGCTGGCGAAAAACCTCTATCCGCGCGAGCCCGGCGGACCCTGGCGTCTGCTGGCAAGCAAGGTGAGGGAGATGATCACGGCAAGGCGGCTGGAATCGCTCTATGACAAGAACGAGATTCTGGAGCTCTATCTGAACACGGTCTCCTTCGGTGAGGATACCTATGGAATCGAGACCGCCTCCCGCCGATTCTTCAGCAAAGACCCGGCAAGGCTGGAGCTTCATGAGGCGGCAACCCTGGCCGGTCTGCTCCGCGCCCCCGGAGCCTACAACCCCCGCCGTTATCCGGAGCGGGCCGTGAGAAGAAGAAATGTGGTGCTCCGGCAGATGGAAAAATATGATTACATCTCCCCGAAGCAGGCGGAAGAGGCGATCTCCCGCCCCCTCTCTCTCCGCTATGAGCGGATCTCGGTAAACGAGGGGATGGCTCCCCACTTCCGGGAGTTTCTCAGGGGCGAGCTCCATCACATCCTGGAGAACCTTCCCTCGATGGACGGTCGCAGTTACAACCTCTATACAGACGGGCTGGTCATTGAGACCACCATCGATTCGAGGATCCAGAAGGCGGCCGAAGAGGCCGTCATCCTCCAGATGAAACAGCTTCAGAAGCAGTTTGAAGCGTCACTGAACGGCAGGCAGCTCCTTCCCGACAACGATCCTCTCATCCTGCAGGCATGGAGACAGTCGCCCCATTACCGGAAGCTGTCGGCAGAGAACCGGCCCGAAGAGGAGATCCGTGAGATCTTCCACCGGCCTGTACCCATGGAGCTCTTCACCTGGGAAGGAGAGATCGAACGGACCGCATCACCTCACGACTCGCTGCGGCACTATCTCTCTTTCCTGAATGCGGGACTTCTGGCACTCTCTCCGGAAAGCGGGGAGGTGAAGGCGTGGGTGGGAAGCATCCACCATAAATATTTCCAGTATGATCATGTCCGGGCGAGGAGGCAATCCGGTTCCGCATTCAAGCCCTTGCTCTATGCAGCCGCTCTTGAAGGAGGAGTACGCCCCTGCGACTGGCGCCGGAACCGTCTGACCACCTGGACAGAGTGGGATGAGTGGACACCGCGGAATGCGGGTGATGAATATGGCGGCTCCTATTCGATTCAGGGGGCACTTGTCCATTCGGTCAACACCATTGCGGTGGAACTGCTGATGGAGACCGGTATCGGACCGGTGAAGGAGATGGCGGAAAAGGCAGGCATCACCTCCCCCATTCCGTACGAACCCTCCATCGCGCTGGGAACGGCAGAGGTCTCTCTCCTGGAGCTCACGGCGGCCTACGCCTCCTTTGCCCGTGAAGGCCGCAGAGTCCGACCCTGGTACATCCGTTCGATCCGTGACGCGGAAGGTCGCCTGCTCTACCGGTTCGAGAACCCCAACATGGAGAATTCCGACCAGATCATGAGCCCTGAAACGGCAGCGGCCATGGTCTCCATGCTTTCGGCCGCGGTGGACAGGGGAACGGGAAGAGGTCTTCGTACAGGTTTCGGGCTGACCGGTGCTGTGGCGGGAAAAACAGGAACCACCCAGTCCTACTCTGACGGCTGGTTCGTGGGAATGACACCCGATCTGGTTTTCGGCTCCTGGGTGGGCGGATGGAGCCCACGGATACGGTTCGCAGAGACGAGCGGATACGCCTCACGAACCGCACTCCCCATCGCAGGCCGGTTTCTGAAACAGCTGGAGAGCCATCCCGATCTGGCACCCGCCGCCGCCTTTCCTCCTCACCAGCAAAATACCGGCTGGAACCTGCAGTGCGCCGACCGTCGGGACGACTCGGTGCTGGACCGGTTCCGTGATCTGGTTACAGGACGAAACAGTGAAAAACCGCGGAAGGTGGAGACACAAAGAGAAGAGAACCGGAAGGAGAGGAAAAACCTGCTCGACCGGTTCCGGGGTATTTTCAGATAAGGATCTACAGGTCAGCGCTTCCGAGCGGTTATGCCGGATCAGCCGGATCAGCCGGATCAGCCGGATCATTCTTCAGGTAGTCGTTGCGATTGCTCAGCCGAAAGTTCACTCTTCAGCAGGCCTCTTGAAAAAAGCCCTTCAGGTAAAAATATCCTTGATCCGCGCGAAAAACCCATTCTCCCGGTTTTTCACGTTGGAGACATCAAAACTGTCACTTTCACGCAGTGCCTCCAGGTGCTTCCTCTCCTCGGAAGTCACCTCTTTGGGAATGTAGACATTGATCCGGATGTACTGATCCCCCGTTCCGGAGTTGTGAAGCCCGGTGATCCCCCGGCCTTTCATCCGAAGCAGTCTCCCCGGCTGTGTTCCGGGATCGATCTTCACTTTTGCCTTCCCTTTCAGTGTCGGGACCTCTTTCTCGGTGCCCAGGATCGCTTCCGGCACACTGAGGATCAGCTCGTGATAGATATCATTGCCTTCCCGTTCGAACTGCTCATGGGGGAGCTCCTCAATGAGAACGATCAGATCCCCCGGCTCTCCGCCGCGGGCTCCCGCATTTCCCTGTCCCCGGAGCGTGATGTAGTTCCCTTCCGACACACCGGAGGGAATGTTCACTTTTACCTTCTCCTCTCCCCGTACCGTCCCCTCGCCGCCGCAGCTCTTGCACCGGTTGATGATGATACGCCCTTCACCGCGACAGGTCGGGCAGGTCTGGACGTTGACAAACTGACCGAACATGGTCCGGGATACCTGACGCACCTCTCCCATTCCGTTACAGGTGCCGCAGGTCTGAAAATCGGATTCACTCTCGGCACCGGTCCCGCTGCAGGTCTCACACGTCACCTGCTTCTTCACCTTGAGCGTCTTTTCCGTACCGGAAGCGATCTCCTCAAGAGTGAGCCCCACCTTCAGTTTCATATCGCGGCCCGGCTGGCCTGCGCTGCGTCTGCGCCTTCCCTGCCCTGACGAACCGAAGATGTCACCACCGAAGATGTCCCCTCCGAAAATATCGCCGAACCTGCTGAAGATGTCCTCAAAGCTGATGTTCTCAAAGTCGACGCCCCCACCGAAACCGCCCGGACCGTTGTTCACCCCTGCATGCCCGAACTGGTCATACCGCTGTCGTTTCTGGGGCTCCCGGAGTACTTCATAGGCTTCGGCCGCCTCCTTGAACTTCCGTGCGGCCTCCTCATCCCCTTTGTTCCTGTCGGGGTGATACTGCATCGCTTTTTTCCGGTAAGCTTTCTTGATCTCGGCTTCCGTTGCGTTCCGGTCTACCCCTAGTACCTCGTAATAATCCCGTTTGGACATCGAACTGATTCTATTCGCTCACAATCACTTTCGCATGGCGGATGGTTTTTCCATCCATCCTGTAGCCGTTCTCCACAATCTGCAGAACGGTATTGCTCTCCACACCCTCCTCGAGTGGCTTCTGCCTCATCAATGCATCATGCAGATCCACATCAAATGGTACACCTGTCTGGTCGATCCGCTCCACACCATGCTGGCGGAGAACTTCATCAAATTTGGCAGCGATCATCCGGATCCCCTCCTCAATCCCTTTCTGATCCGATCCTGCGGGGGAGTCGAGTACCTGAAGGGTCCGCTGCAGATCGTCGTTTACCGGCAGAAAAGATTCGACCGCTTTGACACGTGCCGCTTCATTCATCTGGATTCGCTCCCGCTGGACCCGTTTCCGGATATTGTCCAGCTCGGCGGCTCTTCGCAGTAGAGTGTCACGCAGCTCTTCAACCTGCTGTTCCAGCTCCGCGATCCGCTTCTGCTGTTCTATAATCAGGGTGTCCGAATCTGTCTCCATTCCGATTTCTCCCTGCCCCCCTTCGTCACGGGCGGCGTCCTGGGTATCGTGGAGCGGGCTGTTTTCCGGCTCCATTCCGTTTTCCTTTTCCATTTGGGTGAATTCGGTTTCGTTGGTCATCTCTTTTTTCATCATTGAGTAACTATCGTGTCATCATCCAGTAAATATCAGCAAAATCTGTGCCCCGGACCCTTTCCGGTTCCGTTCTGACAATCCTGCACGGCTCTGCACCCCTTCTGTCAGGCCGCGGTCATCGGGACTCGTAAAAGAATTCGATCATGTTGCCGTCAGGGTCCGAAATGAAGAGAAAACGGCCTGTTTTCCGGTTTGCGGGACCACTGAGAATGGTAACCTCTTTCTCCCGGAAATATTTTGCCATCTCATCAACCGCCTCTTCGCTGGGCAGATGAAAACCGATATGATCCACCCGGAAATCCCTGGAGTGGGGATCGTAGCTGGTTTCCGCCTCGACAATCACGAGCGTATCCTCCCCCCCAACCCTGTAAACGGCCATGCTCTGGCCCATCTTCCGGATCTGTTCAAAGCCAAGTATCTCTCCGTAAAATTCCTCCGAACGTTCGATCTGATTGACTCGGATCGTAATGTGGTGGATGCCTGTCGGTCTGAATGGAATCATTGTCTTTATCTGGTTATCGGCCACCGGATCCGGATGCCGCTGAATGATGAGCTCTGCCGGGGTGGCCAGGCGGCAGCCGTCTTTTCCGGCTCACTCTTCTCCCGAAAAAACTGCATGGAAGGAAGTTAGCAAAATTTGCCCCCCCGATAAACTCTCCAGCTGAAACTTCACCGCCCCCGTACACCCTTTTTCATTATCTTTATCCGGCATTCCAACTTTCCGGTGGTAACGGACCATTCCGGCAAAACCGGGAGCAGTCCGGAGGCACCCGGGGTAGCGATCCCCGGATCAGTTCGGCAATCCCCGGCGGACAAAAAAACGTTTCAGTGGCCACACTCTACCTGGTAGCAACCCCAATCGGGAATCTGGAGGACTTTTCACCAAGAGCGGTCCGGACCCTCCGCTCCGTCGGCCGGATCGGCTGTGAAGATACCCGTTTATCAGGGAAGCTGCTTGCTCATTACGGAATCGAACAGCCCACCTTCTCCTTTCATCAGCACAACGAGCATAAAAAGCTTCCCTGGCTGCTCGACCAGCTTGCCGCCGGAATCGATCTTGCACTGATCACCGATGCAGGGATGCCCGGCATCTCCGATCCCGGATTTCTGGCCGCACGGGCGGCGCATCAGAACGGCTACAACGTGGTGGTCATCCCGGGCCCCGATGCCTGCACGACCGCACTGGCCGCGAGCGGTCTGCCGAGCGACCGGTACCATTTCGAGGGCTTCCTTCCGCTCAGGAAAGGGAGGAAAACAAGGCTCGCCGAGATCTCCGCTCACGAGATCACCACCGTGCTCTATGAAAGTCCCCACCGTCTGCTCCGACTGCTCGATGAGCTGGCCGAGGCGGCGGGAACGGACCGGATGCTTTTCATCGCGCGGGAACTGACCAAGAAGTTCGAGGAGACGCAGCGCGGAACCGTCGGACAGCTGAGAGAGCACTGGCGGCAGCGGGACGCCATCAAAGGGGAGTTCGTCCTGGTGCTGGCCGGCAAATCCTACCGGGAATGAGAAACAGATCGGGTATGATCACAACAGAACTTTTCACCGGCCGCAGGGCCCTGGCTGCTGCCATCACCGCCGGGGCGCTTCTTACCCTCTCCTTCCCCCCTTTCGATCTCTCCTTCCTGCAGTTCCCCGCCCTGCTCCTTCTCTTTGGCCTGGCGATCGCGGTGGAACAGAGAAGAGAGTTCCTGAAGTACGGATATCTTGCCCTCTTCATCTGGAATCTGGGCACCACCTACTGGCTCATGCTGGCAACGATGGCAGGCGGACTGGCCGCGCTCCTCGCCAACAGCGCGCTGATGCTGCTTCCTCTCGGGATGATCCGTTCGCTCCATCGCCGTCGGACGCCCCTCTCCATACCGGCCGCCGTTCTGCTCGGGGCTGCCTCCTGGACCGCCCTCGAGTTTCTCCATCACAACTGGGATCTCGCCTGGCCCTGGCTCACGCTGGGCAACGCCTGGTCCAATCACCCCTGGCTGATCCAGTACATTTCCGTCACCGGACATCTCGGAATAAGCTTCTGGGTGGTCGCCACGTCCATCATGGGATGGCACCTGCTGCAGAAACCCGGAAGAAAAAATGCCGTCGGAACTCTCGTCCTTCTGCTTCTCTTTCCTCTTCTGAGCCTCATCACCCGTTCACTATGGCAGGAAGATCGCACGCAGAGTCTGGAAGTGGCGGTGGTACAGCCCAACATGGACACCTGGCTCAGCTACGGGGGGCTGGAGAGCGCCGATGAACTCCTCACCCTGTTGCTGGAGCTCTCCGATTCGGTCCGTACGGATCAAACCCGGCTGATCGTCTGGCCCGAGAACGCCCTGGAATCGGCCCTGCCGAGAGAGAACCGCTTCAACAGCCGGATCCGGGACTCGCTCCGCACCTGGCAGAGCGATCTGATCGCCGGTTCCGGTTTTGTGGAATTCTATGATCCGGATGAGCTGCCTCCGCTCTACCGGATGACGGGGAACCGCCCCTACAACATCTACAACTCGGCACTTCACTTTACCGGAAGCGGATCCGGCCTGGCCTCCGTCTACAAAAAAGGGCGTCTGGTGCCGGTGGTCGAGCGGATGCCCTTCGCCGAAACCCTGCAGAAGCTCGACCTCTTCGGCCTGGTGGACTGGGGACAGAATGCCGGATACGGAAAAGGGACCGAGACCAACAATTTCCATCTGAACGGTTTCTCCACCCCCGCCCTTGTCTGCTATGACTCGGTATTTCCCGGATGGACCGGCGGATTTGTCCGGGACGGAGCCGACTTCATCACCATCATCACCAACGACGGCTGGTGGGGGGATACCGGCGGACATCATCAGCACTTCGCTTACGCACGTCTTCGTGCCATCGAATTCCGCCGCTGGGTGGTGCGCAGCGCCAACAACGGGATCTCCGGAATTATCGCACCCGACGGAAGCATCCGGGAAAAAACCCGCTACTGGGAGAGAACCGCCTTCACCCGGACCATACACCCCTCCGACCGGCAGACTCTTTTTGCACGATACGGCTCACTATTCAACAGCCTGTTGGTTGCAGGACTGGGAGTGAGTCTTCTGCTGCACCTCCAGGAGCGAAGGGGTTCCGGGAACTGATCCGGAGTTTCCGCGGAGCTCCCACAACCCGGCATGATCCCGTCATGAACGGATATTGATCCGGATGTTGAACCTCAGGTCATGCGTTGTACGCTGAAACGTCCGTGACGATTTCGGAATGACGTGGCTCACCCCGTAGGAGAAGTTGGCCTGAACGGTATTCGAAAAACGGTACCCCACTATGGTGGAGGCCTGTATCCGTGACTGGCCGGACGGCGGTCGCGGAGAGATGGAGTGGGCGGAGGGATCGGTGATCAGCGATTCGGGGGGTTCGGAAAGTGCCTGATCGATATCGGACTCCAGAAGAAATCGCTGCTCGGTATCCTCCATGTAATTTCCGTTGACGGTCAGGTCCAGGTTGCTGGTGAGACGGCGCAGCAACGGAAGCCGGAAGTTGCGGAAGGTGTAGGTGACCGAGGCGGTGATTCCCTTTGAAATCCTCTCTGTCACGTTGATGTTGGAGAGAGCCAGGCTGGTAAGCTTGTTGTACTCATACCCAAGCTGGGTCCTCAGGTTGGAATCCCAAGCGATCGTCACCCGAAGCAGAGGAGCAAACCTTTTTTCGATATTGACCGATGCGGGCTCCAGTTCCGGCCGCTCATCCACAATCGCATAGTAACCGATTCTTCGCGGAGGGAGCTCCCCGGGATTGCTGTTCCAGATCCAGCCGAGCCGGTATGTCGCACTGTAGGCGTGCGTCAGGGTTATCCGCTCGGTCACCCTTCCGAGAAGCGGCACCCACTCCTCCAGCCCCATCCAGTTGACACGCCAGCCCGGCATGGGAAGAGGCGTGAAATCCCGCCGGCCGATGGTCCCTCCGAATCCCAGATAGGAGTTCCGGAAATCCTCCTGAAGGGTGATCCGGTTCATGACGGTGCGACCGTCCCGGTTTCCCAGTGCATCGCTGATGGTATCGGCAGGTGCCAGGTCATCGAAAGCGGTCTGTAACTGCCGCTCGAACAGGGAGCGGTAGCCCGGCCCGAAGGACCAGACGCTCGCCCCGTTGTTCCCCGATGCATTCCGGATGGTCGAGAGGCTGTTGTCCGGGTCGATGGTGATGAACTCGCTCTCACGCTCATCCCAGAAGGTGAACCACTCCAGATCAATACTCAGGTTCCGGGACGGAAGAAGCCTTGCAATGAGCTGCAGCTGATTATCCTGATTGATGCTCAGCGGGAGCTGGACAGGATTGAGTCCATCGGGATTGTCAACGAGCCGCGAACGGCCTATCCGACTCTCAAAACCGGTTCTCCATCCGAATGACGGAGTATGCCGGTCGCCCGTACCCAGCTGGTCGAACCAGCGTGGACCCCCCGTGTACCCCGCCTGGGAACCGGTACGGGAGTCGCTGTACGATAGCTCCAGACTTTGAAGGGTCTGCAACGCCCGGCTCATCGCCCCGCGCGGTCCCCCTCCCTCCGGAGTATTTCCGAACAGCCTGCCGGTCTCCAGTCGCAGTTGGTGATCCAGCCGCAGTGAGTTGGAGACCCGGGCCCCGAGTCCCGACTCAAAGGGCGAATTCTCCCAACGGAAGCCGCCTCCGTAACGCAGCGAGTAACTCACCCACTCCAAATGACGGATCTGCTCCAGCCGCGGCTGCCAGCTGGCGGTGTAACTCTCCTGATAGGTTGCACGGCGCGGCTTCACGGAGGGATCGGAAACCAGATCCCCCAGCACGTCAAAAGTGGGGTCGATATCGAAAGCGAGGGAATCGGCACCCGCCGCCCCCCTCGGTCTCTGGGAGATCCGGCTTAGGTCAAATCCGCTCTGGGTCTGGAAATTGGTGGTGATGGAGCGTGTAAGCTGATGGCCGAATCCGAAGGTGGTCTCATAGTTGAAATTATGAATCTGCTGAAGCGGCTCCTCCAGATCCGGCATGGCAAAGTTGCGCCTGCGCCGTTCCTCATAGTTCCGGTGAAGACGGACCGACCCGGTAACACGGTTGGGCAGCAGACCAAGTTCCAGACCCGAAAGCAGGTCCGCCACCGGTACTCCTCCGGTAAATGCAAAGGGCCGGATGAAATTCGAACGCAGGTCGATCTGATAGCGGAGCGAGCTGGTGAAGTTCCAGTTGTCCTGAAACCGGTACTGCGGATTGCGCCCGTTGGAGGTGTTGAAGACGTAGTTGAACGTAAGCGGGTCGATAAGCCAGCGAGCCACCGGGTTGTTCGATCCGCTTTTGGAGACGTTCGAAAGATTCACCGACCAGGTATCGGTATAGGTCTGGATCTCCCGGATACGCCGGTCGATGATCTGCTGTTTCAGGTCGGGCGGATCCTCCCCGGAATGGACGGCATCCATAAAATCACTCAATCGGATATCCCCCGCATCGGGCAGATAGCGTGGTGTAAGCGTCGAGCGGCGCGAGGAGAGAGTGAGCGGGATGTTCCATCCGTAACGCTCCGGAATGAAGCGGTCCATGTAGATGGTCGAGTGGATATCCCAGGCGAGCTCGTCGGCCATGCGTCGCTGTCCGAGCCGGGAGTCGAGTGAACCGAAACCGTCGGTCATCCGGGTCATGGAGGCGTGCACGGTTGCGAAATCGGCCAGGTTGAAAGTGGTGCGGGCATTGGCCGCCCAGCCCGATTCGTTGTCAAAGCCGGATACCCTCAGCTCGTTCACCCAGAACCGTCCGTCGATCCGGGGCCGGCCGGGTCCGGTGGGGTTCTCCGGATCCCACGGATTGTAGACACCAATACCGATCTCGGTCACTCGGTCGAGCGAGGGATTCCCCCGGATGGCGATCAACGCCCCGGGCACTCCATCCTCCAGAAGATCCGACCGTTCATAGAGCCGGGTGGGATCGTCCGGGGCCTCCCGGTCCCTCAACTGCTTGAGCTGATTGAACGCACCCAGCACGATATTGATGCTGTTCACATCGTAAAGCCAGACTTCTTCCGCCTCCTCCTCCAGGCGGGCACTGTCACCCGGATCGTATCTTCCGAACGGGTATCCGGGATCGGTCGGTGTGACCGGCTGGCGATACTCGTAATAGTTGTTCTCAAGATCGTTCCCCAGCCTCACCACCAACTCCGCATCTCCGCGGGACTCAAATCCCTCGCCGTGGACAAACATCCTCAGATTGGAGTAGTTCAGCAAATTGATCCCGCCGGGAAAGTTCCGCTTGATCATCTGCACCGCGCCCGGCCCCACATTCCCGAATTCGATCTGGATCGACTGCTCGTTCTGAAGACTCTGCAGCTGGGAACCCCGCTCCTGAGCCCGGATTCCTCCTCTCGGCTGGCGGTACGGGATCGGCTGACGATTGGAGTTCTCCTCGATATTGACCGTGGAGAGGGTGACCCGTGCGGCCGGATCGCTCTGCCGGTTTATCTGTTCAGCCCTCTCCCACTGGCTGCCTGCGAACTCGAGGGTGGCGAACCGCAGGGTGAACGGCTGGCGGTAGCCCGACATCCAGATCCGCACATAACTGATGTTCTGAAAGTCATGGATCTCCCCCACCTTCCGGGTGAACTCTTCCAGAGGGATCCGGACCTGGTACCAGCGGTCCGCGGGGCGGCTTCCGGTTACCTGATCCACGATAAAGGGGACCTCCCCGTCACTGCCACGCTCCGGATCCGCCGGGTTGAACGCCAGTTCATACTGAAAATAGGCGTTGTTGAGCTCCACCCTGGAGGAGTTGACCAGCCCCTCGGTGTTCGGACGGTTGGTAACCGCCCTACGCTCCTGCTGGTTCAGTGGCGTGTTCCCTTCGTGATAGGCGAGCATCCGGTGGAAACGCTCATGAAGCGGTAGCCCCTCGGCGGCAGGTTCCCCATAGAAACGGTAGTTGTCATTGGAGGGGTCCTCCAGAATGGCACGATACTCCGGACTCTCCGGCCCGTAGGCCTGCGCCATCGCCTCCAGAAATTCGGAGAAGACGAGCCGCTCGTTCAGCCCGTTGTATCCGCCTGCGGACGGCACTCCGTCCAGGCCGACATCCTCCAGCTCCCGGTTCCCCGCAGAGAACTCCCCCTCCGGCGGTGGTGGATTGGCGGGAAGCCAGGAGCGGGTGCCGGGAATCCGGTCCGGCATGAGAGAGCCGGGATTGAGGGCCAGCCCGTCCTCCGTGTTGAGTTTCCCGTTCGGAACCACGTCCTCGCTGATGGTTCCGATATCGATGTAGATGCGCCCGTCGTACTGCTCCAGATCGGTCGGATCCCCCTCTCTTCCCCCCGGAAGCAGGGGCTGGACCCAGAACTCGAGAAACTCCACGTTGTTCTGGCTGAAATCCTCCTGGCCCGAGGGCAGGACGGCGGTCATCCCTCCCCAGGTCCGTTCCGGTTCGTTTTCGAGCAGATTCCTCAAATCACGGTTGTAGTTGTAGGGCCCCCTCCGGGTGGGATCAAAAAAGAGATCCAGCGTGGAGATCTGCTCCTCGCGGGGATTCCAGGTCTTCCGCCCCGGGAAGACATCGGTCACCCGGACCGGCTGTGACTCCGGGGTATACTCCACTCCGTCCAGGATGGAACCGATATTGCGCGGAATGGTGTACCAGGCCATTTTTCCCCTCAGGTCCGCCCTTTCGGCAACCACCGCCGGAGGCGAGGAGGGCGGTGCCGGCAGATTCTCCTCGAACCAGACCCTGTCGGCCGGATAACCGGGAACCACAGCCGGCGTGGCAGCCAGATGCCAGCGCATCGGATTGAGCAGGCTGATCCGAATGCTGGAACCTTCAAAATCATCAATAAAAGAGAGCCCCTCTTCCTCATCGGGATAGAGTTCGCCGTTATGAAGAGCCCGTTTTACCGCCCGGGTATGGGAGACACCCGGAAGCAGACGGGCAAACTCACCGCTGAAGGTGATCTCCGAAGGATCGCTGGCAGACAGAAGCGGGAAGGCATCGAGTGCACGGGTGATGAAGGGGGTTTCAAACGCGGCGTGGGCATGAAATCCGAACACCATGTTGCTCACCGGCTCATCCCCGATCCGGATCTTGTCATCGAGGGGACGTTCATGATAACTTAGCCAGGTTCCCCCCAGGGAGATCCGGTCGTTCACCCGGTAATCTGCCGCCAGTCCGGCAAACGATTTCTGCTCGATCGCCGTGATTGCCTGGCTCTCGTACTCGATCCGGATCTCCTGCCCCGGCGCACGATAGCGGTCATTGAGAATGGTGACGCTTCCGAAACTGTAATCAACCTGGTAGTCGATCCCCTCCAGAAGTTCGATGCCGTTGGCAAAGACACGCACGGATCCCTCCACCAGCGCGAAATCGAGCGTGAAATTCTCCTGCACCCCCCCTCTGGCCCTCCCCTCCAGACGGTAGAAACCGTTCCTGGCCGATCTCGCCGCATTCTGCTGTCTCTCCAGATAGAGCTCCTCAAAGACCAGCCGCTCTCTCTCGGCCGGAGTCGCCCCCGCTTCCTCCAGCAGCCGGTCGAGCCGGCTTCCGAACGGCTCGAGCCAGGGAAAAACGATCCGGCCGCTCCAGGCATCGAACGTTCCGGTCCCGAAGTCGATCTGGTTGTCGGGGGCCAGGGCCCCTTCCCGGTCGGTCCGGTCGAGTCCGAGATCCTGAAGAAGTGTGGTGAGCCGGCCGGGGAGCCGGTTCGAGGCCACATTCTCCTCCGTGTAGAAAATCTCCAGCTCCAGATCATCCGGCGCGACCCCCGTCGCACCGATTGAGTAGACGTTGCGCATCGTCAGGGGAAAGGTGGTGTGGTCGGTCGCCGGAGATGCGGGCCGGAGCATCTTCAGAAAGATCCTTCCACCCCCGCCGGGATTGACATCCCCGACATGGATGATCTCCCCGCCGGGAGCCTGCCAGGTGTAGGAGACCGCCAGCACCTCCCGTCCGCTCAGAGCACGGTTCAGGGAGATGTAGCCGGAGACACGGTCCACCGTATAATCCTCCCCCTCGTAGAGAAGTCGGAAATAGCCCTCCTCGAAATCGCGCGGATCCTCCAGACCGAGATCATCCGCTGTCACGGCGACCGACGGATCCCTCCAGGTAGCGATCGCTCCTTCATCGAACCGGTCGGAACGTTCATCGGGCGGGGCGAACGACCCATCGGGAGCACGCACCACGCCATAATCGGCCAGAGCGACAGCCAGCCGGGCCCCCTCCTCGGTCTGGATCTGTTCACCCAGCAGCCAGACATTGATCTCCGAGAGCGGGAGTGTCTGCAGGGGCTGATGCGGATTGGCCAGGCTCCGTTCGAATTCCTGACGTGTGTAGAAATCGAGGAAAAAGTGGCGGTCGTTCTCATAATCGGCCGGGGAGATCCGGATCGACTGTTCCTGGGCTCCTCCGGTGATCGTCTCCACGTTCCTCTCCCCTTTCTGCTGGGAAAGAATCGAAGTGAGCCTCAGAGCCCCCACATCGGCCACGGCCTTGATCCCGAATAGTGAACCGGATCCCCGGATCAGGGAGTTGCCCGTCTGGACCGAGACATTCCCCATCTCAATACTTCGGATGATCTCATCTTCATACCCTTCGTAGACAATCCGGAGCCGGTTCTGGTAGTCGAACATCCGTTCTGTATCCCAGTCGGTCTGGATGGTGAGCTTGTCACCGACCGTCCCCTGGATGTTGAGCTGCAGATTCTGATGAAAAGCGGGATCGACCCGAAGCTGCTGATCGGGCGGCAGAGCGGGATCCCATGTCTTCTGGATCGTTGTTCCGACGCTCATGTCGGCCATGCCGTTTACCCGGAGGTTCACTTCCGGCTGGCCGAAAATGGTGGTGAAGGCGGACTCCTGTCCGGCGGGCACCCTGAAATGAAAATCGAGCAGCCCTCTCCGCTGCTCTCCGGCCATCCCTTCATCCGGCCGTTCCTGCCCGATGCGGTTGCGGATCTCGTAGATACTCTGTTCACGCCTCAGGGCGGCATACTCCTCGAAGGTGTAGATTCCCGGCAGGCCCAGCGGCAGATCACCCATCCAGTGGCGTGCAAGCCAGTTCCCACCACCAAGAGGATCCACCGTAATCCGCTCATCGGCTGCCGGTACGGCAAAAAGCGGCGAGCAGGGACGAAGCCACGGGCGGGAGATCGAAGTCCTTCCACAGGGAACACGCCGGAAGAGCGGCGGCGTCAGACGGAGCACAGCGGTACTGTCCCCTGGCACAGCAGTTCCGGCTCCCCGAACAAGCGAACCGGAACCGGGATCCGCATTCCTGCTGTCGGGCAGAATGAGCGGCGGGAGCTTCTCACTCCTCTCTTCGGTCTGAATTGAGCCTCTGGCCGGGACGGAAACTGAATTTGTGGCGGGAACTGAATCTGTGGCGGGAACTGAATC
>CAYTTA010000024.1:24196-30637 GCA_964440655.1 uncultured Balneolaceae bacterium
TGTGGCGGGAACTGAATCTGTGGCGGGAACTGAATCAGAAAAAGAGACCTGACGCAGCGAGTCCGGCTGCAGATCCAACCGCAGAGGATGCTCCACGACATACCCCTTCCCTGCCGCCACCGGGAGATCCGCCGGCACCCGGATGAAACTGCAGAAGAAAAGAGAGATGAGAACCCCTGAAACCGGTCTGATTAGGCGACGTTTACTGAAAAGCACAGATTTAAGGTATGCGTCCAAACGTTGGAAACGTCCTGGTCGTATCAGTCTATGCGATAGGCTTCGGAATTTGACAGGTCTGGTCCCCCCTGAGATATTAGAAATATTATTACCTTTAAAAAAATTAACCCTTCCTAATATTCGGGTTGGCTTTCCTCCTCAGCTTCCTGTCCTTTCAGGACTTGCGGCTGTCACAGGCCGGCCGCCCGGTACCAGGGCTTCCCGGCCTGCAGGCCGGAAAGAGAAGAGGGCGGATGCCGGACGGCAAGGTTCAGAGGGACAACCTCAGCAGACAACTCATGATCAACCACATTCAAAAGGATCTGCTCCGGAAGCACATCGGCCCGTTCCTCTTCTGCTTCTTTACGGTGATGTTCATCCTTCTCATGCAGTTCCTGATCCTGCATGTGGACAAACTGGTCGGAAAAGGACTCCCCCTGCTGATCGTTCTCGAACTGATCATCAACAATCTGGCCTACATGGTGGTACTGGCCGGTCCGATGGCGGTGCTGGTCGCCACACTGATGGCATTCGGCCGCTTTTCGGAGTGGAACGAACTGACCGCCATCCGTGCCGCCGGTATCAACCCCTTCCGGCTGATGGTGCCGGTTCTCGTTGTCGCCCTTCTTCTTACAGCCGGCCTCACCTGGTTCTCCAACGAGGTTCTTCCGGAGTCGAATCACCGTGCCCGCTCCCTTTTCATTGACATCCGGATGCAGAAGCCCGGTTTTGACCTGCAACCCGGCATCTTCTACACCGGCATTGAAGGGTATACCTTCCTGGTCAGGGAGATTCCGGTCCAGTCGGACTCCCTGTACGATGTGACCATCATCCGGGAACCGGGCCAGGGGCGGGAACGGGCGGTGATCAAGGCGAGCCGGGGGTGGCTGGAGACCCCCGATGAGTACACCCTCTCGCTTTTTCTGGAGGACGGCACCATCCTGAACTGGCCGCAGGGCAATGAGGAGAGTGTGGAGCGCTCCCGCTTCGGACGATACCGCATGAGCCTGGACCTTTCCGACCTCGCCTTCTCCCGCTCCAACCCGCAACAGCGGAGCCGCAATGACCGGACCATGAGCGCACGGGCCATGCAGGCCGTTATCGACACGCTCAACATGGAGAAGGAGAGCGAGTTCCGGAATCATCTGCGTACAGCCGGTGCCTTCAACCGCACCTCCTCCGGTACCTCCCATACCGGAATGGCCTCCAGCCGGATCGACACGGTGCAGATCTACCGCTCCCGGTTCGAAGTGATCAATGACATTACCGATGTGGACTATCAGCTGCGGATCGTCACCCAGGCCATGGCCGATCTGAACAACTACAGTTCGGAGCTGGAGAATCTGCGGCGCAACATTGAATGGCGGGACTCCCGGATCGCCGAATACCAGGTGGAGATCCATAAAAAATTCTCAATCCCCTTCTCCTGTATTATCTTCGTGCTGATCGGGGGACCCATCGGAATGATGACACGCAGGGGGAACATCGGCTTTGCGGCCATTGTCAGTGCTGTGATCCTGACCGCCTACTTCGTTGCGGTCATTCAGGGGGAGAAACTGGCAGACAGGCTTGTCATCTCTCCGTTTATGGGGATGTGGGGGATCAACATGCTGATGGGCCTGATCGGAATCCTGCTCACACTCCGAGTCTGCACCTCCTTCCGGTTCGGCTTCCGAAACCGATCATCCCTGACCAACACCGAGGCATGAACCGGCTCGATCGTTATATTTTTTTCCGCCTTCTGACGATCACCATCTTTGTGCTGATCGTTCTTATCTGCATTTATATCCTGATCGACTTTTCGGAGAACAGCGACAACTTCTCCGATCAGGGCGCCGAGCTCTCCCAAATCTGGAATGAGTACTACCTCAACTATATTCCGGAGATGATCCGGCTGGTAAGCCCGGTCGCCATCTTCGTGGCCACCCTCTTTCTTACCGGCCAGATGACCGAGCGGCTCGAGGTGATCGCCATCAAGGCTGCCGGGATCAGCCTCTACCGGCTGGCGGCCCCCTACCTGGTCTTCGCCTTCTCCGTCGCCCTTCTCCTGAGCGTCCTGGACGCATGGGTGATTCCCAAATCGAACGCCGAACGGATCCTCTTTGAGAAGCAGTACCTGAGCAACCGTTCGGATCGCATCGACAGCGGAGGACTCTACCGTCAGGAATCTCCGCGGACCATCTTCAACGTGAGCCATTTCGATCCCAATACCAACACCGGCTATCGGGTCAATCTGATTGAATTCGACGGAGAAAACGAGATCCGGCGGATCCTGACGGCCAACCGGATCGAATGGGTCGACTCCCTCGGTGTCTGGGAGGCGGAGCGGTTCCGGGAAAGGGTCTTTACAGATAATGCCTGGAGCGACACGACCGCGCGACGGCATCAAGTGGAGCTGAACATCATCCCAAGGGATCTGGCCCGCCGCACCTCCGACATCTATCAGCTCACCTATCCCGAGGCGGCCCGCTACATCGAGTCGATAGAGCGGATCGGCGCCGGAGAGATCAACCTGCCCCGCGTTCAGTTCTATGGAAGGGTGGTCTACCCGCTCTCCATTCCGGTGGTCACGCTCATCGGCTTCGCCATCGCAGCGGAGAGACGCAAGGGGGGCAAGGGGTTCTACATCACCATGGGATTGGTGATCAGCTTTATCTACCTGGTGCTGATGAAGGTGATCGAGCCCTTCGGAGCGGCCGGAACCCTGGACCCGCTCCATGCAGCCGCCCTCCCCCATCTCATCTTTCTGGTGGTGGGGGTGGTACTGATCCTGCTGGCAAAAAAATGAGCGGCTCTCTATACACACCCTGATTCACTGCCTGTGTGTATCGGCCATACAATTCACGACCATGCACACGGAACCGGCGATGCACTTCAATGTACGCGGGTCCGGCATGCTGCTCCGCAACTACTCCAGGAAACCCTGCTCCCTCATCCAGTCGTCGTTATAGATCTTCGAGACGTAGCGAGAACCGCTGTCGGGCAGGATGATCACCATCATCGCATCCGGTCCAAGCTGCTGCTCTTCCGCGTAGCGGATCGCCCCTGCCACTGCCGACCCGCATGAGCCGCCGACAAAAAGTCCCTCTTCACGAGCGAGCCGCCGTGTCATAAGGAAAGCGTCGCGATCATTGACCTGGATCACCTCATCAACAATACTCATATCAATGGTGGAAGGGATGATATCCTCCCCGATCCCCTCGGTCAGGTAGGGCTTCACTTCACTCTTGTCATATTCGCCGGTCTCAAAATATTTCTTGTAGACCGAACCGATACTGTCCACACCGACAATCTGAATCTCCGGGTTTTTCTCTTTCAGATACTTTCCGGCACCGGTAATGGTCCCGCCGGTTCCCATGCCGACCACATAGTGGGTGATGCGCCCTTCGGTCTGCTCCCAGATCTCCGGTCCGGTGGTCTCGTAATGGGCCGCCACGTTGTCCGGATTGCTGTACTGGTCGGGGTACCAGGCACCGGGAATCTCCTCGCTCAGACGGCGGGCAACCGAATAGTAGCTCCGGGGATCCTCCGGATCCACGTTGGTGGGACAGACCTTCACCTCCGCCCCCAGAGCCTGCAGCATCCGGATCTTCTCCGGACTCTGCTTGTCCGTGGTAGTGAAAATGCACTTGTATCCCTTGATCGCCGCAGCCATGGCGAGGCCCATCCCCGTATTTCCTGAAGTCCCTTCAACGATGGTCCCGCCCGGCTTGAGATCCCCGCGCTTCTCCGCCTCCTCGATCATCTTGATCGCAATGCGGTCCTTGATGCTCTGACCCGGATTGAGAAACTCCACTTTGGTGAGAAGGGTTGCCTTAAGGGGTTCAGAAACCCTGTTGAGTCTGACAAGGGGCGTATTGCCTATCGCCTCGAGAATGGAATTGTAGTACATCCGACCGGTATCTGTAAGAGAGTGAATGTGAAGTGAAAGACCGTTTCCCCTGAAGTTCCCCATAAATCCACATGACCAATGAAATCATCTCCGGACCGGAGCAGATTCCACCCTGGGGGGCAACAATCCCGCGAAGGGGTTAATCACGCTGCGGGAAGAGAGCAATATATGAAAAAGGGGCCGGAATGCCTTGAACAGGCCCGCTGGAAAACCCGATGCAGCCAATGAATAAAAATGGTAGATTATCCCATCCCTACTGAATCTCTTTTGAGTCTAACAGGAGCCTGTCGGAGCATCATGTTTCTGGAGCAGAAAAAACCCAAGGATTACGACTGCGGTTACAATCTCGACCTGATGATTGAAGCCGTGCCCCGAGTGGAGGATCCACGGGAGAGAGTGGAGTATGCCAAACGTGTAGTCGGGCTGATCAAGCAGAGCCATCCCAACTGGGTGGATGACAATGGGGAGAGCCGGCTCGCGTGGGACTACTATTTCGAACTTGCCGATTACGATCCACGGGACTACGGAATCGAGCACCCTTTTGAGGTGGGCAAAAGAGACGACGCACGATAACCGGTCCGGTCCGATCATTACGAACCAACCGACCCGACCTTCATCCTTGTGAAGCCCCCCTTGATGGGTCCGGCTTGTGAGGACCTGCGGATCTGTGAAACTGCTTTCTGATTACTTCTTTACTACTTGTCACAGGATCACGGGCAGTCTGAATTTTCAATAAAAATTGAAAATTCAGAAAGTTTCCTTACCTTGCTCATCGTTCTCCATGACCGGATCCGTCGGTTACCTTGCGGTTTCTGATGCGGAAACGGTTCCCGATAGTGCCAATCATCCCCGAAACACCATCTTCATGCCACTGGGGGAAGCAAAGAAATTCCATTCCGGACCGAAAGACACTACGGACGATCTGATCGGCTGCCTTCAGAACCATCTGGATAAAAAATGGTTCTCCTGGACCCTTCCGGTTGACGAGCTCGATCCCCTGGCCTATCTCGAACAGCGTGGTGAGGAACCCGACCAGTTTTATTGGGAACAGCCCGATTCGGGTCTGGCCATTGCGGCCGGCGGCTCCCTTCTCACCCTGAAAGCAACCGGGCCGGGCCGGTTTGACGAGATCTCCAACCAAAGTCGCAGATTGCGGAGAGAGCATGCCTCCTGGTCCGGGCCTTCTACAGACTGGACCGGATCTTCCACTCCCCGGAAGGATGCCGGAGAACCTGTTCTGGTGGGGGGGTACTCTTTTTCCGATCACAGTGTCCACAAAATGTGGAAGCCCATGGGGGCGGCTCGTTTCTTTCTTCCCCGGTGGACGCTTATCCGGAAGCAGAAGGATCACATGCTGACCCTGACAGTCTCCCTGGAGGGGAAGAGCATGGAGACGATCCTTCATGAACTCAGGCAGGCGTATCGGGAATTCCGGGAGCATGCCGGTCAGATTCGGTCCCACACCCACAGAGCCCCTTCCGACACCTCGCGGCCGGGTTACCGCGTGCATCATGCACCGGACCAGTATGATGAGTGGCGCCGGAAAGTGAACCGGGCACGCAAGCTGATCCGGCAGGGAGTGTTCCAGAAAATTGTCATTGCACGCCATCTCGATTTCGAGTCGGTCCGTCCGATCCGCACTCTGCCGGTACTGCATCACCTGCGGCAGCGGTTCGCCGAGTGTTTCAACTTTCTGATCCGTGTGGATGGAGGGCCCCGTTTCATTGGCGCCACTCCGGAACGGCTCATCGCCCTTGAAGACCGGAAGATCCGAACGGAGGGACTTGCCGGAAGCATCTCCCGGGGCGAAAGTGCCGTGGAGGATCTGACCCTCGCCCACACACTTCTAGAGTGCAGCAAAGACCGTTCCGAGCATGACTACGTGGTCCGCCACATCCGGAGCCGGCTGGAACCCTATGCCTTCCGGGTTGTGCATCCCCACTCGCCGGTGGTAAAAAAACTGAGCAACGTTCAGCATCTCTACACCCCCATCTCAGCCGAGATACGGAACGATTTCACCATCCACAACCTGGCCGGCTCGCTCCACCCCACTCCGGCCGTCGGAGGATACCCGAAAAACAGCGCCGTCCCCTACATCAACGAAATTGAAGGAACCGACCGCGGATGGTATGCCGGTCCGGTCGGCTGGTACGACCTGTCGGGGAACGGGGAGTTCGCCGTCGCCATCCGGAGCGCCTGGGTGAACGGCACCCGTGCCCGGCCGGCCCGCTCTATGGTTGCAAGGCGCAGCGCCGGCTGTTTGTCTGGCGAACCGTAGTGCGGCATGCCCTTGCCGCACAGGCGCGGTGAAGCCGATTCCAGCATGATGCCCA
>CAYTTA010000025.1:0-30461 GCA_964440655.1 uncultured Balneolaceae bacterium
ATCTCCCCGATTTATTCAATCGGAGCGGGAGGCTCCCTCTTTGCTGTAGAGCTCAATGGGAGGCTCCCTTTTCACGGAACGGTTCAGAAAGAGATGTTCTCGTCCAGCCGGCCGATATAGTAGTCGAGAAGTTTTTCCTGGAAGATGAAGTTGTAGAGCGCCCTCTGCCGGTCGCTCTGAGCCTGCATGTAGTCGGTGGTCGCCTGATTCAGTTCGATCAGAGAAGCGGCCCCCACTTCATACCGCTGCTCCTGGGTACGATACGCCTGTTCCGCCGCACGGAGCGCCCGTTCGGTTGCCTCCAGCTCCTTGGCAAGGGAGTTGTAGTCGTTGTAGGCCTGGCTGATCTCTTCGCGCACCTCGTAGTTGATGTCCTCAAGTTCCAGTCGGGCATTCCGGTACTGCACACGTGCCTGCTCGATGTTGGTCCGGTTGTTGAGCCGGTTGAACAAGGGGATATTGAGGCTGAATCCGACCGAGCGGCTGATCATCTGATCGAAAAACTGATCGGAAAACGAGACGGGAACCCCCTGAAGGCGGTACTGGTCGCTGTAGCGCGTGTTGAAGCTGGCATTTGCGGTAAGAGTCGGATAGAGATTGGATCGGGCCATCTCGAGCGTGTACCTGCTTGCCTGGATCTGGAGCTCCTGCATCTGAAGGTCCTTCCGGTTTGCCAGGGCGAGTCGGATCATCTCCTGAAGATCCATGTGTGCGGGTACCAGCTGCGTCTCATCAATCGGTGGGGCTACCAGTTCGAATTCCGCCTCCGGGTCGAGCTGAAGCGTTCTCACCAGCCGTATACGGCTCAGATCGAGCGCATTCTGGGCCTGAACAAGCTGCAGTTCGGTTCGTGCCACAATCGACTGCTGCTGATAGAGATCCACCATGGGACGGGAACCCACCTCCACCTGCGCCTCCACCTGCCGGAGCTGTATTCGGGCCGTCTCCAGGTTCTGTACGGCAATCCCCAGCAGCTGTTCATCGAGCAGCACCTGCAGGTACTGCATCGCCGTGTTGAAGATGATGGTTTCGCGGATGCGGTCTGCTGTCACTGCTTCCAGCTCCTGGTTCACCCGGCTTCGCCGAAGGTTGTTGATATTCTGAAAACCGGTAAAAATGGGAAGGTTGGTGTTGAACCCTCCGCTCATGCCGAGCGTGGTCCGGTTCACCAGACTGGCAAGTTCCTGCGAGAACTGCTGACCGGTGTTGCGGTTGCCGTTCAGACTGGCGTTGAGTGCGGGAAGAAAGTCGGCAAAGGCGCTGCGGGCCCTTGCATCGGCAAGTGCGAGGTTGTTCTCTGCCTGTTTCAGCTGATAGTTGTTCTCAAGGGAGAGTCGTATCGCTTCTTCCAGAGAGATCACAGACTGCGTATGTCCGGTCAGGGGCAGTGCCGTCAGCAGGAAGAAAAAGAGATATCTGAGCATTGGTTACCAGGTTTTGATTCCGGATTGGCCGATCCACCCCGCAAGGTCCGATGCCGGCAGGGTTTAAAGAAAGCCAATGTAACAGAGAGCGGCCTAAAAAGTACCATGCCCCCTTGGTGCGAAACGTATTTTAACAATCGCCTTACGTGAAGAGGCCTTTGCCCCTATTTACCAATGGATGCCACAGACGCTGCCATCCTGCCAACGCCACTGCAAAGGTCTTCCTGCCCTCTCATTCTTGGGTGACAGCGACTTTCCAGGGGCGGTGCCTCCTACGAAGAGGGACCTTCCAAGGACATTGCCTTCCACGGCTGGAAAGTTATTACAAGATACTTTGCATTGCAAGGTACTTTTTAAAAAAATATACCTTCGCGAACCTCTTGCACCACAATCTCAGCCCCTGGGCTCCTCTTTACTCTCTGTACTGGCGTGATGGACGCCCGATTTGAGATTGGCCTGTACCGCATCCATCAGCATATGGGCCGCACGGCGAGCGGCGAGATGCTTCATCTCATCAAGAAAATAGTGTAACATCCCGCTCTTCACCGCCGCGGCTCTCATGTTGCGATCCATTTCCAGATGATTTCGCCCGGAGAGGAGTTTCTCCTCCTGCTTCTTCTTTTTCTTCTTCTTCCTTCCACTTCGCACCCAGCCTACCACCAGGCCGACTGCCAGCGCCACCCCCAGGGTCCGCAACGGGGCTTTCCGCACCCTGCTGGCGGGGTTCAATTTGGATACAAGAGAGTCACGCGTCCGGACCACCGTATCATCCAGGCTTCCGTGGAGCTCCTCCAGTTCCCGCTTGAGTCTCTCCTTCCTCCGCTCCAGTTCGTCGAGTGATATGTTACGCTTGGTTGCCAGAGCTCTTTTCCTCCACATTTTTTGCCGTTGCCGCCGCTTTCGGATTCACCCCCCCAGGCTTCCCCGGCCGGGAATCTCTTTTCCCATCACGTTCCGATGCCTCCGTCTCCTCTCGAACTACCGCCATATCGAGCGATTCCAGCATGTCCTGCATCATCCCTGTCTGAATTTTTCTCTTCAGGAAGTCGGGTTTGAGCTTCACAAAAAGGATACCTCCCAGTAGAAGGGGAAGCGAGCTCAAGAGAAATCCGAGTGCCGTGCTCCCGGTCAGCTCACCCAACCAGAAACCGAGTGCGGCCCAGGCAAAGAGAAACCCGGTGTAGAGCAGCATGAGCCCGGCCACCCGCTGAATCGACCCCGCAATGACATGAGTGACCGATTCCGTGACGGTGAGCACCATCAGCTCGGTCCGCTTCTCCACATATTGCCGGAGATCTCTTGTGATATTCCGGATCCCTCTGAAGGGTGAGAATCCGGATCCGGTTTCCCGATCAGTCTCATCCATTGGTTCAGATCCCACGAATCAGTCTCTCCGAAAGAGTTTGGCGAGCAGGAATCCGGCAGCAGCTCCTGCCAGTACGCTTTTGATCGGATGCTTCCGGATAAGGAGCTCGGCATCGGTTACCAGCTCATCCACCTTCTCCTGAATGTTCATCTCGTCCAGATAGCGCTTGCACTCATTTAAAATGGTGTTTATATCCTTGTCAAGATCTTTCATAATGGCGTTGTTCAAATCAAGGATCCGGTTTCTTATCTTGATGGAAAGTAATGATAACCTGTTAATGGAAAAATAGGTTCACGATCTTTCGAAATATTTTCATATGACGGCAGATGTAATCGCTTTCGGCGCACACCCCGACGATACCGAGCTCAGCTGCTCGGGCACACTGGCCAGACTTGTTCAGCTCGGATACGACGCAGTGGTCGTCGACCTGACACGGGGTGAAAAAGGGACGCGCGGCACACCGGAGTTGCGGCTGGAGGAGGCTGAAGCGGCTGCCCGGGTCCTCGGGCTGAAAGCCAGGGACAATCTCGGCCTGCCGGACACGGAGCTGGTGAACACGCGGGAGATGCAGCTCCCCATTATTGAGCGGGTGCGCCATTATCGACCGCACATCTGTCTGATCTGCTCGCCCGATGACCGCCACCCCGATCATGGCAATGCCGCCCGTCTGCTCAAGGATGCCCTCTTCTACAGCGGCCTTCAGAAGATCGAGACGAGAGGTCCGGAGGGAGAGCTCCAGGAGCCGCACCGTCCTGCCCATATTCTCCATTACATGCAGGACAGACCGTTTGAACCCGATTTCATCTTCGACATCACCCCCACCATGGAACTGAAACAGAAGGCGATTGAAGCCTTTGCATCCCAGTTCAATGTGGACGATCCGGGGATGGAGCCGGAGACCTACATCTCACGGCCTGGATTTTATGAGGGCATCCGGGCCCGGGCACGTCATTACGGCCACCTCGGCGGGTTCACTTACGGGGAACCTTTTCTCTATGCCCAGAAACCGGTTCCTCTTGCTTCGTTCGGGCTCTTCACAGAGACCTCCCCCCTCCGCTAGCGAGCGTGAGATACTCGCCTCCACTATTTGTGGAGGTGGATGACTCGGATCGCAATTCAAAGTGATTGCTATTCACAGAGGCTGCTATTCAGATGGCCTGGTCAGTCCCCAGGCAGGGATCACCTCTCCGATCCTCCTCTTCAGGTAGCGGTGGATCGATGCGTTGCCGGCGATGATCCGCTCTCCCAGCAGCCAGTCATCTCCCCCTTTCCAGTCACTGACCACTCCGCCCGCCTCTTCGATAAGGAGGGCTCCGGCTGCGACATCCCACGCCTTGAGCGCATATTCATAAAATCCCTGAAACCGTCCGGCTGCCACGCAGCAGAGGTCCCAGGCTGCGGCTCCGGGACGCCGGACGCCCTGGACCTCCTCGTTCAGGGTCTGGAACAGCCGGTAGTAGTCATTCATCAGGCCTGATCTTTCATAGGGAAACCCTGTCGCCAGAACCGCCTGTTCCGGCTCCTCCAGTTCGGAAACGGTGATCCGGTCTCCGTTCAGCCAGGCCCCGCCCCCTTTCAGCGCCACGTATTCCTCATCCCGGTTCACCTCGATCACCACTCCGGCCTTCGCCCTGCCTTCCACGTAGAGAGCCACCGAGACACAGTAGACCGGAAATCCGTAGGCAAAGTTGGTGGTCCCGTCGATCGGATCGATGATCCAGGTCCTGTCGCTTCCGAGGGTGTGCTCCGAAGCCGACTCCTCGGCCAGGAAGCGGTCCTCCGGAAAAGCCTCTCTGATGATTCGCACAATCTCTTTTTCGGTGGCAACGTCGGCATCGGTCACCAGGTTGAACTTCCCTTTGTAGTCGATCTGCAGCCGCCGGTCCTGGTATTTTTTAATAATTTCGGCACCGCTCCGGGCAGCCTCCAGGGCAACCATCAGATCCGGATCACTCTTCCAGTCACTCATTCACTCACTCGCTTTTTTGTTCAGGTTCCTGTTCACCCGTTTTTCATCCTGTATTCAAAACGGCCCGGTCCCGCTCCCCCTCCGCTTCTTCCCTCAGGGTCGGGGTAGAGCTCTCCGGCCGGAATCCGTTCAATCCGGCTGATTTCGCTCTGAATCTCTTTCTGCTGCTCCACGATCATTTTCTTCATCTCCAGATCTGCCTCCGGCAGCTGCAGGGCAAGCCGCTCCATCTCCCTCTCCAGCCAGTCGAGCCTCAATTTCCGCAGAGTGCTTTTCACCACCCGGAAAGGATCCCGGTCCCGCTGAAATCGTGTTCCTGCCCGTTCATAGTATCGATCACTGACCTTGTAGCGCTCCAGAAGCACCTCGCCCAGCAGCTCCGGCCAGGGGGAGGAGAGTCGCCGGTAGTGCTCCACACCGGCCTCCTCTCCTGCATGATGGCGGCGGAAGATATCCAGGTAGAACTCCCGCAGCTCCTGGTCCTCAAGGTACTCTTCCCGGCAGTGCTGCTCCACATAACGGACCATCTCGGCGCCGTGCTCCAGCATGAGACGCAGCAGCTCCAGTTCGGAGGGAGGTCTCTTGATCCGCCCGCCCGGCATGAATTCTCCACCGGACCGGCCTGATCCACGGGCTGCCTGAGAGTGCGCTGCCGGGTGAGGAGCGAACGGATCCGCCTCCATGGCCTCCATGAGAGAATCCTCCCAGGGAGCATCGGGAGGACCCGCCGGGATGGGGAGTGAAAAAGCGGATGCATCCCTGTGTGGACCGGTTCCCGGAAATCCGGAATGGCCTTCACCCCTGCCGGCTGCCCCCTCCCCGGGCTGCCCGCTCACAGGACCACCCATCGATCCGCCCATCGGCTCGCTCATCGGTCCGCCCGGTGAGCTCGCCGGACCGACCGCTCCTTCATTGGCCTTTCTGCCGGCCTGTCTCCTCTTCCGTTTGCGCTCCGCCTCTTTACGGCTCAGAATCAGGGAGAGCTGTTCAAAAAGCTCACGGTCACTGGCATTTCGATAGCGCTGTGTCTTCTGATGGAGATGCTGCACATAAACCTGTCTCTCCAGCCCGTCTGGTATCTCCGCGATGGTCTCCAGAACGGTGGCGATCACCCTGGCCCGTCCTCCGGGGCTCTCCATCTCTCCCTGCTCCTCCGCCGTCTGTATCCGGAAGGTGACAAAATCGGTGGTTTCCTTCCGTTTCAGCTCCTGGAACGACTCTCCCCCATACTTTCTCACAAACGAATCGGGATCCTCCTGATCCGGGAGCGCCAGAAGATTGACCTCCATCCCTTCGGCAAGTGCAATCTCCATCCCCCGCATCATCGCCGCCACACCGGCACTGTCCGAGTCATAGATCATCAGCAGCCGGCTGGCATACCTCTTCAGGACCCTGATTTGCTGCGGTGTGAGAGCCGTTCCGGCCGATGCCACCGTATTGGCAATTCCGTGCTGCGCCAGGGTGATCACATCGGTGTACCCCTCCACCAGGATCACCTCCTCCTGCCGCCGGATCTCATTGCGGGAGAAGTTGACTCCATAGACCACCTCGCTCTTGTTATAGACCAGAGTCTGTGCCGAGTTGATGTATTTGGCCGCCTTCTGATTTCCCGTCACCCTGCCGGCAAAGGCGATCACCTTTCCGGAGGGGTTGAAGATGGGAAACATCAGCCGGCCCCGGAAGGTGTCGTACCACCCCTCTCCCCGCTGCGAGGGTTTTATCAGATCCGCCTTGTGGAGATACTCCTCCGAGATCCCCTCTCTGAGAGCCGCTTTCAGCAGGGCTTCCCCGCCGGGCGGGGAAAAACCGAGACCGAATTTCCGGATCACCGCCCTGTCATATCCCCGCCGTTCAAGATAGGCGCGCGCCTCTTCCGCTTCGGGAGACTCCTTCAGCTGCCGGAAGAAGAAGAGTCCGGCAAACCGCAGGGCGTGATAGACCCCTTCCCTCTCCCGGAACTCCGGATCGGGTTCGGCCGACTCCTCTTCGGGCAGATGGACTCCGTAACGGTCGGCCAGCGTCCGTACGGCCTCCAGAAAGCCGACTCCCTCCATCTCCATCACAAACCGGAAGATGTCCCCGCTCGCCCCGCACCCGAAACATTTGTAGATCCCGAGACGGGGCGTCACACTGAAGGAGGGTGTTTTTTCCTCATGAAAGGGGCAGAGACCCACAAATCCGCTCCCCGAACGCTTGAGCCGGACATGATCACCGACCACCTCAACCAGATCGGCCGCCGCCCGTACTTCCTCTTTTTTCTCGTCTGATATCATTCCGGTTCCTCGGTCAAAATGATACTCATTCCCGCTGTAAGTTTCATTTCCGCTTTTGTCGATAGAGGTAGATGGCGTATATTCAGGCCGAAAATTCAAGTCGCCGGAGACGGGCAGCCGGGCCGCCGCATCAGGCAGCAGGAGGCAGTCAGCTGATCCGGCCGATGGCGGGCAGCAACTCTTAATGTAACGGATCTTTCATGAGTGTTTTAGTCGGAAAGGATACACGCCTGATCGTTCAGGGATTTACCGGTAGCGAGGGAACCTTCCACGGGGAACAGATGATCGAATACGGAACTCCTCTGGTGGGAGGTGTGACCCCGGGAAAAGGGGGAACCACTCATCTCGGCCGGCCCGTTTTCAATACTGTGGCGGAAGCTGTGGAGAAAGAGGGCGCCAACACATCGGTCATCTTCGTTCCGCCCGCTTTTGCAGCCGATGCCATCACCGAGGCGGCCTTTTCCGGCATTGAGGTTATTATCTGCATCACCGAGGGGATTCCGGTCCGTGACATGATCGTCGCCCGTCAGATTGTGGAGAATCACGGCAGCATCCTGATCGGCCCCAACTGCCCCGGGGTCATCACACCCGGCGAGGCAAAGGTCGGCATCATGCCCGGCATGATCTTCACCCCCGGCCCGGTCGGGGTGATCTCCCGTTCAGGAACCCTGACCTACGAGGCGGTCGATCAGCTTACCAAGGCAGGGCTCGGCCAGAGCACGGCGATCGGAATCGGCGGGGATCCGATCATCGGAACCACGCACCTTGAAGCGGTCAAGATGTTCCAGGAGGATCCCGATACGGAAGCGATCATACTGATCGGAGAGATCGGCGGGTCGGCGGAAGAGGAGGCGGCCGCCTGGATCAAGGAGAATGTCACCAAGCCGGTTGTCGCTTTCATCGCAGGAAGCACCGCACCTCCGGGCCGCCGGATGGGGCACGCCGGTGCGATCATCTCCGGCGGGCAGGGAACGGCTCAGGAGAAGAAAAAATCCCTGCGGGATGCCGGTGTGGTTGTGGCGGAAAGCCCGGCCGAAATCGGTGAAACACTCCGCTCCCTGATCGCCTGAAGCCGGCGGAGGGTTTGAAAAACCGCTCCGACCGCTGCAATTCCGCTCCAGTCGAGGGAATCCATCCCGGTCAATTGAAATCCCGGTTCAACGGAACCCACCCGACAGCACGCGATCGGCAAACCTTTTCGAGGGCCCCGGATTTTTCCGGAGGCCCTCTTTTTTTCCTCGACCCGCCATCTCTTTCCCCCTCCGGAACCGTATCCGGACCGAATGCGTTTTGAAAAAAAGAGATCAGGAGAAATGACAAATCAAGAGGTTGCCATGGAGAATCAGAAACTTCAAGGAAAGAGAATTGCCATTCTTGCTACGGATGGATTCGAGAAAGTGGAACTCGATGAACCGCGGAAGGCTCTGGAAGAGGCGGGGGCTGTTACACATCTCATTGCTCCTGAAAAAGAGAGCATCCGTTCCTGGGATTTTACAGACTGGGGGCCTGATTACAGAGTGGATGTGAAGCTCGAGGAGGCCAAGAGCGAAGAGTACGATGGAGTGATGATCCCCGGGGGAGTTCTAAATCCCGACAAACTGCGAATGAACCGGGAAGCTGTGCAGTTTGTCACCGATTTCTTCCGTTCCGGCAAGCCGGTCGCATCGATCTGCCACGGACCCCAGATCCTGATCGAAACGGGGCAGCTGCAGGGTCGCACCATGACCTCCTACCCCTCCCTGAAGACCGATCTTCGCAATGCGGGGGTCCAGTGGGTGGATCAGGAGGTGGTGACCGACCGGGGGCTGACCACGAGCCGCTCTCCGGAGGATCTGCCGGCATTCAACCGGAAGATTGTGGAGGAGTTCCGGGGAGTGCCTTCCGAAGTCTCGCCGTAGCGTTCCGAAGAGGAACCAGCCGCCAGACATGGCACCCATCCGATAAGGTAATGGTACCTGTCAGATTCAGATTCAGATATGGTACCCGTCCGGAAGGACCTCCCCTTTCGGGATGATGACAATCCCGTCCACGACGTAGTGCTTGTCATATCTTCCATCCTCCAGATGGGTGCCTCCCACAATCCGCACATCGTTGCCGATCCGGCAATCCTTGTCGATGATCGTATGGCTGATGTAACAGCGGTCTCCGATCCCCATGAGCGGACTCTCGGGACTTCGTGACTCGATCTCCTCGGTGGTCGGAAAGAGGTCGTTTCCAAAGACAATGGAGTCCTCGATGGTCGTACCGTTCCCGATCCGGGACCGGATACCGATCACCGACCGGGCGATCCGGCTGGCCGAGATGATGCATCCCTCGGCGATGACGGTCGCTTCAAGGGTGGTTCCCGTCAGTTTGGAGGCGGGCAGCAACCGCGCTCGGGTATAGATGTAGTGCTCGTTGTCATAGAGATTGAACTGGGGCAGCGGCCTGGTCAGGTCAAGATTGGCCTCATAAAAAGAGCGGATTGTTCCTATATCGGTCCAGTAACCTCCGAACTCATAGCTGTAGACCCGTTTACCCGACTTGATCTCGGCCGGTATGAACTCTTTGCCGAAATCGGTCGCCTCGGTATCCTTTTCAAAAATCCCGTGGAGGGTATCCCGGTTGAAGATGTAGATCCCCATGGATGCCAGGTAGTGCTTTCCTTCTGAGGCGTAGGGTTCCGGGGTTTCCGACCTCCACTTCTCCAGCTCTTCCGGCGCCGGTTTCTCCACAAAACCGACAATCTTTCCGTCCGGCCGGGTCTTCATGATCCCAAATCCTGATGCATCCTCAGCCCGCACCGGGATGGTGGCAACCGTCAGTTCGGCCTTCTTCTCGACATGCTCCTGGAACATTTTACGGAAATCCATCTGGTAGAGCTGGTCCCCCGAGAGTATGAGAACATAATCGTAGCTGTAGTTCTGCATATGGTGCAGGGACTGGCGCACCGCGTCGGCCGTTCCCTGGAACCAGGTCTGGCTTTTGGGGGTCTGTTCAGCGGCCAGGATATCAACAAAACCGTTGCTGAACAGGTCAAAATTGTAGGTGTTTTTGATGTGCCGGTTCAGCGATGCCGAGTTGAACTGGGTGAGTACAAAGATCCGGCGGATCTCCGAATTGAGACAGTTTGAGATGGGGATATCGACCAGCCGGTATTTCCCGGCAATGGGAACCGCCGGTTTGGAACGGAATTTGGTCAGAGGATGAAGACGGGTACCCCTGCCTCCACCCAGTATCATGGCAATGACCGATGAATCCATATCACCCCCGTTTTTTCTTGGATCAGGATAACTCTTTATACAACTTCTTGTACTGTGTGGCAACTCTCTCCCAGGAAAAGTCCAGCTGCATCACTCTCTTCCGGTTCTCGTCAAAAGCCTCCTCCCTGCGGCAGAAGTGGGCGGCGCGATGCAGCGCCCCCATGATGGCATCGGTGTCGGCCGGCCGGAAGCGGATGCCGTATCCTCCGGGCTGATCCAGGTCAATCACCGTATCGGCCAGTCCGCCTGTCGCCCGCACCACCGGAACGGTTCCATACCGCATGGCATACATCTGATTGAGCCCGCACGGCTCCACCCGCGACGGCATCAGTAAAAAATCGGATGCGGCATAGATCCGGTGTGCCAGCTCCTCGTTGTATTCCAGGCTCAGGGCGAGAAATGAACGGTGCGGCTTCTTGAGAGAGGCGAGTTCACGCTGGATTTGCGGATCCCCTGTCCCCAGTATCATCAGGGATGACTCCGGCAGTTCTTCCGCCATTCTTCGTACAAGTGCAGGGAGCAGATCGGCCCCCTTCTCCCGGGCCAGCCGGCCGATGAATGAGAAGAGCGGTCTCTCCGGATCGAGGTCCCACTCGCGGCAGAGTACCTTCTTGTTGGCACGCTTTCCACTTTTCCGACTTCTTACCGTATAGTTTTCCGTCAGCCAGGGATCGGTTTCCGGATTCCACAGTTCCGTATCGATTCCGTTGGTGATCCCTGTCGTCTTGCTGCGTTCCTGTTGCAGGAGGCTTCCCAACGGGTGCTGTTCCATGAGCTCCTTCAGATACCCCTGAGACACGGTGGTGACCCGCCATGCGCACTTGATGCCGGATGCCAGTGAATTGAGACGGCCGTCCCAATCGAGCAGACCGATTACCGCAGGATCGAACGCCGGCAGTCTCCTGTGTTCTTTCAGATCGTAGATCCCCTGATACTCCGCATTGTGCAGCGTGAGCACCGTCGGTATGGCAGCCAGGCGGCGGTAGCGACGGGTACGGGTCATCAGAAAAGGGACGAGGGCGGTGTGATGATCATGGCAATGGATGATGCCGGGCTTCTCCTCCATGGTCAGCACCCACTCGAGAACCGCCATCTGAAAGGTAAAAAAACGGGCGATCTCGTCCGGATAGGGTGTGCCTGTCGACGGATCGCTGTAGATGCCGGGCCGGTCAAAGAGACCCGGAATATCCACCAGGTAGAGAGGGAATCCGGTACCGCCGTCCTCCACCTGCTCAATGGCAAACCGGCGGGACTCTGCAAGCTTGTCTCCGGCACCTCTTTCCACGGCCATCCTGTCCTCATGAATGAGCCGTCTCTTCCGGGAAGTGATCCAGGGGGTGTGGTATTTGGGAATGATAACGGAGGCTTCGGATCCGGCCGCTCCCAGATATCTGGGAAGCGACCCCACCACATCGGCCAGCCCGCCCACTTTGGCGGCCGGATAGCACTCTGCACTGATATGCAGGATGGTTTTCATGGCATTGTCCGGGATGTTGAACCTGACAGGCAGTGGTTAAGGCCTGTTTCGTGGTGATGCTGGCCCCGGCTAGAAACTCCAGAGACGCCGGGCGACCCGCTCGTCATACTCTTCCCCGAGCCGCTCCCCGATGATTCTCTGCCGCACTTCCTCCGGGAGGTACCAGAGTCCGTCGAGCACTCTATAGCGAATCCGGGGATCGGGATCGCCGGAGAGGCGGCCGATCCGTTCCAGCCATCGTTCTGCCGATGAATCGAACTCCAGAAGCAGGTTCACGATTTCCAGTCGGTTTCGATATGTCTTGTCGGGTTCAAGATAGTGGTCTGCACTGTAAACAGCCATCTCGACGGAACCCGATGCTGCGAGCTGGCGCAGAATGAGCCATGCAAGATCCTCCGTCCGGTTGTCGGAGAGAAAATCGGCGGCCAGTTCCCGGAATTGGTCCGGTGGTGTGACCACGGCAAGGGATAGGATCGCCTGCTCCCGGACCTGCCGGCTGTAGGGACCGGTCGCGATCTGCTGCAGCTGACGGATTACGGTGCCGTTTTCCGGGTAGTTGGCGAGTGCTTCCACCAGTGCCTGCTGAAGTAGAGGATCGGTATCGGGCCGGAGCCGCTGACGGAAAATCTGATCGGTTCCGGTGGCGCCGTCCGTTACCGCGGCCAGTGTGCGGATCACTTCGGCCGCGACGACAGGCTCCTCTTCCGAACCGAGAACGTCGAGCAGGGCGAGCTGCAAATCGGGATTGTCGGCGAATTGACGCAGTCCGACCGCCGCTTCGGCACGGTCTGCCGGCCGGTCATCGGTCTGAAGCTGGTGAATCCAGAAAAGAAACGGCTTCTCCGCAAGGAGTTTCACATCGGGCCGGTCGACCACCTGCAGTTTCAGGTTGCGCATCTCGCGGCCGGTATTGAGCACGATCTCATCCCTCTCTCCCGTGATGGTGATCTCCTGTCCTCTCCTCATGGTGGGAAGTACCTCCTCCACATGAATGGTAATCAGCTCACGGACCGGCTCTCCGACCGCCTCAAACCGCAGACGAAGCTGCCCGGAAGATTCATTGTGCTGATAATTTACCCGGTAGATGTGAGGGGCTGCTTCATCGGCGCTCCCCTGCAGGGAGATCCCGTCAGCCAGCGTACTACCGGACTGGTTCCCGGCAACCTCCGTCTGCCGCGCCTCTCTGCGGGAGTCCCCCGGGGCGAAGAGTGCCGGTTGGGGAGGATCGAACAGATTGAGTCCGAAACGACTGTAGATGTATCGTGCAAAATCCTGCCAGGTGAGAACGGGCGGCAATTCGCGGATCATCTCCGTGGAGATCTCACGGATCAGATTCTGCCATTCGGCCGATCCCGATTGCCGCCACCACTCTTCCCAGCTCCTTCGACTTCGGGCGGACCAGTGAGAGTAGACCCCATCATGCCAGATCTGCGGATTGAGCCGGTTCTCCCCTGCGGAGGAGCGCTCGGGAATCTGGCGGCTGTAGTGGTGAAGCCAGGTGTGGAGCAGCATCACCGCCTCGGAGTGCTGCCACTGCTCCTCCCGGATCTGTACTCCCAGCCACTGGGAAGTGATGCCGGAGGCAATCTGGGTGGAGAGATCCCCCAGGCTGAGGTACCCGAACACCACACCTGCTCCGTAATTCTTCCACTCCCACATGTCATCCTCCAGAATCACAAAGCTGATGGTTCCGGAGGGATGGCTCCCGGCCAGCACATTCTCGGCCGCACGGAGCCAGGTGACCGAATCCCGCATCAGCTGAAGACTCTGCTGTTCGCTCAGGAGTCCCTCTTCCGAGTAGAGATAGATCCGGTAACGCCCCGACGTGTAGTTGTCCACCGTAAAATTTCCGATGGCGAACCGCAGCGCAGAGGCCGGGATTTCATGGGAGTTGTGAAAACGGACCCGTTTCAGTTCCACCGACTCGGCAATCTCCTCCCCTGCCGTCCCGCTGAAGACTCCCGTGAGACGGGAAGGAAAAATGAGCGAGACATCCGTTGTGAAACTGTTTCGGGGATGATCCTCGACCGGAAGCCAGTGACGGACGCTCCGGGGTTTGCCGGAGCTCCAGATGAGATCTCCTCTGCGAAGCAGTCCAAAGGCGGGGTTTGCGCTGTAGCGGATCCGGAGTGTGTGGCGGCTCCCGCGCCCGGCCGGCTCGGGCAGCTCGATCACCAGTTTGTCATCATCAACCCTGTAGGCGGCGGCTCTTCCGTTCCATTCAACCTGTTCGATATCAAGACGGATGGCATCCAGGCTCAGAGAGCTTACCCCGTCACGGTACATCATCAGCTCATACTCCGCATCTCCACGAATCTGAAGAGAGTCGACCTGCAGGTCGAGCCGCAGGTGCAGATAATTGGCGTCCTGCCGGGGAAAGGGTTCATAATCAAAGCGATTCCTCCACTCGGCAGGCCAGTCGGGGTCCGCTTCCTGCCGCCTTGTGGAATCGGAACCGGGATCATCGCCGCCCGGGGGAACGATGGACGGCGTTTCAGCCGGAACCTCAGGAATCTGTTCCGGCACCCCGGTTGTGTCGGAAGGTGCGTCGGGCGTAGTGTCGGCGGACGGACCGGCCGGTCCCTCGGCATTCTCAGTATCCTCAACATCCTCAGAATCCACCGGGGCATCGGCGGGAGCATCAACATCGGCCGGTGTACCGGCCGGCAGAAGTCCGGGCGGTGCATTCGTTGTCTGTCCGACCAGATGCTGTGGAATCAGCAGAAAAGAAAAAATCAGAAGAAAAGAGGAGAAAAGGATTCGGTTCATCCCATTCATCGGCCTGGACTGCCATTAAATGCCTCGAGTACCGTTTCATGAATCGCACGCGTGCAGGAAAGCGCGTTGCGGGAGCGGATGGTCTGCTCGCCTTTCACATCGCTGAAAACCCCGCCTGCTTCGGTCACGATGGGGAGCAGCGCTGCCGCATCCCAGATCTCCAGCTCGGGATCGAACATGAAATCGGCTCTTCCGGTTGCAACCAGCATGTGCCCGTACGCATCCCCCCATGTCCGGTGTACCCCGCACTGTGCCAGAAGTTTCTCGTACGGCTCCTGGAAGCCCCGCTCGCGGACATGACGGGTGTCGGTGGTCAGGAAGGTTGCCCGGTTCAGATCGGAAACTTCCCGGACGCGGCACTCTCTTCCATTCAGCCGGGCACCCAGACCGGTGGCTGCGGCTACCATCTCTCCGAGGGCGGGTGCATAGATGACTCCTGCCTGGGGCACTCCCTCCACGAGCACACCGATCAACGTGGTATAGAGAGGAACCCCGTGGATGAAGGAGCGGGTTCCGTCGATCGGGTCGATCACCCAGACCGTATCGCGGTCCGCATCATCCGATCCAAACTCTTCCCCCACGATTCCATGATCGGGAAATTCCCGGGCGATGGCGTCCCGGATCACCTGCTCCGCTTCTCGGTCGGCTGTCGTAACGGGTGTCTGGTCCTGCTTGTACTCCAGATCAAACGGCTTGTTAAAATAGTTGAGGGTGGAGTCGCCGCCCGCCCGGGCAAAGCGCTCCGCCGCTTTCAGCAGGGTGCTCAGATCTCTTTTTAGGGTCATACCGCTCGGCTCAACAGTTCAGGTTGATGGGTGGAAGTATCCGGTTTCAATGTGCGAGTGTCCGGTTTCCGGCTCACCTTGACGGACAATGTCGTAAGATAACATTTTTTCCGCGGGCTGTAAGCGGGAATCGCTCTCCTTGCGCCGCAGGGACCGGCATTTGACGGAGGCCGGTGTCCCGCAAGTTGGGCTGTCTATTGTGCAGGTTTTTTTCAATCTTTCCGCCCGTAATCCGGTAACGTTCTGGCATCTCCCGATCTCATGAAAGTCCTGGTCCGAACCGCCCTTTTCCTGCTTCTCTTTCTGGCCGGTGTGGCCATTCTGGCTTTCTACTGGACCTTCTACCGGCCCCTGCCCGATTACAGCGCCGAAATCCGGCTTTCCGGCCTGCAGGAGGAGGTGGAGATTCACTGGGATTCGTTCGGAGTCCCCCACATCTACGCCGGGAGTGAACCGGACCTCTACTACGCTCTCGGATATGTGCATGCCCAGGACCGTCTCTGGCAGATGACCCTGACCCAGATCACTGCCGAAGGGCGATTTGCCGAGTTTTTCGGTGAAGAGCTGATCGACCTGGACCTGCACCAGCGGACGCTCGGTTTCTGGGAGACGGCCCGACGCATCGAGCAGCAGGCACCGCCAGAAATCCTGGATCTGCTGGAGAGCTACTCCCGCGGAGTGAACGATTTTGTGGAGAAGAACCGCCGCCACCTGCCCATAGAGTTCACCCTGACCGGTATTGACCCTTTCAGCTGGTCTCCCGTCCGTTCGTTCGTCCTCTCGCGTCTGATCGCATGGGAGATGAACAACAGCTGGTGGAATGAGATCATCTATTCGATTCTGGCGGAGCGTCATCCGCCGGAAGTGGTGCAGCAACTGATGCCGGATTATCCCGAGTGGACCGGCATGGCCGGCCGGTACACTGAGGGACCGGTGGCTGACAAGGCACTTGCCATGGTCGATCGGGAGTTCCGTCTCCGGGAACTTACGGGCCGTACCGGAGCACCTGCCGGAAGCAACGCCTGGGCAGTTTCCGGAGAACAGACCGAGAGCGGCTACCCCCTTCTGGCCGGGGATCCGCATCTGGGGCTCTGGATGCCCGGACACTGGTATGAGGTCCATCTTCACCTGAACGGCAGGAATGTCTCCGGCGCGACCATTCCCGGGGCGCCGGTGGTCGTTCTCGGGCAGAACGATCACTTCGCCTGGACACTGACCAACATCATGGCGGACGATACCGACTTCTTCCTGGAGAGAGTGGCGCCGCACAATCCGGAGCTCTATCTGGCGGACAGCCTGCAGAGCGGGCCGGTGTGGGAGCCGTTCGAGTGGCGGGAGGAGGTGGTGAAAATCAAAGGGGGGGATGACCTCTTGTTGCGGGTCCGCTCCACCCGCCGCGGGCCGGTGATCTCCGACATCCATCCGGCGGGTCCGCTGGAGGCCGCCGGTCCTGACGGAAGTCACCTGATCGCCATGCAGTGGGTCGGGCACCAGGTGAGCCAGGAGCTTCTGGCCCTCTACCGGATCAACTGGTCGGAGTCGTTTCAGGAGTTCCTCCAGGCGCTTGAAGGGTTTCACTCCCCGGGACAGAATTTCATTTACGCCGACCGGCAGGACAACATCGCGCTGATCAGTGCGGCCCGTCTGCCGGTCCGGGATGGCAATCCGGTGCTGCTTCGCAAAGGGTGGGATCCGGACCAGCAGTGGAAAGGCTGGATTCCGTTCGATCAGCTCCCCCGGACGGTTAACCCCGGATCGGGTTACGTGGCCAACGCCAACAACCGTCTCCACGATGACCGTTACCCCTGGTACATCGCCACATTCTGGGAACCGCCGTCTCGGATTCAAAGGATCGAGGAGTGGCTCTCCGGCCAGACCCCCCGGAGAAAAATGACCGTCAACGATTTCCAGCAGATGCAGCTGGACAACTACTCGGTCCATGCGCGCGACCTAATGGAACAGATCTACCCCGTTCTGAGGAGAATGGAGGATCGGATCGATTTTCAGGTGGTGGCTCCCTACCTCGAGAACTGGGATTTCCGTTACGAGACCGGCTCCACCGCCGCAACCATCCTGGATGCTTTTTTCATCCGCCTGATCCGGAATACCCTGCAGGATGAACTGGGGGAGGAGGACCTGGAGCTCTTCCTTCGTCTCAAAAATGTTCCGGTGCAGGTGATGAACCGGCTTCTTCAGGAAAACACCTTCCTGTTTGATGATGCCACGACCCGCGGGCTGGAGAGCCGGGAGGAGATTATTGCCCGAAGCATGCAGGAGGCGATCGAATGGCTCCGGCGGGAGTATGGAGAGGAGCCGTTCCAGTGGCGCTGGGAAAATGTCCACACGGTCTCTCTCCGCCCTCCCCTCTTTTCCGATGCGGCCTCAGAGGAGGGTGCATCGCGACTACTGCAGCTCATTGTGAACAATCTGCTGAGCAAAGGCCCGTTTCCGGTGGGTGGCCACGCGATGAGCATCAACAAGGGGCAGTATGATCTGCTGGAACCTTTCCGGATGAAGCTGGGGCCTTCCATCCGCCGGGTGGTCGATCTGGCCCAGCCGGGACGCAGTCTCAGTGTGCTGCCGACCGGTCAGTCGGGGAACCCGCTGAGTGACTTTTTCGGCGATCAGACCGATCTCTGGCTCCATGGACAGTACCGCTATCTCTACCACGACAACACCTTTTTTCATGAGGTAAGTTATCAGACCATGCGTCTGATCCCGGATCGTTGAGATCCCGGCCCCTGACAGATCCCGCAAAACCACAAACCGCCATTTCATGATCAGCAGGAACCGCAACACTTCGTCGCGACTTTTCCTCGGCAAGCCGGCCGGCAGACCCCTTCTCCTTCTGCTGTTGCTTCTGACAGCCATCGTCTGGCACGGATGCCGGAGCAGCCGGTCCACCCTCCCCCACACCCCACCGGAGCAGGAGTTCCGCTACCCTCTGCAGGAGCCTGTTGCCCGTTTTACGACAGACCGCCGCGACTGGCCTGCCGACCCGGACCCGGAGCAGCTGCTCTCCTCTATGACCCTGAGGGAAAAGATCGGACAGCTGATGTTCATCCCGGTAAACGGGCGATTCTTCAACGAGAAGGATCCCCGCTATCTGGAGTGGGAGCGTCTTGTCACCCGCTACCATCCCGGAGGCCTCATCTTCATGGCGGGTGACATTTACGGACAGGCGGTGATGACCCGGAAGTTTCAGTCTCTCTCCAGACTTCCCCTCTGGATCTCGCAGGATATGGAGTTTGGCGCGGCGATGCGGGTAAGCGGGACCACCCGCTTCACCCCGGCGATGGGTGTGGCCGCCTCCGGAGATCCTCAGAATGCCTGGCTGACGGGAAAGATCACCGCACGGGAAGCCAAGGCGCTGGGAGTGCATCAGATCTATGCACCGGTTCTCGATGTGAACAACAACCCGGACAATCCGGTCATCAATGTGCGCTCCTACTCCTCCGATCCGGAGATGGTGGCCCGTTTCGGGGAGGCCTTCATCCGGGGAGTGGAGAGCGAGGGGGTCCTGGCCACCGCAAAGCACTTCCCCGGCCACGGGGATACCGACACCGACTCCCATCTCGCACTGCCCGTCATACACCACGACTGGGCACGCCTCGACTCCCTGGAGCTCCATCCGTTCCGAAGTGCCATTCGCGGCGGGTTGCGCAGCATCATGAGCGCCCACATCGCATTTCCCGGAATCAGCCCGACTCCCGGCCTCCCCGGCACGCTCGATCCCGTCATCCTTACAGGGATTCTGGCCGACACACTCGGTTTTGATGGTCTGGTTGTGACCGACGGTCTGGAGATGAGCGGAATCTCATCGCACTACTCACCCGGAAGGGCGGTGATCATGGCACTGCAGGCCGGAGCGGACATCATGCTCATCAGTCCCGATGCGGTAACCGCGATCCATGAGGTCGAGATGGCGGTCCGGAGAGGGGTGATTCCTGAAGAGCGGATCGATCATTCGGTCCGCAAGATCCTGCAGCTCAAAATAGAGCATGGTCTGTTCCGCTCGAACGGCCCCGATCCGGATGCCCTCTCCTGGCAGATCGGCACTCCGGTCTATGCGGCCGAGGCGGACCGGATTGCCCGGCAGTCGATCACACTGGTCCGGAACCGGGGCGAGGTTCTTCCGATCCGATATCAGGACTTCCGGCGGATCGTCGTCGTGGCGGTTGCCGACGACCGCTCCGGAACGACCGGCACCATGCTTGCCACCGAAATGAGGAGGTACCACCCGGAAGTGCTCTTTCATGTCCTGGACCAGAGGAGCGGTGAGGAGGAGAAGGAGAAGATTATGGAAGATGCGCGCCGGGCAGATCTGCTGGTGATCGGTTCGTTCATCTTTGTCCGTTCCTCCCAGCCGACCCAGCTTACTCCGGAGCAGCTGGAGTTTCTGCGACGGCTGGAGAATATGAGGAAACCCTCCGTCGTGATCGCTTTCGGCAATCCCTATGTGCTCCGGGATCTGAACCAGGCCGATGTGCACCTGCTCGCCTGGTCCGGAACCGCCCATCAGATCCGGAATACCGTTCCGGCCCTCTTCGGGGGGGCGGCAATTGGCGGGCGTCTGCCCATCCCGATTCCGGGACTCTATGAAATGGGCGAAGGGATCGACCTCCCCCACTCGGCACTCCGCCCCGGAAGGCCGGAGACCGTCGGAATGTGGACCGATTCGCTGATGGTTCTTGACGAGATCATGCAAAAAGCGGTGGAGGATTCCGTCTTCCCGGGAGGTGCGATCGCCGTGGTAAAGGACGGGGTTCTGGTCTGGAACCGGGGATACGGCTACCATGACTATGACAAGACCCGGGCCGTGAGAGAGAGCGATGTTTTCGATCTGGCGTCGGTCACCAAGGTGACGGCGACCACCACAGCGGTCATGAAACTGGTCGATGAACGCAGGCTCTCCCTCGACGATCCGGTGTGGCACTATATTCCCGAGTATGATGTCCCGGAGAAGAGAGAGGTCACCATCGCCCATCTGCTTCTTCACACCTCGGGTCTGCCCTCCTTCCGCACCTATGTGGACCGGCTCACCGACCGGAACGAGATCATCCAGGCGGTGCGGAACGAACCACTGATCGCGCGTCCCGGGGAGCGGTACACCTACAGCGATCTCGGCTTCATCCTGCTCGGGGAGATCGTGGAGAAGGTGAGCGGGGAGCGGCTCGACCGTTTTGCGCGCAACGCGATCTTCTTCCCCCTGGGAATGCACTCGACCCGATTCAATCCGGCAGAAGCAGGAAACTGGATGCGACAGCGCATTCCGCCGACCGAAATCGACACCATCTACCGGAAGATGACGGTCCAGGGTGAGGTGCACGATGAAAGGGCCTGGTACATGGGCGGGGTGGCCGGGCACGCCGGCCTCTTCTCCACGGCGGGTGATCTCGCGGTCTGGGCGCAGATGCTGCTGAACAGGGGATACTATGCCGGCCAGAGGATCCTGAAACCGGAGACGGTGGAGCTCTTCACCTCCATGCGCTCCGACCCGGGCAACCGCGCCTACGGATTTGACCGCAAGAGCGAGGGATTCAGCACGGCCGGATCGCTGACGGGCGAACGCACCTACGGACACCTCGGTTTTACCGGTACCAGTGTCTGGATCGATCCCGACTCCAATCTTGCGATCATCCTGCTGACCAACCGGACCTGGCCTTTGCGGGGAGAGTCGCGGCCCATGTCGCTGGTACGGGCTGAAGTGGCCGATGCGGTCGTGCGAAGCCTGCAGCCGGAGCATCCGGCTGCCGGATGGCTGTCTCCGGAAGAGGCGGATGACCTCACCCTCCGGGGTGGCAACCCGGAATAAAGCCTCCGGAGAGATTTCCTTATCTTCCGACATGGACTACATTGCTGTTATTGACTATGATCATCTTGACAATCCCCTGTTTCTCACCGCTTTTGCCCGCTCCCTGTCGCGTCAGAAAGAGGGTCGGGGGCTGATCCTTCACGGGGACAGCCTCTACGTGGAACGCCTTCTTCAGATCGGGGTGATGAGGGAGGATGCAGTGGTTCGGGCCACCCGTGACCTGAACCGACGGCTCATCGCTCTTTTTGCCGATCATGGTGTGGCGGCGATCGGCCTGAATGCCTGCCAGCGTTCCATGGTGCGGCTCACCCCTTCCGGTCCTGTGGTGGACACCCGGCAGCTGCTGGGCTTCCCGCCCCAGCCCCACCTTCTGCTCTCCAATCTGGTGGAATCGGAGGGACGCCCTGTTCCCTTGCCGCTCGGTGATTTTGCCCGGCTGCTCGGGGAGGCACTGGAGATCGGCGATCTCTTTGTCTTCAGCCTGGACGACAGCGACGAAGTGATGGTGAAGGATCTGCCTGATGTGGTCGGATGGGAGCAGGTCGGAAAACTGCTGCCCGAAGAGAAGATTCCCAGAGAGTTCCGGGAAGCCTCCTTTCCTCTGCGCCTTGCCACAGCCCGCTCCTTCGCCGGCTGGCCCTCTCTGGAAGGGAGCATCCTGATCTCCTCCGCCCCCGGGAAAAGCACTTGACTACTCAAATTCGAATCAATAGCTTCGCCAATGGTTTAGCAGTGATGCTGTAATCTATTCACAAACCTACGGAGCAAGTATGAGCCGAATCGAACAGATGAAGTCCCTCCTGAGTGAATTGGAACCGGACATGGTGAAGTTTTACGAAAAAGGAAACAAGGCAGCCGGAACCAGGGCGCGCAAGACCCTGCAGGAGATCCGGAAAGTCTCTCAGGAGATCCGGATGGAGATCCAGGAGATGAAAAACTCCCAGAGCTGAAGTAATTGATAACTGGCACCTTCCGGAGCAAAATGTACTCCGGAAGGTGCTTAGGCAGATTTCTGCCGGCTGAAGGGCTTGACTTGAGATGGAAACAGGTCTTATATTAGCCCTGCCTTGAATGAGCCGGATCCGGTTTGATCCGGAGGCTAAACTCCTCGGTAGCTCAGCGGCAGAGCAACCGGCTGTTAACCGGTGGGTCGCAGGTTCGAATCCTGCCCGGGGAGCTGCAAAAAAATGAAGCCCTGAACGGTTTGCATGACGGTTCAGGGCTTTTTTATTTTTTGGGACACCTCTCTTCGACAGGCGGGTATTCTCGCTTGTCAACACTTTTGGGCGGAACAGTCATATAACAGTCATACAATGGACGCCTCCTCCGCCCTCCAATCTTTTGAACACTCCATCGCCCGTCAAACTCCCCCCGCACTTCAGGATCAAAAGAAACCGGCTATAAGTCACCTTTCCCCTACAGTGGATTCACTTTTGAGGACAAGGTGCAGCGCGAATAACACGGATTATTCAAAAGGTTTGCGACTTTCTTCTGCCATGCGATCTCGGTAGCTTGGCATTAACCCTGCTGGATCCGGTCCGGCAATACAGGATACGGTTGCCCGATGATGGGTTTCCGACAACATGAGGGTTCGGACCGATTCCGAATTCAGGAGAGGTTGCAGGTTCTCATCTTCATCCGATGGATTCAGGATCCTGGCTCTCAGGAGACGGGTTGCATCTGTAAACAAAATATCAGGTCATGAGAGAAAGTTCTGTTAATTCCACCGGAATCGGGTCGATTGCGGTGATTGGAAATTATTTGCCCCGTTTGTGCGGTATCGCCACCTTCACGCGGGACCTTGTTGAGTCGATCTCTTCCGCCAGCGGAAACCCCGACTGCTGGGCCATTGCGATGAATGACCGGGAGGATGGGTATGATTATCCCGGAAACGTCCGCTACGAGATCGATCAAAACAATCCGGAGGCCTACAGACGGGCAGCCGATTTTCTGAAGGCACAGAAAGCGGATCTGGTCTGCCTTCAGCATGAGTACGGTATTTTCGGCGGGCCTGCCGGAAGCCATATCCTGGAGCTCCTCCGGAACCTCCGTATACCTGTGGTTACCACACTCCACACCGTACTGATCGAGCCGCCGGGAGAGTACTACCGGGTGATGATGCATCTGGTGTCACTTTCCGACAGGGTGGTCGTCATGAGCCGCCGCGCGGTCGACATCCTTCAGACGGTCTACGATGTCCCGCAGGGGAAGATCGAATGGATCCCTCACGGAATTCCCGACATGCCATTCATGGATCCCAGCTACAACAAGGAGCGTCTCGGAAAACTCGGGAAGAAACTTCTGCTCACGTTCGGGCTGCTCTCCCCGAACAAGGGAATTGAATATGCGCTGCAGGCTCTTCCTGCTGTGGTGGAACAGATACCGGACCTGCACTACACCATCCTTGGTCAGACCCATCCCCATATCGTGAAGGAGCAGGGCGAGGCGTACCGGGAGAGTCTGATCGACAGGGTGAAGAGCCTTGGGCTGGAAGGTCATGTCTCCTTCGAAGACCGTTTTGTCTCGCAGAGCGAGCTTCTCGACTACCTCTCCGCGGCCGATCTCTACCTCACCCCTTACATCGGTGAAGCCCAGATCACCTCCGGCACCCTCGCCTATGCCATGGCAACGGGCAAGGCGGTTGTCTCGACCCCCTACTGGTATGCCGAGGAGATGCTTTCGGGCGGCCGGGGGGAGCTCGTTCCGTTCCGCGATTCCGAAACGATGGCCCGGTCGGTTATCCGTCTACTCCGGCAGGATGAAGAGCGCCATCAGATGCGGATCCGCGCCTATGATCACTGCCGGAATGCAGTCTGGAGCGAGGTTGCCCGCCGCTATCTGGAGCTGTTTGACACGGTGAGGCGGGAACAGCTGCGCCGCCCACGCCTCTACCCCTCATCCAGCCGCCTTCTCCCCTCGACCGGAAGTACACCCAAAGGATGGGTGCCGAAACCTCTGAGCACCATCACCCTGCCGTCGATCCGGATCGGTCATCTGGTTCGGATGACGGACGATACCGGTCTCTTCCAGCACGCCGCATGGACGACACCCGACCGAGATTTTGGCTATTGCACGGATGATAACTCCCGGGCGCTGCTTCTTACCGCACAACTTCGCAGGATGGAGACCACCGATCCCATACGGGTTGAACGACTCCACCGCATCTATCTCTCCTTTCTTCTCCACGCCCTGGATGAGGAGAGCGGCCGGTTCAGGAACTTCATGAACTTCAACCGGGAGTGGACCGAGCGGGTCGGTTCGCCCGATGCCCATGGACGCGCGGTCTGGGCACTCGGTCAGGCTCTTGCTCTGGAGGAGAGCGAACCCGACCGGCAGCTGCTCGGCCGGCTGTTCCGCCGCAGCATGAAACCCCTTCCTGAATTTGAATCGCTCCGTACCGTGGCCTTCTCCCTGATCGGATTGGACGGCTACCTGACTCTCTATCCGGGGGATTCGGAAGCAAAACGCTGTTTCTCCCTTCTGGCTGAACGACTTCACTCCTTTTTCATGGAGGGTATGCCGGATGAGTGGCCCTGGCCGGAAGAGACCCTGACCTATGCCAATGCCAAACTGCCCCATGCACTTCTCATCGCTGGACGGAGGCTGAACGATGAGATGATGACCGCCTCTGGTCTGGACACTCTCCGGTGGCTTCTGGAGATCCAGACCGAAAACGGTCACCTCGCACCGATCGGCAACCGGGGCTGGTATCGGAAAGGAGGGGAAAAGGCGCGCTTCGATCAGCAGCCGATCGAGGCTCACGCTCTTACCGAGGCGTGTCTTGAGGCATGGCGTGTAAGCGGGGACAACCGATGGCTGGGCCGGGCGACCCTCTGTTTCAACTGGTTTCTGGGCCGGAACGACCTCAATCTTCCACTTTATGAAAAATCGACAGGAGGATGCCGCGACGGTCTGGAGAGTGACGGCGTAAACCAGAACCAGGGAGCGGAATCGACTCTCTCATGGCTTCTCTCTCTGACGGCAATGCATCGCATGGCTGCCGAAAGAGATGCAGCCCACCCCACCGGAACCCCGCACTCTTTGAATGAACCGGTAAGCGAAGCCGGCCGGGCAAAATCGGCACCACGGATGGAGAGCCGCCCCGGCGAGAGCGTCCGCGACGGGATCGACCGGGGAAGAACCACCAAATCGGTCCGCTGATGCGAATCGCCATTCTCTCACCCATCGCATGGCGCACCCCTCCGCGTCACTACGGACCGTGGGAGAGCATCGCCTCCGCCCTGACCGAAGCACTTGCAGAGCGGGGTTTCGATGTTACGCTCTATGCCACCGGAGACTCCATCACCGCCGGGCGACTCCGCTGGGTCTCTCCCCGCGGATATGAAACCGACCCGGAGATCATTCCAAAGGTCTGGGAGTGCCTTCACATCTCCCTTCTCTTTGAAGAGGCCGACCAGTACGACATCATCCACAACCACTTCGATTATCTCCCCCTCACCTACACCGGGATGACCAGAACCCCGGTGGTGACCACGATCCACGGCTTCTCTTCCCCCGGTATTCTGCCTGTCTACCGCAAGTACAACCGGAAGTGCCGATATGTCTCGATCAGTGATGCAGACCGCTCTCCGGAGCTGGAGTATATAGCCACCGTCCACCACGGCATCGATCCGGCGCGGTTCACCTTCCGCTCCCGGCCCCGGGAGGGGGAGGAAGAGTATCTGCTCTTTTTCGGACGGATCCACCCCGACAAGGGTGCAGCCGACGCGATCGAGATCGCCCGCCGGACCGGGAAACGGCTCATCATGGCAGGGATCATCCAGGATCGGGACTATCACCGCACGAAAGTGGCGCCTTTTCTGGCGAAGGGAAGAGTCGATTTTATTGGAAGTGCCGGACCTGAATTGAGGGACCGGCTGCTCGGAGGTGCGACCGCTCTGCTCCATCCGATCCATTTCGATGAACCGTTCGGCCTTTCAGTGATCGAGTCGATGGCCTGTGGCACTCCGGTGATTGCCTATCACCGCGGCAGCATGCCGGAACTGATCCGGCACGGAGAGAACGGATTTTTGGTTACCGGTGTGGAGGAGGCTGCAGAGGCGGTCCACCGTGTCGGCATGATCGATCGGGCTCTCTGCCGCCGACGGGTTGAGGAGTATTTCACCATCGACCGCATGACCGACGACTACATCCGGGTCTATGAGTCGATTCTCTCCGGAAAGCGGAGGACCTTTCCGAAAGGTGATCAGGAACCGATACAGGTACCGGAAGAGAGAGGCGGCCTGCATCTTGAAGCCGGACCCGCCGCGGGAGGAAGAACCGGACCGCATCAGGCTGGCAACTCCGCATCAAAATCGGCCAATAGAGAGAATCATGGAGGTTAACCGCGCCATTGTCCGACGTCACCAGGGAAATCCGATCCTGACACGGGAGGATGTCCCCTACCCTGTGGCGACAGTTCACAATGCAGGAGTCGCCAGGCACGGGAATCGGATTGTCATGCTGTTCCGATCCCATCAGCAGAACGGACGTTCCATTATCGGAAAAGCGGTCAGTGAGGACGGGTTCCGGTTCCAGGTGGACCCCGAACCGTTTCTCACTCCCTCTTCCGAGCCGCCCTTCTCGGAATACGAGGAGTTCGGTGTGGAAGATCTCAGGATCAACCCTCTGGATGGGGAGTACTTTCTCACCTACAGCGCGTACTCCCGTCACGGGGTGCGTATCGCACTTGCGCGCACCAACGATTTCACGAGTGTGGAGAGGGTTGCCCTGATCAGCCAGGCGGACATGCGGAATGTGGTCCTCTTCCCCGAGAAGATCGGCGGGGAGTATGTCCGTCTTGACCGGCCGCATTCGGAGATCTCCTCCTGGTCGATCTGGATCTCACGCTCACCGGATCTGATTCACTGGGGACGCTCCGAACTCATCATCCCCACGCTTCCCTACCACTGGGATGAGATGAAGGTAGGGCCGGGCGCACCGCCGGTGAAGACCGACAGGGGCTGGCTCAACATCTATCACGGCGTTTTCCAGACGATGGCGGGAGCGGTCTATCGTCTTGGAGTCGCCCTTCATGATCTGGAAGATCCGGCAAAGGTGATTGGTGTGGCCGATCCCTGGATTCTTCAGCCCGAAGACCCGTGGGAGGTCTCCGGTTATGTACCCAATGTCGTATTCACCTGTGGAGCGGTTCCGGAAGAAGATGGCACCATCAAAATCTACTGGGGAGGGGCGGACAGCGTCATCTGCGTGGGAGAATCCCGGGTCGATGACCTCGTCGAACTCTGTCTCCGTCACCCCCGAACCCTACTTTAAAACCAAACCGACCGATGTCATGATGGCAGCTGTACCGGTCATACGTACACAGCAGTATATCTCGCGCGACACATCCCGCGTGATCTGCCGGCTTCATCTTCCGGGCGGAAACCCGGCCAGGGCCGACAAGATCATCCAGCGCATCATGAATCTGGAGAGCGAAAAGGTGGAGGAGCTGCTCGAGCAGGTGGTGGATGATTTTTACGACCGCCACCGTGACATCGAGCGTATTTTCGAGCGCCATTTCAAGAATGTCCACGATCTGCTCTCTCCCGGAAAGGAACACAACATCCCCCGTTCCAGGAAGCTGCTGATCGGTGCCTGCTTCACAATGGAGTATGCCATCGAGTCGGCCGCCCTCTTCAATCCCTCCATCGTGCTGCATCCCAACCAGAGCGGTCTGCCGGAGGACAGCCTCCGGTTTATCATGAGCCTGAGAGCTACCGGGGAGGGGCACATCTCATCGATCGTCTTCCGGAGCGGGATGATCAATTCCGAAGGGGAGCTGATTTTCGACGAGGTGAGTCCCTATGCCACCACTCCCGACATGCAGCTCAATCCGGAGTATGAGAGGGAGGTGATCCGGAAGAAACTGCGCTGGCTGGGTGAATGCAACGAGATCGCCACCCATATCCTCGACCAGCTTCCTGAAATGTTCACCTACCAGCAGCTCAAGGAGAAGATGGCCCGGCTGATCGAGGACCCGGTCTTTCCGCCCGAACGGCAGTTTGAGTGTTTTCATCAGATGCACTGGATCGTCAACTCCAACTACCGGCTGGACTTCCCGCCGGACCATCAGATCTCGGAACGGGTGATCTTCCCCGTTTCGGAGATTGAGAGCGGTGGGATCGAGGATGCCCGGTTTGTCCAGTTTCATGCTGAGCACGGGGAGCAGATCTACTACGCCACCTACACCGCCTACAACGGGCGCAACATCATCCCCCAGCTGATCGAGACCCGCGATTTTGAACATTTCAAGGTAAGCACCCTGAACGGCCATGCGGTCCAGAACAAGGGGATGGCCCTCTTCCCGCGGAAGATCAATGGCAAATATGCGATGCTCTCCAGACAGGACGGGGAGAACAACTACATCATGTTTTCCGATGACATCCATTTCTGGGACGATTCACAGATCGTCCAGGAGCCGGCCGAGCCGTGGGAGTTCATTCAGGTCGGAAACTGCGGCTCCCCTCTGGAGACCCACGAAGGATGGCTCGTACTGACCCACGGAGTGGGCCCCATGAGGGTCTATTCGATCGGTGCGATACTGCTCGACCTGAAAGATCCCTCCAAAATGATCGCCCGGCTCACCGAGCCGCTGATCCGGCCCTATGAGATGGAGCGGGAAGGATATGTTCCCAACGTGGTCTATACCTGCGGGGCCATCTTCCATCTGGATGAGCTGATTATCCCCTTCTCCATGTCGGACATCCAGGCGGGTGTTGTCCGGGTGAAGGTGGACGATCTTTTTTCGGCCATGAAGCCGGTCTGATCCCCGCCGGCAACCCGGGCCGTCTCTCATTACGCGTGGATGAACCCGGATCGGCCGGCACCGCGAGAGTGAATCGGGCGCAGACCGAGCCGGAACGAGAGAGAACCAGCCGCAACCTCTCTGCTAATCGACCAGGTTCTGCAGAAGCGCGTAGCGGGCAAGGTCGACGTTCGACCGCATGTTCATCTTTCTCTTGAGCCGGGAACGGTAGGTATGAACCGTCTGAACGCTCAGCGAGAGCTCCTCGGCAATCTCGCTGCTCGGCTTTCCTTCCGCAATCATGCAAAGGATCTGGTACTCCCGGTCGGAGAGGATTTCATGAATCGACTTGTTCACGCTCCGGTCCATCTGCTGTGCCATCTGATCGGCGACATTCATGCTGATGTAGCGTTTTCCACGCCTCACGATCTGTCGGATGGCGCGTACCAGCTCTTCCGATACGCTCGATTTGGTCAGATAACCCGAGGCACCCGCCCGGATCGCCCGTATGGCAAATCGATCTTCCGGATGCATGCTCAGCATGAGAACCGGAAGATCCGCATGACGCTCCCGGATATCTTTCAGGACATCAAGTCCGTTCCTGCCCGGCATGCCGATATCCAGGATCACAATATCAGGCAATTCCTGCGATAACTGCTCCAGTGCCTCAAACCCGTCGGACGCTTCCTGGACTACCTTGATATCGATCGACGACTCTTCAAGTATTCTTTTCAGGCCTTCGCGAACAAGCTGATGGTCGTCCGTTATCATCACTCGGATCATGATCGGCTTCGTCTGTAATTCAGGATTCAGGGTCATTCTTTTACAAGATGATCCGGAAGGGTATCTGTTACGGTTTTTGATGAAAGGAGGCGATGCCCGACGTCAACCATGTAATTTTTTGATCCAAAAGATGTAAGGCTAGAACGGCGCCGGATTTGCACCTTACATCTGCAGGAGAAAAACAGACAACAATCAGGAACATTGAAAAGGAGTCGAAGATGGCAAAGAACAAAGCCAACGGTTTGAAAGAGCTATTTGTGGAACAGCTGAAGGATATCTACTGGGCCGAGAAAGAGCTCACGAAGTCCATGCCGAAGATGGCGGAGAAAGCCACCTCCAAAGAGCTGAAAAAAGCCCTGGAGCAGCATCACAAGATCACCGAAAAACAGGTGAAACGGGTGGAGAAGGTCTTTGATTCGCTCGGGATGGAAAAAAGTGACAAGAAGTGCGAGGGCATGGCCGGTCTGATCAAGGAGGGAGAAGAGATGATGAAGGAGGCCGGTGAGGGAATGGTGCGCGACGCAGCCATCATTGCAGCCGCTCAGAAGGTGGAACACTATGAGATCGCCTCCTACGGGACGATGAGCGAGTTTGCCCGGATTCTGGGTGAAAACGAGGCGGAGTCTCTGCTGAACGAGATTCTGGAGGAGGAGAAGGAAGCCGACCGGATCCTGACCGAAGTTGCCTCTGGCATCAATGTCGAGGCAAAGGAAGAGCCCGAGAAGATGAAGGCTCATTAACTGTCTCCATTCATCATAAACCAGCCGAAAAATTGTGAACAGAGAAAATGTACCCTCTCAAC
>CAYTTA010000026.1:0-30210 GCA_964440655.1 uncultured Balneolaceae bacterium
TCGGCCTGTCGTACCTGCGGACGGAGATTCTCCACCTGAACACTGGTCCGGATCAGATCGAACTCCGGGGCAACCTGCTGCTCCACCATGGACCGGACCAGCTGAAGGTTCTCTTCACGCTGCTGCAGGCTTCTCTCCAGGGCTCCGAGGGACTCCTCCGCCAGCAGGATGTTGATATAGGCCCGCTGTACCTCGGTCACAATCTCCTGCCTGCTCGCATCAAGCATTCTGCGGCGCAGTTCACGTCCCGCCTCGGAGAGGGAGACCCCTCGGATCAGCTGCGCATTGAAAAGAGGCAGGGTGACCTGTGCATTGATATTCAGAGTGTGGGTGGTGCCGACTTTCAGAACATCACCGAACGGGCTGCCGGGTGGAAGAAAAATTACCGGAAGCTGGATGTTGTTCTGATACTCTGCATCCAGCTGGGCCTGCGGAAGGAATCCGGAGCGTGCCTGCCGGACGGCCGATTCGGAGATCCGGAGCTCAAATTCGGCATCCCGTACCGGCCGGCTCCGATCCAGAGCCCGTTCGATGGCCTCTTCCAGGGACAGAATCAACGGACCTTCCGGAGACACCGCTCCCGTTGCCGGCCGGATGTCTGGAATCGTCGACTGCGTGGTGAAGGACGCCGCCTGAACGGCTAAAGCCGACGGCTGGAGAAGAAGGATGGTTGACAGAGAGAATAGGAGATGTCGCAAATGGATGGTCATAACGGCTTGCCTGCTGCATTGGTGGGAAGATCATTTCAAAGGACTGTCGATGGAAAGAGAGGAGAGTTCCGACCGTTTTATCTCGAGACGATCCATCGTCCGGGCCAGAAGATCCGCCCCTTCGCCGGTTACGATCCCCCGTATAAAGAGAATGAAGATGTGCCGGAAGAGGGTTGCCCGGGGATAGGAGGAGAGGGGAAACAGATCATAGTTGGACATGTGATCGAGCTGGACCAGAAGCAGCCGTGAGATGATATCCACATCCAGATCGTCGAGGAACAGCCCTTCATCGATCCCTCTCCGGATCAGGGCGGTCACCTGCCCGTAGTAATCCACTTCGCGGTTCATACGGATCAGCCGGGAGGATTCAGGAAAGTAGCGCTCCACATCCACGAAGAAGACCGGATTGAGTTTCTCCAGTTCCTGGATCTGCCAGAGCATCAGGGTGATCATCCCGTCTATGACATTGGGCGCCTCATCGAGAATCTTCTTCCGGATCAGTTCCGACTGCTCCATCCTGCGGCTCAACGCATGAAAAAGAATCGAGCTCTTGCTGTCATAGTGGGCATAGAGGGTTTTCTTGGACATCCCGAGTGCCCGGGCGATTTCGTCCATCGTCACACTCTGAACTCCCTGTTTGCGAAAGAGTTCATACGCGGTTGATAGAATCCGCTCCTTGATCTGCCGGTCCGTTTCTTCGGATGCGCTGGTTCCTGTGCGGTTCCCCATCCTGTTTCCTCCTGAATATTGAAAAGTGATCAGATCCAAATATACCCAGGAAACTTTAAAAACGCACTGAGTTTTCAAATGTTTTTTTGAGGAGGCCGGATGATTCTGTTTCAGACCCGGAAGCATGAATCTGTTCCAGCCTCAGGAAGGTAAAACAAGGTTTCTTGTCCGGTTCTCAAAGCCTTTGTATTATGGCGTGCAGAATGCCGGGCCGGCCATGAGAATGATTTGACCAGCATTGTGTTGTGAAGAGGGAGCATCAGAACGGGAAGATCCATGACAAGGAAAGTATTTATTGTCGAAGACAACCTGATTCTCAGCCTCCTCTACAAAAGCTATATGGAGAAAATCGGGTTCGAGGTGGCAGCCGAACTGATCCGGGGCGAAGAGGCTGTCCGGATGGTCCGGTCTGCGAAACCGGATCTGATACTGATGGATATCGCTCTTGAGGGGGAGATGGATGGTATTGAAGCGATGAAACAGATCCGTCAGTTCTCCACTGTTCCGGTCATCTATGTCACCGGGAACTCGGATCCCCGTCATTTAAGAAAGGCGGAAGGCACCGGCTATCTCGACTATCTGATCAAACCGGTTGATTTTCAGGCCCTCAAGGCGTCCATCGACAAATACTTCTTGATAGAGAATTTCTGATACTTAGAGAACTCTGACCGGTTCCACATAATCCTCCGGACATGACCAAAAAGCACCCGATTTCATTTCTGTTATCTCTTACAGGACTCCTTCTACTGATTACGGGTGCCTGTCAGACCACCGGATCCCTGCAGGATGAACTGCCCCGCCTCCAACCCGGAGAGGTGGACTACCCCAATCTTCAGCGTCCGGTACCCAATCCGATCGAAATTCCTTTCAACTACCAGTATGCGATCGGTCAGGGAACCCGCTCCCAGGACGGCTCGCCTGGGGAGGCCTACTGGCAGAATGAATCCCGCTACCGGCTCCGTGCCAAACTTGTCCCGGATGAGAACCGGGTAAATGGTTCGGCCCGCATCATCTACAAAAACAACTCCCCCTTCAGTCTTGAACAGATGGTGATGGAGCTTGCACAGAATCTTCACCTGGAAGGGACAATCCGGAAGGAATCGGCCGAAGTGACGGGCGGAATGGAGCTTCTGAGAGTTTCTGTTGCCGGCGAGGAGCTTGACCCTATCGATGAAACCAATCCCAATTATCAGGGGGAACCGGGTTTTCTGGTTGATGCCACGCGGCTTCTTCTTGTGCTGAACCAGACTGTTTTTCCGGGGGACTCCATTGAGATCGAAATGGAGTGGACCTTTATTGTCCCCGAGCAGGGAGCCGGCGGCAGGATGGGCCGGAGCAGGGACAACCTCTTCTTCATCTCCTACTGGTACCCCCAGATGATGGTCTATGATGATGTGAACGGCTGGTTTATCGACCCCTTCCTCGGCAACGCGGAGTTTTACCATGAATTTGCCGATTACGAGCTGGAGGTTGTTGCCCCGGACAACTGGCTGATCATGGGAACCGGAGAATTTCTGAATCCCGAAGAGGTCCTGGCCGAACATGTCTATCAACGCTACCTGCAGGCCGGAGAGAGCGATGAGGTGATCACGATCGTGGGGGAATCGGATCTGGGGGCGGCAACCCGGCACAACTCCGACGGCCTGCTCACCTGGAAGTTTTCCGCGAATAAAGTGCGGGATGTCGCCTTCAGCGCCATGCGCGAATCGATCTGGGACGGAACCCGGGCACCGGTCGGAGACCGGGACGGAGATGGAATTCCGGACTACACCCGGATTCATTCCTTCTACCGGAGCGACGCCTCTCACTGGCCGCAACAGGCGGAGTTCTCACAGCATTCGATCTCCTTCCTCTCTGAATATCTGGAGTATCCCTATCCCTGGCCCCACATGACCTCGATAGAGGGAGCCGGCATTATCGGCGGCGGGATGGAGTACCCGATGATCACCCTGATCGGTTCGTACGAACACCTCGGACCGGAGGATCTGCACGAAGTGACCGCCCATGAGTTCGCACACATGTGGGTGCCGATGATTGTCAACCCCAATGAACGCCGGTTCACCTGGTTTGATGAGGGATTCACCTCCTTCAACACCCACCAGACAATGGCCGACCGCTATCCCCTCACCAACCTTGATCTTTTCCAGCCCTACCTGCGGATTGCCGGAACTCATCTGGAGGGGCCGATCATGCGGTGGTCCGACTACCACTACCCCGGCCCCGCCTATGGGATTGCCTCTTATCCCAAACCCGCTTCCATTCTCACAGCGCTGCAGGGAGTGATCGGGGAGGAACGGTTCCGGGAAGCTTACCTTACCTTTCTGAAGGAGTGGGAATACAGGCATCCCTATCCGTGGGATTTCTTCCGGACGGTGGAGAGAGTGGCCGGACAGGATCTGGAGTGGTTCTGGAGAAGCTGGTATTACGAGACCTGGGTGCTCGATCAGGGAATCGGAGAGGTGGAGCAGACCGATGCAGGCTATCGTGTCGAGATCATCGACTATGGCGAGATTCCGATGCCGGTTCACCTTCTCATCACACTGCAGGACGGAACGGAGATCCGCCGGGAAGTTCCGGTCGATGGCTGGCTCCGTGGGCAGACCCGCCAGGAGATCCTGTTAGAGACCGATCAGCCCCTCTCCTCCATCATTATCGATCCGGATCTCCGGTATCCCGACATCAACCGCTCCAACAACAGCTGGGTGCCGCAGGACTCCCCCTGAAAGGGAATCCGCAAACCTGCCATGTCCCAATGCAAGCCAGATGTAAAAAGAGGTTTACAGAGCGGCGTCTTTGTAACTTTTTGCAGAACTTTTGGCGATACTGAAGAGTTATCGCACAATAGATGCCCTGACCAGGGCATGCAGAAAGAGCGGCTGAAGAGGGCAGTGTCATGAAAAATAGCAGATCACTCCGCCTCATCTCCTTCGGCATCGGGCTGATTGCGGTCGTCGCTCTTACAGGAATGAACATCTATTCCCTGTATGAGTTGCGGGACAATACCATCCAGACAGCCCGTGACAACAAGAAGGATCAGATAGAGGAGTTCACCTACCAGGTACGACACCGGTTTTTCCGGCCCTTCCGGGGAATACGTCTTCTCGACACGGAGTACCTCCGGGAGTATTATGAAGAGCACCGCAGCTTTCCCAAGAACTTCCGGGATGTGCTTTCCGCCGCGAGTCAGGACTCCATCTTCAGCCGGATCTACTACTCTCCCCAGCAGGAGGATCACTGCCTGGATCCGCGGCAACCGATCTTTGAGTTTCGTCCGGAGCTGGAGGATTTCCTGCAAATTGACGGTGTTCCTGAACCGGTCTGCAACGGACTGGGACTGGCCCGCTCCCGCATGAAGGTTCTGATCAATGACTACCGGTGGAACAACAAGGTGACATTCGACACCCACCGGAGCATGACCCTCTCTATTATCGATCTCACCCGGAGAGAGGTGACCGGGCATCTGATTTTTATCATCGACCGTGATTATCTGGTGAATGACTACCTCTCCAGAAAGCTTGCAGAACAGTTCGGCCCGGCTGATCAGACCGGTATGGTTGTCTGGCTCAGGGATTTTATGAACGAGGAGACGCTTGCCAGCTCCGACCCCCTTCAGGAGTACAGCCGCGATCGTGTGGATCTGCGTCAGCGTTTTCCCGAGCTTCTGGACAACTGGGTCCTCTACGCCGGTATCCTCTCACCTCCCGCTCTGGCTTCCGGTGCGTCGATTACAGGAAATCTGATCGTGCTCGGTTTCGCGGTATTGACCCTCTTCGGAGCTTTTCTCTTCATGTACATTACAGCGAAACGGGAACGGGAGCTTGCCCAGAGGCAGGCCGGTTTTCTTGCCAATGTAACTCATGAACTGAAGACTCCCCTCGCAGCCATGCAGGCGGCGGGTGAAAATCTGGCCGACGGACGGGTTACGGAAACCGATCGGATCCGCACCTACGGGGAGCACATCTACAAACAGACCCTCCGGCTGGGTGAGATGATTGACCGGCTGCTCGATGTTGCCCGCACCGATTCGGAAGTGAAAATAGCGTCCGGGTCCGGACCGGTCCCGCTTCAGGAACTGCTTCGAAGCTATTATGAGACCCACCGTACTTTTGTCACCTCCAAGGGGTTTGAATTCAAACTGGAAATCGAACCCGACCTGCCGCCGGTTTCAATCTCAAGGGATGACTTTTTCACCATCCTCGGGAACCTGGTGGACAACGCCCTCAAATACAGTCGGGACGAGAAGCAGATCTCCATCGCACTTCGCGGCACTCCGGGCCATGTTGTACTGAGCGTTTCGGACCGCGGGATCGGTATTCCGAAAGAGGCGCACCGCCGCATCTTTGAAAAGTTCTACCGTCTGGAAGATTCCATGACTGCAAAAACGAAGGGACACGGGCTCGGCCTCTCCATTGTCCGTACCCGTGTGGAATCGGCCGGCGGCACGATCTCGGTGGAAAGCAATCATTCGGGGGGGACAACGTTTACCATTCGATTCCCTGCCGCCGGCAAACCGGCCGCCGTAACAGAGGAGAAGAGGGAAACCGAAAAATTGCATGCCCCTGCCTATGCAGAGTGATTCCCCCCGAAAAATCCTGATTGTCGAGGACGAACCAAGCCTGGTCTTCACCCTCCGGGATACACTGGAAAGCGAAGGGTATCAGGTTCATGTGGTGGAAGAGGGAACCGCCGCTGTAGAGGAGGTGCGCAACATCAATCCTGATCTGATGCTGTTGGATCTGATGCTCCCCGGCAAGAGCGGTTACGACATCTGCAGGGAGATCCGGGAACTGGAGTACACTTTCCCCATCATCATGCTCACCGCAAGGGATCAGGAGATCGACAAGGTGACCGGGCTCAATATCGGTGCGGACGACTATCTGACCAAACCGTTCGGAGTAAAAGAGCTTCTTGCCAGGATCAATGCCCGGCTGCGTCGGGCGGAGATGCAGAAAAAGCCGGCCGTGAGTGAAATCCAGCTCGGGCCGGTTCATATCGACCTGCTTTCATCACGGGTGAAACGCCCCGGGGAAGAGAGAGTCTCCCTTACCAGCCGGGAGGTGGAACTGATCCGCTACTTTTTGGCGCGGGTAAACGAACCGGTTACCCGGGATGAGCTGCTGGAGAAGGTCTGGAGATACGATTACCGCAGCAACACCCGCACGGTCGATGTCCACATCTCCAAGTTGAGAGCCAAGATCGAGATCTCCCCTGAAGAGCCCCGCTATCTGGTGACTCTGCACGGAATCGGGTACATGCTCAAGGAGGTCTGAACGCTACCCTTTGCCGGATCCCTTTCCGGATCGGCTCTCCCTGATCTGTCGGAGCCGTTCCCAGAGTCGGGCCTCCCTTCCTTCCCCCCCTGGCTCATACCATCCCTTCTCTTTCAGCTCATCCGGCAGATACTGTTGTTCCACCCACCCCCGGGGCCATGAGTGAGGGTACTTGTAATCATCCGATGCATTTTTCACATCCAGATAACGGGAAGCCAGGGTATTGGCCGTCTTGTCTTTCAGATGAGGCGGAACCTTCCCGATTCCTTTCTTCCGGATCTCGCTGCCGACCTGAAAGATCGCTCCGGTACTGTTGCTCTTCGGGCAGAGGGCGAGAAAAATACAGGCATGAGCGAGAAAATAGAACCCCTCGGGGAAGCCGGTCTTGATGAAAGCCTCATGAGCGGCATTCACAACCGAAATGGCGTAGGGATCGGCCATCCCCACATCCTCCGATGCAAATATGAGCATCCGGCGGAATATGAAATTGGGATCCTCTCCACCCTCCAGCATGGCACTCATCCAGTAGAGAGCCGCATCCACATCGGAACCCCTCATTGACTTGATGAACGCCGAAGCGTAGTGGTAATGCTCATCTCCGGTCCGGTCGTACCGTACGTTTCTCCGCTGGATCGATTCCCGGGCAATCTCCAGGTCGATCCGGATCTTGCCGTCCCGATCCCGTGGAGTCGAGAGGGCCGCCACCTCAAGCGCATTCAACGCATTGCGAATATCCCCTCCCGCATACTCGGCCAGGTGATCCACCGCCTCATCGGTGATCTCCACCGGAAGATATCCGATTCCTCTCTCCTTCTCCCTGAGCGCACGCCGGATCATCGTCTCCACATGCACGCGGCTTAGCGGATAGAGCTCAAAGAGCTGGCATCGGGAAAGAAGGGGGCTAACCAGGGAGTAGAAAGGGTTCTCGGTGGTGGCTCCGACCAGGGTGATGACACCCGATTCCAGATGCGGGAGTAGGGCATCCTGCTGGGCCCGGTTCCAGCGATGGATCTCGTCAACAAAAAGGATCGTTTTCCGTCCGTCCGCTTTTTTTTGCTGTTCGGCACGGAGCACCACGTTCTTCAGCTCCTTGATTCCATCCAGCACGGCATTGATCACCTCAAAGCGGGCATCAATCTCCCTGGAGATGACATGGGCGAGTGTTGTCTTGCCCGAGCTGGGAGGTCCGTAAAAGATCAGGGATCCGATCACTCCGCTCTCGATCATCCGGCGAAGCATTTTTCCCTCTCCCACCAGATGTTCCTGACCGACAAACTCCTCAAGGGAGTCCGGCCTCATCCGCGTGGCAAGAGGTTCATTTCCTGTAGAGTGGCCGTGTTCTGCCTCTTTCGGGCTGTACTGTTCAAAAAGATCCATGAGGGGTCATTTTTCAAGAAACCATGTATGAAGCCGGTCGGTGAAATCGACCGCAGCATCATCAAACACATCGACCCCGTACTGCCTGAAGATCCCCTGGATGAAGCGGGTAGCCTCCTGCCAGTCACTCATCCGGGAGAGCTCATCCAGGGCGGAACGGTAGCTCTCTTCTGAATCCCGGAAGATCGCATGAGTAAAACGCTCACTCTCTCCGAGCCAGTCGATCAGCTCTTCCGGCTGCCCGACAGAAGTCTCTTTCGCCCGGCCTTCAGGACTGCTCATCTCATCGACATATCGGAACATTCCGGAACCATTCTCTGAAGAGCCTGCGTGTCCATCCCCATCATCCACAATCTCAACAAATTCCTGCCGGTCTGGGAGATCATGCATGATCTCGTCTTGCGCAGGAGAGTCGGGGAACGCCGGTTCCGACTCCTGGTCTGCTCCGGTGGCGGCTTCCCCGGATTCCTCCTCCGACTCAACCTGCATGAACCGGGCATAAAGCGGAATCTCTTCCGCCTCCCCCTCACTTCCCTGAAGAGAGAACGGCGATCCGGCCCCCGCTTCCCCGGATCCGGCTTCCTCCGCCAATCGGGGCCGGGAAATCTCATCATCGGAAGCCTGCTCTCCCGTAATTCCGGAGCCCTGCCCCGATGACATTACAGACCACGGTTCCTCCTCTTCCTCCTTCGGTATTCCGCTTCCCCGCCCGGTTTCAATCGGCGGCCATTTGACGGTGCGTTCCTCCTGACCCTCACTCTCTTCATCCGCTGCCGAGACAACATAGATTCCGCCGGCGACCGTCCGCCCCTCCTCAGGGGCCTGCAACATCTCTTCAAGTTGTTCCGGACCCACTTTCAGAAACCCTCCGAACCGGCGTGCAAGATCGGTGCGGTTTTTCTCCTGAAAGAATCGGTTCAGCAGTTCCCCTTCCACCTCGCCCTGAAGCAGCTCAAAGAGAGGGTCCAGCATCTGCACCCAGTCCGACGGCTTCCAGAGCTCGGAAAGTTTCTCGTCCACCCGGGAGATGACGTATACGGCCTGGTCGTAGGAGAGAGAATCCAGATTTTTCCGACGCATGTATTTGAGGGGGGCCTGGGCTAGCTCGCGATAGACTACCACCCGATCTGCCTGGGCTTCCAGCTGCTCTTCCGACAAATGCTGACGGTGACCGAACAGTTTTTTTGGAATGAGCCGGCGCGGCTGTGTAAGCAGCTGGATGCAGTCGGAGACGGCCGTTTCGATCACATCAAACAGCTCCTCCCGTGGTACTTCCGCCTCCTGCAGTGCTTCCTGGAGAAACCGGTCCCAGGCCTTCTGCATCCGGGGGGTCTCCATATCCACCCAGGGCGACTCCGGCAGGGGGAGAGAATCGGCCAGTGAGCGCTCCACTTCCTGCCCGATCCGCCGGATCAGAAATTCAGGAAGCCCTGCCTCCTGGAGCTCTTCCAGGGAAACCGGTGAGAATCCGGTTGGGATTTTCTGAACAAAAAATTCCGTAGCGGAACGTTCTATACTCTCCATATTCAAGACCGATCAGTGCACTCCGGAATGTACGGAGGTTTGTTTCTACCTCAAAACGCCCCAAAAACCGATTTTTCTTCCGATTCCAGCCTGCGTACCTTCCATTCATGGTCAGACTCCGGATTCAAAAGCTGGGCAAAGGCTACGGGAACAGGCAGGTTCTGCGCGACCTCTCCTGGGAGGGAGGCTCTTCCATTGTTGGCATTTCAGGTCCGAACGGAAGCGGAAAATCCACACTGCTTCAATGCATGGCGGGACTTCTCCGGCCCGCTTCGGGCCGCATCATCTGGACCCTCGATGGGGAAGAGTTCGCTCCCGCAGAAAAACAGGGATTTGCCGGACTCGCCGCACCTTACGTGGAACTTTACGAGGCGATGAGTGTCCGGGAGAATCTCCTCTTTTTCTGGCAACTGGACCGTAACCGCTCTCCGTCGACCCGGAGTCGGATCCCGCACCTTCTGAATCGATTCCAGGTAGACGACTTTGCGGATAAACTCTATGGTGAACTTTCGACCGGACAGCGTCAGCGTGCCAAACTGGCGGTCGCCACGTTGCATGAGCCGCCGGTCCTCCTCCTGGATGAACCGGGTGCCAATCTGGATGAGAGTGGCCGCCTGCTGATAGAGGAGTTACTTCAGGAGTATGAACAGCAGGGACGGATGGTCATACTGGCATCGAACCGGGAGGAGGAGCTCCGGCTCTGCCATGATGAGATTCGTCTTGCTTTGCAGAATTGACCCCGGGCCATACAGAACGGATACCAGGATTACAGGATTTATGGATTCCGGGAAATGAAGAACGGACGCCGGCTATGCAGGAGTTATTCCGTACAGGTTGCCGTTGAATGAGTGAAAACTAACCCATCAGACATGTTTACCATCGACGAGAAAAGACTTGCCGAGAAACTTCTGGATCACAGTGTGGAACTTCAGGAGGGTGAGAACATCCTGATCCAGTCCATCGGGTTCAACTCCATCGGTCTGGTCCGGGCTCTTGTGCAGCAGGTCCGCCAGCGCCACGCCAACCCCTTTGTCCAGATCGAGGACCCGGAGATCAACCGGTTGCTTCTTGAGATGGGGAACGAGGAGTTCTGGGAGATCCAGGCCGAAGTGGATCAGCTCCCGCTGATGAAACAGATGGATGCCTTTATCGGAATAAGGGGCAGTGAAAACATCTATGAGAATTCCGATGTACCGGCAGCGGCAAATCGTGCCTACTCCGAGAAATTTCTCAAACCGGTCCATTTCGACCAGCGGGTTGAGCACACCCGGTGGTGCGTTCTGCGCTTCCCTTCTCCCGCCTTCGCCATGAATGCCAAAATGCCAACCTCGCGCTTCCGGAAGTTCTACTACGATGCCTGTCTTTTCGATTACAACAGGCTGCGCGAGGCGATGAAACCCCTCCATGAGCGACTGGCTGCCGCCGACATCATCCATCTGAAAGGCGAAGGGACCGACATCCGCCTCTCGGTAAAAGGGCAGAACTGGATCCCCTGCTACGGCACCCGGAATATTCCGGACGGGGAGATTTTCAGCTCGCCCATTCTCGATTCGGTTGAGGGGGTGATCACCTACACCGCCAGCGTCTATCAGGGCAAACCGTTTGAATTTGTAAAGCTGGAAGTGAAAGGCGGGGTGGTGACCGGTTTCGATTCCTCCGACAACCGCTCCCTGGAGGAGATCCTCGACACCGATGAAGGGGCCCGACGATTCGGGGAGTTCAGTTTCGGTCTGAATCCGGTCATTGAATCGCCGATGTATGACATTCTCTTCGATGAGAAAATCTACGGTTCCAACCATCTGACGCTGGGCAATGATTACGAAATTGCTCCCAACGGGAATGAGAGCAACATCCATTGGGATCTGGTCTGTATCGGACCTGACGTCTGGGTGGATGGCGAGAAGATACGTGAAGGACGCTACTTCCTGCCGGAAGATCTGCAGGGACTCAATCCCGACCGCCTTCTCGGATAAGAGGGTTTCCCTTCACTCCAACTCTCTTGACGATCCCCATAGCCGGAAGGCGGACTCACCTGAAAGTAAAAAGGCGGGACCTGCAGTCAGGCCCCGCCGTTAAAATGAGACCGGCCAGTAGCCACTTATTCCGGCTCTTTTCATGGCCGGAGGCGAATTCCACAGCCGGGTGAATTACCGGCCGGAGGTCTCCGATGCTAGCCGACCCACTCCTCCACATCGTGGTAGACCTCGGCAAACTGCAGTGAGCTGCCGTCCGGACTCACCGAGACATCGAACTCCACAAAAGCGGAGGGATCGTCCCGCCGGATCAGATGCTTCGCCAGCTGATTCACGATAGAGGTCTGAATGACCCGCTTGAGCGGCCGCGCGCCGAAAGCGGGATCAAAGCCACGGGCGGCCAGCCAATCTTTCACCGCATCGCTGATGTTGAGCTTCACGCGGTTCTTTTCGAGCATTCCATCCAGACGCCGGAGCTGGATCTCCACGATTGCACGGATATGCTCCCGTGTAAGCGGATGGAAGATCACCACATCGTCGATCCGGTTCAGAAACTCCGGACGGATGGTGCGGCGGAGCAGCTCCAGCAGCTTCTCCTGCATCTGCGCATAGGTCGGACCATCCATCTGCCCACCGCTCCTCTCGATCTCCTCCGCGATAAGATGGGATCCGATGTTGCTGGTCATAATGATGATCGTGTTGGTGAAATCGACCGTCACTCCCTTGTTGTCGGTCAGGCGTCCGTCATCAAGCACCTGCAACAGGATGTTGAATACGTCCGGATGCGCCTTCTCCAGTTCGTCGAGCAGTATCACCGAGTAGGGGCGGCGGCGCACCGCCTCGGTCAGCTGCCCTCCCTCCTCATAACCGACATATCCCGGAGGGGCCCCGACCAGACGGCTGACGCTGTGCTTCTCCATATACTCGCTCATGTCGATGCGGATCATCGCATGCTCGTCATCGAAGAGGAATGAGGCGAGAGAGCGGGCAAGCTCCGTTTTCCCCACCCCCGTGGACCCGAGGAAAAGGAAGGATCCGATCGGCCGGTTTTCATCCTGCAGACCGGCCCGGGCGCGGCGTACCGCATCGGCCACCGCCTCGATGGCCCGTGTCTGCCCCACCATCCGCTTATGCAGCTCCTCCTCAAGCAGCAGCAATTTCTGCCGCTCACTGGTGAGCATCTTCTGGACAGGGATGCCGGTCCACCTGGCGACGATCTCCGCAATATCCTCCGCATCCACCTGCTCCTTGAGAAGCGACCGTCCGGCCTGAATCTCATCGAGCCTCTCCTTGGTCTCTTCCAGCTCTTTCTCCAGCTGGACGATCGTACCATAGCGCAGCTCGGCGACCTTCTCGTAATCTCCCTCCCGCTCGGCCTTGTCCGCCCGGTTGCGCGCCGTCTCGATTGCCTGCTTCAGTTCCCGGCTCTTCTGGATCACTTCGCGCTCACTGTCCCACTGGGCTCGCATCGCCTTGCGCTCCTCCTCCAGGTCGGCGAGCTCTTTCTCAAGGGCCTCCAGTTTCCCCTCCTCCTGTTCCCTTTTCAGGGCTTCCCGCTCGATCTCCAGCTGACGGATCTGACGCTCGATCTGGTCCAGCTCCTCCGGCAGGGAGTCGATCTGGAGCCGTAGTCTTGAAGCAGCCTCGTCAATCAGGTCGATCGCCTTGTCGGGCAGAAAACGGTCTGCGATGTAGCGATGAGAGAGTTCGGCCGCCGCCACCAGAGCCGCATCGGTAATCCGCACTCCGTGGTGGAGCTCATACCGCTCCTGCAATCCTCTAAGGATGGAGATGGTATCCTCGATGCTGGGTTCCCCCACATAGACCGTCTGCAGCCTGCGCTCCAGGGCCTTGTCCTTCTCGATAAATTTGCGGTATTCCGTGAGGGTGGTCGCTCCGATCGCATTTAGCTCGCCGCGTGCAAGCGAAGGCTTCAGGATATTGGCGGCATCCATCGCTCCTTCCGACGCTCCGGCACCGACCAGGGTGTGTATTTCGTCAATAAAAAGGATGATCTCCCCGTCGGAGTCGATCACTTCCTTGATCACCGCCTTGAGGCGCTCCTCGAATTCACCACGGAATTTGGTCCCGGCAATCAGCGCGCCCATATCCAGGGCGACCACCCGTTTCGACTTGAGGCCCTCGGGGACATCCCCCTTCACGATACGGAGGGCAAGCCCTTCCGCAATGGCGGTTTTCCCGACACCGGGCTCCCCGATCAAAACCGGGTTGTTCTTGGTCCTGCGTGAAAGGATCTGCATGACCCGACGGATCTCGTGGTCTCTTCCAATAACCGGATCCAGACGGTTTTTCTCCGCCAATTCATTCAGATCACGCGCATATTTCTTCAGTGCATTGTAACGGCTCTCCGCATTGGGATCATCCACGGTTGTGGAGCCGCGCACCTCCTTGAGAACCTGCAGGATCTGATCCTTCGTCACACCGTGGTTTTTCAGTGTGGCTCCTTCTGCGGAGGATTGTGCCAGTGCAATCAAAAGGTGCTCCGAACTGATATACTCATCTCCCAGTTCGGTGGCCTGTTTCTGGGCCGCATCTATTAACTCCCGTGTGGCATTGGATAGATACTGTCCCGAAACGGACGCTCCCTTGACAACCGGGAAGGTTCGCAGCTTCCTTTCGACCTCCTCTTTCAGACGCTGGACGGGTGCCTCCAGCTTGTTCAGAATGGTGATCACCACATTTCCGGCATCATCCAGCAGCGCCTTCAGCAGGTGAGCCGGTTCCAGCGCCTGATGATTCAGATTCTGAGCAATCTCCAGTGCGGACTGAACCGCTTCCTGTGCTTTTATGGTAAATCGGTTGAAATTCATCCCTGTCACCTGTCATCCTTTTTGATCTTTCTCTCTCCTTTTGGTTGCCAAATCCATGCCAATACTTGATTTATGCCTTTCTTGCAGTCGGCCGGCGGCGGTTCTGACGAGATGATCCTGCCCCCAGACAAAGCGCCTCTTATTTCCGCATCTCTGCCAATTTTTTCACCAGTTTTTTCTCCTCTTCTGTCAGTTTTTCCGGGAGACGTACACCGATCCGGACATAGAAGTCACCATTCCCGCTCCCGTCACCGTTCATGGGCGGCATCCCCAGTCCCGGGAGACGGAAGAGGCTGCCGTTCTGTGTTCCGGCAGGGATGGTCAGCTTCACTTTACCTTTTAACGTAGAAACGGTCGTCTCCCCTCCCAGAAGGGCGGTAAAGAGATCAATCTGGTGATCATGGTAGAGGTCCTTTCCCTTCCTCTCGTAATTCTTTTCCGGCCTGATCTTCACCTTCAGGTAGAGATCGCCCCTTCTGCCGCCCGGCAGATGACGGCCGCGCCCTTTCAGCCGGAGCCGTTTGCCCTCCTCGATTCCTTTCGGAATCCGGATCTGGATTCTTTCACCGTTTACCCTGAGCTTCTTTGTCGCCCCCTTGTAGGCCTCCTCCAGCGTAATGGTGATCTCCGATTCGGCATCCGGTTCGGGTGCCGTCTCCATTCTCTGGTAATACTCTCCGCCTCTTGTGCCGGTTCTTCCGCCCGCTCTGCCGAACGGATCACCGGATCCGAAAATCGCTTCAAAAAAGCTGGAGAAAGGGGTGCCGGTCTGGGCGCTTCCGCCGAACGGGTCATATCCGGTCTGCCAGCCGCTTTGCCGCGCATATTTCGACCAGTCAAAATCCCCTGAAGCGCCCGCCTGCTGATAGGCTTTCCAATCCTTGCCTACCTGATCGTAAAGCTTCCGTTTTTCCGGATCCTTCAGAACCTCATACGCCTCGCCCAGTTCGGTGAATTTCTTATGAGCGGTCGGATCATCCGGATTCCGATCGGGGTGGTACTTCGCAGCCAGCTTTCGGTACTGCTTCTTCAGCTCCTCCTGCGTTGCGTTCCTGCTTACTCCCAGAATCTTGTAATAATCCTTGTAATCCATTCATCACCCGATTGGTATTCTCTCTTAAGATACTCCCGTTCTTCTTTACAGCAAAAGCAATGCCAGGGAAGAGAAAACGACGTTTTTGCAGGTTCTGTCTGAGATAGGCCTGGCTGAGAAAACAAAAAAGTCCCGTGGTTGTAACCGAACGGGACTTCGAGTTTTTCTGATGCATTGTGATGCGCTTGCGAGACGGACCCGGCTCCAACGTTGAAGAGCGGTTCACGCTACTGCGGAAAGGCTGTTACCCCGGGGCACAGCCCTTTCCACTAAAATTCCAGCGCGATGAAAACATTCCGGCCGGATTTGTTGACCCGCAACAGCACGACATCCTGTCCCTCCGATTTCAGCTGCTGCATGGTCCTGTAGAACTGATTGGCGGAAGTTACTTCCTGATCCTGGACCCTCAGGATCACATCACCGCGCTGAAGCCCCTGGCGCTGTGCCCGACTACCGGGCTGTACGCGGTCGACCACCACCCCATTTACATCACGCGACAGATTGAGCTGGGAACGGATGTTATCGTTCAGATCCATGACAGAGAATCCAAGCTCTTCGCTTATACCTTCGCTCTGTTCCGGAGTGGCGGAAGCCATCTCTTCCGGACGCTCGGCGAGCGTCACCCGGACCCGCTCCCTGTTGCCGTCACGGAAGAGCAGGAACTCTATTTCCGTACCCGGCTCCATGCTTGCAATACGAAGGCGGAACTGACTCCAGTCACGCAGCGGCTGCCCGTCCATTTCCAGAAGCACATCACCGGACTTGATCCCCGCACGATCGGCCGGCCCGTCCGGTTCCACTTCACCGACCACAACCCCGTAGTTTACATCCAGATTCAGCGCCTGCGCCATAACGCGGTCGACCATTGCACCCAGCGTTATACCCAGATAGCTCCGTACTACTCGCCCCTCTTCAATAAGCGACTCCACAACCATCCGTGCCATGTTGACCGGTATGGCAAAACCGAGTCCCTGATACCCCCCGGTCTGACTTGCGATCGCCGTGTTGATCCCTACCAGTTCGCCATCCATATTGATCAGGGCACCACCGGAATTACCCGGATTGATCGCCGCATCGGTCTGAATGTAATTTTCATAGGCATTCAGGTGCAGACCGGCACGCCCCTTGGCACTGACCACACCCATCGAGACCGTGTTGGCAAACTGCTGATTGAGCGGGCTTCCGATCGCCAGCACCAGCTCTCCGATCCGTAGTTCATCACTGTTCCCCAAAGGAATGGCGGGCAGTCCCGATTCATCCACCTTCAGTACCGCGACGTCGGTTTCCGGATCGGTACCGACCACCCGGGCATCCAGCTCCTGCCCCTCATAGGTCCGTATCACAATTTCGTCCGCATTGGCGATCACATGATTGTTGGTGATGATGTAGCCGTCCTCGGAGATGATCACTCCAGAGCCGAGTCCGCTTCGCTGGAACTCCCGTTCCTGATCGAAACGGGGGTCATCAAAAAAGAAGGAGAAAGGGGAGCGGAACCGCTGCCGTACCGTCTGCCGCGTGGTAATGGTGACCACCGTGGGATTGGTCCGTTCGGTAATTCCTACAATCGCATCATTAAATTCCCGCAGGATGCCGGAGGAGTTCTGTCGGGTCTCCTGATCCAGGGTTTTCCAGGAAAAAGTGCCGGAGGTTGTTGCCACGGAGGAACTTGTCGCTGTGCCGGTACTCTGTCCGGGCGGGGAGTCGGAGGCAAATTGGAATCCGGCGTAGAGTAGAGGCAGGGCGAGGATCGCCAGAATGCTTTTGATCAGACTATTCATCGGATGTCTTTGAGTTTTCAAAGTTTCGATTATCTGAATGTGTGCATGACGGCTGCAGAAATGCAGGGGGATGCGTGCAATATGTGAACTTTCCGGATAACAGCCTGGTTCCTATATTATTGCCGCAAAAAAAGATGCCGTGACCATGTGTCATCATGGCCACGGCGCTAACTAACCTGCTCTCGTTGTTTGGGGACAACGTTTATGGGGGGCATATATGTCTCTCATCCCACAGATTTTTTTCTATTTGATTTCGATCTGCTTGCTCACTTTTTCATCGCTCTTCTGAACGGTGACCCGCAGCACACCGTTTTCACTCTTCGCCTCGATGGAATCGGCATCCACATTCTCCGGCAGCTGCAAGGATCGGGAGAATGAACCGTAGCGCGACTCAATGCGATGGTATCGCTTCTCCTTCTCTTCTTTTTCAAACTTCCGTTCACCGCTCACGGTGAGCATGTTGTTGTCGAGCGATACCGTGATCTCCTCTTTTTTCACACCCGGCAGGTGGAACTCGATCTCATAGGAGTTCTCGGTTTCAACCACATCGATTCCCGGTACAAAACGGGATTGGCGGGTGGTTAACGCATCATTGAAAAGCTCATCGATGATGTCGGAAAAACGACGTCCGAAGAAATCCAGGTCGTTTGATGCTCTTATCAGTGCCATAGCTTCCTCCTCTGATCTGCTTCCAGATTGTCATTGATTCTTATGGGTATAGAGCAATCGACATGCCAACCCATGCAATGAAAACCCGGATCTGTCATTTTTGGTTCTCTCTGATGACTTCTTTACAGAAGCGGGCAAACGACCGGATCAGGTTGACAGGATCCTCTTGACAAGGTGACGGGTGAACAGGGGAGGCGGATGCCGGCGGGGCCGGCAAGCCGGATCATTTTTTGTATCCGGCTTTCCACTCCCGGGCAATCAGGAAGGCCATCTCCAGGCTCTGCTCGTAATTAAGCCTCGGATCGCAGTAGGTCTCGTAATTGCGGTTCAGTCCCTCTTCACTCAGCCCGTTCGCACCGCCGACGCATTCGGTCACATTATCCCCCGTCAGCTCCAGATGAATGCCGCCGAGGTAGGTTCCCTCGGAGCGGTGGATCTCGAAAGTCGCCTTCAGCTCGTTGAGGATGTCGTAGAAATTCCGCGTTTTGACATCCTGGGCAGTGGAGAAGGTGTTCCCGTGCATCGGGTCACAGCTCCAGATCACCGGCAATCCCTCCCGGTTCACCGCACGGATCAGCCCGGGGAGCTCTTTTTCCACCTCCTTGATTCCGAATCGGGTAATGAGCACGATCTTGCCCTGTTCATGAGCCGGGTTGAGCCGACGGATCAGCTCCAGAATCTCGTTCCGCTCATACGGCGGTCCCACCTTGATTCCGATCGGGTTCCGGATCCCGCTCAGATACTCGACATGGGCATTGTCGAGCTGACGGGTACGGTTCCCCAGCCAGACCATATGACCGCTCAGGTTGAACCAGCCTGTCTTTCTCGGCACCCGGCGTGTCTGGGCCGCCTCATAGTAGAGGTTCAGGGCCTCGTGCGAGGTGTAGAGGTCCACCTTGTGCAGGGTATTGAAGGGATGGGGCATGATGGACTCCATGAATCCGATCGCCTTGGTGATGGACCGGACCATCTGCTCATACTCCTGGTAGTAGACATTGTTCTTCATAAAATCGAGCTCCCACTGCTCCGGATGGTGCAGGTCGGCAAACCCCTCTTCGGAGAGGGCCCGGAGGAAGTTGAGCGTGAGGGCGGCCCGGTTGTAGGCAGTCAGCATCCGCTCCGGATCGGGCATTCGCGCTTCCGGTGTGGGCTCATAACTGTTGAAGAGATCGCCCCGGTAGTTGAGCATGCGCACTCCGTCAATCACCTCATAATCGCTGGAGCGCGGTTTGGCGTACTGCCCCGCGATCCGGCCCACCCGGACCACGGGAGTCCCGGTTTCATGGATCAGAATGAAACTCATCTGAAGCAGGACTTTCAGCAGGTTCACGATCTTGGGTGCATTGCAAGCATCGAACGTCTCGGCACAATCCCCGCCCTGCAGCAGGAATGCCTTTCCGGCCGCCACATCCGCCAGTCGCGCCTTGAGCGCCTCCACTTCCCAGGAGGTGACAAGCGGCGGAAAGGAGCGGAGCTCATCATAGACCTCCTGCAATCTCTTCGGGTCCGGATACTCCGGCAGCTGAGCCACATTCAGGTGGTTCCACGAAAGTGGATGCCACTCCCCGTTTTTCAATTTCCCGGAATGTCTGAGAGGAATGGATTTGGTCGTCATTATGATAAGCCGTGCCTGTGCTGTCTGTTATTGTGAACCGGTGACTGGTGAACCTTGAATGTGCTGGTGAACCTTGATGGTGTGAACCGATAACTGGCAAGCCTTGAATATATTAATCTTATACGACAATTTCCTGCCTTCCCCGATACCTCCATCTGCCACAGCACCGATTCCCCACTCATGCATCAGATAGGTTTTACCGCTGTTTTTTCATACTTTACGGGCTTGACCGTTTCAGCAGATTGAAGCGGGTCCGAGCAGTTTCACCAGGAAGTTTGCAGAATCAGACACACCACCTTGCAGCAGCATATCATCATCCGCGGAGCACGCGAGCACAACCTGAAAAACCTGGACCTGGACATCCCCCGGGAGAAACTGGTGGTGATCACCGGCCTCTCCGGATCCGGAAAGTCCTCCCTCGCCTTCGACACCATCTATGCAGAAGGACAGCGCCGCTTCATGGAGTCTCTTTCGGCCTATGCGCGCCAGTTCCTTGGAATGATGGAACGGCCCGATGTCGATTTTATTGACGGGCTCTCCCCGGTCATCTCGATCGATCAGAAAACAACGAACCGCAACCCGCGCTCCACGGTCGGAACGGTGACGGAGATCTACGACTATCTGCGTCTTCTCTATGCCCGTACCGGCATCCCCCACTCCTGGAAGACCGGCAACCGGATGACGCGGCAGTCCGCCGATCAGGTACTCGACTCGATCATGACGCTTCCCGCCGGAACCAGGGCTTACTGCCTGGCACCGGTTGTCCGGGGAAGGAAGGGACATTACCGGGAGCTCTTCGAACAGATGCAGAAGCAGGGCTTCATAAAGGCCCGGGTGGATGGAGAGCTGATCGATCTGGAAGCAGACCTGAAGGTGAACCGCTACCAGACGCACAACATCGAGGTGGTGGTCGACCGCTTTATCATCACCCCCACAAGCCGGAACCGGATCTCCGAAAGTGTCCGCCTGGCACTGGAGATGGCGGATGGAAACCTCATCCTCGCAGTCCAGAAGGAGGACGGCACGATGGAGGACCTGGTCTTCTCCATGAACCTGTTCGATCCCGAAAGCGGTCTTGCCTATGAAGATCCGGCGCCCAACCTCTTCTCCTTCAACTCCCCCTACGGCGCCTGCAAAAGCTGCAACGGTCTTGGCTACACCTATGATGCGAGCCGGGATCTGGTTATTCCGAACCCGGAACAGTCCATCAATGACGGGGGGATCCGGTTCCTGGGTGAACCGCGCGACATCTTCACATTCAAGCAGCTCATGGCGGTGGTCGGGTCCGCCGGTCTCGACTTTGCGACCCCCCTGAAAGAGTTCCCCGACGAAGCGATGGATCTGCTGTTCGAGGGGGGCGGGGAGAAAAAATTTGATGTCAGCTATGATTTTCGTGACAGCAGCGTCACCTACAAGCATGTCTGGCCCGGTCTCCGGACCATCATCCGGGAGCAGTACGAGGAGAGCAAATCTCCCAAACAGCGGGAGAAGGCGCACGCTTTCCTCACCCGCATAACCTGCAGTGAATGCGGGGGCGGACGGCTTAACCGGGAAGCCCTCTCCTACCGCGTGGGGGGGTACACCATCCAGGAGCTGGTCAACCAGGATATCCGCACCCTGAGAGCAACCATGGGCAGCCTGGACCTGGACGAACGCCAGCGAACCATCGGACACCAGGTGATCCGGGAAGTGATCGACCGCCTCGATTTTCTCCTCAACGTGGGGCTCGACTATCTTACCCTGGATCGTGAAGCCCTCACGCTGAGCGGTGGAGAGGCGCAGCGGATCCGGCTGGCCACCCAGATAGGCACCCAGCTGGTCGGGGTCCTCTATATCCTGGATGAGCCGAGCATCGGACTGCACCAGAGAGACAATATCAAGCTGATCCGGTCGCTCGAGACCCTCCGCGACCTGGGAAATACGGTGATCGTGGTGGAGCATGACCGGGAGACCATCGCCCATGCCGACTACGTCGTGGACCTTGGGCCGGGAGCCGGCCAGCATGGAGGTGAGATCGTGGCTCAGGGAGAGCCGGACCGGCTGGACCGAAACTCGATGACCGCCCGGTTCATGCGCGACGAGGAGGTGATCCCGTTGCCGGAAAAACGAAGAAACGGTTCCGGAAAGGAGCTGGTGATCCGGGCGGCGCGCGGCAACAATCTGAAGAATGTCACCCTGCGGCTCCCGCTGGGGCGTTTCGTTGCAGTGACCGGTGTGAGCGGAAGCGGAAAGAGCTCGCTGATCAACCAGACGCTCGAGCCGATCCTCTCTTCCCATTTCTACCATTCCAAGTCGATCCCCCTCCCCTATGATACGGTGGAAGGCCTGGAGCACCTCGACAAGGTGATCTCCATCGATCAGAGTCCCATCGGCCGGACCCCGCGCTCCAATCCGGGTACCTATACAAAGGTGTTCGATCAGATTCGGCTCCTTTTCGCCGAGCTGCCGGAGTCCAGAATCCGGGGGTATGACCAGGGCCGCTTCTCCTTCAATGTGAAAGGAGGACGGTGCGAGACCTGCGGAGGGGACGGGGTCCGCAAGATCGAGATGAACTTCCTGCCGGACGTCTATGTAAACTGCGAAGAGTGCAACGGCCGTCGCTACAACCGTGAAACGCTCGAGATCCACTACAAGAAGAAGAACATAGCGGACGTCCTCGACATGAACATCGACGAGGCGTGCACCTTCTTCGACTCGCTTCCCGGAATTCAGAGAAAACTGCAGACGCTGGTCGATGTGGGCCTCGGCTATCTGCGGCTGGGACAGCCCAGCACCACCCTGAGCGGCGGAGAGGCGCAGCGGATCAAGCTGGCACGGGAGCTCTCCAAGATCGGCACGGGGGACACTCTCTATATCATGGACGAGCCGACAACCGGACTCCATTTTCAGGATGTCCGGATGCTGGTCGAAGTGATCCAGAAGCTGGTGGACAAGGGGAACACCGTGGTTGTGATAGAGCACAACCTTGACCTGATCAAGGCCGCCGACTGGGTGATCGACCTGGGACCGGAGGGAGGAGCAAGAGGCGGGGAGATCATTGCATCGGGAACCCCGGAAAAACTGGCAACCCTGGGTGACATCAGCCATACCGGTCGCTTCCTGCGCGAGGAATTTGACAGGCTGGAGAAACGGCTCGAATCGGCCGGGTAATGTTTTTGAGTCCGAATGTTGATCACCCCTCTCTGCAGGTGTAACCTGTGCGGCCTCCGAAGTCGCAGTTGTTCACGTGGGCTGTTCTCACTATTTTAGCGCGCGATTCATTCGATTCGGGGTACCGAGCCGACCATTTTCTACTGATTCTTACCCAACCCTGTCATGAAAGGAAACGGATTTAAAATAGGTTCCATCCTCTTTTTTCTGGGACTCTCCCTCTGGTATCTGTTGCCCACCGTCCAGCTCATGCTGGAAAACCGCTACATGAACGGCATGCCCGAAGCGGAAAGGGCCACCTACCAGGCAGAAAACCGGTCCCGGCTGCAACGGCTCAACGAGAAATCGCTCTCACTCGGCCTGGATCTTCAGGGCGGGATGCAGGTAACACTGGAGGTGGGCACCCCCCAGCTCATGATCGAGCTTGCAGGAGATATGGCCGATGAGTTTCTGGAAGAGATTGTCCAGATCGCCGCGGAGCGATCGTTTCAAAACCGGACCGATCTGGTAGACGAGCTCGTTGCCGAATTTGAAAGCCGGGACTCCAACGCTCTCCTGAGCCGGTACTTCCGTTCCGATGCCGCCAACATCACTCGTCGCTCCAGCAACGCAGAGGTGGCCTCATGGCTGAAAGAGCAGAGGGATGTGGCCGTAACCCGTGCCATCGAAATTATCCGGACGAGGGTGGACCGCTACGGAGTGACCGAGCCGGCGATCCTCAAGCAGGGAAACAACCGGATCATCGTAGAGCTTCCGGGGGTGGATGATGAAGAGCGTGTGCGGAACCTTCTTCGCGGGACTGCGAGGCTGGAGTTCCGGCTGGTTGCCGACCCCGACGAAATGGTCAATGCCCGGCAACGGATTGTTGCCCGTTACGATCAGCTGGCCGAAGAGAGCGGTGAACCCAACCCGTTCCGCGAATATCTGGAGACACAGGTCCAGAACCCCTATATCTTCGGGTATGCTGCCGGACCGGATACCGCTGCTGTGAATCGGGTAATTGAAACGGAGGTGTTTCAGGAGATGCTCCCCCGCAATACGACACTGCTGTGGGGTTCCAGCCCCTTCGCCGAGCAGGACGGGCTGAGTTTCTATGAACTGATCGCCGTGCGGTCCCAGGTGGAACTGACCGGCGATGTGATCTCCGAGGCAAGTGTCACCTTCGATCCCACGACAAATATCCCGGAAGTCTCCATGGCGATGGATTCCGAAGGAGCCAGGCGCTGGGCACGGATTACAGGTGCCAACATCGGAAGACCGGTCGCCATCGTTCTGGATGACTACGTCTACTCCTATCCTACGGTCCGGAATCGGATCACAAACGGACGCTCCTCCATCTCCGGCCTGAGCGGGTTGAGCGAGGCGGAGGACCTGGTCAACATCCTCCTGTCCGGTGCACTTCCCGCCCCGCTCGACATCATCGAGGAGCGTACGGTGGGAGCGACCCTGGGAGAGGCCTCCATTCAGGCCGGACTGCGATCCGTCACGATCGCTCTTCTTGTTGTCGCTCTCTTCATGGTACTCTACTACCATCGGGCGGGGATGGTAGCCAACCTGGCTCTTTTCCTCAACCTGGTCTTTCTGCTCGGCATTCTGGCCGGATTCAACGCCACTCTGACCCTGCCGGGGATTGCCGGTATCGTTCTGACCATCGGGATGGCTGTCGATGCCAACGTTCTGATTTTCGACCGAATCCGAGAAGAGATGAGACTGGGCAAGACACTCAGGGCCGCCATCGACAAGGGGTACTCCAATGCCATGAGTGCCATCGTGGATGCCAACCTGACCACCTTTATTGTCGGAATCATCCTCTACTCCTTCGGGATCGGGCCGATCAAGGGGTTTGCGGTCACCCTGATGGCCGGAATCGCATCCTCCCTGTTCAGCGCGATTGTGATCACACGTCTTGTCATCGATTACCAGACACGGGACAAGGCAACGAAGTTCAGTTTCGGCTGATCCGATCCGACCTTTGTGCCAGTGAATTTTCACCTATTGACAGAATGAGGCTTTACCGATGAGATGGTTTGAAACTCCCGATTTTGATTTTGTCCGGATGCAGAAAATATTTTTCTATGTATCCGCCATCCTGATTGTCATCTCCCTGGCAACCATTTTCGGACGCGGGCTGCAGTACGGAATCGATTTTCTCGGTGGAAAAGAATATGTGATGCAGTTCTCCCAACCGGCTGAAGTGAGCGCGGTCAGAAGTGTGTTGACCGATGCGCTCGACTCTCAGCCCGAGGTGCGGCTCTACGGCAGCGACCGGGAGATCATGGTCCGCACCGATGCGGAAGGAAGCATCGGTGAGGTCCGTGAGATCATTGAGACCGCACTGAGCGGGACGTTTCCCGACAATCCCTTTGTGATGGTAAAAACCGATGATGTGGGCCCCCGGTTTGCCGAAGAACTGAGATGGGCGGCACTCAACTCCGTCCTGCTCTCCCTCGCCCTCATCTTTCTCTACATCCTGTTCCGTTTCAGCAGATGGCAATATTCGGCAGGAGCCGTGATCGGCCTGGCCCACAACGTCATCATCGTACTGGGGGTCTTCACCCTCCTGGACGGAGTAGTCTCTTTTGATGTGACAATCAGCCAGACCCTGATTGCCGCCTTCCTTGCCATCATCGGCTATTCTCTGAACGACACCATCGTGATTTTCGACCGGATTCGGGAAAATGCGACTCTCTACAAGACTATGGAGTTTGAACCGATGGTCAACAAAAGCCTGAACGACACCCTGAGCCGGACGGTGATCACCTCTCTGACCACCTTGTTTGTGGTAACTGTCCTGTTTATCTTTGGAGGTGAAGTCCTGAAAGGATTCTCTCTTGCTCTTATTCTGGGCATCATCATCGGGACATACAGCTCTCTCTTCATTGCAAGCGGGTTCGTGGTCGTAATGGAAAAACGAAGAACCGCAAAACTCCAGAATGCCAAATGACGGGGAGGAAGAACAGGCCCGCACCGGCAAGAGAGTGAAAGGGGGGAGTAACCCCCCGCATCAAAAGGGGTGTCCGCACCTCTTTTTTTTTGAAAGAATATGGCTATACGAATTGTAGTTGGTGCCCAGTGGGGCGATGAAGGGAAGGGGAAGATCGTCGATCACCTCAGCAAAGATGCCGATTTTGTGGTCCGCTACCAGGGAGGGGCCAATGCCGGCCATACCTTAAAATTCGACGGCAAGGAGATTGTTCTCCACCTGATCCCCTCCGGGATCTTCAATGGGGATGCCCAGTGCATTATCGGGAATGGTGTGGTGGTCGATCCGAAAGCCCTTCTGGATGAAATCGAGCGGGTTGAAAAATTGGGGGTAACCCTGGACGGGAAACTCCGAATCAGTGAGGCGGCCCATGTGATCCTCCCCTACCACCAGCTGCTGGACAAAGCGAGTGAAAAAAGCCTTGGTGATGAGGCGATCGGGACCACCGGAAGGGGAATCGGACCTGCCTACGTGAGCAAGGTGGCCCGGACAGGAATCAGGATGGCCGACCTTCTGGACCTGGACCTGCTTCGAGAGAAACTGGAGAAGAATGTCCAGGAGGTGAACAAGTCTCTGGTCCATATTTTCGGCGAGCCTCCGGTACAGAGCGAAATGCTTTTCAGAGCGCTTCAGCCCTGTATCGAACGGATCCTTCCGTTCATCTGCAACACGACCGAAACCCTGCATGATGCCATCGACGAGGGGAAAGAGATCCTTCTGGAAGGAGCACAGGGGAGCCTGCTCGACCTGGATCACGGCACCTACCCTTTTGTGACCTCCTCCTCACCGACCGCAGGGGGAGCCTGCACGGGCAGTGGTATTCCTCCCACGGCCATCACCCATGTCATGGGGATCAGCAAGGCCTACTGCACGCGTGTAGGGAACGGAGCGTTTCCGACCGAACTGAACGACGGAAACGGGGAGACCTTCCGCCGGGAAGGTTTCGAATTCGGGGCGACAACCGGCCGGCCGCGGCGATGCGGATGGATCGACCTGGTCGCTCTGAGATATGCCGCCCGGCTTAACGGACTCAATGAGATCGCCTTTACGAAACTCGATGTTCTGGATCATTTCGGTACCATCCAGGTTTGTACGCAGTACGAGCTTGACGGGGAACGCATCGACCATTTCCCCGTTTCGGAAGAGCGTCTGGCAAGAGTGAAGCCTGTTTATGAAACCCTCGAGGGGTGGAAAGGCCAAACCACCCGGAATGCCACCCGACTTGAGGAACTTCCCAAGGCGGCCCGAAGCTACATCTCCTATGTGGAGGAGTATATCGGCGTGCCGTTCCGGATCGTTTCGACCGGACCCGGCCGACTGGAAACGATTGAGGTGGAATCTTGATCACGGACTTGACCTCAGTCGGGTAAAGGGATTATATTTAGGTTCATTTTTTGAACCGAAGGCGGGAATAGCTCAGCGGTAGAGCACCACCTTGCCAAGGTGGGGGTCGCGGGTTCAAATCCCGTTTCCCGCTCGAATGGAGCCCTTCACGGCATGTCGTGAAGGGCTTTTTTTATTTCCCTCCCTTTCGGAAAGCAATATATTGGCCCCTTTCCCCGTAAATAACCTCGGAAAAACGCAGGAGAGATAATCGTCACTCGCCTGTACCAACTCCTTTTTAACAAAGAAGCCGGCGGTTGCATTGGTACATCGGATGGGATTGTCCTGTATCATTCTTGGGTACAAGTGATTACATTCGATGCCCTGATCCATCTAAAACAGTCCCCACTTGTCCAATTCCAGGAAACATAGTCCCAGTCCGGACCAGCTCTACAGAAAAGTCAGAGAGAAGCTCCATGCCTGCAGTCAGCACTATCCGGAAGGTAGTCCTGAACAGAAAGAGCTGCAGAACCTGATCCGGGAGATGCAGACATTTGTCGCTGAAACAAAGGAACAGCGAAGACTCCTGAACCGGAGTCAGGAGACGTTCGATTCCATTATCGATCAGGTGGATGAGTATGCCATCATTCTCCTGGACAAGGAGGGGAAGATCATGAGTTGGAATCGCGGAGTGGGACGCATCAATGGGTATGACAAGGAAGAGATTGTCGGCAGGTCATTCAGGGTATTTTACAGCGAGGAGGACATTCGGGCAGGAAAACCGGAGAGGCTGCTGGAACAGGCCCGCCGAACCGGCAGGGCGCAGGATGAAAGCTACCGGATCCGCAAGGATGGTTCCATGTTCTGGGGCAGTGTGGTAATCACCGCCCTCCATGATCGGAGAGGCCATGTGAATGGATTTCTGAAAGTGACCCGGGATCTTACCGATCGCAAGCAGGGGGAGGACCGGCTGAAAGAACAGAAACGGAAGCTCGAAGCGCTGAACAGGGAGCTTGAAGCGTTTTCCTACACCGTGAGCCATGACCTGAGAAGTCCGCTCAGGGCCGTCCAGGGGTATTCCAGGATTCTCGATGAAGAGTTTGCCCGGCAGCTCGGCGAGGAAGGGAGACGCATTCTCGGCAACATCAGCAGGAATGCGTTCCGAATGGGAAGTCTCATTGACGATCTGCTGGAGTTCTCCCGACTGAACCGGACGGAGATCCAACGTTCAAGATTCGAACCGGGCCGGCTGGTGAGGGAATTGCTCAGTGAGCTGGATGAGATCGGGGACGCCCGGATCGACGTACTCCCGATGCCGGACATGGTAGCCGACCACTCCCTCATCTCCCAGGTTTACTTCAACCTGATCACAAATGCAGTGAAGTTCAGCTCGAAAGTGGAGAATCCCACCATCGAGATCGGTGCGCAAGAGACCGAGAATGGCACGATCTGGTATGTGAAAGATAATGGAACAGGATTTGACATGAAGTACTCCGGCAAAATGTTCCACGTCTTCCAACGGCTTCACAGTGAAGAGGAATACGAGGGAACCGGAGTGGGATTGGCCATTGTGGAACGTGTGATCAAACGTCACGGAGGCGATGTCTGGGCAGAAGCCTCTCCCGGCAAGGGTGCCACCTTCTTTTTCACGCTCGGGGAGCCGGACAGGGATGATTTGAACGAATAATCCCAGGATTTCTCCCACACCCCTGCCAGAACAAGAATAGAATCAGACTGCTCCCCAGCCCCCGGAGCACGACGGTTGCCTGCTACCTTTCATCACCCGATCAGGCAGGATGATGCCCTGCAGTTAAATCTAATTGTTATAACTCGTCCTGGCTATCAGATCAGCTATTTTTTACAAAACCTCAACCAAATGGTTGAATCATTTGGTTCAAGTGGCTACACTTTAATCAATCGAACTTTATTCAGCAGCCTGCAATAAATCCCATGTCACCTGAAAAAGAGACCGAAGAGAAGATATTTGAAGCCGCACAGCAGGTTTTCCAGGAGAAGGGATTCACCGGAGCCCGTATGCAGGAGATCGCGGACCGGGCACAGATCAACAAATCGATGCTCCACTACTACTACCGGAGCAAAGAGAAGCTCTTCCTGATGGTCTTTCAGGCAGCGGCCCGCAAGATCCTGCCCCAGCTGGTCACCATCCTATCCTCCGATATTCCTCTCGAGGACAAAGTCCGGCAGATCGTGGAGTTCTACGACCGGGTCTTCTCGAAGCACCCTTCACTCCCTTCGTTTGTCATCCACGAAATGAACCAGAATCCGAAACGGTTCCGGGAATTCATCTCGGCCATGGGATTGAGCATGCCGGAAACGTTTGTCCGACAGATCCGGGAGGAGGTCGAGTCGGGGCGGATGATGCCGATCGAACCGCATCAGTTCCTGCTCAATGTGGTGGGGCTCTCCCTCATGCCGGTCATCGCACGGAATATGGTACAGACCCTTTTCCGGCTCGATGACCAGGAGTACCGCAAGCTGCTGGACGAACGGAAAGAGATGATTCCGAAAATGATCTTCAGCGGGGTTTCCCCATGACGAACCGGAGAACAACCAATCGCCCTGCCCGATGGATCGCCGGCAGGGCGGCGTTTGCCGGAACAACTGCGGTTTTGCACTTGATTTCTGAGTCAACTGTAGCCCGCCTGACCGCAAACCCGCCGTTTACACGCCGGCGGGGAGCAACGAAATCAGGATGTCTCCTGCTGCTCATCCTTCTCTTGTTGCCCCCTTCCCTCCCCGCCCAACACCCCTCCTCTCTCACTCTGACCGAGGCGTACGAACTGCTTGAACGGAACCACCCGACCGCCCGAAGAATCGAAATCGAACAGCAGATTGCCGGATTCAATGAGAGGGTGGCGCGATCCGGCATGCTTCCGGAACTCCGGTTGAGCGCAGGTGCAAGCTGGCAGTCCGATGTGACGGAAGTTCCGTTTGCCCCACCGGGGAATGCACCAAACTTCAGCAAGGATCATTACAACCTCTCTCTTGAGCTGGAACAACCGCTCTTTGACGGTGGCCGGACCCGGGCCCTCAGGCAGAGTGAACTTTTTTCGGGTGATGCCGCCCAGGCCGCGGTCCGGATGGAAATGCACACTCTCCGCAGCCGTCTTGAACAGATCTGGTTCGCCATCCTGATGCTGCAGAAACAGCAGGCCATCCAGCAG
>CAYTTA010000027.1:0-11329 GCA_964440655.1 uncultured Balneolaceae bacterium
TGAGCTCTACAGCAAAGAGGGAGCCTCCCGCTCCGATTGAATAAATCGGGGAGATTCAGGGTTGTCATCCTGCCGGCTGAATCATCAACCATTCATCATCAAACCAAAGCTGCTTGAATGAACGAATTGAAAAAGCCGAAATCCCGCAGGATTCCGCTCTGGATTCCCCTTGTGGTTCTCCTGGCGCTGTCGCTATTGTTTATCGCCCGGAAAGCGGGATGGATCGGCCGGACGGAGACGGCCTACGAGGTGACGACCGAAAAGGCGGAACTCCGAACCATCACCCGGATCGTATCGGCATCGGGAAAGATCCAGCCTGAAGAGGAGGTGATCATACGCCCCGATGTCTCCGGAGAGATCATCGAGCTGCCCGTTCAGGAGGGAGATTATGTGCGGGAGGGGGACCTTCTGGTCCGGATCAAGCCCGATATCTATCAGGCACAGATTGATGATCTCAACGCGATGCTTCTTACCCAGAAAGCCCGGATGGAGCAGGCGAGGGCCCTCATGCTGCAGGCGGAGGCGGAGCACCTGAAGAACAGCGAGCTCTATGAGCGGTCGCTTATTCCGGAGCTGGAGTATCTGCAGTCGAAAAATCAGTATGAGGCGCAGCTGGCGAACTTCCGCGCCTCCGAGTTTCAGATCCTGAGTGCAGAGGCGCAGCTCCGCCGAGCACAGGAGGAGCTGCAGCAGACCGTCATACGATCCCCGCGGAACGGCACGATCACCCATCTGGCTGTTGAGCAGGGGGAGAGGGTGCTGGGGCAGGCACAGACCGCCGGAACCGAGATGATGAGGGTCGCGAACCTGGAACAGATGGAGGTGGTGGTTGATGTCAATGAGAATGATATCGTCAACGTGAGTTTCGGCGATTCTACCCGGATTGAGGTGGATGCCTGGCCGAACCGCCATTTTGAAGGGATTGTAACGGAGATTGCCAATTCGGCGGCCGTAACGGGAGAGGGGAGTCCTGAGCAGGTGACCAACTACAAGGTGACGATCCGCATCTCCAGCCTGCATAACCAGACGCCCGGAGCGGGTGGCGGGGAGGGGATCCCCAGGCACGAGAACGATCCGGAGAGCCCGACCGCCGAGACCCCCGTGCCGGAGTTCAAGCCCGGAATGTCTGCCACGGTGGATATCCGCACGAGGACCGTGAGGGATGTGGTGTCGGTCCCGATCCAGGCGGTCACGGTACGGAATGTGCCGCTGGAGCCGGAGAGTCCGGCCAATGGAGATGCTTCTCAGGGGGCAGCCGGCAGCGGAGATGCCGCGGGTGGCCGTTCAGGAAGCAGCGGTTCCGGAAGTGGCGGCGAGGCGGACGGAAGAGGCGGTGCGCCGGCCGCCGGAAGGCCCGGGGGTGAAGAGATGCGTCGCGTGGTCTTTCTGCATGATAATGGGGTGGCCCGCCAGGTTGTGGTGGAGACCGGCATCAGCGACGACCGCTATATCCAGGTGGTGAGAGGTTTGAACGGGGGCGAGGAGGTGGTTACCGGAAGCTACCGGATTCTCTCCCGTGAGCTGAACGACGGGGATGCGATCCGGACCGGAGGGGGTTCCTGAGATGGCGGAAGGGGATATTGTCATCCGGATCCGGGAGATCACCCGCCACTACAGGATGGGCGAGACGGTGGTCCGCGCCCTGAACGGGGTGAGCTTCGACGTGGAGCGGAACGAGTACATCGCCATCATGGGACCTTCCGGATCGGGCAAATCGACCCTGATGAACATGATCGGATGTCTGGATACTCCCACTTCGGGGGAGTACATCCTGAACGGGGAGCGGGTGAGTGAACTGAGCGATGCGGAGCTGGCCGGAGTGCGGAACCGGGAGATCGGATTTGTCTTCCAGACCTTTCATCTGCTGCCCCGGACCGACTGCCTCCGGAACGTGGAACTTCCCCTGATTTACGCCGGAGTGCGGAGGGGAGAGCGGCGTGAGAGGGCGGCCGAAGCACTGCGCCGGGTGGGACTGGGGGACCGGATGCATCACCGGCCCAATGAACTCTCCGGCGGACAGCGGCAGCGGGTCGCCATCGCAAGGGCTCTGGTCAACCGGCCCTCCATTCTGCTGGCCGACGAACCGACGGGGAACCTTGACTCGAAAACGGGCGAAGAGATCATGCATCTGTTTGAAGAGCTCCACCGGGCAGGGAACACCATCGTCCTGGTCACGCACGAGAACGATATAGCCGCCCACGCCCGCCGGATCCTGCGTCTGCGCGACGGTCTGATCGAGTCGGACGAGAGAGTGGAAAATCCGGTGCTTGCCGGTTAACAGCTCACCAGCCGGCCTGAAGGTATGATCCCGAAAGTGTGATCCCGAAAGTGTGAAGATGAAATCATGCAGCAAGAGCTGAAGCTGAACTCATGAAACAGAGCGTTTCCTCCGGCGGTGCCGGACTCTCCCGATTTTCCTCCCGCTTTTCCGGAGTGACGCGGACCGCGGTCAGCATCCTGGAGGGGGTCCGGATCGCCTTCGCCGCCCTGCGGGCCAACAAGACACGCTCCGCCCTGACGACCACCTGTATCGTGATCGGAATTGTCTCGGTCACGGCGATGAATACGATCACCGACGGGGTGGACCGGGCGTTCGACCAGAGCATGGAGATGCTCGGGCGCAATGTGGTCTATGTGGAGAAGTGGCCCTGGGGGATCGGGGGCGGGGAGTACCGCTGGTGGGAGTACCGCAACCGCCGTGAGATGGATATCGCCTATCGGGAGATGCTCGAGAGGCTGGTCCCCTCCGCCTCCATGGTCACGGCTACGGCCGCAAGAAATGCTCCCGTCCGCTACATGGACCGGACCGTACCCAGTGTGGGGCTGAGCGGAGTCACGCCGGGGCACCTGCGGACGTCGGGTCTCCAGATCGAGCAGGGGAGGGATTTTACCGAGGAGGAGAACCAGCGGGGAGCCCGGGTGGTGATACTCGGGGCGAGTCTGGTGAATGTCCTCTTTCCCGGGGAGGATCCCATTGGAAAGCAGGTCCGGATCCGGGGCGGACGCTATTCGGTGATCGGGACGCTGGAAGCGCGGGGACGATTCCTCGGGATGATGGATTTCGACAATACCCTGCTCATGCCGATCCGGAGCTTCGGCAATCTGTTCGGCCTGAGGAACGGAATTACCATGGCGGTTCAGTTTCCGAGTGAGGAGGCGATGGTCGAAGGAGAGTATGAACTGGAAGGGGCGATGCGGCAGATCCGGCAGCTGGATCCTCTTCAGGAGAACGATTTTGCCCTGAACCGGGCAGCCCAGTTTGAAACGCAGTTCGCCACCATGAAACTGGTGATCTACGGAATCGGAATCTTTCTGACCGGGCTGGCACTTTTCGTGGGCGGAATCGGGGTGATGAATATCATGTACGTATCGGTCCGGGAACGGACACGCGAGATCGGCCTGAGAAAGGCGGTGGGAGCACAATCCTGGGAGATTCTTCTGCAATTCATGATGGAGGCGCTGGTGATCTGTCTGGCCGGAGGTGTGGTGGGCATTCTTCTCTCGCTGGGGGTCACCTGGCTGATCAACCGTTTCTTTGTCGCCTGGATGGACTGGACCACGGTTCTGCAGGCCTTGCTCATCTGCGGGGCGACCGGCCTTCTCTTCGGATGGCTGCCGGCCAGCCGTGCCGCGAAATCGGAACCTGTCGAATCACTGCGATATGAATAGCATTGAGATTTTCCGCCAGGCGATCGATTCGTTCCGTTCCAGCCGGCTCCGCTCCTCTCTTACGCTGCTCGCCATCTCGGTCGGGGTCTTTGCCATCATCAGTGCCCATACGGCGGTCCTCGTTCTGGACAACTATTTCCGTGACACCCTGAGCAGTATGGGAGGTGATGTTATCGAGGTGAGGAAATTTCCTGTCTCGATCAGCGGAGTGGAGTGGAGTTTGTACCGCAACCGTCCCGACATCACCCTGGATCAGATGGAACGGCTTGCCGAAAGGCTTCCCCTCTCGGCGGAAGTGGGACCCAACCGTACCTGGAGCACCACCCGGGTGACAGCCGGAGAGAGGGAGACCGAACCCAATGTGGGAATACGCGGAGCCAACGAGTTCTACCTGAACAGCAACTCTTTCAACCTGGCCGCCGGCCGGAATTTCATTCCCGAGGATCTCGATCATGCCCGGCGCGTGGCCATTCTCGGATCGGAGGTGGCCGAGAATCTCTTCGGGTGGGAGAACCCCGTGGGGCGGGAGATCCGGATAGGAGGGCTGATCTATCGGGTGATCGGAGTGACCGAAGAGAAAGGGGCGCTTTTCGGCAATTCACAGGATCGATTCGTTCTGGTGCCTTACCCCACTCTGGGGTTGGTTTACGGCCGGAGCGGGAATACCACCATCCAGCTGCGGGCCGGGGATGTGAATCGTCTGGAGTCGGTGATGGATGAGGTTGCCGGAATACTCCGCGCCCTGCGGCGGGTCGCTCCCGAGGATCCGGACGACTTTGAGCTGGTGACGAACGAGGCGGTGAGCAGCTCCCTTGCGGGGTTTACCGGGGTGCTCTACATGATCGGGTTTCTGGTGGGGGGCATCGTCCTGCTGGGGGCGGGGATCGGTGTGATGAACATCATGCTGGTATCGGTGACCGAGCGGACCCGCGAGATCGGGTTGCGGAAAGCAGTGGGTGCGACCCGCCGCACCATAGTACTCCAGTTTCTGCTTGAATCGGTGGTCATCTGTCAGATCGGAGGGGTGATCGGATGGGGGATGGGTGCGGGGCTTGGAAACGCCGCCGCCCTCTGGCTCGGATCCGGATTTGTCTTTCCCTGGCAGGCAGCGGCGGCCGGTGTGATCGGCATGACGCTGGTCGGGGTGATCTTCGGCGTCTACCCCGCATTCCGGGCCGCCCGGCTCGATCCGGTCGAGTCCCTCCGCTACGAATAAGGCTCTGTTATTCCGCCTCGCATATTCTTAACTTTGGGGGTTTATAAACCGGTAAAAACTCTATGGAGAACGGTTTCGATATCGACCCGCAAAAGCTTCACTCCCTGAAAGATGAAATCGTTCTGATCAAGTATGGCGGCAATGCCATGACCGATCCGGACCTCCGCACGGGAGTGTTTGATCAGATCCGCACGTTGAAAGAGAAGGGCGTCCGTCCCGTACTGGTTCACGGCGGCGGGCCGGCCATTGCCGCTCTGCTCGAGGAGGTGGGTGTTCGCTCGGAGTTTGTGGCGGGGCACCGACGGACCGACGCGCGCACCATGCGGTATGTGGAGATGGCCCTGCGCGGTCAGGTGAACGGGGAGATTGTAGCAGCCCTCAACCGGCTTGGGGTACCGGCCGTGGGACTTTCGGGGAAAGATGCCGGTATGGTTCGCGCGGTAAAGCGATCCCATTACGTGAAGGATGAGAATGGCCGGGAGAGTGAAGTGGATCTGGGTTTCGTGGGGGATGTGGAGTCGGTCGACCCGAGTCTGATCCTTTCGCTGCTCGGAGAGGGGTACCTGCCGGTGATCGCATCAGTTGCATCGGGAGCGGACGGAAGGGATTACAATATCAATGCGGATCTCTTTGCCGGTCATCTGGCCGGCGCACTGAAAGCCTTCCTTTTCGTGGCAATGACCGATGTGGACGGGGTACGTACCGACCGTGATGATCCGGCAACCCGTCTGGCAAGAATCAATGTGAATGACATTCCGGAGCTTGCGGGAAGGAGTATCCGGGGAGGGATGATTCCGAAGATCGATGCGTGTCTGGTCGCCCTGGAGCAGGGTGTCCGTGAGGCTCACATCATCGACGGAACGAGTCCAGGCACGCTGGTGAGGCAGCTGCTTACCCGCGAGGCGGGGGGAACCGTCATCGGGCGCTGATCCGGTATTGCCTGCCCGGCCGATCTGCCCCGTCCGGCCGATCTGCCGTGCCGGAGTGATCCGGTGCAAACGCCATCCGGGTTGCAGGATCCGTGGCACCGTCATACGGAGCGCATCCTGCCCGCAGGGTGAACCGGCAGAAATTTAAGATTGATCTCTGCATCAACCGTATCAACCGCATCAACCAAATCAACCAAATCAACCAATCACTCAACACTTCGAATCCATGCTCCTTACCAGTGAACAGACCCGGCAACTGACCGAAGAGAATCATCTTCTCACCTACAAGCGATACCCTGTCACTCTGGTGCGCGGACGCGGAGCGAAAGTATGGGATTCCGACGGCCGGGAATATATCGATGCACTGGCCGGAATCGGGGTGAACAGTGTCGGGCACTCTCATCCGAAGGTGGTCGGGGCGATCACCCGCCAGGCGGAAGAGCTCATTCACATCTCCAACCTCTACTATAACCGGCCTCAAGCCCTGCTGGCGGAGAAACTGACCCGGCTCTCCGGGCTGGACCGTGCATTTTTCTGCAACAGCGGAGCGGAAGCAAACGAGGCAGCGATCAAGATCGCCCGGAAGGCGGGGAGCCTGAAGGGGAAGACGGGAACGATCGTCTCGATGGAGAACTGTTTTCACGGACGGACGATCGGTACGATCGCCATGGGAAAGGAGAAGTACAGCAAGGGGTTCGGACCGATGCCGGAAGGGTTTGAGCGCGTTCCCTTCAACGATCCGGAAGCACTCGAGCGGATTGTAAATGACCAGACGGTAGCGGTAATCATCGAGCCGGTGCAGGGAGAGGGAGGGGTCCATCCCGCCTCGGAAGAGTTTCTCCAAAAGGCCCGGGCCGTGTGCGACCGCCATGACGCCCTGCTCATTTTTGATGAGATCCAGTGCGGAATCGCCCGGACCGGGGAGATGTTCGCCTGGGAGCACTACGGCGTGAAACCCGATATCCTCACTCTGGCCAAAGGGCTGGGGGGAGGGGTCCCGATCGGAGCGGTGCTCCTGTCGGAGCAGGCGGCTTCCGCCATGGGCTATGGAGAGCACGGAACCACCTTCGGGGGGAACCCCCTGGCGTGTGCCGCCGCACTGGCCACGCTGGAGGTGATCGAGGAGGAGAAGCTGGACGAGAAAGCCCGGACGGAGGGGGAGTACATCATGCAGACACTCCGGGAACGGACCCGCGGATGGGAGGTGATCCGTACCATCCGGGGGATCGGGCTGATGATCGGGGTGGAGCTCAACATGAAGGGGGCCGATGTGGTGAACCGGATGCTCGAGAAAGGGGTGCTCTCCAACTGCGCATCCGATACCGTCATGCGCCTCCTCCCGCCTCTGGTGATCAGCCGGGAGGAGACCGACCGGGTGATCGATGTGCTGCTTGAGTCGATCCGGGAGAGTGAAGCGGCCGCGGGGAGTCCGGAAGCGGGCGGTAACGGTGCCAAGTAAACCGGCGGCAACCGTGCCAAGTAAACCGGCGGCAACCGTGCAAGGGCCAGCAGCCGGGCAACATGCAAAGCGGATTTGCGACAACGGTGAAAGAGGCGGCCGGCAACCCGCAGTGAGCAACAGACAACAGGTTTAAGAGGATAGAAAAATGCTGGATCAGGAACTGGGGCAGGGAAGAAAAAGGAAAGTGGGGGTGATCGGTGCAACCGGCTACACGGGGATCGAGCTGATCCGTCTGCTGGTAGAGCACCCCGATGTCTCGCTTGAGGTGGTCACCTCACGAAGCCATGCCGGGAAGCCACTCTCCCGGATCTATCCCTCTTTCGAAGGGGTGTTCGACAAGGAGCTGCAGCCGGTCGAGGCGATCCGGGATCTGGAGCTGGATCTGGTCTTTCTGGCTCTTCCCCACAAGGTCTCCATGGATTTCATCAGGGAGTATGGAACCGACCGATTCCGGGTGGTGGACCTCTCCGGCGATTTCCGGCTCGGTTCCCCCGAGGTGTATGAGCAGTGGTACGGGAAAAAGCATGTCGCTCCCGACCATCTTGCCGAGGCGGTCTACGGCCTTCCCGAGCTCTTCCGTGACAAGATCCGGAACGCAGACCTGGTGGCCAATCCGGGGTGCTATCCCACCTCCTCGATCCTCATGCTTCTCCCCCTGATCCGACACGGGCTCATCGACCCCGGATCGATCATCATTGACGCGAAGTCGGGCGTTACCGGAGCCGGTGCCACTCCGAAGGAGAACACCCATTTCCCCAATCTCTTCGGGAACTTCTACGCCTACAGTCTGAAGAGTCACCGCCACACTCCCGAAATCGAGCGGTTCCTCTCCACCGCTTCCGATACCGACGTGAAGGTGCAGTTCACTCCCCACCTTCTTCCGATCGACCGGGGGATCCTCTCCACCGCCTATTCAACGGCGGTAAAGGGCGTGAGCGAGGAGCAGATCCGCGAAACCTACCTGAGCTTCTACGAGAAGGAGCATTTTGTCCGGGTGGTGGATCAGCCTCCCACGGTGAAGAACGTGAGGGGGTCCAACTTCCTCGATATTTACGCCACATTCGATGAGAGGACGGGTCGGATCATCACCATCAGCGCCATGGACAACCTGGTGAAGGGGGCCGCAGGACAGGCGATCCAGAACATGAACCTGATGTTCCGGCTTATCGAGAAATCCGGGCTCGTCTATCCGCCTCTCAATCCCTGATCATGAATTCTGAATGGAAACCGTTAACTTCTGCCTGTTGCCTGCCGCCGGCCCCGGATTCCGGCCTGACGCAGGAGAGTTCTTTCCGGTCTGACCGCCGGAAAGCGAAAAAACATTTTTAGACGATTATGCAGAACAACATTTGTAATGTCCGGGGGATCAAGGCCTGGGGCGCCCATACGGGGATCAAATCCAAACGGCGGGATCTGGCGCTGATCTACTCTGAAAAACCGGCCAGTGCCGCCGCTGTCTTCACGAAGAATCTGGTCTGTGCCGAGCCGGTCAAGCTGAGCCGGAAGCATGTGAGCAGCGGTGTGATCCAGGCCATTGTGGTCAACTCGGGCAACGCCAACGCCTGCACGGGCACGCAGGGGTGGGAAGGGGCCGTCGCCATGGCCGAGACCACCGCACGGGAGCTGAACATCCCGGTCGAATCGGTTCTGGTTGCCTCCACCGGGCTCATCGGGGAGCCGTTCCCCACCGAGAAGGTGGTCGAGGGGATCATCAAGAGCGTACCGAAACTGACATCCGACCAGATGGCCGGATCCCTGGCGGCCAACGCGATTCTCACCACCGACACCTTTCCGAAGGAGGGGTACACCTCCTTTGAGGTGGACGGGATCCGGATCAACATGGCGGGGATCGCCAAGGGTTCCGGGATGATTCACCCCGACATGGCCACCATGCTCGCTTTTATCGTCTGCGACATCGACATCGACAGCGGCCTGCTGGACAAGGCGCTGCGAAAAGTAACGGACAAGACCTTCAACATGATCACCGTGGACGGGGACACCTCCACCAACGACATGGTGGGAATACTCTGCAACGGGATGGCGGGGAACGCGAAAATCACCGAAGAGGACAAACAGTACGACCTGTTTGTCGAACACCTGGAGAAGCTCTGCAAGCATCTGGCCATTCTCATTGTCGCCGACGGTGAGGGATCGACCAAACTGGTGGAGTACCGGGTCGAGGGAGCCCGGACGGAGGAGGATGCCCGGAAGATTGTGCGGACCATCTCCACCTCCAGCCTGGTGAAGACCGCCATCTTCGGCACCGATCCGAACTGGGGCAGAATTTTTGCCGCCGCGGGAAGGGCGGGGGTTCCGTTCGATCCGGACAAGGTGAGCCTCTACTTCGGAAAGAACCGGAGCATCCAGATTCTGGACCGGGGCCAGCCCACCGGCCACTCGAGGAACGAACTGAGAAAAGAGATGGAGTCTTCGACCATCGTGATCACACTGGTCCTGCAGGAGGGAACGTCCGAGGCGGTGGGATGGGGTTCGGATCTCTCCTATGAATATGTGCGGATCAACGCCGAGTACACCACCTGAGCGGAGGAGTTTATTTGAACTATTCACACTATTCGCCCAACACCCATTTTTCCATCTTTCCGCCGGCCGTCAAGCATCTGCTGATCATCAATCTGCTCTGCTTTCTGGCCCTGACAACCCCCTTTATCGGGGACATGCTGTTCCGTTTCGGGGCACTCTGGCCGGTCGGACACCCCCTTTTCGGTCCCTGGCAGCTTTTCACCTACATGTTTCTGCATGCCAGTTTTGGTCATGTCTTTTTCAACCTCTTCGCCCTCTGGATCTTCGGGCAGGCGATTGAAAACTACTGGGGCACAGCCCGTTTTGCGGTCTACTACATCCTGACCGGAATCGGGGCGGCCCTGTTTCACATGTGGGTCGGAGGCGGCGGTGCTCCCACTGTCGGCGCGTCCGGCGCCGTTTACGGGATTCTTCTGGCGTTCGGGATGATGTTTCCCGACCGCTACATCATGCTGCTCTTTCCACCCATTCCGATCAAGGCCAAATATTTTGTGGCGATTTTCGGAATGATTGAACTGATAAACGGCGTGACCGCAACCAGCTCGGGAATCGCACATTTTGCCCATCTGGGCGGCATGGTTGTCGGTTTCCTCCTGATCAAGTACTGGAGGATCGAGGGAGAGCGTTATTATTGACGAGGCTCGAGTGATGGCTCACGAAAGTTTTGGAAGTGCATTCCGGCGGGGCTACCGCAGCATGCCGGCAGCGATCCGTGCGATCATTACGGTCAGCGTGGGGATGTTCATCCTCCAGGCGATCGGAGGCCGGTCGTTCAATCAGTTTCTGGTCCGCTGGCTGGCGTTTGATCCCCATTGGGAGACCGCCCTGACCCAGCCATGGCGGCTGGTCACCTACATGTTCCTGCACGGAAGCGGGTTCCATCTGCTCTTCAACATGCTTTGGCTCTGGTGGATGGGGCGGATGGTCGAGGAGAGGGTGGGGCCGCGGACCTTCACCGTGCTCTATTTCGGTTCCGGAATCGGCGGCGCCCTGCTCAACGTGGGTCTGGCGCTGCTTGTGGGAGGAGGTCATGTGATCGGGGCTTCCGGAGCGGTTTTCGGGATCATGGTCGCTTTTGCGGTGATCTACCCGCGGGTGCCGATCATGCTCTTTCTGCTGCCTCCCATCGAGGCGCGCTATGTGGTGGCGGGTCTGATCGCATTCGACCTGCTCTTTCTGGGGTCGGGGGACGGGATTGCCCGCGTTGTCCATCTGGGTGGAGCGGGGGTCGGATATCTGCTAATCCGGGCCCACCAGCGGGGGAGCGATCTGAGTGGGATGATCCGCCCGCTCGAGAATCTCTGGATGCGGATGAGTGGCGGCACACCGGTCCGCAAGCCCCGGAACCGGCGGATGTACTCGATCCGGGATGTGGAGATCCTGGAGGAGACCGAGGTGGACGACCTGGACCGGATTCTGGAGAAGATTTCAAAACACGGCTACGAGGCCCTGACGGATGAAGAGAAACAGCGGCTCTTCAGACACAGCAAACGCAATTAGCAGCAAACGCAA
>CAYTTA010000027.1:11429-29990 GCA_964440655.1 uncultured Balneolaceae bacterium
TGAAGAGAAACAGCGGCTCTTCAGACACAGCAAACGCAATTAGCAGCAAACGCAACGGAACAGCCATGAACTCCATCAAACGAAAAGATTCGATTCAGGTGAATGTGGGGGGGATCCCGCTGGGAGGCGGGGCCCCGATCGTGGTGCAATCCATGACCAACACCGATACAGCCGATGTGGATGGAACGGTCGAACAGGTGGAGCACCTCTGGCTGGCCGGTTCCCAGCTGGTCCGGATCACGGTGAACAACGATGAGGCCGCCCGTGCGGTACCCCGTATCAAGGAGAAGCTGCTCAACAGAGGCGTTCCCGTCCCTCTGATCGGAGACTTTCATTACAACGGACACCTGCTGTTGCCGGGGTACCCCGACATGGCGGCAGCCCTCTCCAAATACCGGATCAATCCCGGAAATGTCGGGACCCGGGCACGGGACAAGAACTTCTGTACGATCATCGAGCAGGCGATCATTCATGACAAGCCGGTTCGGATCGGAGTCAACTGGGGGTCGCTCGACCAGCAGCTGCTCACACAGATGATGGATGAGAACAACCGCAGTCCGGAGCCTGCCTCCGCCAAGGAGGTCCTGCTCAACGCGATGGTCGAAAGCGCCCGCAGATCCGCCCGGATGGCCGAGGAGGTGGGGCTGCCATCCGACCGGATCGTGATCAGCTGCAAGATGTCGGGCGTACAGGATCTCATTCAGGTCTACCGGCAGATCGCCCGCCAGCTGCCCTATCCCCTCCATCTGGGACTGACCGAGGCGGGAATGGGGATGAAGGGAATCGTGGCCAGCACGGCGGCGCTCTCCATTCTGCTTCAGGAGGGGATCGGCGATACGATCCGCGTCTCCCTCACTCCCGAACCGGGAGCGGACCGTGCCGAGGAGGTAAGGGTATGCCAGCAGATCCTGCAGTCTCTCGGCATCCAGAACTTCACTCCCCAGGTCACCTCTTGTCCGGGTTGCGGCCGCACCCAGAGCACCTATTTCCAGGAGCTGGCCGAAGAGATCCAGACCTACATGATCCAACAGATGCCGGTCTGGAGAGAACGCTATCCGGGCGTGGAGGAGATGAATGTGGCGGTGATGGGATGTGTGGTGAACGGACCGGGGGAATCAAGACACGCCAATATCGGGATCTCGCTTCCTGGGACCTTCGAAGAGCCGAAGGCGCCGGTTTACGTGGATGGAAAGCATGTCACCACGCTGAGGGGGGATTTTATCGGTCAGGAGTTCATGAAGATTCTTGAGGAGTATGTCGAGAGAACATACAGCCGCTCCTCCAGCAGCGAAACGGTGGCCTGACACTCCGCCCCCCATGAGAATCGATCAGAAATATTTCACTCTCTTTGTCACGATCTGCGGGGTGGCCACTCTTGCGGTCATCATTTTCGGGACGATCCGTTACGTGGAGAGGCAGGAGTCCCGCCTGAGGGAGAATCTGGCGGGGCTGGAGGCAGAAGAGATCCGGTTCCCGGCCCTGGAGGGAGGGGAGGAGATCATTCCGGTTGAACTGGGCGGACGGAAAGTGCTCGTTGCATTCTGGGCAACCTGGTCGGAGAAATCGCTCGATGATCTGAAGCAGCTCGGCGAGCTGGCCGGTAAAAGGAACTGGGTGGTTCTTGCCGCATCGGTGCGGGACGATCCCGAGCAGGTGAAGGAGTATTCCCGACGCAACTCCCATGGGGTGATCTGGGTGGACGGGACCGAATTCTACAACAGCATGCAGGTTCCGGGCATCCCCTCCTATCTGCTCATCGGTTCAGACGGACGTATTGAAGATCTGCAGATCGGCGAGGGAATTGCCGCTCTGTCCCTGAAAATGGAGGGGACTCCGGACCATGATGCGCCATGACCGGCTTGTCTGGCTTGACGGAGAGCTGCTCTCAGATCGGGAGGCGGTCATTCCGTTTGAATCGAGGGGAGTGCTCTACGGTGCTGGCTGCTTCGAAACATTCCGTGTGAGCCGTGGCCGGTTTCTTCACCTCTCGCGACACCTGGAGCGGATGAAAAAGGGGATGCAGTGGCTTGGAAGCAACCGCCTGGCTCCGGCAGCCAGGCAGGATCTGGCCGATGCAATTCACAATCTCCTTGAAGCGAACGGTCTGGAGCGATCGGATGCGCTGGTACGGATCCAGGCCTCGCTCGGTGGGGGACGGGGGTATGAACCCGATCCGGAAGAGAAGGTCCATCTGCTCATGACCGCCGACCCGCTGAAGCGCTCCGGCGCCCGCGGGTTGAAACTGACTTTTGTCCGGACCCGGACGGTACCGGCAACAAGCCGCCCCTGCGATCTCAAGCTCTCCAACACCCTCCACTTCATGGCCGCGCGGCGCGAGGCATTTGCCGCCGGTGCGGATGATGCGATTCTGCTCACTTCGGAGGGGCACCTCGCAGAGACCTCCGTTGCCAATCTCTTCTGGAAAAAAGGGGAGAGGATTCGGACCCCATCCGCCGAGTGTGACATTCTGCCCGGGATCATGCGCGGCACTCTCCTGGAGCTGCTCCGGCACGAAGGGCTGAGCCCGGAGGAGGGACGCTTCCTGCCCGATGAGCTGGCCGATGCCGATCTGGTCTGGGTAACCAATGCCGTGAAGGGATTTGAACCGGTAGAGCAGATCGGTTCAAACCACTTTCCTGCAGAGGATTCATTCTACGACCGGCTTGGCCGGTGGACGGAGGAGTGGCGTGAAAGCCGGTCAGAGCCGTGACAGGGATCGGATCGTGGAAAAGTGTGAGGACGGAGTGGGTGTGGAAGGAGTGGGTGAGAAAGGAGTAGTAGAAGGAGTGGGGTGCAATGAGTGAACAGAGCCGGTTCTCAACAATCTCTGATGTGGAGCGCTATCTGGAGAAGATTCCCAGATTTTCCCGGGAAGGGGCGCGGGCTGTCCGCTATGCCCTTGAACCGATGGAGAGGTTCTGCCGGGCCATGGGGGATCCCCAGAAACGCATCCGGGCTGTTCATGTGGGCGGAACCAACGGAAAAGGAACAACCTGCCAGATGCTCGCATCCCTTTGGCAGCAGGCCGGTTACCGGACCGGTCTCTACACATCCCCTCACCTGAGCCGTTTCAACGAACGGATCCGCATCAACACCGAGCCCATCCCGGACCAGGCGATGCTGGAATTTTTCCGCCTCTATGAAAAAGAGCTTGAGGAGATCCCGCTCACCTACTTCGAAATGGCCACCTGCCTGGCATTCTGGTACCTTGAGAAAGAGAAGTGCGACATCTGCGTGATCGAGACCGGACTGGGAGGCCGTCTGGACGCAACCAATCTGATCGATCCGCTGGTGAGCATCATCACCTCGGTTTCGATCGATCATGCCGATCTGCTGGGTGAAACCATTCCGGAGATCGCACGGGAGAAAGCGGGAATCATCAAACCGGAAAGACCGGTGGTGACGGGAGATCTGCCGCCGGAGGCGATGGAGGAGGTGCGTTGGAAAGCGGCTCTGGAAGGGTCGAGGATCTTCCCGGCGATGGAGTGTCGGCCGATCTGGAAGACGGAGGAGGTCCTGCTCACCGACCCCGCAACGCGCAAGACGATCCGGCTCGGGACGGAGGGGCGGAAGAAGGTGGACCGGATCAATATGGCGATCGCATGGCGGGTGGTCCTCCTGACCCGGGATGAGCTTCCCGTAACAGAAAGGGAGTTCATCGAGGGAGTGGAGCGGCTTGATGAGCGGTTCCCCGACCACGCCCATTTCCAGAGGCTCCTGTCCGGACGGGAGTGGTACTTTGACGGAGCGCACAACGCCGAGGCGCTGCAGACCCTTCAGGAGCAGGTCTCCGGTCGCCCGGAGCCGGTGATTATCCTGTCGGTCATGAAGGACAAGGCGGTTCCGGAGTTTTTGGAAAATTTTCGCTCTTACCAAACCGTTTATTACATTGATACAGGTACAGAGAGAAGCGCGGAATGCCATCAGATCCGATCAATGATCCCGCAGGTCACCTGTCTTCCGAACGATACCCTTGCAATAGAAAGGGTCCTGGAGGGCCTTAAAACGGAATTAGTAATATTTACGGGAAGTTTTTACTTTTATCCTCAGGTAAAAAAGTGGATGGCAAGTCAAGCTACCTTCTGATCGCACAGATCACACGTAAGACCCCCGGACATTACTACCCGGTTTTCCCCTGCGGCCTTTGATCAGCTCTTACGTTTAATCATTCCTGAAAGTATTTCCATCAACCACCCTTTATCATGTCGGGGAATCACACCGATAATATGTCGAATATTGATTTTGATACACTGGAGAAGAAGACCGTACAGGAACTGAAACAGATTGCCCGCGAACTGGAGCTTCGCGGGGTTACCGGGTTGAAGAAGCAGAATCTGATCGAGAGAATCCGGGAGGCTGCAACCCCGGATAGAGCCACCTCCAATACGGCCACCCAGAAGACACTTTTTGAAGAGGAGGGAGTGGTGAAATCCCGGTCCCGGGCTGACAATCCCTCGGGCAGGGAGGAATCACCCCGGCGCTCCTACCGGTACGAACGGGTGTACGACTCTCGTCTTCCGGATGATGATGAAGATGATGATCTGCCGGAGGAGGAGGAAGAGCTTGAGGAGGAGACGGCAACACCCTATGGACAGAGCCACATCCAGAGCTACGATCTGGAGGAGCCGGAACCCCGTCGTGGCCGGGTCCAGCGGGTTCAGCGGAAAGGAAAAAAGCATGTGAGCAATGTGCTTCCGGAATCGGATGCCCGGACGCTTGATGACCGGCTGAACGAGATCCGGCCCCAGCTGGGCAAGTTTCTGCTCAATGAAGGTACACTGGAGATCCTGCCCGACGGATATGGTTTCCTGCGGTCGGTGAACTACAACTACAAGGCGAGTCCCGACGACATCTACGTCTCGCCCTCCCAGATCAAACGGTTCCGGCTCAAACAGGGGGACTGTGTGATCGGGATCATCCGCCCGCCGAAAGTGGGTGAACGCTATTTTGCCCTGCTCCGAGTGGAGGGAGTGAACGGAAAGATCCCGCGGGATATGGACAACCGCACCGATTTTGAGGATCTGCTCCCGATCTATCCCAATGAGCGGTTCAAGCTGGAGACCCATCCTTCGAACTACACCACACGCATCATCGATCTCTTTACCCCGGTCGGAAAGGGGCAGCGCGGTCTGATTGTCGCCCAGCCCAAGACGGGGAAGACCACCATTCTCCGGGATATCGCCAATGCGGTCTCCGCCAACCATCCCGATACGAAGATCATCATCCTGCTCATTGACGAACGCCCCGAGGAGGTGACCGAGATGGATCGTTCGGTGAAGAGTGCCGAAGTGGTGGCCTCCACCTTCGACGAGAAGCCGGAGAATCACATCGGACTCTCCGAGATTGTCTTCGAAAAGGCCAAACGGCTGGTCGAGAGCGGACACGATGTACTTCTGCTGATGGACTCCATCACCCGCCTGGCACGCGCCTACAACATCGGTGCCGGCAGTTCGGGTCGCACCATGACGGGCGGGGTGGACTCGGAAGCGCTCAAGGCCCCGCGCCAGCTCTTCACATCGGCCCGGAATATCGAGAATGGAGGAAGCCTGACCATTATCGCAACCGCCCTGATTGATACCGGCTCCCGTATGGACGATGTGATTTTCGAAGAGTTCAAGGGGACCGGTAACATGGAGATCGTTCTGGACCGTCGTCTCTCCGACCGCCGGATCTACCCTGCCATCGATATTTTCAAGAGCGGTACCCGTCGGGAGGAGCTTCTTGTTCCGGAAGAGGAGCGGGAGAAGGTGATCCTGCTGCGTCGATACCTGAACAACATGAACTCCTTCGAGGCGATGGAGTTCCTGCTCGACAAGATGAAAGGAACCTCCAACAACGAGGAGTTCCTCCTCTCCATGAACCGGTAGCGGACCGCGTTAGATCAGAACCGGAACCTGCTCCGGGAATCCGGACGCGTGCTCTTCCAAACCGGAGATCGTGCCCCGATCCCGGTTTTCAGAGTTCAGCTCTCCACCAGCACGTAATTGCGATCCCGGTCCCGGAGAATCTGCCCGTTCTTCCGGAAGAGGGAGTGGTAGAAAAACAGATAGGCATTGCTCTGCAGGGCATCCCTGAGCAGCAGGGTCTTCACTTTCCGTGCCCTGACCGGGTCGAAATCCGCCTCTTTCACGACATAGCGGTTCAGGTGGTGCTCCGTGGGAATCAGATCTCCGGGGTACCAGGCAGACTTTCCCTCATCCCCGATATGTACGATCTGATGCCCCGGTGTATGCCCGCCGGTCAGCAGCAGGCGGATTCCGGGAAGCAGGGTGTAGGAGTCGTTTTCAATGAAATGGATCCGGCGGTCGGCGGCAAGCCGGTACAGCTCATCCATCCGGTATTCGGAGCCGGTTGAGTCCGTCCTGCTCTGCTCCCGAAGGGCGTGCTCCCACTCCCGCTTCTGCACGAGCCAGACCGCATTGGGAAAGGTCAGGGTGGTCCGGAGGTCCGGCCCCAGATGGGTCGAACCGGCCACATGGTCGTAGTGCAGGTGACTCAGCACCACGAAATCGATCGATTCGGGGGAGAAGCCGAAGATCTCCAGGTTGGTGACGGCGTTGGAGGTGCCTTCGTAGCTGCTGCCGTGGTCCAGCCCCCATCCAAGCCCCGCATCCAGAAGAATGGTGGTCTCGCCGTCTCTGACCAGCAGGGGATCGATGCCCACCACGTCGGAACGCTGCGGACCGGCAGGCTCTTTCTTCAGCTCCTCCAGCCGCGCAGGCGCGATCTTGGACAGGAACCCGTCGGAAGAGGTTTCGAAAAACCCTTCACTCAGCTGCTCGATTTCAAATCTTCCGATCCTCATTCAAAAAGATCTCTTCACTGGATGGTGAAGTGCAGTGGGAGAAGGGCCCATGTTCTGCCCGACATCCCCTCAGAGGCAACCAATTCATCCCAGGGATGGAGCGTTCCGGTTCCCGCGGCCGGCAGAGGCAGAAGAGATCGGGTCCATGCGGCAATCCGGGTACCCGCCGAACTGAAAATGAGTTCAAAGAGATCTTTTTGTCGCGGGAAGTTCACCGTGGAGTAGTCGGTGATTCCGGCCCGGTCGGCCGCCAGCTGAAGCGCTGTCTCCAATGTGCCCAGCCGGTCGACCAGATTTATCTCCGCAGCCCGTTCGCCGATCCAGATCCGACCCTGTGCAACCCGGTGTACCTCGTCCCGGGACATCCCTCTGCGTTCGGAAACCCGATCGAGGAAGGTTTCATATCCGTTTTCCACGATCCGCTGCATCGCATCTCTCTCATAAGGTTCCAGCTGGCGGTTCATGAATTCCAGATCGGCGTGATCGTGCGATTTGAACTCGTCGAAATGGATTCCCAGCTTTTCGTTGAACAGCTCCCGGGCATTGAAGAGCATGCTGTAGATGCCGATCGATCCGGTGATGGTGTTAGGGGAGGCGACCACCGCGTCGGCCCCCATGGCGATGTAGTATCCGCCCGATGCGGCCACACCCCCCATGTAGGCGATCACCGGCTTTTTCGAGGCAGCATCCCGGATGATGCCCCGGATCAGTTCCGAGGTGGAGAGGGCCCCGCCCCCGCTGTCGATGTGAATGACAATCGCCTTCACATCGTCATCATCCAGTGCAGCCTTCAGGGACTCCTTCATCCCTTTGGCCGTAATGACCGGTTCGCTGGCATAGGGTGACTCAACCGCCTGCGGAATGATGATGCCCGAGGCGTAGATCACAGCGATCCGGTCCCGGCTTCCGGTCCGCTCCACTCCGGCGGAACGGGCGGTGACCCGGCTGTAGCGATTGAAGGAGACCGTACGGATCTCCTGATCTTCTTCCATTCCCAGCCGGCTGCGGAGGGCCTGCTCCACCTGACCCGGATGGGCGATCGCATCGATAAGCCCGCTCTCCAGTGCCCGCCGGACGCTGTTGGATGGGATCTCGTTCAACAGCTCTTCGATCTGCCGGCGCGGAAGCCCCCGGTTCTCTTCCACCGCACGGATGAAGGTGTCGGAAATGCCATTGATCAGCTCCATCATCTGTTCACGGTTTTCGGGCGAGCTGTCCCGGCGTGTGAACGACTCGACGGCCGATTTCCAGGCTCCCACCCGTACGATCTCCGGCTCCACCCCGATCTTGTCGAGCAGGCTGCTGTAGTAGGCGATCTGCATGACAAACCCGTTGAACTCGAATCTTGTCTCCGGGGGCGCAAATATCGAATCGGCCAGGGTGGCGAGGAAATAGGCGTTTTCGTTCAAGCCGATATCATCGGTCGAGGCGTAGATGAATTTCCCGCTCTCTCGGAACTTCCGGATCTCCTCGTAGGCACTCTCCAGGTTGGCCCAGCTGGTCTGGAGCGGATTGAGCCGGAGCCAGATTCCTTCAATCCGGGCATCGGCAGCCGCTTTTTCAAGATTCTCTCGAAGAGACTCCAGGGAGACCTGATCCCCCGGCAGGGGATTGAAAAGCGGTCCGAAGGGGTCGTGAATCGTACGCGCCGGAATATCTCCGGCCAGATCGATGGTGAGGATGGTACCCGAACGGATATAGGGTTCCGGTTCTGAGGTTCCCCGGAGAAGGCTGATGAAGAAGATGAGAAAAAGCAGAAAGAGGCCGATGATTGTTCCGAGGATGGATGCCAGCAGAACCTTCAGAAATTTCATGTGATCGGGTTTGTCTTGGGAGTGAAAAAGCCGGTGAAACTGCCTATCCTTCCGGCACGCAACCGGCACGCAACCGGCACGCAACCGGCACGCAACCGGCACGCCCGTTTACCTCCGGCGGTGGACTGGAAAATACGCCCCGGACATCCGGAAAACATAAAAAAATATGCAGATCAATCCACGCTCACCTCGAAAGGAGCCGGCGCCTCCTCTGCCGGTGGATCATTCCGATTCAACCGCCACGATCCATCTGGATCGCCTCGGTTACAATCTGGAGGTGCTGAAAGAGAAGTCCGGCAGAGACCGGGTGATGGCGGTGATCAAGGCCGATGCCTACGGTCACGGAGCGGTCGCAATCGCTCGGTACCTTGAGAAGCGTGTGGAGTGGTTTGCGGTCGCGACGATCGATGAGGGGATCCAGTTGCGGGATTCCGGAATCGGGACACCCATCCTTGTATTCGGGGCGCCCCGGGAGGAAACCGCTCCGCTTTACCGGAGATACCGGCTGGCGGCGACCATTAGCTGCCCGGACCATTTCCGTCTTCTGCTTCCCGGAACGCAATGCCACCTGAGGTACGATACGGGGATGCGCCGGTCGGGTTTCTATCCAGAGCAGACCGAAGAGGTGCTGCGGCTGATGGAGGAGCATCCGGAGCTGATCTGCGAGGGAATCTACTCCCACTACGCGACCGCCGATGAAGAAGATTCGGATTTCGTGGGGCATCAGAACACCCTGTTCCGGCAGATCTGCTCACGATTCTCCCCGGAGATCACGGCGCACATGAGCAACTCGGCGGCGGTGCTGCATTATAACGTGGAGCATTTCGACATGATCCGGGTCGGAATCGGCCTGCACGGCTATAGTTCGGGGCTTATCCCGGCAGAGGGGCTCCGGCCTGTCCTGGAGTGGCAGACCTCGCTTCATCAGATCCGCCGGGTCCGAAAGGGAGAGGGGGTGAGCTACAACCTGACCTGGCGGGCTCCGCATGACGGCTACCTGGCGACCCTGCCGGTAGGCTATGCGGACGGGGTCCCCCGTTCGCTCAGCAACCGCCTTCGGGTAGTTGCAGCGGGAAAGAAGGTTCCCGTGGTCGGGAATATTACCATGGATTGCTGCATGATCTTCCTGGGAGAGGAGCCGCTACCGGAGGGAACCACGGTGCAGCTGATGGGAGGGGAGGCGTGGCCGGCAAACCGCTGGGCGACAGAGGCGGGTACCAATACCCATGAACTGCTCTGCCGCCTCACCCAGCGGGTGCGCCGGCTCTATCTCTGATGGATATCCATCAGCTCGAAATCATAGACAAGCGTATCGGCCAGTCCTTCGTACCCCAGCTGCGGCGGCACCACAATGACGCGGCGTTCTCCGAGGTGCATGCCGAGTACTCCGCGATAGAGTCCTTCCGTGGCATTTTCCGGAAGATTGGCCACCGTCCACTGGTCCGGCGTGGTGCGGCCGTTGGCCCATGAGGATTGACGGACCTCTCCGTCGGCCGTCCGCAGGGTGAGAAACCCTTCAATGATGTCGATCGCCTGGACCGACCACCCCTCTCCTTTACGGATCACATACCACTTGAGTCCCCCGTCGTCCTCGACCGGTGCGATCCCGCTTGTATCGGGCAGCTCGGGAACGGTGGTGAAGTCGGGCGGGCTCATCCAGGGATTCCCCGAGCCGTCGCATCCGGCGGCAAGCAGGACGACCAGCGGGATCATCAGCCAGAAAAATAAAGGGGTTCTCATTTCGGAACGGCACATGTTCTGTATCTTCATCGTTTTATTCTCCGCAGAGTTGGGTCTCATGAATCATCCATTCCGTTATCACTTCCGGTAAATGCCCGCTCCATATCCCGTTCTCGCTGCCGGTTGGCAAAAACGCTTATGTAGATCGAAAGCTGGTAGAGTGCCATGATCGGCACCGCGACCATGATCTGGGAAACCGGGTCGGGCGGGGTGAGAAAAGCACCCAGAATCAGTGCACCCAGGATGGAATGTCGGCGGTAGGTGCGAAGGAAATCGGGTGTGAGCAGTCCGATTCTCGAGAGATAGTAACTCACCACCGGAATCTGGAACAGGATCCCACAGGCAAGTACCCAGAGGGCGATGGAGGAGAAATATTCGTTCACATCGAACTCATTGGTGATAAGATCCGAGATGATGAACTGCGTGAAAAACTGCAGGGCGAAAGGGACCAGGATGAAGTAGCCGAAACAGATCCCCAGCAAAAAGAAAAAAGAGATGAAGGCGACGTTCAGCCAGGTTTTTACTTTTTCCTGGGTCTCGAGGGCCGGCTCGATGAAGGCGTACATCTGGTAGAAAAGTACCGGTGAGCCGATGATCCCCCCGGCGATGATGAGACTGCCCCAGTAGGTGAAGAACTGGCCGGGAAGTCTCCGGCTGATAAGCTGCAGATCCTGGGCATTGATCGGCATGATGTCGTACATGAAGAAATCGGCGCGTGCGGGCCCCAGTATGATCTTGCCGATAATCAGATCGGAATAGAAGAAAGCCACAATCACGCCGAACAGAAGGCCGGCGAGACCCTTGAAGATACGCCAGCGCAGCTCCTCAAGGTGATCGAGGAAGGACATGCCGGCAGCAGGATCCGGTTTCGGAGCCTTCGCCCGGGGCAAAAGGGCTCCCATGATCCCGCGTTTCTTCGTTTCCTGGCTCATTTGTCAAACTTTTAGTGCCCGACTCGATTCGGTCCGAAATATTCCCCTGATCCTGTGTGACTGCAACGAAGTACCGCAGTCACAACCGCCACCATCAACGGAGATGGTGGCAGACACCCCTTATCAGGTGGTTACAAAATCATAAAGAGGATACTGTTCGCAGAGGGCGATCACCTCCTGCCGGACCTGAGTCAGAACGGTTTCATTCTGATGATCCTGCAGCACCCGGTCGATCAGCGAGGCGATGTGGCGAAAATCCTCTTCCCTCAAACCCCGGGTTGTCATGGCGGGAGATCCGATCCGGATGCCGGATGTGACGGACGGGCTCTGGTCGTCAAATGGAACCATGTTCTTGTTGACGGTGATCGAGGCGCGATCGAGGGCTTCCTCCGCATCATGGCCGGTAATCCCCTTGTTCCTCAGGTCGATCAGGATGAGGTGGTTGTCGGTCCCGCCGCTCACCAGGTTGTACCCCATCTCGAGAAAAGCCTCCGCCAGGGCGCGTGCATTCTTCCGGACCTGCTGCTGGTAGAGTTTGAAATCCTCCTGCAGTGCCTCGCCGAAAGCGACCGCTTTGCCCGCGATGACATGCATGAGAGGCCCTCCCTGCGTTCCGGGGAAGACCGCCGAATCGAGGATCTCTCCCCAAGTCCGCACCCGTCCCGAGATACGGGCGGTAATGCCCAGAGTGTTCTCGGAATCCTTTCCGACCAGAAGCATCCCTCCCCGGGGGCCGCGCAGCGTCTTGTGGGTGGTGGTGCTCACCACATGGCAGTGGGGCAGTGGATCGTTGAGCAGGCCGGCGGCGATAAGACCCGCCGTATGGGCCATGTCCATCCAGAGAACGGCCCCCACCTCGTCGGCAATCTCGCGGAATGCCGGGTAGTCGAAATCCCGGGGATAGGCGCTGGCACCAATCGAAATCATCTTCGGCCGCACTTTCCTGGCCTTGTCCCGGACCTGGTCCAGGTCGATACGTCCCGTCTCCCGGTCCACTCCGTAAAACTCCGCCTTGTACATCAGCCCGGAGAAGTTCACGGGCGATCCGTGTGTGAGGTGGCCTCCGTGAGAGAGGTTCAGCCCGAGGAGGGTCTCTCCCGGTTTCATGCAGGCCAGATAGATGGCCGCGTTGGCCGTTGCACCCGAGTGGGGCTGTACGTTCACCCACTCCGCATTGAAAAGTTTTTTGGCCCGGTCGCGCGCAAGATCCTCCACTACATCGACCTCGCTGCACCCACCATAGTACCGCCTGCCCGGATACCCCTCTGCATACTTGTTGGTCAGAACCGACCCCATCGCCTCGATGACCGCCCGCGAAGCAAAGTTTTCCGATGCGATCAGTTCCAGGTTGTTGTTCTGCCGGCGTGTCTCGTTTTCAATGGCGGACCAGACTTCCGGATCCTGTTCTTTCAGAGGGTTCATCACTTTTTCTTGTCCGTTAGCTTGTGAATTTTTTCAACCCGCCGTTCATGGCGTCCACCCTCAAATTCGGAGGAGAACCAGGCCTGGAGGATCCGGCGGATCTGATTCTCATCCAGCTCCCTTCCGGGCAGGCAGAGCATGTTGGCATTGTTGTGCCTGTGGGCGAGTTCCGCGACCTGCTCGTTGTAGACCAGGGCCGCTCTCACCCCCTGGAACTTGTTGGCGGTCATGCACATTCCCTGGCCGCTCCCGCAAAGGAGAATTCCGAACTCATGCTCTCCCTCGTCCACTTTCTTTGCGACCTGAACCGCGTAGTCGGGGTAGTCGGCGGACTCTTCCGAGTGGACACCGTAGTCGACGGGAAGATGACCCATCTCTTCCAGGATTTTCTTGGTCAGTTCCTTGGCCGGAAAGCCGGCGTGGTCGCTTGCAATCGGGATAATCATCCGGTCCTCTTTTGCGGGTGATGGCATAAACGGTAATATCCTGAAAAAAACCATCAGGGAAAAGGGCGGAGGGGGATCCGGATGAGGTTTGTCACGATCCCCGCGCCACTCCCCGCGAGGTGGTGAGCGCATAAACCAGAAGGTTCACGCCCATCTGCAGGGAGGCCTCCACGATGCGGGCCGGATTGCTGTGAACATCATGAGCCCATCCGTCGGAGAGGTTGCTCTCGAGTGTGTAGAAAAGGACCATCCGGCCGTCTCGGATAATCGCCAGCCCCTGCGGCGGCTTGTTGTCATGCTCATGCACCTTGGGAAGACCTTCGGGAAAGGAGAAGACCTGGTGGTAGACCGGATGATCGAAGGGCAGCTCGACGAGCTCCTGGTCGGGGTAGAGCCGGCCGATCATGGTCCGGATCGAATCATCCAGACCGTAGTCGTCGTCAATATAGAGAAACCCGCCCTGATCGAGCCAGGAACGGAGGTTGGCAATCTCCTCATCGCTGGTTTCGATCGTTCCGTGGCCGGTGAGAAAGGCGAACGGATAACCATGCAGTTCCCGGTCGCCGAGATCCACATCGTCATACTCGGTGGAGACCGGCATGGGGAGATTCTCCCGGGCGAATGCAAGCAGATTCCGGAGTGCCGACGGGTCGTTGTACCAGTCCCCGCCGCCCCTGTAGCGGATCCGGGCGATACGGAACTCCCCCTGGAGGTGAGCCGTGTCAAAGGAGGTTCCGTGCAGATCCGGCCCGGATGATGCAGGCAGGACGGTCCGGAATGATGCAGCCATCCCGATCCAGGCGGCGCCTGCGGTTGCCCAGGGATGGGAGTGTGAGGGGAGAGAGGAGAGAGCGGCACCGGATGGAGGCGGACAGGTTCCGGAAGATGCCGGACCCGCCGGTACCGGGCGGGTGGCGGGCAGATCGGCCGGCATCCACGAGACAAAGAGCAGAAAAAGCAGAAACAATCGGAATATCAGATGCCGGCTGTTCATTGTCATCCACTCATGTTCATTTCATCCCCTCAAGTTCATCAACATCATCCACTCATGTTCATAACGCCCGCTCAATATCGGATTTAAAAACCGGAAAAATCGGGACGCTCGATACGTACATACACAGAATCGGAAACCATGCTTCCAAAGACACCGATCCCGCCCTCCACATGGTAGATCGCATTGGGGATCTCTCCGGGGGAGAGGGTGGATCCGCCCAGCTGAACCGACTGGGAGCGGACGAAATCATTGGTGTTGGAATCGATGGAGTTGGCCACGATGGTCTGTCCGCCGTAGAAGGCGACTCCGATCCAGGGGTACCGGAGATCGAGTGTTCCGTCCGGTTTGGGGGTGAACATATCATCCGGAGTAAGGCCGGAGGAGTTGTTGGCAAATTCATTGATATCGATCTCGTCGTCGCTGTCGATAACGTCCTTGTAGAATGGAGTCAGGTTCTCGTAGGTGGGGGAGTCGGCGATCGCATTGAAGATGAAGATCCTCTGTTGCGTGCTCTCCGACAGGGGATGGATCGTCAGGATGAGCTGTTTGTTCTCGTCATCCACATCCTCGTCGCCCCCCAGCAGGTTCTCCTGGTAGATGATGCTCTCCCTGTTGGCGCTCACCGCGAAGGGTTGCGGAACGGTGGTCCGGGCGCGTACCTGCCGTCCGTCGGAGAGCTCCACTTCCAGGTGGTAGGTCCTTCCCGGTATCACCTCATGAAGAGCCCCGGGTGCGGGACGATAGATACCCGGCCGCTCCATCTCATAGGCGTAAGCCGCCTCCGATTCTCCGGAAGGATCGAGAAGGTGAACCCGCACCTCTGCTCCGGCAACCGCCGCCTCCTCAAAAGAGTACTTCTGATCGACCGGCATGGTGGTCGACAGCCGTACCGGCGGAAGAGGCTGACCCGCCTTCAGCCACGCCTCCACCACGACATACTCCTGGTAGGGCTCCGGCTCAAAGGGATCGCAACCCGCCAGTGAGCCGGCTGCCAGGATGAGAAGCATCGCCGCAAAGAGAAGCGGCGACCGGCGGAGAGGTGACAGGCGGGGCAATTTCTTCAGGGGCATGGTTTTAAACGTCATGGTCATCTCATTCATCATGGTCATCAGAACAAAGTCATCAGAAATCAAAAAGATCAAAAGTGATCAGAGAGTAGGAGTCCGGACACCGGCCAGTGTCAAACCAGCGTCAGAAATGGACGGTGTAGGAGAAGGAGGGGATGATGGGCAGCAGCGCCACCTCTTCCCTCTCCACCGGGTTCTTGTCGAAATCATACTGGTAGAACCAGATGTTCCTGCGTGAATAGACGTTGATCAGCTGGAACTGCCACTCGGCATCGGCAATCTTGAAGAACGTCCCTTTGCGGGTGAAGGCGATATCCAGACGATGGTAGTCGGGCAGACGCGCGTCGTTGAGCTTCTCCACGATGAAGGTCTCCCGGACCAGGTTGTCCCAGGGCATGTCGATGATCTGCATCCGCCCGGTCGGCTCGGTGTAGGCCTGTCCGGTTGCATAATTGAAGATGGCGGTGAATTTCCACCTTCTGGAGAGCTCGTAGTTCAGCACCAGGTTCACGTCGTGCGTACGGTCATACTTGGGCGAGTAGAAACGGGCACGCGCGGGGTCGTCCAGCACGGGCGCATTGAAACCGGGGAATTTCCTTCGGGTGACGCCGAACGTATAGCCGGCAAATCCGGTGAGTCGTCCGATCCGCCTCTCCAGGAAGACCTCCACACCGTAGGCGTGTCCCTCCCCGAAGCGGAAGAGTTCCGGGTAGTCCATGCCGGAGGCATTGACCACAAAGGGGTTGAGCTCAAACAGATCCCGCATGGTGCGGTAGTAGAGCTCCACATCGAAACCCCAGGAGTCGAACGGGACACTCTTGACGCCCAGGACATACTGATCTCCCCAGGAGGGCGGAACCCCGTCGTCGGTTGTGAGCCAGAGATCAAATCCGGAGAAGGCCTCGTTGGTGACCAGCGTGAGGAACTGGTAGTAGCGGCCGTAGGCTGCCTGCAGGCGTACGCGGTTCGACGGACGGAACTCCATCGAGGCGCGCGGTTCGATCCGCACGTAGTCGCCCGAGGAGAACCAGTTGCCCCGCACGCCCGCCTCCAGAACCCAGCGGTCGGAGGGCTGCCAGCGGTCCTGAAGATAGAACGAGGCGTAGGTGTTCTCGATCCGCTCGTTGAAGGTCACTTCGTTGTCGAACCGGTCGCGGAAGGTCAGCTTGCGGTATCCGGTCCAGAAGCCGGTGCTCAGCGTGTGATTGGCTCCGGGGAGATACTCCAGGTCGGCCTTGGCCGAATAGTCGTAGACGTTGTTGTTCCGGTCGAAGGGTGTTCCGGCAATCTCGAACTCCGGTGTATTGAAATAGCGCGAAGCGGTGAGGGTAACGGTTCCGAAGAGACGTTCGGAAAAAATGTGGCGCCAGTTGGTGCTCAGGGTCCGGTTCCCGTAGCCAAGCGAGATCTCGGCATCCTCCTCGAACGGGAAGACAACCCGGTCTCCGCCGCTGTAGAACGCCACGGAGAAGCGGTCCTTTTCGCTCACATCGAAGTTCACCTTTCCGTTCAGGTCCACGAAATAGAAGAGATCGGGAACGTTGTCGATCTCCTGCCGCATGGCGGCCAGAAGCGGCTCCAGCGTCGAGCGGCGGACCGCGAACATCCAGGATCCCCATTTGTGGGGGCCCTCCAGCATGGCGCGCGAGGCGAGCATGCCCACGCTCACCCGCCCCTGGAGCTCGTTCCGGTTTCCATCCTTGTTATAGACCGAGAGCACCGAGCCGAGCCGTCCGCCGTATCGGGCCGGATACCCCCCTTTGTAGAGCTGGATATCCTTGACCGCATCGGGGTTGAAAGTGGAGTAGAATCCGAAGAAGTGGGAGGGGTTGTAGACGGTTGTTTCATCCAGAAGAATGAGCGTCTGATCGGGGCTTCCTCCCCGGATGTAGAGGCCGCTAGAGAAGTCCGAGGCGGCTTTCACACCCGGTAGCAACTGGACCGAGCGGAAGACGTCCGGCTCCATGACGGCCGGGACCTCGCGGATCTGCTGTACGGGCATGGAAGCCATCCCGATGTTGCGGCGGGCCTCCTCCTCTTTTTCGGAGGTCACAACGATCTCCTCAAGTTCGAAACTCTCCGAAACCAGCTCAATGTCGAGCCTCAGTGCCTGGCCGGCTTCAAGCTCGACCACCCGCTCGAAACGGTGGTAGCCGATGTAGGAGGCGATCAGGGTATAGGTGCCCGGCTGCAGGTTGGTGAGGCTGTAGTAGCCGGAGGAGTTGGAGGTGGTTCCGCGGCCTGTTTCGAGTATTGCGATGTTGGCCGCGATGAGGGTCTCTCCGTTCCGGCTGTCGACAATGTAGCCGTGCACGGAACTGCGTTCCTGCTCACCGGCCGAAACGCTCCCTGTCGGAGAGGGAGTATCGGCAAGGGCAGTAGCATGGGGGGAGAGAAGGAAGGAGTAGAACAGAATAAGAGAGAGAACAGCGGGGTAGTATCGATTCACGCCTACTGAACGTTAGATGATTGATGGGACCGGTTCCTTGCGAATTCCGTGATTTCTGTTGAATTCCGGCGGGTTCCGGTCTTGTCAGGTTTTCCTGTCACTCCGGCTGCAGGAGTGCATTCCGGAATGCAGGCACTGTTTTTGAGGGAAAATGTTCCCGGTTTCCCTGAGGCACGGGCTTGCCAACGAGTTGCCGGGGGGTTCAGACCCGGGATTCAAGCCACGATTTCCCTGCCGGGTCTGGTGGCCGGAAACCGGTGTAGACCCTGGCAGGAAAAAGACCCAAAATTTACCTCTTTTTACTTTTGACGGCAATAATATTTATATATATTTATCGTTCTATCCCTTAGTGGATCAGGGATTCACGACCTCTGGCCGGTCTGTCCGGCACTTCAGACAGGCCTGCAATCCCGCAAAGCCGATCCACAACAGGCGGGAGCACACCTGCCTGACTGTTCGTTGAATTACTGGGGCTGTACTGGCTTCGACGGAGTGTGTGTTATCGAGAGCTGCGTACCGAGTGCTTCCGATGGATTCTCGTAAATCGACCATCATGGATAAAAAGTAGTTGACAACAACTATTCCTACAGCCTGGCTGCTTAATCAGCCCGGGCCGTTCCCTCAGGCGCATGTCTGTAAGCCCTGAGACGGAGCGCCGACTCTAACAGACTAGCAGCAATGTGCTTCTGCCGCATTGTTGCGAAACTTTAGCAGAATAGTCTGAAGTTGCCGTGTCATCGGGCGAGACTTCAGGCGAAACCTTAACAGATGACTACGTACGTAGATGCTTGTCGGTATGCCATTTCGGACCCGGGTTCGACTCCCGGCAGCTCCACCATTTAGAAAAGACAAACCCGTCTCTCTGGGGTCATTCCCCGGGGTGACGGGTTTT
>CAYTTA010000028.1:0-6596 GCA_964440655.1 uncultured Balneolaceae bacterium
TGCCCGTCTCTTCGCCGGCTGCGGCATTGTCGAGGATTCCGATCCGCAGACCGAATGGAACGAGACGAAGATGAAACTCAATCCCATGCTTGACGCGCTCAAACGAGCCAACGATCCCTCCCTGCATGAGTGAACCGCTTCTCTGGACCGCACACCTAATGCGGGCCTTCTACAGCCGTGGAGTGCGGCATATCTACCTCTCACCCGGGTCACGATCCACACCGCTTGTTCTGGGAGCAGCGATCCACCCCGGGTTCCGGCACCATGTGGTGCTCGATGAGCGTTCGGCCGCCTTCCAGGCGCTGGGATCGGGAAAGGCAACCGGGATCCCCGCCCTTCTGATCTGCACCTCCGGAACGGCCGCAGCCAACTACCTGCCGGCTGTCGTCGAGGCGCGGCGATCGGGGATTCCCCTCATCCTTCTTACCGCCGATCGGCCGCCTCACCTGCGCGGAAACGGAAGCTCCCAGACCATCGACCAGCTGAAACTTTTCGGGGACCATGCGCTCTGGTTCCATGAACTGGGAGAGCCTTCCTATGAGGGCCCGGACCTCGACCGGCTCGATCTTCTCGCGCGACAGAGTGTCGAGATCGCCATCCGGCAGGGAGGAGCGGTCCATCTCAATGCAGCCTTCCGAAAGCCGCTGGAACCGTCGCAGGAAGCGGTTGTCCGGGAAGAGGAGACCGCCCGCCGACAGGTAAAGGAGGAGGAAAATCCAGACTTACCAGGCACAATCGTCGCCGGACAGCCCCTCCTTCATCGGGAATACTTCTCCCCGGAACTGATCCGCCTCATCAACCAAAGCCGACGGCCTCTACTCCTGGCCGGACCAGATGAACCATTCCGCACCCTCGCCCCCCTGGCGGAACGACTCTCACATCATCTTGGAATTCCCGCCATAGTGGAGCCGGGATCCCATTGCGGACGGATCGGAACTGTCATCCGATATCCGGACATCTTTCTTGGAGGCGGTGCACTGAATGACGCTCTGAGACCCGATCTCATCATCAGGATCGGCAGCCGCCCCTTTACGGCTGCGGGGCAGCTTCTGGAATCGGCCGGCCGGCGGATCCCGGTCATCCACCTGCACAACCGGGATCGGTGGGACGATCTCATCTATCCGAAGGATACGGTGGTCCGGTTCAATCCGGAGAATACCCTGGCCCTGGCCCGGCGGGGGAATCCGACAGAGGAGCTCTCTGTAGAAAATCTGGCAAAGGAGCTCACCATTGAAAATCTGGAGGATCTGGAACCGAAAGGGACGGAGTGGCTTGCACAATGGATCTCTGCCGATGAGAAGGCGCAACGCCTCCTGAAAGAGCGGATGGAGGAGGAAAAAATTCTGACAGACGGTCATGCGGTACGCCACTTCACCTCCCGGAACCCGGAAGAGTGGATGACGATCTGTTCCAACTCCATGACCGTGCGGGATCTGGCCCTTTTCAGCGGTCGCAAGGTTGCCGTCCGGGGAGTTCACACCAACCGGGGGGCAGCCGGAATCGACGGAATTCTCTCCACCGGAGTGGGGATCGGCCGGGCGACCGGAAGACCGGTGCGGATCCTTACGGGAGATCTTGCGCTGCTTCATGACAGCAATGCCCTCCTGGCTTTGAGGGAACCAGGGCATCGGGTGGTGATCGGAGTGATCAACAACGGAGGGGGAACCATCTTCCGCCACCTGCCAGTGAACGACGGATCAGACCGGTTCCGACGCTTTTTTGAAACGCCTCAGCAGGTTAATCTCGCCTCGCTGGCCCGGGCTCACGGGGTTGAGTATATCCGGGTGGAATCCATCAAGGAGCTTTCGGATCGGGACGGACTTCTTGAATTTTCTGATGCGGATGAAGTTGGAAAGGGTCCGGCACTCCTGATCGAATACCGCACTGATCCGGACGGATCGGAAACGCTGAGAAGAACACTTTGGAGAGAAGGAGCGAAACTGGTGTAGGCCGGGTCGGTCCGGCAATGAGCGGGTCCGGCAATGAATCAGCCCATGAAAGTCCATGAAACTGATAACCCGACATCTTTCCTGCCACGCGCAGATCTGCCAGAACAGGCGAGATCTTCCCTGGCTTCTGCTGCTCCATGGATTCATGGGATCCGGTGAGCTGTTCACCCACCTGCTCCGTCCGCTGAAAAGAGTCTGCAATCCGGTTCTTCTGGATCTGCCGGGGCACGGTCGCAGTGAGGGGAGCTCCCGGGCGGAGCACTACCTCCCGGAGCAGCTGGTCCATGACCTGCGCTCCATCCTGGAACGTCTTCAGCTCTCGCCTCTGCTGCTCTACGGGTACAGCATGGGTGGTCGCCTCGCTCTGCACTTCACCCTGGCTTACCCCGGGCTGGTCAATGGCCTCGTTCTGGAGGGCGCCGGTCCGGGACCGGAGGATCCGGCAGAACGGACCCGCCGACGAGAGGAGGAAGAGAAACGGGCAGAGGAGATTGAGGCCGATTACCTCCGCTTCCTGGAGCGGTGGATGAGCCTGCCGCTCTTTACCGGTGGCAGCTCACAGGATTCGGAAACGGACAGGAAGGCCAACGGGAATGTTGTGGCAAAAGATGGAAGTGTTCAAAGTGAACGGGACCTCTATGCAGAGCGCACAATCCTCTATCGACGGGTGATGGAGCGACAGAATCCGGCATGGATGGCGGCTGCCCTGCGCGGTTTCGGCCAGGGAGTGACGCCACCACTCGGAGAACGGCTTGGTGAACTGGAGCTGCCGATGCTGCTCATCAGTGGTGAACGGGATGAACGCTACCGGAAGATTCATCGTGAAATGGCCGATAAAATCCCCCGGGCAACCGTTGTGGCGGTACCGGGTGCAGCACACCGGGTACATATCGATCAGCCCGGCCTGCTTCTGAACGAACTGACAACCTTCATTCAATCTCACTATCCATGAGCTGGACGACCGTTAAAGAGTACGAAGACATCACTTACAAGAAACGGAAAGGAATCGCACGGATCGCCTTCAACCGTCCGGAAGTCCGCAATGCCTTCCGCCCGAAAACCCTCTTTGAACTGGAGGAGGCTCTGATTGATGCACGCGAGGATCCTTCAATCGGGGTGATTCTTCTCTCCGGTGAAGGACCGGCCAAGGATGGTGTCTGGTCCTTCTGCTCGGGAGGCGACCAGAAAGTGCGCCGCAAGACCGGATACACCGGGGAAGACGGTGTGGGACGCCTCAACGTACTGGAGATCCAGCGGATCATCCGTTTCATGTCCAAGGTGGTTATCTGTGTGGTCCCGGGGTGGGCGGCCGGAGGCGGACACAGCCTCCATGTAGTATGCGACCTCTCGCTGGCCAGCGAAGAACACGCCTACTTCAAGCAGACCGATGCCGATGTGGCGAGTTTCGACGGCGGTTTCGGCTCCGCCCTGCTCGCACGCCAGGTGGGTCAGAAACGGGCACGGGAGATCTTCTTTCTGGGGCGCACCTACAACGCCCGGGAAGCCTTTGAAATGGGAATGGTCAATGAAGTGGTGCCCCACGATCGGCTGGAAGAGCGGGCAGTGGAGTGGGCGGAAGAGATTCTCCTGAAGAGCCCGACGGCCATCCGGATGCTCAAATTTGCCTTCAATCTGGTTGATGACGGGATGGTCGGCCAGCAGGTGTTCTCCGGTGAGGCCACGCGTCTGGCTTACATGACCGAGGAGGCCGAGGAGGGGCGAAATGCCTTTCTGGAGAAGAGAAAGCCGCAGTTTGACGATTTTGAGCGTTACCCGCGGATTTCACTTTGATGAAGGGCGGTGATAAAGGGGCGGTGATTAAGGGGGAGATCAGGGGGCGGCATATATGCATCCCAAACCCTATGCGATTATTCCCTTCCGGGGCAGCAAAAAGGAATAACAACCGATAGAAGCGGAGGGTATATATGCCTTCCCAACCATCTGCGACTATTCCCTTCCGGGGCAGCAAAAAGGAATAACAACCTATAAGAGCGGGGGACTATTCCCCCCGCCCTGCCGCCCTGCACCGCTATTTGATAAAGAGCATCTCGCGGTAGATCGGTAACGGCCAGAAATCATCAGCCACATACCGCTCCAGGAAATCAACCGCATTGCGGATCTCCGTCATCACCGGCAGCACCTCATCACGGTACGCCCGTGCTTTCTCCAGTGCGGTCCGAGCCTCGATTCCGGCCTGGACCTCCCGGAGACGGTCCAGCTCCTTGCTGAGCCGGTTCAGAGCCTTGTTCACCGTCTGGAACATCGATCGGGCGGCTGCAGGATCAAGGCCCAGTTCCGTGGCATCACGTGCCGATGCTGCCAGCTCATGGAGATAACGGATTGCCGCCGGATAGATCATCGTCTTGGCGATATCCTCCGCCGTATCCACTTCGATGGTCAGCGTAGTCACATACTGGTGAGCCCAGATCTCCTGACGCGAACGCACTTCCCGTTCCGACAGCACCTGGTAGCGGGAAAAGAGCTCGATATTCTTCGGTTCGGTCAGAAGAGGAAGCGCATCGGGCGTCGACTGCAGATTGAGAAGACCGCGCCGTGCTGCCTCCTCCTTCCACTCATCGGCATACCCATCGCCGTTAAAGATAATTTCCCGGCTCTCCCGGAGAGACTCCTTGAGAACCTTCTTCAGCGCCTCTTCCAGCTCCTCCGTCCCAAGGGAAGACTCAAGCTGGGTGCAGAGCTCATCGAGTGCCTCTGCGACAATGGTGTTGAGTACAACGATCGGAAAAGAGACCGACTGGCTCGCTCCCACCGCACGGAATTCAAACTTGTTGCCCGTGAAGGCAAAAGGCGAGGTTCGGTTCCGGTCCCCGGCGTGAAGTGGCAGATCGGGCAGAACCGGTGTTCCCAGTCCGAGCAGTCCCCCCTGCCGCGAGTTCTTCAGACCGCCGTTAAGCAGCTGAACCACAATATCCTCCAGCTGTTCTCCGATGAAGACCGAGAAGATCGCCGGGGGTGCTTCGTTTGCACCAAGACGGTGATCATTGGCTGCACTGGCGATCGAGATTCGCAGCAGATCCTGATGCCTCCAGACCGCCCGAAGAACCGCGGTGAAGAAGAACAGGAACTGCATGTTCTCGTGCGGACTCTCACCCGGCTCGAGCAGATTGAGCCCGTCATCGGTTGTCAGTGACCAGTTCAGATGCTTGCCGCTCCCGTTCAGACCGTCAAACGGTTTCTCATGCAGGATGCATTCAAACCCGTACTTTCGTGCCACCCTCTTCAGCGTGAGCATCGTCAGCTGCTGATGATCGGCGGCAATGTTGGCAGTCTCGAACATCGGAGCGATCTCATACTGACTGGGAGCCACCTCGTTGTGGCGAGTCTTGACCGGGATCCCGAGCCGGTAGAGCTCCGTCTCCGTCTCCATCATGAAGGAGAGAACCCGTTCCGGAATCGAGCCGAAATAGTGATCCTCCATCTCCTGTCCCCGGGGAGGCTTGGCCCCCAGAAGTGTCCGGCCGGCAAGCATCAGGTCGGGCCGGCGATAGAAGAACTCCTGATCTATGAGGAAATACTCCTGCTCGCAACCGGCCGTCGACACCACCCTCCGGGCGGGTGTATCGAAGAGCCTCAAGGCCCGGATTGCCTGACGGTTCAAAGCCTCCATGGAGCGGAGAAGGGGGGTTTTATGATCCAGGGAATCTCCCGTATAGGAAGCAAAGGCCGTAGGAATGGCGAGCACACGGCCGTTCGGGTTCTCCATGATGAAGACCGGTGAGCTCGGGTCCCAGGCGGTATATCCCCTCGCCTCGAAGGTGGCACGCAATCCACCGCTGGGAAAACTGGAGGCATCCGGCTCGCCCTGAATCAGATCCTTGCCGGAAAATTCAGCAACCACTCCACCGGAGCGGTTCGGGGTGATGAAACTGTCATGCTTTTCAGCTGTAAGACCGGTAAGAGGCTGAAACCAGTGGGTGAAGTGCGTGGCCCCTTTTTCGGTCGCCCAATCCTTCATGGCAACCGCAACCGCATCGGCTACCCGTATATCGAGACGTTCCCCCTGCGAGATCGTCTTGTCCAGTGCGCGCCAGACCTCCTTCGGCAGCCTTTTTTTCAGGTCTTCCAGACTAAGGGTATTCTCTCCGAATATTTCGGGAACGTTGTTCTTTCGGAACCGTACACCATTGGGTTTCCATCCTCTGGCTGCTGCCAGAGTGTCGTAGCGGGGAGTGGTGTTTGCCATCGGGGTGTGTGTGTTTGATTATAAATCAGGCGGGGGTCCGGTCGCAGATCATGATCCGCGTCCGAAGGAACCCCCGTTTCAGATTCCGGATCCGCATCCGGCAACCATCCGAACGACACACACCCGGACCGGAATTTTCCCGGACCGGAGAGCCGGAAAAGCAACCGGCGAAGACTCACAGGAACCCTAAAAAGATAAGGGCACCTATTTTTTTGCGCAATTATTTAACTCTAAAAAATCTTTTACTCTAAATAAAGAAGGGCTTTCTGCAAAAATCCTAAATCATTTAACAGAAAAGCCCTTCCATCGGCCCGCATCCTGTTCCTCATCTGCCGATCCCAATCCCACCGCTAAAAATTTTTTAAGCCTTTGCGGTTTGATATCTTCCAGACCTGCGTCCGTAACCGGTTGTAGCGGGTTGCACCGAACGTCCCGAACCGTCA
>CAYTTA010000028.1:6696-29958 GCA_964440655.1 uncultured Balneolaceae bacterium
ACCGTCATCAGGTGTTCCGGACCGTCACCGGATGCCAGGGCTGTCACCCTGTCCGGGACCGATCACGTAGAGTCCGGATCCCTGCGCCATTTGCTTCTGCCTTCACACAGAAACACAAACGAATAGACACACTCTGACCGCATGAACCGATGGATCATCTGGATGAAGGCAGCACGCCCTCAGACTCTGCCCGCTGCATTCACTCCGGTATTGATCGGGGCCTGCCTGGCTGCCGCTCACGGCGTGTTGCATCTTCCTGCCACACTCATCGCCCTTTTCTGTGCATTGACCATCCAGATCGGGACCAATTTTGCCAACGACTATTATGACTACATCAAAGGCGCCGATACCGAAGAGCGGATCGGATTCCAGCGGGCAACCGCCTCCGGCCTGATCCGGCCGGAGTCGATGCTCCGCGCCACCTGGATTACCATGGGGATCGCCTTCCTCGCCGGTCTCTACCTGGTCTGGATCGGCGGATGGATCATTCTGGCCATCGGTCTGCTATCCCTTCTATTCGGCGTGCTCTATACCGGCGGACCCTATCCTCTCGGATACAATGGTCTCGGGGATCTCTTTGTCTTTCTCTTTTTCGGAATTGCCGCCGTGATGGGAACCTGGTATGTCAATGCACTTTACGGGTCGGCCGAAGCGTTCTGGGCCTCCATACCGCCGGGTGCACTCAGTGTGAACATCCTGGTGGTCAACAACCTGCGGGACATCGAACAGGACCGCAAATCGGGGAAACGGACCCTGGGGGTACTCCTGGGAGAAAAGGCTCTGAAGATCGAATACCTCGTCATGCTTCTGCTCGCCTTTTTCACCCCATTCCTCTTTTACTATCACTTCGACTACGGACCAGCCATCTTTCTCCCGCTTCTGAGCTTTCCGTTTGCCTTCGGACGGGTGCGAAGTGTCTGGGGGCACTCCGACAAAGCGGAGCTGAATGGCACCCTGATGCAAACCGGGCAGTTCCTTGTGCTCTTCGGCCTGCTCTTCTCGGCAGGAATGTTGCTGCAGTCGCATTGATTCTGAATATTTTGACGGATGTATTCATCCAGTAAACGATGCGATACGTGAAGGGCCTCTGATACAATGGCCGAGTGTATTGATTGATGGGCGATGACATTGGCCCTTGAATGAATTCCGGTGAACTCTGACCCTCTACCCTACAACCGTTGATCCAGCTCTACAGATATCAACTCCGGATGATTTCACCCCTGTCTCCGCATAGCCGGGCGGAACGGGAAGGGATCATCATCCGGTACACCGGCCGCGGGCAGGATATCGTTGCAGAAGCCTCCCCGCTGAAAGGATTTTCGATGGAGACTCTGGAACAGGTGGCCGGGTATCTGGCAGAGGAGAGAGTCCGGCTCAGCCAGCTGCTTGAGAGTGTGGAGGAAGGAGAACAGGTAAGCCGGTTCCTGCAGCAACATCACTGGCCCCCCTCCCTGCAGTTTGCAACCTGCGCGCTGGCACTGCATCTCCTGGAGAGTGAGAACGGCTCGCCTTTTCTTCTGCCGGGGTCACCAGCGGCAACTAGCAAGCCTCTCCTGGTCAATGCCATGATCAGCCGGACGGGTCAGGAGCAGATCCGGGCGGAGATCGAGCAGTTCTACCGCCAGGGGTTCCGAACCATAAAGATCAAATCGGGATACTCCCTTCTCCGTCCGCCCGGAGCGATGCCCTCCGATCTTACCCCCGAGGAGCTCTCCGGGCTGATCCGGAGTATCGCCCCCTTCTATCCCGATCTTGCATTCCGCATCGACGCCAACCGAAGCTGGCCGGCCGGTGAGACGGCGCAGATCCTCCAAAACTTTGCCGGCCTGCCGGTGGAATACATCGAAGAACCCACCCACTTTGACTCCTTGTCCGAGTTCAAGAAGCTACGTGAGAAGTCCCCCGTCCCCCTTGCTCTGGACGAGTCGATCGGAAACCAGGAGCGGCTCCGGCAGATCATCTCGGATCAGATCGCCGATCTGATCATCATTAAACCGATGCTGCTGGGAGACATTTTCAGACTGGCCGAAACATTTTCCAAACCGGAAGCTTCCACTATTGGAAGGGTTTGCACGACTCTGATGGAGTCGGGCGTGGGCCGCCACTCCGTTGCCAAAGCAGCTTCGGTACTCGGCAGCCACGGTCTGGCTCACGGCCTGGATACGGGGCGTTTTCTGAAAGAGGATCTCTACCAGGATCCGGAAAGCCCGGAAGGCGGATGGGGAAGCCCCGTCCCGTCAGGCTGGTGCATTCCCTGGTCCCAATGCCGCAAAGCGAAACTGGCCAAAATCGAGTTGGAATGAGCGTCAATCCCTTTTCGGTACCCGAGTTCTCACTGCCCCATCCCGATCTCTTCTTTCTGGCATCGGAGCAGGAGATCTATGACTACCGCAATCTCTACTCCTTTACCGCCTGGTTTGAGGAGATAATCCGTGATTTTCCGATCGGCGAAGGGCGTCCGCTCCTGCTTCTCTCGGAATCATCCAATCGTCTTGTCTTCGTACTTGCCGCGTGCTGGCTGCTTCGCAAGCCGTTTCTCTCTCTCTCCCCCCGGATGACCGACCGGGAACTGGAGGATGTCCTTGCCCGCATCGAGCCCGCCGCAGCCTTCACCGATGAGGCAAACCGCGACCGCATCGGCCCCATCCCTCATCTGGAAGTAGACGATTTCCGTCTCTCGGGCAGCCAGAGTATCGATCCCGAACGGTTCAGCGGTGGGGATCCGCAGCAGCTTCTCGGATATTTTCTCACCTCCGGAACGACCGGTGTGCCCAAGCTGGTACCTGTCAGGCGCCGGCAGATTCTCTTCGCCGCCCGAGCTTCTGCCGACAACTTCCAGCCCGGGGAGAACCGGTACTGGCTTCTCTGCCTGCCGCTGAACCATACCGGAGGAGTCACCATCATCATTCGCTGCCTGCTCTATAGGGCCGCAATCTTCCGGATGGACCGTTTCGACGAGGAGCAGATCATCACCTTTCTGTCGGAAAACCGGCTCATCCAGATCGCATCGATGGTTCCGACCATGCTCAAGAGGCTACTGGAGTATCCTCGCTTCCGCACGCACCTGGAGTTCAAGGCACTTCTGCTGGGGGGCGGGCCCATCACTCCCACGCTCATCCGCCAGTCGATCGAACGGGGTGTCCCGGCGGTGGCGAGCTACGGAATGACCGAAACCTGCGGCCAGATCGCGGCCAATCCGTTTCTCTCCCCGAGCGGAATCTATCATCCGAAAAGCAGTGTGGGAAGGGTGTTCTCTCCCAATACGGCACAGATCCGGGATGAAAAAGGGAACGAACTCCCCCCGAATGAATCAGGGATACTTTGGCTGAGGGGTCCGCAAGTGTTCGACGGCTATTACGACGAGGAGGACAATCAGGACAAGTTCGACCGGGACGGCTGGTTCTGTACGGACGATTACGCCCATCTGAACCGGGAGAGACAACTCTTTATCCACGCCCGGCGCTCCGATCTGATCCTTACGGGCGGGGAGAATGTCTATCCGCATGAAATCGAGGTGCTTCTCGAGGAAATGGAGGAGATCCGCGAGGCCGCAGTGACCGGTCTGCCGGACGAGGAGTGGGGCCAGATGGTTGCCGCCTTCCTCGTACCTGCCACCGACTCGCCGCCATCGGCCGAAGAGCTGAAACAGCGCCTGGAAAAGAGGCTCTCGTCCTACAAGATCCCCAAGAAATTTATCTGGCTGGAGGAGTTCCCGCGAACCGAATCGGGCAAGATTCAGAAGAAAAAGCTGGTGGAAATTCACGCTCCGAAGCCCTAACCCGATCTCCCGCAAACTTTTGCGGGCATGAATCGGGAACAAGTTGTCGCAATACTCAGTAAACTCTCCTGTAGCTGCATCCCGGTCCATCATCACATGGCCGGTTTCCTTCAACCCAACCACACAGCCATGAAACGTTCCCTGCTCATGCTCCTGGCGATCCTCTTCGCCACCCCGATAGTCGCTCCCGTGATCACTGCGGGCAACTCCTCCGGGGATCTGCAAGCCCAGTCGGTCATCCGCTACGGACTGAAAGGAGGGGTGAACCTTGCCAACGTCACCCCATCCGAGGATGGCATCGATACCCGCACCGGCGGTACCATGGGCGTCTCTCTGACGGTCACCCCGGCATTTTTCCCGATCGGCATCGAGACCGGACTCTACTATTCTCAGAAAGGGTTCGAATCCACCGTCGGCCCCTTCGGCGCGGTCACCAAGATCGACTATCTGGAGATCCCCCTGCTGGCACGTCTTGACCTGCTGCCGCTCCCGATCCTGTCTCCCCATCTGCTGGCGGGTCCCTACATCGGGTTCAACGTCAATTCCAGGTTTGAACCCGATGCAGGCGATTCCGGATTCCAGCTCGATTCGGTCGATCTGAAGGACGATACCCGCTCCTCCGACCTGGGTCTGATGTTCGGCGCCGGATCGGACTTCAACCTGGGTATCACCTCCCTCTCGCTGCAGGCGCGCTACAGCCTGGGCCTTCAGAGCATCATGACCGCCGAAGATTCGGGTGACAACAAGCACAGCGTCTTCAGCATTGTGCTCGGCATCAACTTCTGATCGCTCTGGTCACTTCGACGCTCTGGTCACTCTGATTGCTTTGATCGCTCTGATCGTACACGTATCGCTCAGATCGTTCAGATCATGCACGGTCCCGGTCGCTGTTCCGCTCACGGCTGAAAGCTTCAGGCGTCAGGCTACAGCACGGGATCGGGCACCAGAGCAACCTAATCCAGCGGGTAGATGGAGCCCTTGGCCGCCAGAAGCGTGTTCTTCATGAGCATCGCTACGGTCATCGGCCCCACCCCGCCCGGAACCGGGGTCAACCAGGAGGCCTTCTCGCGGACACTCTCGAAATGGCAGTCCCCGACAATCCGGTATCCCTGCTCGCTGGTTTCATCCACAACGCGGTTGATCCCCACATCGATCACAACCGCCCCCTCCTTGACCATCTCCCCCTTAATCAGGTTGGGCTGTCCGGCAGCCACGATCAGTATGTCGGCACTGATGGTATGGAACGTAAGGTCCTTGGTGAACTTGTGGCAGATTGTAGTGGTCGCTTTCCCCGTACTGTTCTCGCGCGAGAGCATGACCGCCATCGGGGAACCAACAATATTGCTCGCCCCGACCACCACGGCGTGGCGGCTCTTGACCGGAATACTGTAGTAGCGGAAAAGTTCAAAAATCCCGGCGGGAGTGCAGGATCGGAAGGTGGGCTGATCCAGCAGCAATCTGCCCACGTTCATCGGATGAAAACCGTCCACATCCTTCCGATAGTCGATCGTCTCGATCACCGCATGGGAGGTGAGATGAGCCGGCAGGGGCAGCTGGACCAGAATTCCGTCCACCTGGTCGTTTTCGTTGAACGAGCGGATCACACTCTTCAGCTCACGGGCGGAAATCGTATCGGGCAGCCGGTGGGTATCCGTATCGATCCCAACATCCCGGCACGCCCGGGTTTTGGCGCGGATATAGGCGGTCGATGCCGGATCCGACCCCACCTGGACCACCTGCAGAAACGGTCTCCGGTTTCCGTTTGCAACCCATTCAGCCACATCCTCTTTCACCTGGTTGCGGATCATCTCGGCCACAACCATGCCGTCCATCAGTTTTGCACTCATGCGTCGATATCCCGGTTATTTTCCGATGTCGTATTTTTTCATTTTGTTGTAGATGTGGCTTCTCTGGATCTCGATGGCATCGGCCGTCTGGCTGATGTTCCAGTCGTTCTCCTGCAGCTTGCGGATGAGAAAGAGCCGCTCCGCCTCCTCCTTGAAAGCCTGGAAGGTGGGATGGCTGGCGATGAGCTCATCCAGCTCCTGTTCGGTCTCTTCCTGCTCCTTTACAAACTGAAGCACATCCTCTCGGGTGATGGACTCCGAAGTGGAGAGCAGAACCAGTCGTTCCACCACATTGTAGAGTTCCCTTACGTTTCCGGACCACTTCATCTTCATCAGCTCCTCGATCGCCTCGTCCGTGAAGGAGCGTCCGGTATAGATAATATCCTCCTGGGCGAGCCGTTTCAGGCTGGCCTCGACCAGCAGCGGAATATCCTCCCTCCGCTCACGAAGCGGGGGCACGAAGATTGGTATTACATTAAGCCGGTGATAGAGATCCTCACGGAAACGGTTCTCGCGGATCTCCACGCTCAGGTCCTTGTTGGTGGCAGCCACCACGCGCACATCGACCGGAATGCTCTCCTCTCCGCCTACCCGGGTGATCCGTTTCTCCTGCAGGGCCCGGAGCATCTTCGCCTGCGCATCCAGGCTCATATCCCCGATCTCATCCAGAAAGAGGGTTCCGCCGTTCGCCTGCTCGAATTTTCCGATGCGGCGCTGGTCCGCACCGGTGAAAGCTCCCTTCTCATGGCCGAAGAGCTCGCTCTCAAGAAGTTCGGAGGGTATGGCCGCACAGTTCACATCCACAAAAGGCCCGTTGTTGCGCGGGCTGAGCTCGTGGATCCAGAGAGCAACCAGCTCCTTTCCCGTTCCATTCTCGCCAGTGACCAGGACGCGGCTCTGGCTCGGTGCCACCTTTCGGATGGTTTCACGGATCTGCTCGACCTGCCGGCTCTTGCCGATGATCTCCTGAATCCCGTGCAGACGGGTCCGCATCTGCCGGTTGGCGTCCCGCAGCTTGCTGTTCTGCAGTGCGTTCCGGATGGAGACCAGAAGACGGTTCAGATCCGGCGGTTTCTCAATAAAGTCAAAGGCCCCTTTCTTGGTGGCCTCCACGGCCAGCTCGATCGTCCCGTGCCCCGAGACGAGAATGACCGGAGCCTCGAAGCCGCGCTCCTTGATCTTCTCCAGTGTCTCGACCCCGTCCATCCCTTTCATCTTGATGTCCAGCAGTACAAGGTCGACCTTCTCCGCCCCCAGGGTATGGAGGGCTTCCTCCCCGTTTTCTGCCTCCAGCACCCTGTACTGCTCATACTCCAGGATCTCCCGTAACGTATTGCGGATGCTCTTCTCGTCGTCTGTAATAAGAATGGTTGCGTTCTTCACTACTGCTGATCTCTTCAGCCCGCTTCGGATCCTTCCGACCGGTCAGGCTGATCTGTTCGGCACACCCCTTCTCTGTGCCCCTTAATATACGGAATAGAGATACTCCAGAATATTCTGATGGAGCCGGTCGATTACAGGGGTCTTGAGGGTATGGTGATTGGTGGCGATCGTCAGGGTGAGCTGCCGTCCGCTTCGGGTCCTCAGATACCCCGCAAGAGTCCTCACACCGGTTACAAACCCGGTCTTTCCGGCAAACCTCCCCCTGACCGGACTGCTTCCGAACCGGTAGCGAAGGGTTCCCGTCTGACCGGCCACCGCCAGACTCCCGTAAAAATGGTCATAATGCCCCATCGACCGCGCCTCGTGAAGCAGATGATTCAGTGCTCCCGCGGTAAGCAGATTGGCCGATGCGAGTCCCGCCCCGTCTCTCATCTTCACCTTGCTCGTATCGAGTCCGATGGTATGGAGGTACTCCCGCACCGCCTCCACCCCCAGTTCCGTGGTCCCTTCCACGAAGAACCGTTCGGCCGCCAGGGTCTTCACGACCACCTCGGCATAGAAATTATCGCTCTCCCGTACCAGCTCATCCAGTATCAGATGGAGAGGTACCGACCGGTGGTGATCGAGAAGACGGTACTCCGGATCGCTCCAGTCACGCGGCTCACGGTCGGCCACAATCTGCCCTGTCACGGTTATTCCTCTCTGCTCGAGCACCCTGTAAAAAGTATCCAGGAAGTAGAGTGTCGGAGAGGGAACGGAGAGCGGCTCGGTCTCGTAGTAGCCCTGCGGCAGGCGGCTTCTCAGCAGAATTCGGTTGGTTCCCGGAATGCGCAGATAGGACTCCTCGTACGGAAACCCGGCAGGGGTGATGAGCTGCTCGTTTACAAATTCAACATAGGGAGTGTTGAACGGGTACCACCGGATGCGGGGAATTGTACCCGGTTCACCATCGGCCATCACCTCCAGATCAACCACATTCTTGTTGAAAGAGAGCGCGCCGATCTCCACACCGTAATAGAAGGTCAGGTCATCCCACTCCCACCCCTTCGGGTAAGGCATGTCGTCAAAAAAGGCGTCGTTCCCCAGCAGATTTCCGTCGATGATCCGGATCCCCATCGAATCGAGGCGCGCTGCCCACTTCTCAAAGAGGAAGAGGGGATCGTCGTAAAAGTCATCGTTCAGGGAGGGATCACCCGTACCGCGGATGATCAGATCGCCCTTCCAGATCTCCCGCTGCTGAACGCCCCTTCCATAGAGGTAGGTGTCGTAACGGTACTCCGGTCCCAGCAGATCAAGGGCAGCCAGTGTGGTGAGAAGCTTCTGGGTCGATGCCGGCCGGATCAGACTCCGGCTGTTGTACTCCTCCAGGACCGTTCCATCCTCATCGGCCACCACAACCGCCCAGAGGGCGTCCGATGCGGGGCCCTTCTGAATCATGGAAAGGATATCGGGGGAGATGCGCGGCATCTCGTTCTCCCGCAGCGCATCCTCCGGCATCGCATTCTGCCGCAGGAGAGGGTCGGACAGGGATTGCATCGGCAACGGAGCGGATGCCATGCCAGGGCGGGCAGCAACCCCGGCAGCCAGCCAGATAGAAGCGAAAAGAAGCAGGGACCTGATCTTTCTGTTCATCGATTCAGGATGAAAGGGGTGATTCAGGATGAAATGGTGATTCAGGACTGAAAATAGTGCTCCTCTTCCTGCCGGAAGAGATCAAGAATTTCACCGGAGGTGGCACATTCCAGTAGTCGCTCCCGGAATGCAGATCGGTTCATCAATCTGGAAATTCTGCTCAAAAGTTTGATATGGAGGGTCTGGTTGCGATCCGGACCGGCAAGCAGAAAGACAATCCGCACCGGCACCCCGTCGATCGCCTCGTACTCAACCGGCTCGGCAAGAAGGGCAAAACTTGCGTAACTGCGGTCGATCTCCGCCGCCTTTCCGTGAGGGATCGCCAGCCCTTTGCCGACACCGGTCGACATCACCTCCTCCCGTTCAAAAATCGCACGCCGTACCGCTTCAAGCTGAGCCGGCTCGAGCTGCCGATTCAGAAGATCCACCAGCCTGTTCAGCAACTCACTCTTGTCCTTCACCAGCAGGTCCGGCACGATGGTCTTTTCCGTCAGCAGAGAGGAGATGTTCAGATTCATGGATACGGGATTTACCATGGTTCGGGGGAGTTGCAGCCAAGACCGAATATAGCGAGCAGCAGGGTACTCATTCAAAGGAAACGGGAATAAAAGGAAGATCGTACAGTTTTTCCTACCTTTGTTCCTCCAAAGGATGACACGAGACTGCAGCAGCCAGCCATCATGATTCAAGCCATTATTGCGGTATTCCGAAAAGATCTCTCCCTGGAGCTCCGGACCCGGTATGCCGTCAACACGCTGCTGGCTTTCACCGGATCCTCCCTGCTGCTCATCCTTTTCACACTCCGGGCCGATCAGCTCGATCCGACGCCGAGGAGCGGACTGGTCTGGATCATCATCCTGTTTGCCGCCATGGCAGGAATGGCCCGGACCTTCGTCATGGAATCCGAACAGAAGACACGCTCCCTGCTGCGGCTAACAGCCGCTTCCACCGACATCTATCTGGGCAAACTGCTCTACAACTTCCTCTTTCTGTTTGCCCTCAATCTGTTCACCTTCCTGCTCTACCTCTTTCTTACCGGTTCAGGAATCGTCAATGGATTCTACCTCTTTCTCGGTGTTGTTCTTGGAGCTCTCGGACTGGCCTCGGTGACCACCATGACCTCGGCCATGATAGCCGGCGCAGACCGTAGGGGGGCCATCTTTTCCGTTCTCTCCATTCCACTTTTGGTTCCGCTGTTGCTTATCTTGACCCGGGTGACCCGCGTGGCGCTGGTGGAGGGGACCGATCCCTCGGCACTGCAGGATCTTGCAGCTCTCGTTGGCTATGCGGGGGTTACCATCACCACCGGATTGCTGCTCTTCGAATTTGTCTGGGATGAGTGAGAAACGGAGAAGCCAATGATAAGCTGACGATGAGTAACGGAGGAGTGGAGAGACTCACAGGACCCGCCGGTCCTGGAGGACCATCCGGTCACGCCGCCTCTGCGGATTCCGCCAAGCCTTCCGGTCACGCAGAATCCGCCGGTGCCGGTGGCGACGCTACCGCGTCGGACACACCCTGGTTCGGTGCCAGAAGACTGGTCGGACAGAACCGTGCCCGCACACTGCTGGGCCGGGTGCTCGAATCGGAGCGGATCTCCCATGCATGGCTTCTCACCGGTCCTCAAGGATCCGGCAAAACGGCCCACGCCCTGGCCTTTGCCGAATGTCTGAACGGCATCAGCCATTTCACCGATCTGAAAACGGGAGCCGATTCCCGCAAGAGCAGCTGGTTCAGCCATCCCGACATCCACTTTTTCATCCCGCTTCCGAGAACGGTGAGCGAAAGTGCTGAAACGTTGCGCAAGGAGATGAGCGGACGGCTCTCCCTGCTCAGGGAGGACCCCTACAACCGGATCGATTTCCAGTCGCTTCCGGCTCTTGGCAGCGGATCCGGATCCAAAACACTGCGGGCATTCTATCCGATCGACTATTTCCGCAGGGAGATCCGCCAGATCTCCCGCCAGCACCCCTATGAAGGGCGCTACACGGTGGTCATCCTCACCGGAATCGAAACGATGGGGGAGCTGGTGGCCAATACCTTTCTGAAACTGCTGGAAGAGCCGCCCGGGAATCTGGTCTTTATCCTAACAGCAAATCGTCCGGATGAGATTCTGCCCACGCTTCTCTCCCGCTGCCGTCACATCCCTCTCTCCCCCCTCACCGAGGAGGAGATTGCCCATGCCCTTGTACGCCATGATGGAATGAGCCCCGAAGATGCGCGTCTCCTTGCCCGGATGGCCAATGGCGACTACTCCCTGGCCCGCTCTCTCGATCCGGAACAGATCCAGCAGGACCGGCGGGAGACCACCGAGTTCCTGCGGCTGGCCTACAGCGGTGATGCCCCTGCCCTGCTCTCTCTCATACAGGGCTGGCAGAACCGTCTGAACCTTGAAGGTCAGATCGCCCTCTGCAACATGCTGGAGATGAAATTGCGGGACCTGGCGATTTGGAAAGAGACCGGCGAAGAGTCCCTGCTTTTCCACTCGGAAGAGAAAGAGATGATCCGCCGGTTCTGCGACTCACTGCCGGATGCACGCATCCCCGAGATGATCACCCATCTGCGTCAGCTCAGGGAGCCCCTCCGGCAGAATGTGCAGTTCAAACTGATCTTCACCGCACTCGCCCTCCGATTCGGATACCTGATGAGGGGAGAAGAGCCGGTGGTCCCCGATCGGGAAAACTGGCGGCACCTGCCCGCCCTCCACCCCACCTCATGATGAGGTACCGCTGATGTTCTCCCGCAAGAGCATACCGTTCACAAAGATGCAGGCCACCGGCAATGACTTTGTTCTGATCGACAACCGGACAGGCGGATCTGTCGATTCCAGACTCTTTGAAAAGTCGGCCCGCATGCTCTGCGACCGGAAATACGGGATCGGATCCGACGGGCTGATTCTGCTCGAGGAGAAGCCGCAGGAGGGGCTGGTAATGCTCTACAAGAATCCGGACGGGAGCGATGCCGGCATGTGCGGCAACGGCGGAAGATGTTTTGTCCTGTTCGCCCTGCTGTTGGGATATTCCGCCCCTGTCCGTTTCACCATGGGAGGCAAAAGATACCAGGGAACCCTTGCGGACGGATCGGCCGGCTCTGCTGTGCCTGAGGGATCAGGGGAATCGGGTGAGGCCGGAGACTCATCCCAATCGGCCGCCCCCCGGATCTCAACCCCTTCGAAAGAATCCTCGCAAGAATCTTCACCATCGCTCCGCAGCAATATCCGGCTGCACTTCCCCCTGGAGACCCGCATCCAGCCGGTCACCCTGGAGGGAAGGCCCCTCTGGCAGGTCTATACCAACACCGAACACCTGGTCTGCAGGGTGGATCCGGAAGAGGCCGAAGACCTTGCCTCCCTGAGGGAGAAGGGGCGCATCCTGAGACATCATGAGCGGTTCGCTCCCGCCGGAACCAACGTCAACTTCATCTGGGGTGATGCCCCGGAGGAGGTCCGGCTGCAAACCTATGAACGGGGTGTGGAGGATCTGACCCTCTCCTGCGGCACCGGTGCCATCGCCTCGGCCCTGGTCTGGCATCATCTTCACGGAAGCCAGCCGGGGGAAAATTCAGGCCGGGTCCGGGTGGCAGGCGGAAACCTGACCATCCACTTCGAATTTTCCGAAAAAACTCAAACCTACAACAAGATCACGCTGGAGGGGCCGGCCGTTGCGGTTTTTGAAGGAATCTACTACAACCAGAACCTGCACCTGTAGAGGTACCGTACCGATCCGCCTCCTCCCGTTCACCTTTGGCTGTCTTCTTCTGACAGTCCTGACAGGGTGCCTCCATCCGGCAGGCAACAGCGATCCGGGTCGCTCCCGCACAGCGGGATATCAGAACCGGTTCACCGTTCCGGGCCAGGAAACCCTGCATCCGGATCTCTACTCGCTTGAACTCCATCGCGCCGGAGCGGCAGACTCCCCTCCGATCATCCGGCTCGGATCCGGCGAGCAGCTGATCCTCCGCTTCGATCTGATGGAGAACCGCACCCGGCAGTTCCGCATCAGCCTTACACATCACAATCCGGACTGGTCCCGCTCGCCCCTTCCCCCCGAGGAGTACATGAGGGGCTTCACTCAGGCCTTCTTTGGTGGCGGGACCCCCTCCTCCTCCACCCGCCCCTCCTACCGCTCCTACGAATACCGGTTTCCCAACGATGATCTGGTCATCTCCATGAGCGGAAACTACCTTCTGCGGGTGGAAGATTTCGAAACGGGTGCCCTCCTCTTTACACACCCCTTCTTCGTCTCCGAAAACCAGGGAGAAATCACCTCGGGAAGCGACCGGTTCATGGGATCCGGACGGGACCTGAGAGACAGGATCATCCCCAACAGCACCTACCGCTACCCCGATTTTGTCACCATGCCCGCCTTTGACCTGCAGTTCTGGTTTGTCCAGAACCGTTTCTGGGGCAGGGCGGAACGGGCCGATGAATTCGATATCGCCACACCGGGATCGGTCTATTATGAACTTCCACACAGCCGGGCGTTTGCCGAGGATAACCACTTCCGTTCGCTCCAGCTCTCCCGGCTCGATGCCATTGGCAGTGCAATCCGGGATTTCCGGCCGGACCGGGTGCCTCCGGAGGTGATCCTCGATATCGACACCGAGGGTTTGGGCATGCGTCTGGCCAGCCCGGCCGGGAGCCGTTCAGGTCGTCCCGACCCCCGGCCGCAGGCACAGTATGGCAACATCTTCTTCCGCTTCCAGCCGCACCATCCGCCCCGCCCGGGATCTCGTCTCTTTCTGGCGGGGGATTTCAGCAACTGGCAGATCGAACAGGATCAGGAGCTGCGATTCAACCCTCAGACGCAGCTCTGGGAAACCAGCCGGTTCATCAAGGAGGGGCAGTACACCTATCGCTATGTGATCGTGGAAAACAACCGTATACTCGATCTTCCCACAGAGGAGTTCACTCCGGTGAGACAGGAACTCACGACATTCGTATATTTCAGGGATCCTGTGCGCCATCACTACCGGCTGCTTCAGGCCAATTCCTTCTATAGCGAATGAGCCTTGCGTCGCCCGCCCCTCGATCTGAAAAACTCCTGAAGGGTAGTTGAGGGTACGTATGGCTCACTCTGCAGATTCCAAAAACCCGACTCATTGAAACGACTTCTGATTTTTGCCGGAACACTTCTCGGCGCGGCACTTCTCATTGTACTGCTGGTTGTAGCTCCCACCTACCGCTCGATCCTGACTCTCCTGGACAATCAGGCAGGGATCTCGGAGGGAAGCGAGTGGGTCGAGAAGACCTTCTCCCTCAAGGGGCTGACCGAATATATCGCCGAATTTCCCGATCGTGTCTCGGTTGTGAGCATCACCCCGGGCCGGCCAGACTCCTCCCTCTTTCTGCGGGAAAATGAGCCCCGCACCATGGGAACACTCTCCAACCTTCTTCTGATGACCGCATGGGCCGATGCGTTCGACCGCGGAGTCGCAAGTCCGGACGAACCGGTCCGCTGGGAGGAAATTGAACAGCTGCAGCTGCCGGGATTCGGTGGAATCCTTCTGAAAGGGGCCCGGGAGAGCGCGCTGGAATCGGGGGCTCTGAACCGGGAGGAGACCATTCGTCTGGAGGATGCGCTCGCCCTTCTGCCGCGCCACAACAGTCCTGCCCTGGCGGACTACCTGCTTCTCAGGCTGGGAGAGGAGCGGCTCCGTGAAACCCTCGACAGGCTCGACCTTGAGCAGACCGATTTCCCGATCCCCTTTTCCGGTCTGATGATGACCTTCTCCCCCGCTCTGCAGGAAAAACCGGCGCAGGATCTTTTTTCCGAATGGAAAGAGCGGGGGCGTGAACCCCTCCGGAGAGCAGCCTGGGAGAGCTCGCTGGAGCTGAGCCGTGCGGACGGGGAGGCTCGCCAGGAGATTGTTGAGAGATTCGATCCCGAAAAAAAGGGACTGAGCTTTATCGAGGAACGGGACATGCTCGCGCTCTGGCCCCGTACCACAGCGGCCGAAATGGTCCGTCTTCTTGAGCAGATGCACCGGGAGGAACTCCTCTCGCCCCAGGTGAGCAGACAGGTCAGAGAGTGGATGCAGTACCCGATGGACCGCCGTGTCCTGACCCGCAATTTCCGCGAGTACGGTGCTCTTTATGACAACCGGATGGGACTTCTGAACGGGATCGACTTCGGCCGGTCGGCCTACAACGGCAAACCTGCCATCCAGGCGGTCTTTTTCGACCGGATCCATATCGCCGTCTGGCTTCACATGTCGAGCAATCACATGCACCAGGATTTTCAGCAGCGGCTCATCTGGGATCCGGAACTCTTTTCGGTGATGGACCAGGTAGTCCGGACCGTCGAACCCCAAAAAACCTCCGATTAATGACCAAATACCACTTTATCTACGCGATCTGGCTCCTGCCTCTCTATTTCCTGAGCATGAACCTCTATCAGCTCAATATCTACACCTCGATCAGCAAGACCTGGGAGAGCGGGGAGAGCTACATGGCCGATATCGCCGACATCGAGATCAAGCAGATTGCCGCCCAGACCAACGGTTATGTGGTCCTGCAGTTCGAGCCCGAAGGTGGCCCGGCTGTCCGGGAGACACTCTCCATGCCGGTACAGATGATCCAGACCCTACTGCAATCGAATCGCGTTCCCATTCGCTACCTGCCCGACTCCTCACAGGATATCGTGGTGGTCCCGACCTACAACCTGCAGCGTCAGATCATCCGGGTCAACCTTGGCGTGACCCTCATCGGACTGATCGCCACCGGGGTCATCGCCTGGTTCGCCTCACGGTTCGCACGGCGGAGGATCCTCCATGGCGAGGAAAAACTGATCATAGAGCGGATCGACCAGGATGATTGATCACAGAATGACGGGATGAATGATCACGGGATGAATGATCAAAAGTCAAAGTCCACATGGGAACCCTCTATCTGATCCCCACTCCGATCGGCAGACAGAAAGAGAATCATGTCCTGCCCGAACACACCATCGAGGTGGTCCGGAAGCTGGACAGGTTCATCGTTGAAAACATCCGGACCGCACAGGGATTCCTTCAATGGGTCGGACATCCCCTCAAGCCCTATGAACCGCAGTTTCGTGTTCTGACCCGGAAAACCCCGGAAGAGGAGATCTACAGTTTTCTGGAGCTGCTCAGGGACGGGGATGCCGGTCTGATGTCGGAAGCGGGCGCTCCGGCTGTTGCCGATCCCGGGGCAAAGCTGGTCCGTATGGCTCACGATGCCAGCCATCGTGTGGTTCCCTTAACCGGCCCCTCCTCCATCCTGCTCGCTCTGATGGCATCGGGTCTCAATGGACAGCAATTTGCCTTCCACGGCTACCTTCCGGTCGATGCGGCAGAAAAGGAGAAGCGGATCCGCCAGCTGGAGAGCGAGTCGGCATCCCGGCGCCAGACACAGATCTTCATCGAATCCCCCCACCGGAATGAAGCCCTTCTGAATACCCTTCTGGAGATCTGCAGGCCGGAGACCCGGCTCTCGGTAGCCGTCCACCTGACCCTTCCGGACGAGCAGATCCTGAGCATGCCGGTCCATCGGTGGAAAAAAACTCCCCTCCCCCGGCTCAACGGCCGTCCCGCCCTCTTTCTCTTCCTTGCCGAGGAGGGATAAACCGCCGGCAAGAGGGAACGATCCCGGAAGATTATCTGTCACTGATCCTGCGGGGAGTTGTAATAATGTGCGAAAAATGGTTTATTTCGGCTCATCTTACCCCTTTTCAGGCAGAACCAAGAAGGTCTCGCTCTCGTGACGCCTTCCAACCAGTGAGAGAACATCCCATGGCTGAAAAATCAGCTCAATACCGGTCAGTACGGATCTTCTGGATGATCTGTCTGACGGTCGTGGCTCTGTTCGCCTTTCCCGCCCGATTTGCCCTCGCACAGACCAGCCTTCAGAGAATCTCCACCGTGGAGCGGAGCGACGGACAGGGTTATGTGATCCGCTATCATCTCTCGATGGCGGTCGACTCGTTTGCCATCCGTCAGCCCGACCCCTCCCTTATCCAGATGAAACTCTACACCCCGGAGATCGACACCGCGGGAATCCGCATCAATACGCAGCAGGGGGTGATCCGTGATGTCCTCCTGCATCCGCTGGAAGACGGCCTTGGAGTGGAATTTGTCCTCACCCCCCTTCACCCCTGGCGGGCAAACGCCTATCCCGACCGGAACGGACACGACCTGCTACTCTCGCTCACACAGGCCGATCAGGATGATGTGATCGCCCTGGCCAACACCACCGAGCCCTACCCCTGGGGCGAGATGCCCCTCCACAGTGAGCCGCTTGAGCTCAATATCGGCCCGGACGACGGATTTTTCAGGATTCAGGAGAACCTCAATTTCGACACGGTCATCATCGATGCAGGTCACGGGGGGAAAGACCCCGGCACCATCGGGCATCGGGGCCTGCGGGAGAAGGACATCACCCTGGCGGTCGCCAAGAAGGTGGGCGGCTACATCGAGGAGTATCTGCCGGATGTCGAGGTGATCTACACCCGGGATGATGACACCTTCGTGGAACTGCAGGAGCGCGGGAAAATCGCCAACCGGGCACGGGGGGATCTTTTTGTCTCAATTCATGCCAACGCTTTCCGCCGGTCGGAAGTCAAAGGAAGCGAGATTTACTTCCTGGGACTGGCACGCACCCAGGCTGCCCTGGAGGTGATGAAGCGGGAGAACAGTGTTGTACACCTGGAGGGGGGCAACGGGATGCATGAACTCTCCGAGGAGGATCTTCTAATCTACGAACTTGCCAACGCGGGGAACCTGGCGATCAGCGAGCGCATCGCCGAAAAGATGGAGTATCAGTTCCGCGAGCGGGCCCGGCGCCCGACGAGGGGAGTAAAACAGGCTCAGTTTGTGGTGCTCTACCACGCTTCAATGCCCGCCGTGCTTGTGGAGCTGGGATTCATCACCAATCCCGATGAGGCGCGTTTCCTCGGCAGCGAGTATGGGCAGTCGATCGTCGCTTCGGCCATCTTCCGTGCGATCCGCGACTACAAAGTGGAGTACGAACGGAGCCGGAACATCTCCCGCACCTACTGATTGCCGCTTCTGTTTCTGACGTTCTCTCCCCACCGCTTCATCCAGAAAATGTCAACCGCCCGCTACCACCATACTCCGGCCATACTCCGGCCATACTCCGGCCATACTCCGGCGGCTAGGGTCGTTTTCCCGGTTACAATCGTTCACCAGCTCTGCCGGAGAAAGTTCGCCTCGAACGCACGCATCCCCTGAAAAAGCAAAAACGGCTCTTCCCGGATCGAGAACTCTTCTCCCAGGTGGCGGACGATGAGCGGCGACCCCCCGCCGGTGACAAATACCCGGATCTTCCCGAAGCTCTCCCGGTGACGGTGCAGAAAGGATCGGATCGCCTCCAGAAAGAGGCCTGTGGTGCCCCACCGAAGAGAATCATGGGTGGTCTTCCCCGGCCAGGCTTCAGGGAGCTGATCATCGGGTACAGAGAGGGAGGGAATTCGCGAGACGGCCTCACGGATCAGCCGGTGTCCGGGCATGATCACCCCGCCCCGGTAGACCCGGTCGGCGGTCATGCAGTCCACCGTACAGGCAGTACCGGTATCGATCACGACCACCGATTCACCGGCGGCCTCCACCGCGCCATAGCAGGAAAAAAAGCGGTCGGAGCCCAGCGTGTCCCAGCCCTCATAATCAATCAGTTCCACCGGAATCTCCCGGCGGTTCACGACACGCACCCTGTCGGATGAGTATCGTCCCTGCAGATTGCGGGTGGTGCTCTCTACCACACTGCAGACCAGAACACGCTCCCCCTCCATCCGTTCATCCAGCCAGTCGAAAAAAAGCTCCTCCTTCTCTGTCGGCTGATTGAACATCAGCTGCCACTCCCCCTTCTCGAGGCGTGCCGCCCGAATGGAGCTGTTTCCGATATCTACAAAGAGCGGTTCCATGGTCAGGTCACCGCGTAAAACGATCGGTTTTTCAGAGAGATCAGGATCACTATCTTGAGAGAGTGTAAAGCAGGTTTTTCGTTTCAACCGGAGGCAGGAACCGGCTTTGCTCTGTGGAACGAGAACAGCAATCGGAACAAAAGAAACCTATACAAATGCGACTGCAAGATAAAATCGCAATTGTCACCGGCGCAAGTGATGGTTTGGGACTGGCCATCAGCCGGACCCTGGTAGAAAAAGGGGCCGAAGTATATGGTATAGCGAGACGACAGGAAAAACTTGATGAAGCGGCAAAACTTCTGGGCCGCCGGTTCCACCCCGTCTCCCTGGACGTGACCCGACCGGAAGATCTCGAACAATGGGTGGACTCCACCTTTACCGATCTCCACCTTCCCGATATCCTGGTCAACAACGCGGGGATCGGCGTGTTCGGTCCTGTGGATCAGATACCGCTTTCCGACTGGCAGGCGATGATGGAGACCAACATCAACGGGATCTTCTATCTTACACGGCTCATCGTCCCGCTCATGAAGAAGAATCTCGAGGTGTGCCACATCGTCAATATCGCCTCCATCGCGGGGCTGCTGGGCAACCCGCAGATGTCCGGATACAACGCCTCCAAGTTTGCGGTCCGGGGCTTCAGTGAAGCCCTTTTCAAGGAACTTCGTTTTGACGGGATCAAGGTAAGCTGCATGTTCCCGGGCTCGGTCGACACCCAGTTCTTCCGCAAGGCCGGCCAGAGTGAGGAACACTCCTTCCGGATGAGAGCCGAAGATGTGGCGACGACAATGATCCATCTGCTGGAGACGCCCGACAACATGCTCATCAGTGAGATCACCCTTCGGCCTCTTGTCCCCAAACGGTAGTTCCCCCATGCGTGCGATCCGACGGCCTGCATGCCGGGCGCTTTTTTGTCTTCTGCTGATCCTTGCGCTCTATAGCGGGTGCGGAAGGGAGAAACCTCCACCGGGTATTCTCGAGGAGGAGAGCTACGTGCAGCTTCTTGCAGAACTCTTTCTGATCCGGAGCCGGGTCGATTATCTGGCGACGGAGCGGGAGGACAGCCTCCTGCAGGTGATCATGGAGAGGTACGAGATCCCGCTGGAGGCATTCGAGAAGAGTCATGAGTATTATCAGCGGCAGCCGGCACGCCAGGCGGAAATCATCGAACGCGTGCGGGAGCAGCTTACTGCCGAAAGGGATACGCTGATCCGGGCCCGCGATCAGCGTTACCGCCGGTCCAATTGATCGTCAGCGTCGCCACCATGCCGCCGCCGCTCAACCGATCGTAAGCGCTCCAGACAGCCCGGCGTCCAGCGGGTCGTCTAAAGATCTCGCCAGACATACTGATCCGACCCCTCTCCATTCCGCCTGATCAGATTCTCCCTGATCAGCCAGCTCATCACCCGACGGAGCTTGTTACGTTTCCACCCCAACCGGGACTTCAGCTCCCGAAGAGTGACCGGCACCTGAAGAAGTTCCCGGATCTGCTGCAGATCCTCCTTGCCGAACTGCCCGTCGAGGGCATCCTTCTCTTGCCGGGTGCAACGGTCACACTGGCCGCACGGTTCCGGTTTCTCCTCACCGAAGTAGATCCTCAGATATTGCTCCCTGCACCTCTCCGTGAGGACATACTGCCTCATCAGCTCCAGCTTCTTCAACAGACGGGAGCGGTGTCCGTCAACCAGATCCTTCGCCACAGGGAGCCGGGCCATACGGGGTTCCATCATCCATACCAGGGGATCCTTCTCATGCAGATGGTACTCCAGAAGCTGATCCTGTTCCGCCAGCACACCCAGCGACCGGATCATTGTGGTGCGGTCGATATGAAACTTTTCCAACAGCCAGGGAAGCTCCAGATAGTGTACCCGGGCGAAGGCCTCCTGCCCGTAGAGCCTGTAGAGCAGATCCAGGAACTGCGCCTTGGCCGGCCGTGTACGGTCTATATACTCCAGGAGAATCTCCCGGTTTACCAGGAAACGGATACCGATCGAAGGTTCGCTGCTTTTCCGGAGCTCAAGGACCTGCAATCGCGAGAGCACCTCCAGACCGGTTCGAACCAGCGGAGAGGAGAGTCCGGCCCGCCGCGCCGTCTCCTCGAGGGGAAGCACTTCGGGCTGTTCCTGGCTGCTGCCGAGCGCCAGTTCCAGCGTATCACAAACTGCATCATAAAGTTTTTCCAGTGTGGCAAAATCGGGCCAGGTCCGCTGCACCCTCTCACGTGCCGTCTCGTAATCGGTCTCCCGGTAGATCAGCAGAGGCCAGGCCTCCTTCCCGTCCCTGCCCGCACGGCCTGCCTCCTGGTAGTAGGCCTCCACGCTCCAGGGAAGATCGTAATGGATCACGAACCGGCAATCCGGCTTGTCGATCCCCATCCCGAACGCACTGGTTGCCACCACCACCGGAAACTCTCCCTCCAGCCATCCCTGCTGCACGTCACGCCGCTCTGCACTCTCAAGCCCGGCATGATAGGGCCGGGCGGGAACCCCCACCCGGTTCAGCCGGCGTGAGATCCTTTCGCACTCGAGCCTTGTACCGGCATAGACAATCCCGCTCCCCCGGCGCACCGCACGGCGCACCGCCCGCAGCACCAGCTCCTTCTTCTTTTCGGTCCGGATCACATGCCAGCGCAGATTCGGACGCTGGAAACCGCGGGAGACCACGACAGGATCCTTCAGTTTCAGATTCTCCAGAATATCCTTCTTCACCTCCGGGGTGGCTGTGGCCGTCAGAGCGATCCAGCGGGGAAGTGGATCGAGCCCCAGGGCATCAATCCACTCACGGATCCTGCTGTACTCCGGACGGAAATCGTGCCCCCACTGGGAGATGCAGTGCGCCTCGTCGACCGCAATCAGTGAGATCTTCAGATCGGGGGCCATCTGCTGCCAGAGAGGTGTGGCAAGCCGCTCGGGAGAGAGATAGAGCAGGCGGTACATCCCGTTGCGTGCATTGATCAGACGCTGCTCCACCTCATGACCCGGCAGGGTGCTGTTGATAAAGGTCGCATGAATCCCGATCCGGTTCAGCTCATCGACCTGATCCTGCATGAGCGAGACCAGCGGTGAAATGACCACGGTCAGCCCGTCCAGCATCGTTGCCGGCAGCTGGTAACAGATCGATTTGCCTCCCCCGGTGGGAAAAAGTACCAGAACAGGCCTCCCTTCCAGGACCGCCTCGATCGCCTCCTGCTGCCCTTCCCGGAAGTGACGATGCCCCCAGTAGTTACGAAGCCGCTCTTGAATGGTCATGGCCTCAAAGGTACCAAATTATTGGTTGTGGATTCATCCGGATTTTCTTAATAAGCAGGGAGTTACGGAACAGAAATTCCTTAAATCTTTGGGGGGTAACGAATATGAAACCGTTGCAAGCCCGATTGAGTCTGATGATGTTCCTGCAGTTTTTCATCTGGGGCGCCTGGTACACCACCATCGGGGTCTACATGTCGAGCAACGGCATGGAGAACCTCACACACTGGCCCTTCACCGTCAACCCCATCGCGGCAATCGTCGCACCCTTCTTTATCGGCCTGATCGCCGATCGTTTCTTCGCCACCGAGCGGGTCCTGGGAAGCCTTCACATTCTCGGCGGCATCATCATGTTCCTCACCCCCCTGGCCAGCGGCGTTCCGTTTCTTTTCATTCTGATGCTGCTCGCCTACAATCTCTGCTACATGCCGACGGTGAGTCTGGCCAACAGCCTGGCCTTCCATCACATTGAGAACCAGGAGAAGGAGTTCCCTGTCATCCGTGTCTTCGGCACGGTCGGCTGGATCGTGGCCGGGCTGATCATCAGCTTTGTCCTGGTCCGGTTTGTCACCGGCGGTGCGCTGCCCGAGGCAACCCCCCTTCCCATCTACCTGGCAGCGGGGGCAAGCATCCTCCTCGGACTCTACAGCTTCTCGCTTCCCCACACACCCCCGGCCGGAAAAGGGCAGAAAGTCTCGGTACGCAGCATCGCCGGCGTGGATGCCCTCAAAGAGCTTGGCAGCCGTTCGTTCTATATTTTTCTGATGAGCTCGCTCCTGATCTGCATCCCGCTGGCCGCCTACTACAACTTCACCCAGATCTTCCTCGGAGTTGCCGGATTTGAAAACATCGCCGCCACCCAGACCCTGGGTCAGTTCTCTGAAATGATCTTCATGCTGCTCATGCCCTTCTTCTTTGCACGGCTCGGCGTGAAATGGATGCTTGGGGTCGGGATGATGGCATGGGTGGTCCGGTATGCCCTCTTCTCGATGGGCGCCTCCGATGCGGTCACCTGGATGATTCTTTCCGGCATTGCTCTTCACGGGATCTGCTACGACTTCTTCTTCGTGACCGGGCAGATCTACGTGGACATGAAATCGAGCGACAAGATCCGCGGTCAGGCGCAGGGACTGATCATCTTGGTCACCTACGGAGTGGGGATGCTGATCGGAGCCCAGCTGGCGGGAATGACCTACAATCACTTCCTGACCGGATCCGGCGGCACTGCCCTGACGCTCGACCAGTGGGAAAGCTTCTGGAGAGTCCCTGCCCTTTTTGCCGGAGCGGTCCTGATCCTCTTCCTGCTCACCTTCCGGGACCGGGAGGTAGAGCAGCAGGTACGCGAGGAGAAGACGGTGGCACGGGCGGAAGTGTCATGAACTCGTATTCGCCGCCGCCACCCGGGATCGGCTACGATATTGCTTTTGCGGCGCCACCCGGGAGCGGCTACGATGTTTCTCTCGCGGCGCCACCCGGGA
>CAYTTA010000029.1:0-2688 GCA_964440655.1 uncultured Balneolaceae bacterium
TTACTGGTATACCCTCTCGCCCCGGTCCTGCCGGATGCCGGGCGGGATGATCAGAGCGGTGGAGAGGAGGGAAGAGTGGCGGAGTGCAGAGACTAGAGATCCCCTTCCCGGTGTTTCTGCGCCTTCAGACTGTAACGGGTCCATGGAATCATCTCCAGCCGCTCTTTGGAGATAAATTCACCCGTCTCTTCGCAGATCCCGAATTTTCCGTTATCGATCCGTTCTATCGCCGCATTGATCTCTCCGATTTTCTTCAGATTCCGTTCAATAAGGGTGTAGTCCATCTGACGGGTCTCTTCATCACCGCCCAGATCTCCCAGATGATGATCAATCGAGGACTTCTCATCATCGTGTTGCTGGTCAAGCTCCTTGATGGATGCTTTGAGCCGTTCGACTTCCTCCTGGGCATTCTGCTGCTCCTCAAGCAGCCGCTCCCTGAATTTCTCCAGTTCTTGCGGTGAAAAGGGAGTTCGGACTTGTTGTTTGATATCGGGCATGGTTCAACTCTCTCTTGTAGGTGTTTGCCGGCTCTGAACCGGTGTGAAATGGAGCTTGTGATTTGATCGGCTTTATGATCTATCGGTCTTTTGGTCTGAGACTTGTGGGCTTTGTCGGCCAGTCTCCACAGGTCTCTCTTTCTCAACTACACCTGATACACAATGTTTCATCCTTCTCCCGATCAAAACGCTATAAAGGAAGTGTGCATTTCGCGTGATTTCACGAATTGCCGGGAGCACGTGGAATATTCAACAAATCGGAGGGAATCACGGCAGAAGACGGATTATTGGAATTAAAGAATGATGTATCCGATTGATATAAAGGCAGTTCTGTAATTAGAAAAGTTCGATTTCAGACAGGCCGATTCTGCCGGTTCGATACAATCGGTTCATTTCATCCAGATCGGTTTCTGCCGGTTCGAATTCAGGTAGTACTCACAGCCTGTCAAGCCATCATACCAAAGACCAAAAGCAGATCAGGATGGAGAGAGAAGAAGCGACCGGATCGGCATCCGACAAACCTGTCCGACCGCCGCAGCCTCCGCAAATTGAGCGGAAGCTCTACTTCAAGAGATCTCAGAAAATCGTAATGCCCATCCTCCTCCTCATTCCGCTGCTCGCTCTCTTTCAGGTTTTCGGGTTGAAAGAAGGGCGGATTACGGTGCAGAGTGGCCACCTTGAATTGAACATTCTCCACCCGAAGGCAGTGCGGTATCAGAACAGTACAAGAATGGAGATCACGGTACGAAACAGAAGTTCCGTTACACTGCCATCCGTTCGTGTGGGGATAAGCCGGGAACGAAATTTATGTAGAGTTGCACAAGGCCGGTCTGGAGAGGCTGGATCAGGTCCGGTGGGCCATTCTGGAAAATGACGGCAAGATCTCCATTGTACCGGAAGGGGAGTGGCTGGTGCAAAAAAAAAGGAGGAGTCCGAATCGCTCTGAGTGTGAAGAGAGGTGTGAAGTGCCGCGATCCTGCGATGAAGTGCAGCGATCCTGCAAGAAATGAAGCGCCACAACCCGCTATGAATCGCGCCAATCGGGGAGTAGGTAAGAATTTGCGCTATTTAGTGATACATTACAGGGAGAATGCTCTGGCACTCAACCCTCAACCTGTACGTACATTTTAGGAATGAAAATCCTGGTCTTCAACGGCTCTGCCGAGCCCGGTCCCCAATCCACATCGAACAGAGTCACGGAATATTTCCGGCGAGCCTGTGCCGAACGGGGAGCCGAGGTTGCCGTCCTGGATCTGGCCGAAGCCGGCATTCCCCTGCTCGACCTGCAGGGAGGGACTCCCGGCCCCGTGGAGCGAATGGTGGAGATGTTCAGGGAGGCGGACCGACAGATCTGGCTGGCCCCTCTCTATCATGGAGGGATCCCGGGGGTGATGAAAAACTGCCTCGACTGGCTGGAAGTGAGTTCCGGTTATGCTCCTCCCTATCTGACCGACAAGGTGGTCGGCATGGTCTGCTGGGCGGACGGTGGCCAGGCGATGCAGGGAATCAATGCGATGGATGCCGTGGCGAAAGCTCTCCGGGCATGGACGCTGCCATATAGCATTCCTGTCATACAAAGTTTATTATATAGTGATGATTCCGGCCAGTTTTCCGACTTCTATCGGCCCCGTTTTGAACTGTTTACCGATCTGATCACCCGGGGTGACCAGCCGGGGCACTCCTGATTCAACGCAGGGGCGGATATGATTCGGCCTCTGTTCACCCAGTTCCGGTTTTTATCCCACTCCAACCCGACAAAGCCCTAATCTCTCGTCATGTATACAGCTCTGCAACACCTTCATTCGACTGTCGCCTATCTTCTTCTGGCAATTCTGATCTTTGCCCTGCTCTGGTCCATCATCTCCTGGGTTCAGGGGAAATCCTTTACGGAAACATCCCGCAAGATGGCGCTTGCCGGACTCATCGCCACCCATCTGCAGGTTCTGATCGGACTCCTCCTCTATTTTGTCTCTCCCCTGGGGTTTGGGAATTTCTCCGGCGATGCGATGCAGGATTCACTGTCGAGACTCTACATTCTTGAGCATCCCCTTACGATGCTGATCGGAGCTGCCCTGGTTACGGTAGGTTATTCCCGAGCCAAGAGAAGAGGGGATGACAGCCGCCGCTACCGCCAGATCGTCCTGTTCTTCGGCCTGGGCCTTGTTCTGATCCTGTCGCGGATTCCCTGGAG
>CAYTTA010000029.1:2788-29659 GCA_964440655.1 uncultured Balneolaceae bacterium
TCGTCCTGTTCTTCGGCCTGGGCCTTGTTCTGATCCTGTCGCGGATTCCCTGGAGTGTCCGGCCCTGAGACAGCTTTTGCCCGGATCATTCAAAGCGGTCAGTCCACCAGATAATAGGTGATGGTCGATACCACCCGGATCCGTTTGATATGGGGGGTGTTGTTGTCCCGCGGTGAGATGGAGAATTGTCCCTGCGATGCGGTTTTGATCTTGCCCAGGCGGCTGTCGGAATCCTCTGCGAACTTCTGTGCCACTTTTCTGGCCTCGATGGTTGCCTCTTCGATCATTTCCGGTTTGATGTCGTTCAGGCGGGTGAAGAGATACTCGGTCATGTACTGATAGTCATCACCCGAAATGGTGATCCCCTGCTTCCCCAGTTCCCCCATGTTGTTCATGATCCCGCGCACCCTCTCCACCTCGCTGGAGTAGACGGTGACCGTCTGGGAGGCGACATAGCGGAACCGGTAATCACTCTCTCCGTAGATCTGAGCGGATCGGTCGGTGACAACCGGCGTATTGATCGTGATCTCCTCGCGGGGCAGCCCGCTGTTCCGAAGGAAATCGGTCACCTTGGTGACGTTCTCCTCCAATTTCCCGTAGAGCTCTTCCAGGTCGTTACTCGTCTCTGTAAAACGGATGGGCCAGATCACCACATCGGCCATGTGCTCCTGTTCCGAAAGCCCCCGTACGGTGACCGTGCGTTCGAACTGTTTGAAGGTGATGGCGGCATTCCTCAGAAAATAGCCGAGGAGTGCAAGTCCCAGGAAGAGAGCGGCACCGATGATGATAAGTCCGCGCTGGTTGTTCTGTTCCATGGTCCGTTGGTTTCGCTTGAGGGGTTAATTGGAAGTCATCTCTGGAGTCCCTGCACCTACAGTAGCCATTCGATCGGCAGGCGGGAGAGGACCCAAAGTACGATCCGGTCCAGAATCCCGACTCCCGGTTCCTTCTTGTGGACGATCTGCCTTCCGTCATCCTGTTCAATCCAGACCAGCCTTTCCTGTTCCGTAAGACGCACTTCGTAGGACTCTTCCGGAATACGCGTCGCGAAGATATCAGCAAGCCGGGATGCGTTGCCGGGACTCTCCACGATAAACCCTATTTCGGTATTCAGCAAGGCGGAACGGGGGTCGAAATTGAATGAGCCGATGAATACATCCGAATGGTCCACGCTAAAGGTCTTGGCATGCAGGCTGGAGAAAGAGCTGCTGAAGGTCTTGGCATGCAGCCCGGCGGATCCTCCACGGATCTGGCGGCCGGACGGTTCCCCGGCAGCGCTCCGTTTCAGTTCGTAGAGTGTCACGCCGGCCCGAAGCAGGCTCTTCCGGTGTTTGATATAGCCGGAATGGACAATCCCCACATCGGTCGCCTCGAAAGAGTTGGTCAGGATATAGACGCGGACACCTCGTTGGGTCAGGGTGGTGATCAGTTCACGTCCCCGTTTCCCCGGTACGAAGTAGGGTGCCACCAGAAAGAGCTCTTTCCGGGGCTTGAGGAGAGTCTCCCGCAGCTGTTCCGGCAGGTAGGTGCTTTCCGATGCCCGTCCTGTCACTTTTTCCGGGTCGTCACTTACCATCCGGACGGGGGTCCACTCAAACGGAATACCTTCATGGGGAAATCCCCGCGAGTAGGGTGAATTCCGGAGCTGTTCCAGATAGTCCGCTGCCTCGGGAGCATCCGGGTTGCCGAAGAGCGGCGCCTCCCTGGCAGTGTGATCGGAATGGTAACCCAGAACCTCCTCCAGAGGCCGCGCCGGCTCACTCTGCCAGTATCGTTCGAAATCACGGGAAACCTCTTCAACCACCGGGCCGACTGCCAGCGCATCGAGATCGATAAAAAGCAGCCCCTGCCCCGCATTGAAGTACTCATCCCCGATGTTTCGGCCGCCAATGATCGTCACCTCTCCGTCCACCGTAAAGGTCTTGTTGTGCATGCGGCGGTTAACGCGACCAAGGTCGGTGAGATAATCCACCACCCTCCATTTCCGGTGACGGTAGGGGTTGAAGAGCCGGACTTCGATCCGGGGATGTGCATTCAGCCGGAGAAGGATATCGTCCAGACCGGAGGTGTTGTTGTCGTCCAGAAGAAGCCGGATCCGCACGCCCCGTTCGGCCGCCCGGTAGAGGGCATCAAACAGCAGGGTTCCGGTGATGTCCTTTTTCCAGATGTAATACTGAATATCGATCGTCTCCTCTGCCAGATCGGCCAGCATCATCCGGGATGCAAATGCATCATACCCATCCGGCAGAGCGACAAATCCGGACCGGCCGGGATGTTTTTTCAGCAGGGGTTCAATCCGTTCTTCCAACAGGGTACGATGCATGCCTCTTCCTCACCCTGACATCTGGCTGATTCCGTCATAGATGAACTGAATGGAGAGTGCGGCCAGTATCACCCCCAGGAACCGACGGAGGATCTCATCTCCCGTTCTCCCGATCACTTTCTTCAGATAGTCCGAGCCGAGCATCAGAAGCAGAGTGAGCAGGCAGACGGCAACAATGGCCACAATGATCGATACATTGGCGGCTGTGCCGGGAGTCTGGGAGAAGAGCAGGATGGAGAGGGTCAAAGCACCCGGTCCGGCAAGGATCGGGATGGTCATCGGGAAGACGGAGATATCCCGCTTTTCCGGCGGTGAAACGGCATCCACATCCTCCGTCACCATTCCGAAAGCGGTATAGAAAAGCAGCAGCCCCCCGGCGATGCGCAGTGCGTTGATCTCGATGCCGAGCTGGTTCAGAAGCGGCTCGCCGTAGTTGCCGAAAATGATTAGCAGAATCACCGTGATGATGATCGATTTGAATGCCATCTCCCGCTTGTGGGCACGATCATCTTCCGGAACCAGAGAGTGAAAAACCAGGGCGGCTCCGATCGGATCGATGATGACAAAAAACCCGGTAAGTGCGTTCAGAAATGTTCCCAGATCCATCTCCGGCAGGGATAAAGATGTTCCGCAGAGCATGCCTCGCCTCTGCAGGTTGTGCCAGATCAACAGCTTGTGGCAGAGTGGCAAGATACGATTCCCGGATTTCGGTTAAAACCTTCCGTACCTTTTACCCCCGGAATACGGAAACCGAAACAGAACGAATTTCAATTCATGTACTATATCGGAGCCCATGTCAGTGCAGCCGGAGGTGTGGAGAATGCCCCGGAAAATGCCTACAAGATCGGAGCCAATGCTTTTGCCTTTTTTACCAAGAACCAGCGTCAATGGAAGGCCAAACCCCTTACGGAGGAGAGCATAGCGGCTTTCAATGAAAATTGCCGTAAAAGGGGTTTTGCGAAGGAGCACCTCCTGCCGCATGACAGTTATCTGATCAATCTGGGGCATCCGGAGACGGCCGGTCTGGAAAAGTCGCGGGATGCCTTTCTGGACGAGATGCGCCGTTGTGAACAGCTGGGGATCCGATTGCTCAACTTTCACCCGGGCAGTCATCTGAACAAATCGACCGAGAAAGAGTGTCTTGCAACCATTGCCGAATCGATCAACCTGGCACTCGAGCAGACCGAAGGGGTCACCGCGGTGATCGAGAACACGGCAGGACAGGGGAGCAACATGGGGTATCTGTTCGAGCACCTGGCAGAGATCATCCAGCAGGTGGAGGACAAGAGCAGGGTCGGTGTCTGTATCGATACGGCACACGCTTTCGCGGCCGGATACGATCTCTCGACACCGGAAGGGTTCAAAGAGACGTTCGACCGCTTTGATAAGGTGGTCGGTTTTGAATATCTACGGGGGATGCACCTTAACGATTCGAAGAGGGAACTGGGAAGCCGGGTGGACCGTCACGAAACACTCGGTAACGGCCATCTGGGGTGGACCCCGTTTGAGCTGATCATGAACGATCCCCGGTTCCGGAACATGCCGCTGATCCTGGAAACCCCCGATCCGGACGGATGGCCGGCAGAGATCACCCGGCTCCGGGAGATGGCCGGCACGGTCGCGGTCTGACCCCGCTGAGTCTGACGGGATCGATTAGCAGAAGCGGACCCATCGTATCGGAACGGGTTTCAGCGTGATTACTCTTTCAGGAGAATGAACGATGAAATCGACATGGTCATCCGGATCCTCTCCGCCTTCGCGATCGGATTCTTTATTGGAACCGAGCGGGGGTGGAAGGGGAAGATGGAAGCCGACGGCGCCCGCATCGGCGGAATCCGCACATTCACCCTGATCGGAATTTTCGGGGGGATCTGCGGTCTTCTGCATGAACGGACGGGGGAGTGGGTGCTGGTGGCCGGATTTCTGGCCATGACGGCCATGACCGTCACCTCCTATCTGGTTGACACCCGCAACAGCAACGACATCGGAACCACGACGGCCTATACCAAACTGATCACATTCGGGCTCGGAGCGTGGGCTGCCCTGGGCTTTTACATGTATGCGCTGGGTACCACGGTCGGGGTGATTGCGATTCTGGGAACCAAACCGGAGCTGCACCGGTGGCTCCGGGGCATGGAGGCTCATGAGATCCGGGCTGGTATTAAGATGCTGGCGATCAGTCTGGTCATGCTTCCGCTGCTTCCCGACCAGGGGTACGGACCGTGGGAGGCGATCAATCCGCGCTGGATCTGGTGGATGGTCGTCCTGATCAGCGGCATTTCGTTTATCGGATACTTTGCGGTCAAATACATCGATGACCGCAAGGGGATCCTGGTTACTTCTCTCACAGGCGGGCTTGCCTCCTCCACAGCCGTCACTCTCAGCATGGCCGGTTTCGCCCGCAGCCAGAAGGGACAGTCGATTTTCATGGCAGGTGTGATGCTGGCTTCCACAATCATGCCTTTCCGGGTCATGGTTGAAGTGGCGATCGTCAATCTCCCGCTGCTCGGCCGGCTCTGGATCCCTCTCGTTGTTCTGGCTGCCTCTGTTCTTGCAGGAGGTTTGTGGCTCTGGGGGAGGCAGAATGTACAGGCCGAACCGATCGAGCTTGAAAACCCGCTCAACATCGTCCGGGCTCTCAAGTTCGGAGCTTTTCTTGCGCTCATTCTCTTTCTTGGAACGGCGACACAGGAGTTTCTGGGGGATCGGGGGGTCTATGTACTTTCCGTTCTGTCGGGCGTGATGGACGTTAACGCAATCACCCTCTCGCTCTCCCGGCTCTCCCTCTATGAGATCAGCGACCGTACGGCGGTCTACGGAATCATCCTTGCCGCGGCAACGAACACCATTTCAAAGGGGGTGATGTTTGCGTTTTTTGCCGGGTTCCGTCAAAGTCTCCGGCTGATCCTGCTGATGGCGGCGGCGGCGATCATGGGGCTTGCCACGGCGGCGGTTGTTGTTTTGTAGAGCTTGTCTACCGGGAGAGGGCCCGGCGGATCTGCTCCAGGTGATGACGGTTGTGGGTGGCGGCTTTCTCCATCTCCTGCGCCAGCGTGCGGACTCCCGCTTCACTGTGCAGAAATTCCCGTTGCCCGTTTTTTACATAGTGAAGGGAGACGTAGTGGATGATGCCGTCGCGTGAGGCGGTGTAGAGGTCCCGCGAAAGGGAAAGGGGGCGGTCCCGGTAATCGAGCCTTCTGGCCCATGCATCCTGATCGAAGCCCATGATGCGAGGGCGGTGCTCGCTGATGGTCCGGCGTATTCGTTCGAAAAGGACACTTTCGGTATCACCAAGATGGTGGAGCAGGTACCGGACGCTCCACTTTCCGGGTGCGTAACTCTTCTCCAGCTCGCTTTCAGAAAGCCGGAAGAGACCGAGAGTCTCTTCTTTGGTTTTCAGCAGTTCCCCGATAAGCTCGTTTTCAGTCATGCGCGGCGTGTGCGTTCATATGTCGCTGCATCGCCTCCAGCACCTCTCTGCACTGCTGCAGATGCCGCTCTTCATGAGCGAGCAGGAGTTCAAAACAGGTATCCAGTTTGTAGACCAGAAACCGGTTTGCCGGCGAGGAGATGATCAATCCCTTGCCAAGCAGCGGTTCGGTTTCCTCCAACCGCGATTTAAGTTCTTTCTGATGGGTTTCAAACCGCTCCAGAATATCACCGGGAAGATCGCTCTGCTCCGGTTGCCAGATCGACATTGTACGGGTTTTTTTCTTCCTGTCCGGCAGAGCGTAAGTCATCAGGGAGCTTCCGATCCGATCGGCCATGCCCGGAATCCGTGCGGTGAAAGGAGGCTTCCAGGTTCCGGCCTTCAGGGAGGTCCAGATCGGAAAAAAGGAGGAGTTGAACTCTATCAGGTGATCCAGATTCTGGGCAATGCTCCACTGTTTCGGTCCGGGCTTCCAGTTGAGCTCATCCCGGTCGAGTGGGCGGAGCAGAGAGAGAAACTCCTGTGTTGTGCGATCGATGGAGGATGACCACTCTCGTTGAGTACTCATAAACCAAACGATGTAGTTGTCTGTTTTTCGTTTGCAGGCAGAATGTTCTCTTTTGGTTATCGACGTCGGATCGGTACCGAATAACCCTCTGAACAGTCAGCTGCCGGCACGATCCGAAGTCCTCTGTTTAACCGGGCTTCGATCCACCCGTTTGAAAACTGGTCGGGTCACTGGCCGGAAATGTATCTTCCAGCTCGTGGTCGATCATCTCTTCCCGTTTTTTCCGTTTTCTGTACTCCAGTGCTTCCGGAGACAGGGGGGTGTAAACCGGAGGATCACTTGCAGGGAACGTCTGTTCCAGGCGTTGATCGACCCTCTTCTCCACCTCTTCGAGTTTCTTAAACTTGATGGCCATGACTCTCTGTGCTAATAGGTTGATTTTTCTGGATCTGAGCTTCTGATCTTTCTTCATGATAATTAAAACGCATCAGAAAACAGAACAAATTGTCTGTTCTGTTGCGGGTTGCTCAAAAAAAGCAACGGGATTTTCTGGTATATTGCCCGGTGCATCGGTCCTTTCCTGTATACAACAGCTCCCGTAAGACTTTATGTTTGAAAAGCTCAGGAAAAGCATTTTTGACAGAACCACCCCTTCCGACAGCCAGTGGGAGACCATTCGGAACCATTTCCAGCCTCGCAGGATGAGACAGAGGCAATATCTGCTGCAGGAGGGAGATGTCTGCAACCGGCTTGCTTTCATTGAGAAGGGGGCACTCTACTGCTATTCGACCGATTTTAACGGATCTCTCCGGGTGATCCAGTTCGGTTTCGAGGGGTGGTGGATCGCCGATCTCTACAGCTTTTTTACCCGGACCCCTTCCCAATACAACATAGAGAGTCTTGAGGATTCCGAACTGCTGATCATTGACCGCGAGGATCATGAGCATCTGCTTGAGGCACTCCCTCTCTATGAGACCTATGTTCGTCTTCTCTACCAGGATGCCTTCGTCTCCCTGCAGCAGAGAATCGAGAACTCTCTGGGTCTTACGGCGGAAGAGAGATACCGGCGTTTCCTGGAGCGCCACCCCGGCTGCCTGAACCGGGTTCCTCTCCATCTGATCGCCTCCTATCTGGGGATGACCCCGGAGACACTGAGCCGGGTTCGGGGGCAATACCGCTAACCAGGACCATCTTCCGCTTCTTTTCTCCATCGGCTTTTACAGGCTGTTTCGGGCAATTCTTGACAAATATCAAGAGCATTTCATGACCCATGTCAAGGAAGCGGTGGTCCCATCCTGTGTAGATTGAGCCTGTCATTTTGAAACAGACATTCAAACCATCATGAAGCCAAGTATTGCAGTGATCGGAGCCTGTTCTCCGATCGGTTCGATCCTCTCCCGGCAGTTTCATGGAAAAGGATTCCGGCTCCTTCTGATGGATGAGGACAGAAACAGTCTGAAAATTCTGAGCCGTAAGCTGGATCGGCAGAAGCAGGGTGAGAGCCCTGAACTCTACGAGTGCCGGCACGAGGCCTCCTGGGATTCCGATGTGATCTGGCTCTCGATCACCGAAGAGATGGTTCCCGAGGTTGTGGAGCGGATGCGGGATGTGTCGACCCGGAAGGTGGTCATCGCCGCGTCGGATGAAGAGTCGGCTTCCGCCCTTTATGAGGCGGTAAGAAAGGGACTTCCCTATTCAAGGGTGGTTTCAGCCTGCATCAGTCGGGAAGGCGACTCACGCCGTATTCACCTGTGGGGTGAGGACCCGGGAGCCATGAAGACGGTCGAACAGCTGTCGCGAAAAGCAGGATTCGATACAAAGGTGGCCGCTTCTTCCGGACATGGAAGTTGAACGGATTTCAACCTGAACAACGAACTATGGTAAACAAACGAACAGAGATGCCTGTGATAGAAGCATTGAACTGGCGATACGCCGTAAAACGGATGAACGGACGGTCTGTACCCCAGGAAAAAATAGACAGAATACTTGAGGCGATCCGTCTTGCTCCCACATCCATGGGATTGCAGCCTTTCACCGTGCTGAGCATCAGCGATCCGGAAGTTAGAAACAGGCTCAAACCGGCGGCCAACCATCAGCCGCAGGTCGTGGAGAGCTCCCATCTGCTTGTTTTTGCGGCATGGCGAGAGCTCACGCCGGAGCACATCGACCGCTACATTGAGCAGATTGCCCGTGTACGCGAGATCCCGGTCGATGATCTGGCAGATTTCCACCGCTCGCTGATGAACTATCAGAAGATGCATCCGAAGGAGCAACATTTTGAGTGGGCTTCCCGTCAGGCATATGTGGCTCTGGGAACGGCACTTACGGCTGCCGCTCTGGAGCGTGTGGACAGCACGCCGATGGAGGGGTTCCAGCCGGAGAAGGTGGATGAGATCCTCGGACTCAGGGAGAAGAATCTTGGAAGTGTCCTGATGCTTGCCCTGGGATACCGTGACAACGAGAATGATTTTCTGGCGGGTGCCCGGAAAGTTCGCCGTGACAGGGAGAAGCTCATCGTTGAAATCGGGGAGTCTTCCGAGGTCGAGGAGACTTCCGATGTTTACGGATGACCGTAAAGCTCTTGACATCAAGGTAAAACAGACGGATATACAGACAAACAACAAAAACCCTCGTATTATGAAAGTTGATATCTGGTCGGACTTTGTCTGCCCATTCTGCTACATCGGAAAAAGAAAATTTGAACAGGCACTGGAGCAAATCGATTTTGCCGACCAGCTGGAAGTGCGCTGGCACAGCTATCAGCTCTCACCCGGCGTACAGACCGACCCTTCGGTCACTATTCATGAATATCTGGCCAGAGAGAAAGGCTGGAGCGTGGAACAGGCCCGACGGATCAACGGTCAGGTGACAGGGATGGCCGCCGAGGCAGGACTGAAGTACGATTTTGACCGTGCCATCCCGGCCAACACACTGAACGCTCACCGGCTCTCCCACTATGCTGCCGAACAGGGAGTGCAGGACAAGGCAGAGGAGCGGCTGTTTTCAGCCTACTTTACCGAAGGGCTCAATATCGACGAGATCGGTACCCTGGTGAAGCTGGGCGAGGAGATCGGTCTGGATCCGGTCGCCGTACGGGAAATGCTCGATTCGGACCGTTTTACTGCTGATGTGACGGAGGATCAGAACCGGGCCCGAAAGATCGGCGTTCAGGGAGTTCCCTTCTTTGTTTTCGACAACAAATATGCGATCTCCGGAGCACAGCCCGTTGAGCTTTTTGTCCAGACCCTGCAGAGGGCGTGGGAGGAGTATGAAAAGCCCGAACCTCTGCAGACGGTGACCGCCCAGGATGGCGCTGCCTGCGACCCTGAAACCGGGCAATGCTCCTGATTCTTTACGGAAGCCGGAACAACTTCTGATCTTGCGGAGCTGGATCATGAATTACGGCTGGATTGGATAAACCGCCGTAATCCTCGGAACGATTCGGCCGGAGAATGCCGGAAGAGATTCGAAGAACCAAATATGAACTTTTTACCCTAAAACTAATCCATACCCTATGAAAACCTTGAAAAGAAACCTGCTGATCCTCTCCATGATGGTGGCCTTGCCTGTCGTGGCATCGGCCCAAAATGTATGGGAAGCGGATCCGTTTCACTCCGTTCTGGGATTCACGGTGACCCACCTTGGCATTGCGGATGTTCCGGGACACTTCGACGACTATGAAGTCACCATCACCTCGGCACGGGATGATTTCAGCGATGCCGTGGTCGAGCTGACGGTCCGGACCGCATCGGTCCAGACGCGGGTGGAACCTCGGGACGAACACCTCAGAAGTCCGGACTTTTTTGATGTGGAACGTTACCCGACCATGCGTTTCAAAAGTACATCGATCCGACGGATCGGAACAGGTGCCTATGAGCTGACCGGAGAACTGACTCTGTTGGGGGTCACCGGGACGGAGACCGTCACCATGTACCACCGGGGAACCATCGCCAATCCGATGGCAGACGGTGCACCTGTTGCCGGGATCCAGATTGAAGGGTCGATCGACCGCTCACGCTACGGGCTGGGCGATGGATTTCCGCCACCGATGATCAGCAATATTGTGCGCATCAAGGCGGACGGAGAGTTTGGCATCCGTGCAACACACTGATCGACGTCGGGACAGCTTGAGTTATCTTATGTGAGTTAGAAGAGTGCATCCTGAAGACGTAGAGGGGGCGGCCGGTCTGGCGCCCCCTTTTTTTTATGCACGAAGATCGGTTTCCCGGGCCGATGGAAGTTGATGTGCACCTCCGGTCGTTCGCCGCGGATCCGGAAGAATCGCGGGGTTCGAGCGCACGGACTCGGAAACGGTATACACGAAATCGAGGTGGCGGGAATCGGTGGCGGGAGAATAATCGCAAGAAAATTAGCGAAGAAAATCTGCAAAAAGCTCTGTAAGATGGTCTCTCGCATCGACCTGTCCCTGGTGTGCCGAGCCGGGAATGACCTCGAGGCGGGCGTCGGGGAGCACCTCAAGCAGGGCTTCGGCCGCATCACGGTGATGGACGGGTGTGCGCTCCCCTACGGGAAGCAGGGTTCTGGTCCGGATGGAGGAATAGATTTCAACTCCCGGCTCCAGTTCATAGAGGGCTCGGATCTCCCGTGGCCAGGTACGGGCGGTCGCCACCATCGCCTGCCAGGAGGCCCGCTCACGCAGTTTTTCAACCCAGCGGGCCGGAAGGCGGACCACTCTGAGCAGGCCTGTCTCCACAACCCGATCGAAATCCTCATCCTCTGCCGCCTCCTCGATCTGGAGCAGAGCGTCTTCCGGAACGACAGGCTCTTTGACGGGAAGCGGAGGCTCATAGATGACGAGCCGCTCCAGCCCGGGGTATTCACGCACCGCACCCAGCGAGCAGACCCCGCCGAAGGAGTGGCCGATGAGCCGCTGCGCACCGGTCGCTTCCAGAACACGTCGGACATCCTCATACTCCTTCTCGATCGAATATTCCGGATGATCTTCACTCTGTCCCATTCCCCGACGGGAAACGATGTGAAACGTGAATTCAGGAGCGAGCTGAAGCGCCACTCTTCTCCAGGTCGAACCATCGTCAAGACTTCCGGGTATGATGACGACAGCCTGCTCCCCGCCTCTCTCCTCACCGATTGTACGCCAGGCGATACGGGTTCCGTCGGCGGATTGTGTGGTGTTTTGTTTCATTAGAGTTGTGGCTGACAGGATTGGTGTCTGGTTGAGAGTATGGGATTTCAGGCTGACAGGTTAGGACAGGAGTGGTGATATGGTGTATCCGGTTATAAAGCGTATTCGATTGGAGTTCAGGCTGAGGGGATGAATCACTCCCCGACAATTCGAAGACCCACAATTCCGGCCAGTATGAGGGATACGCAGAGCAGTTTGGCAGCAGTTGCCGGTTCCTTGAACAGGAAGATTCCAAGTATCACCGTTCCGATCGCCCCGATACCCGTCCAGATCGGGTAAGCGATGCTTACCGGCAGATCCTTGAGGGCCAGCCCAAGCAGCAGGACGCTTATCAGCATGGCAATCGCGGTGAAGAGAGTTGGACCGAGGCGGGTGAGACCGTCGCTGTATTTCAGACCGATCGCCCAACCAACTTCAAACAGGCCGGCAAGAAACAGGTAAAACCAGGACATCGCAGTTTAGTAGTTGAAAATTCAGGGGTCGTTTTCAGGGACCGTAATAGACGCAATGGATCATCAGGAAACGGTTGATGCAAGAGCGGTTGCAACGCGTTCCGTGGATGAAGAAACTTGAAAAAAGATATCACTTATAACCTTTAGAATGTGAACCGGAGCGCCACCTGAAGGTTGCGGCCCGCCCCCGGCATGTCGTTCACGCTGAGATGGTCTGTATAGTGGTGATCGAGAAGGTTCTCCACACCGGCCTGCAGCGTCAGATTCGGCAGCAGGGATCTGCTTGCGTAGAGATCCCAGAGGAGGTAACCGGCTGTCCGGTTCTCCAGACTGTTTTTACGGGCGATCCGATCCTGAGGTGCCGCCCAGCGGACTCTCGTCTCCCATGATACTCCGCCCGATTCGCGCATCAGGAAAAAGGTCCCCTTCAAAGGAGGTATCATCGGAAGGGGTTCATCCTGTTCACTGTGCTGTCCGAAAACCCAGGAGGCGGAGGCGCCCGCATGCCAATGTCCCGGGAGGTGAAGGTTCAGGTCGGCCTCAAAACCGGCAAGCAGGGCGGAACCCATATTGGCATACCGCTTGAAGATCTCGTCAAACCGCTCGCCGGCAATGTAGTTGTGCAGATGGTTAACCCAGAGGGTGGTGGTGGCGTTCAGAGTCCCGCCTTCCCGGCCGATCTGGAACCAGAGATCGGCCTGGCGGCTCCGCTCGGTTCCCAGCGACGGATTTCCGTGATAGAAGAATCCGTCCAGCGGCTGGTAGATGTAGTAACCATACCGCTCCATGTGAGTCGGTCGACGCCGGCCTTCGCTGAGCCGGATGCCGCTGCGGAATCGGTCCGACAGCATCTTCTCCACTCCGGCTCCGATCATGTAACCCATATCGGAGGGCTCCAGACTCTCCATGCCGGGATATTCCGCCATGTATATGGACCGTGAACCCGAATGACGCAGCCGGTTCGATCCGGCTTCCAGCCGCAGGTTGGCGCTGAGAATCCAGCCATTGCCGCCGAAGCGACGCCATCCGCCGGCCAGGGCAACGTTCTGCTGTGAAACATCCCCCAGGTTGATCAGTCTCATGTCGGCGGCTCCGGGTTCAAGGGGCTCCATGCGCATGTCGGCAAACGCTTCGACAACCCATGCTTCCACTTTCATTCTGAAGAGGTGGTCTCCAAGGGTGGCAGAGGCCTCGGTGTTCCATCCTGCAGTGAGTGTCTCTCCATACATCGGCATATACATCCCTTTCATCACTTCGCGATCGGCGACATCCCGGTCGTAATCATCCATCCAGTGTTCAATGCGGTTCAGATAGAGATTGTTGGTGATGGAGTGGATCCGGCGTCCCGGACGCTCCCAGCTGTGTTGCAGGCCGGCGATGTGGGCATCGGCCCGTCGCGTATCCATCAGCAAACGGGGATACCCCATAAGGCCGGCAAAATCGCCGATGTAGCGCAGTGAGAGGTGATGATCCGGGTGAGGCTGCATCAGCAGAGAAGCAAACAGATTTCCTTTCTCCAGACCCGATCCGCTGACCTTCTCTCCGTTTCCGGCCACCAGATCGTCGGCCCGGCGCCATGTTCCGGAGAGCCGGAATGCCCACTTGTCTCTGCCGTGTGAGATGGATGACTGGAGAAGGCGCTGACGGCTTGCCGAATGGTAGCCGGTTTCAACGGAGCCTGAAGATCCGCTCTTGAGCACCGGTCGTACCATGGCAAAATTGACCATCCCTCCGGGCGCGGTGGAGGTGGCGAGTTCAGACTGCTGCCCCCGGCTGATCTGGATGGCCTGCAGGTTGTCCGATTCGATGTAGGCGGTTGCCGGATCCATTCCATCGACGCAGGCGGGAGTCATTCTCATCCCGTCGATCAGAATCTCGAGGCGACCGTCCCGCAAGCCACGCACGACCGGATCTTTTGCGATGTTGGCCCGGGTGACCATGTCGAGACCGGGGACCGAAGTCATGTGATCGTCGACCGGCCGGGTATTGCTGCTGCTGTAGATGCCGGACCAGTGTTGGCGGAACTCGGATGCCGAAACGATAATCTCTTCATTGCCCAGAGGCCGTGGATGCAGGGCGATCTGAATGGGTGAATCGAAATGGAAAGTGGAGAGAGGAAGATGCTCCCGTCGGAAGGCGATGTGGGAGATGCCCAGCGTGCCGTGCCGGCTGTTTACCGGCAGCGAGAAGGTGCCGTCCGGCCGGCTGATCGAGACCCTTCCGCTTCCTTCCACCCAGAGGTGGGCGGCGGGAACCGGATCACCGGTTAGCGCATCAACAACCGTTCCGTAGAGCGTGTCGGAAATGGCCGATGCGGGCAGATGGATGGAGAGCGGCGCAGGGGGTGGTTCGGGTTGCGGTGCGGGGAGTGGCGCGGCGCTCGGTGCGGGGAACGGAGCAGAGGCTCCTTTCGCCAAGGGACCGATGGCCAGAGGCTCCGAAGTCGCCGCGAGGAGGGGGCTGCCACAGAAGAGCAGCAGCAGAGAAAGAGAGAGGGGCGGAATGATACGTTTCATGACCGGAGAAGTCCGTTTTGGTAAATGGAAGTCTAAAAAAGTCCGGCCGGCTGGCCGACCGGCCGGAGCGCATCATCATCAGAAAGTCAGTTCGATCACCTGACGGTCGGCATTCTGTTCGCCGATCCGGAGATCAAAGCGGAGTTCCCAGTCGCCGGTCATGTTGAAATTGACGGTTCCCTTGTAGAACACGTTCCCCTGATGGACCGGATCCGCATTGTTCGATGAGCCGTGATCCATCGAGGGCATCCAGGGTTCAAATCCGATCACTGCATTCTCCACCGGCGGAAACTCCATATGAGAAGCCATCCGGTGAAGCGCAACGACCAGCTCGTTCGAGCCCACTTGGGGCTTTACCGGTTCGATCCACGTGAGCAGATAGGCGTCTCCGCTGTCTGTCTGGAAGCTCCTGACGCGACCGGAATCGTCCACTTTGATCTCCAGGGCACCGGAAAGAGTGATGCCGCCCGGACCCTCCGCCTCGATGATCAGGTCCCATCGTCCCGGCTCACCTGAGGGCATGCTGAAGATGGTCCAGCCTCTGTAGAGCCCGTACCGGTCGTCCCTCTGCAACGAGGGGGATTCATGGGGTGCGGCATGGGAATGGTGTTCCATCTCCATGTGAGGCATCATCTCCAGCCGGCTCAGTTCGACTGGTTCCCCGTCAATCCGAGCCCCAAGCCAGATCTCGTTGTACCCTGTCTGCAGGGGGGCTTCCGACCAGGCGGAAAGGGTGAGTCCGTTGGCGGTCAGGTCACCCAGTTTGAAGAGTTCCGGCTCCTCCGGGTCATCCCCGCCGGACGTTGTATCGCATCCGGCCGAGAGAATCAGCAGAGAGAGGAGGCCAGAAAAAAGTGCTATGTGACGGGTAGTTCGGATGCGGCCGCTGGCCGATCCTGTGAATCGGTTATCGGTGTTCGGATCTTGTGAAAGAGTGGATACAAAACAGTTCATAATCGGCTGATTTTTCGTTCAGAAAGATGGCAGTCCCGGTCTGTCTCCGGAGAGGCCGCCTGGACGGGGGAGCTTCACAGGATGAGCACACCCCGATCATGCGATCTGCCTGGCCTCTCGATAGAAGGTTTCCATATAGAGACAGGATCCGGATAGCTGCCGGATTACTCTGACTCTTGTGTAGAAGGGGTGGGAACACGGCCTGCCCTGACCCCCGGAGAATCAGCCAAACCGGGGAGGCGGGGTCAAAACGGATCGGGGGATCTCTGGAAGGGATTCGTCGAACGTGAAGAATGCCTTTCTGGAGCCGGGATTGAGATCCAGCATGACCGGCTTGCCATAGGTCACATAGATGGGATAGAAGTCGACGTGCTGCCGGGTCATGTCGCTCTGCTTCTCTTCAGCCTGATGGATCCGATCGGCAAGGTAGCAGCTCCCGTCGCAGTCCGATTCCGGATCATCACGGTTCTCACACAACTCTTCGGCGATCATCTCTTTGAAGAGGTGGTACTCCAGCATGGGGAGGATTGGCTGCACCGCTCCCGTCAGAAAGGATAGAAGAAGCAGAAGAGGGCCCATGCATTTCATGACCGGAGTTACATGCGTTCAATCCAATTTAAGAGAATTTAGTCTGAAAGCCAATCTAACGGCGGGGAAAGGGATTGCTGCCAGGGGCACTTTTCCAACCGTCCTGACAGGCAGATCATCAAACCGGTCTTCGTCAGGGAAGCGCAGGATCAGTGCACATGTGCAGCAGTGGACTCCCGGGAAGCTTCACCAAGCTCAATAAGCCACTCCCGGAATTTTCGGGCGCTGTAGTCTGCCATTCCTTCTTTTCGATAGACCACCTGTCCATCCGCAGAGATCACGTAGCTGGTTGGTACGACACGTCCCTGAAGTGCCGGGGGAATGGGGGTTGCCGGAAAAAAGACGGGCAGATCATGGTTGCTCTTCCTCATGAACTCTTTTGCAGCGTCCGGATCCTGATCCACAGAGAGCAGAATGAACCGGATCTCCTCATGCTCTGACAGCTCCTGATGAAGTTTTGCAATGGTGGGCATCTCGGCGAGGCATGGGGGACACCAGGAAGCCCAGACATTGATAAACGTAACTTTTCCCCTGAAATCACCCAGTGTGGCAAAGGTTCCGTCCGATCTCATCATGGCAAAGGAGAAGTCCTGCTCTTCCAGAAAGGGGCCGTCGGTAGCGCCGATCTCTCCCGCCCGGGCATTGAACAGTCCGGTGTAGAGCATCAGCCTCTGGACGCCCGAAATGAGGGGGGTGTGCAGACCCGTGAGATAGAGGAAAGTCACAAGCGCCCCGATGATGGCCCACTGTGCGAGAGGATTTATCCCCCGGACGGTTTTTCTTGCTGATGCGTCTGGTTCCATTTGTTATTTTAAATCAACTGCCCCGACATTGCCCTGACAAGCCGCAAGGGTGGTCTGTCCCGAAACGCTTTGTCCTGAAAATCATTGCCCGGCCTCTTCCCGGCACTGCTCCAGGACCTCACCCATCCGGTCCCCCGGCTCATGCCGGTAGAGTGTTGCCGTTGCGTCCGGTCCGGTGCCTTTTGTCCACCAGACCAGCCCCCCTCCCGTATAGCGGGCTCCGCTTGCAGAGATGGCAATTTTCAACCGGACTCTCTGCCCGTTATATTCAATAACCGCAGTGGAGGAGTCCGTGTAGGTTGCAACAATCCGGTTGCCGCTTTCGCACAGATAACGGATGCCTGAGCTCTCTTCAGGAACTTCTCTGCATCCCGAGGGAAAGAGAAAAACAGGAAGCAGAAATATGAGGGTCAGGGGGAGTGGAGTGATGAACGGGACGTAACGGTCGGGGCGCAAAATGGAACCGCACATTTGGGAAGATCGTTGATTCTTGAAAATCGATATCAAGGGAAGATACTGTTTCAGGGAGTTTTATGGATGCCAGGTTTCAGCTGATGACCGATGAGGAGATCATCGGGCCGGTGTGTGATTTTACCTACAGCTGGTGCAGGAACTGCGGGCTGAATGCCGTCAATGCACTCCGGTTTGCTGTTGCGGTCAGTGAGCTGGTGACCGATGTGGTCCTGTTTGCCTACCCGAATGAAAGAGGACGCTTTGATCTGGAGTTCCGTCATTCATCCCGGTATGTGGAGGTAATCCTGAGCGAAGTGGGGGAGCCGTTCGATCCCGAACGCCACCGCTATGATTCCCGGGCAGCCGCCGGGGAAGGGGACTTCACCGGCGCGGGATTCCGGCTCATGGAGCGGTTGAGCGACCGGTTCATCTTCATCAACAAAGGACGGGGAGGCAAGGAGTTCCGGCTGGTACGGGAGTTGGATGAACAGGGCAGGCCCATCGACCGTCTGCTGGAGGAACCGGCGCTGAGTCAGCCACGCCTGGAGGATGTAGAGAAGGCTCCTTCCGATGAGCCGCTGGAATACAGGATCAGCCGGATCGAACCGGAGGATGCGGAGGAGATCGCTAAGGTGATCTATCGCACCTATGGCTACACCTACTCCAAGGATGAGATCTACTTCCCGCGGCGGATCGAACAGGCGGTTTCGGAAAGGGAGCGTCTGGGAGTGATTGCGAAGACGCCGGAGGGTGAAGCGATCGGTTACTTTGCCGTTCTGAAGGGGGAGGATTCCCGGATTGCCGAAGTGGGAGAGGCGGCGGTCACGCCGGCTTACCGGCGTCGGGGAGTGATGACACGAATGATGGAAGAACTTGTGCGTATTGCACGGGAGAGGGGGTTGTCCGCCCTTTTCGGGAAGGCGGTGACACTTCACAAGGCGAGCCAGATTGTCAATGCCAGGGCAGGATTCCATTCAGTGGCGCTGATGCTCGCCTACAACAGCGATGTGGTCTACAGAGGCATCGAGGAGGAGTTTCCCCAGCCGGTCTCTGTGGTGATTGACTATCTGCCTCTGGATCTGACCGGCAGCGGTGCGATCTACCCCCCAGAAAGGTACCGGGATCAGATCCTGGAATCCTACCGGCTTCTCGGCATGGAGGTACGACCGGAAGAGCCGCACCGGCCGCAGCTGGCAGCTTCCACCGATCTTGATCTCAATATCGACTATGCCCGTCGTACGGCACAGATCACGGTCTGGAGGTATGGCCCCGACTTTTTGATCGTGCTGCAGGAGATGATCCTCAGTCTGGAGGAGCAGAATCTGATCTCCATCTTTCTGGACCTTCCCCTGCAGCTTGAACCGATGCCGGAGTGGTACTCCGGCCTGCAGACAGCCGGTTTCATCTATTGCGGGTTGCTTCCCGGGTTTCGGAGGGGGATCGATTTTCTCCGTCTTCAAAAAGTTCATGCATCGCTGGATCTCTCTCTGATCAATATTTATTCCGAAGCGGGCAAACGGATCAAGGAACTGGTAGGCAGAGAGTATCATGAATCGGCAGAACGAATTGCACATCCCCTCTGAAGCAACAGGCTTGCCGTGATAGCAGAAAAGCAGGGATCTACACTGGTGGTGTCGCTCGATACCGGTTTCAACCGGCTGGTACGGAGATGGCTGGAGAAGAGAATCGAGAACGAGTCCGGAATTGACCGGCTCCGTGTGGATATGAGCCGGAGTCGCCTCATTGACAGTGAAGGGGTGATCTTTCTCTATCGCTGGCAGAAATCGGGGAAAAAACTGGAGCTGATCAATCCACCCTGGATCTTTTTTGAGATCCTCCGGATTCTGGAGCTTGACACGGTATGGGATGTGAATGGCTGATGCCGGGATGTAAATGGCTGAATTGAAAGGCCGGGATGTGAAAGTGACATGAGGATGAGTATGGCTAACACCACTTCGGACATGATCGAAATAACCCATGACAAGCAGTTCTGGGAGAGGACATTCTCCGTGCATTCTCTGGTGGTCATCGGAAGCAGGGAGAAGGAGGGGCATTATAACCTGGCCCCGAAGCATCTTGCCCTGCCATTGGGATTTGAACGCTATTTCGGATATCTGGATACGAAGAGAAAGGCAACCTATCACAATGTGCTGCGTGAGAAGGTCTTTACGGTCAGTTTTCCCCGGCCTGAACAGCTGGTCCTGACCAGTTTCACGGCATCACCCCGGGAGGAGGATTTTACCAAACCCGTGATCCGGGTTCTTGAAGAGGTGGTTACGGAACCGGCCCGACAGATCGATGGACTGTTTCTGAAAGATGCCTATTTGCAGCTGGAGTGCCGGCTGGTGGATCGGCATGGCGAGTTTGGTGAATGGGAGCTGATGGCCGGGGAGGTTATTGCGGCCTATGTCCACAAGGATGCTCTCCGTATCAGCGGGGATGATATGGATGACGATCGGCTGATCCGGAACGCCCCGCTTCTGGCCTACCTGCATCCCGACCGTTTCGCAATCGTGAAGGAGAGTCATACCTTTCCTTTTCCCAAAGATATCCGGCGATAAGATTCGGATAGACAAATTTGGGAAGATTTTCCTGAAGTAGAATCTCTATGAGCGATCATATTGGTAGTGGAAGGGGTGGACGCGCCGAACGCTCCCGGCCGGAGGAGCAACCAGGACCGGACGAACAGACCGGAGCAGGCAAACCCGACAGATTGAACCAACATTCCCAACTGGAAATAAAGCCCGTTCCGGACGAACGGGAGTTTGCCCGCCATTTTCTCGAGTGCGGGTCGGAGTTTCTTGATCTGCTCGAACGGCTGGTTCTGGAGGAAACACCCTCGGATGATCCCTCCGCCTTTGGGGGGATTTTCCGGTTTCTTCGGGAGAGATTCGAACAGACCGGGATGGATGTGCATCATGTGAAAGGCCGTTCTTCGGCCGGTCAGCTGGTCTGCTTGCCTCGGGGATTTGACCCGGACCTGCCCGTGCAGCTCATTCTGGGGCATTGTGACACCGTATGGCCAATCGGAACCCTCAGGGAGATGCCCTTTACCCGGGAAGGGAATGTGGTGGCCGGCCCGGGGATCTATGACATGAAGGCGGGGATCGCCATGATGGTCTGCGCCATGGACTTTCTCCGGAAAAGAGGGATTTCACCGACACTCCAGCCGGTTTTCCTCATCACCACAGACGAGGAGACCGGTAGCCTCGATTCGAAAGAGCTGATCATCGAGTGGGCCCGTCGGGCGGAACGGACGTTTGTGTTGGAGCCTTCCCTGGGACTGGACGGAAAGATCAAGACAGAGCGGAAAGGGGTGGGGCAGTTCCAGATTACGGTGACCGGAAAACCCTCCCATGCCGGACTGGCTCCTGAAGAGGGGGTGAGTGCCATTCTGGGCCTGTCGCAGATCGTTCAGATGCTGTTCAATTTGAATGATCCCCATCGGGGGATATCGGTAAATGTGGGGACGATTGAAGGGGGAGAGCGCTCCAACGTCATTGCCGCACGGAGCCGGGCATCGGTCGATGTCCGTGTGAGGTCGGCCAAGGATGGGGAACGGATCACACGTGCCATCCATGAGCTGAAGCCGGAACTTGAAGGAGTGATCTACGAAGTGAGCGGGGGGATCTACAGGCCGCCGATGGAGAAGGGAGAAGCGAACGAAATCCTTTGGCAGCAGACCAGATGGATCGGCAGCAGGTTGGGAATCGAGCTGGAGGAAGTGCTGGCGGGGGGCGGTTCGGATGGCAATTTTACCAATCTCTTCTCTCCCACAATCGATGGAATGGGCGCGGTGGGAGACGGGGCCCATGCCTGGCATGAAAGGATCTTTCTGAAAGAGACTCTTCAGCGGGCCGCCCTCTTTGCCCGGCTGCTTCTTGAACCATCCCTTTTTCCGGAACAGGAAGAACGCATCCAATAAGAACGCATCAAATAATGCATCAAGTAAGAAAGGGATTGACAGGGAAAATACCGGTCGCCTGCCAAATGGTGCAGATAATCACGATGGTGGCGCACCACGATTTGCTTATTGTTTTACAGGGCTTTCCCATCGGTACGGAGTGATCGACAACTCTTTCCGGCAAAAAGGATTACAGAATCCTGACGGCATGACGATAAGATGCCAGTAGCCTCCCAACAGATGCCAAAACCGGGTTTGCTTATACCGAATCCATTTGTAACTGTTTCGAGATACACTTAAACTCTGCCTGTTTTATTCAGGCAGCCCATATTGCTGACTGGCGAATCTCTCTTAAGAATCGACTACCATGCTTGAATCTGTACAACCCATCGAAATCATCGCGACGGTCCTATTTGCGGTAGCCGTAATACACACGTTTTCAGTCTCCTTTTTTGCCAAGCTGGCAGAGAAAGGGGGGCGGCATGCAGGACTTTGGCACTACCTGGCTGAAGTTGAGGCCGTTTTTGGTGTCTGGGCCTTTATTCTTCTGGTGGTGATGGCGATTGCGGCCGGCACCGGGGAGGCACTGGACTACATCGATACACGAAATTTTACCGAACCCCTGTTTGTTTTTGCAATCATGGTGGTCGCGGCAAGCCGTCCCATTCTGGACGGTGTCGGACGGGCGATCCGCACCATTGCGGGTGTCCTGCCTTTGCCCAAGGAAATATCAACGTATCTTGTCACGCTGAGCCTGGTTCCCCTGACAGGATCGTTCATCACTGAGCCGGCAGCAATGACCCTGGCCGCTCTGCTGCTGCGTGATGCCTACTTTTCCAAAAGCTCCAACTCCAGCTTCAAGTATGCCACGATCGCTGTACTGTTCGTAAACGTATCGATCGGGGGAGTACTCACCAATTTTGCCGCTCCGCCCGTCCTGATGGTGAGAGAGCCGTTCGAATGGAGTACCATGTTCATGCTTACGAACTTCGGCTGGCGCGCTGCTTTGGCGGTCTTTATCAATGCCATTGCCCTGACTTTTATTTATCGAAAGCATCTGCTTGGCGGTGAGTTTTCCGACGTTGCCAACGTTGCAAAAGCAGGGACCGTCAACCATGTTCCGGCCGGTACGATCCTGATTCACCTGCTCTTCCTTGCCGGTGTGGTTGTATTTTCACACCATCCCGCCGTATTCATGGCCCTTCTGCTCCTCTTTATCGGATTTACGCAGGCTTATAACGAGCATCAGGACAAACTGATGATTACCGAAGGATTGATGGTCGGCTTCTTCCTTGCAGGTCTTGTCACCCTCGGAGGGCTGCAGCAGTGGTGGTTGCAGGATCTACTGGGCGGACTTCCCCCACTGGTCCTCTTTTGGGGTTCCCTGAGCATTACCGCGGTTACGGATAATGCGGCGCTCACCTATCTCGGTTCGCTTGTAACAGGCACCAGTGATCTCTGGCGCTACATGCTGGTAGCCGGTGCGGTAACCGGAGGTGGTCTGACCGTCATTGCGAACGCGCCGAACCCGGCAGGGTTTTCGATTCTGAAGGGGAACTTTGAAAACGGCACAGTCTCTCCGGGGAAACTGCTTCTCTATGCGATTCTCCCGACGCTTGTTGCCGCCGGTTTCATGCTGATCAACCCTCCGGGATAGAGAAGAGGCGGATGCATGGGAGAGATCCTCTGCAATCGAAGATTGGATGGCTCTTCGTCAGCGCCTGAACAGAGAGCCAACCAGACATTCACTCTGAAGGACACCAGCAGGCCTGCATCACTCCGGATTTTTATTATTCCGGTCTGATGCAGGCCTGTTTTTTTACCCGCCACTTATACGGAAACTCTCGGGCGGCCTGAAAAAGGTCATGTACTCCGACTGTTTCGTTTTGCTCCGTTCTGATACGGACTTCCTGTGCTGTGACTCAATTCTGATTCACCAGTACATCGGTGATCCGGATAACCATCCTGCCCCGCTCTTCCGCACTTCCACCCATCATCTGCTGGAACATCTCCATCTGGGGGCGGAGCTGCTCTTCAAACATCCTTCGCTGGGCTTCCGGCATCTGGCTCAGCTGCTCCTCCAGTTCGGCCAGACCCCGCAGCGCCTCTTCGAGTTCCTCTTCCGAGATCTGAAACTCCATCCCTTCGATTTTCATCTCCATGGTGTGGGCAAGCGGAAGACCCTGCCAGGTCTGGTAATCCTTCATCAGGATCTCCAGATTGAGGGGATTCCCATCCTCATCGAGTGATTCATAATAGATCTTGCGTAGGATGAGCTCCCCGCTGTCGAGCCAGAGCGTCACCCGTTTCACCTCGGAGATCTCCTCTTCATAGCCGTGCCCGCTCTCCAGACTCCGGAGTACTTCGGTATCATCGATGACCACTTTCCAGGCGGCAAAGCCATCCACCTGATCGCGGGTAATGGAACTGGCGGATCGCACAGCCTCCACCATATCCCTGTTTGCCGTCTGGATCTCGACACCCGATTCGGATTCATCGACCGGTTCGAGTCCCAACAGCCCGTCCTCCTCGGTTTTTACATAGCGTGTGGTTGCTGTAAAGCCCAGAAATTCGGTGGTCATGATGAGATTGTCGATCCTCGACAGATGTGCGTTGTTTCTCTGGACAAGCTGCTCCGATAGGTGGGATGGGGAGGGCTGGGCTCCGGCAGGATCGATGGAAAGCAGCATTATCCAGAGCAGACCAAGAAGGGTTCGTTTTCTCATCTCTTCAGAATTTGTTTTATCTGATTGTTGTTCAAAAGGTTATAGAGTCAATATGAAAATCTGCAGGACGAACGACAAACTGATTTGTTATTTTGAAGGCAAATAAACCAAATGGAGAAGAATCATGAAAATAGCCGTAACCGGTTCCACCGGCCAGCTTGGCCGAATCGTGATAAACAGACTGAAAGCGAAAATTCCCGCACAGAACATTGTTGCTCTTGCCCGCTCTCCCGAAAAGGGAGCCGACCTTGGTGTGGAGGTACGGACATTTGATTACGATCAACCCGATCCTTCCGCGCTGGATGGTGTGGACACCCTGTTGCTGATCTCGGCGAGTGAGGTGGGGAAACGGGTTCGTCAGCACCTCAATATTCTGGACGCCGCCAGGAAAAGCGGTATCCGCTGGATTGTCTACACCAGTCTGCTTCATGCCGACAACTCTTCCATCGGTCTGGCCAAAGAACACCATGAGACTGAAACAGCTCTGCAGGAGTCGGGCATTCCCTGGACAATCCTGCGAAACGGCTGGTATACCGAGAACTACACGGCATCGATTCCGGCTGCGGTAGAGGCCGGAGCCATGATCGGCTCCGCGGGGAATGGTCGCATCTCCCTTGCGCCCAGAAAGGATTACGCCGAGGCAGCTGTTGCCGTCCTGGTCGACGGGCAGGAGAAACATGAGGGGAAGGTGTACGAACTGGCCGGGGATGAAGCCCTTACGCTGAGTGAGATTGCGGAAGAGCTCTCCCGGCAGGTGGGCAGAACCATTCCCTACCGGAATCTGCCGGTCGAGGAGTATGCAAAAACGCTTGCCGGATTCGGTCTGGATGAAGGTCTGGCCGGGGCGATTGCCAGTTGGGATTCCGGTGCCGCAATAGGCGATCTCTTCAACGAGAGCCGGCATTTGTCACAGCTGATCGGACGGCCGACTACGCCGGTTTCCGAGACGATCGCCGAGGTGCTGTCAGGAATGAAGAAGTGAGCGTCAGGCCCGGGGTAGCGCATCCTGCAGAGCCTGGACAAATCTCTGAGGATCTTCGGGTGAAACCACCCAGCGTGTCTCATCGCGGGTGGTGATCACCACCGTCTTCCGAAGGTGGGTGGAGTAGGCTCTGTATTTCCCCAGTTTCCGGTTACGATAGTGGCCGATGTATCCGAATATGCCGCCATTCCCCCAGACCCGTATCGACCGGGCCATGGCATCGGGAAGAATCTCGACCTGCCGGATCTCGGCGAGCGGAAACTTCTTCGTCCAGCCCAGACGGAGAACATGCAGAGCATCTTCATCGATCCGGTAACCGTAGATCCCGTAGCAGGCTGATCCCAGGATCGCGACCAGGGAGAAGAGTCCGAGCAGGGGATCCTGCTGCCAGATGGCAAGGGCGGGCAGTCCGACAACCACCGCGGTTGTAAGGGTGAGCAGAAATCCGTCCCGGGTTACCTTGAACGTCGGGGCATGGTCAGGGGTGGAATGAGTATTGGTTCGGTACATGGAACGGTCTGTCCTGGGGTTGGTCAGAGAGAGGTCATATTTTCATGAATAAGAGCAACGGAAGATTCAAAGAAGTCCGGACCCTGGCAAGGGAGGGAATCAAGATCCCCGTCGTTAAAAAACCCCGATTTTCTTATCTTGGCGCGGTTTTTTCCACATCATCCAAAAAACTTCCAGATGAGTCCCTCCAACAAAATTCGAATAGGCATTACAGGTTATGGCAATCTGGGAAGGGGAGCCGAAGTGGCGATCTCCCAGCAGCCGGATATGGAACTGGTTGCTGTTTTCTCCCGGCGTGACCCTTCCGAAGTGACGAGCAGTGTGCCGGCCGTTCACTACGATGAAATCGCCTCCTGGCAGGATCGGATAGATGTGATGCTTCTCTGCGGTGGATCAGCGAGGGATCTGCCGGTTCAGACTCCCGAAATTGCCCGCTGGTTTCATACGGTGGACAGCTACGATACCCATGCGAAAATTCCGGAATACTTTGAGTCGGTAGACCGGGTGGCCAGAGAGAACGGGCGGCTCAGTCTGATCTCCACCGGCTGGGATCCGGGACTTTTTTCCATGCTCCGCCTGCTGGGGGAGAGCGTTCTGCCGGCAGGCAGGACCTACACTTTCTGGGGGAAAGGGCTGAGCCAGGGCCATTCGGATGCCGTTCGACGTGTGCCGGGGGTGAAAATGGGGGTCCAGTACACCCTGCCGGATCACTCCGCACTGGAGAAGATCCGGGAAGGAACAGAGCCTGATCTGCAGGTTACCGAAATGCACCGGCGGATCTGCTACGTGGTGTTGCAGGAGGGTGCGGATGCGGGCGATGTGGAGCGGGCGATCAAAACAATGCCCGACTATTTTGCGCCCTATCCGACCAGTGTCCACTTTATCACGGCTGAAGAGTTCGAGCAGAATCATTCAGAGATGCCGCACGGAGGGAGAGTGGTCCGTTCCGGACGGTCCGGAAACGGCCATCATCAGCGGATCGAATTTGAACTTGCCCTGGAGAGCAATCCCGAGTTCACCGCCAGTGCGATGGTGGCCTTTGCCCGGGCCGTCTACAGGATGGGCAGGGAGGGGCGGAGCGGGGCCATCACCGTCTTTGATGTCCCGCTCGGAATGCTCTCTCCCCGGGATCCCGCGATCCTGAGAAAGGAGCTGCTTTAGTGACAGAGCGGCTCCGGTCGCTCCGTCGTCTCCGGTCGCACTCCTCCATCCTGCCAATCAGTAGAGGATGCTCCGGTAGCGGTCCAGATTGTCCAGGATCATACCGGTTCCCCGGACCACGGCTGTAAGCGGATCTTCGGCAACCTGGGACGGGATATCGGTCTGCAGAGTGATCTGCTTGTCCAGATTCTTGAGAAGCGCCCCGCCGCCGGCCAATGTGATTCCGTTATCCAGGATATCCGCTGCAAATTCAGGGGGTGCCTGTTCGAGAGATTTGATCACCGAATTTACGATCAGATCCACGGTGGGAGAGATCGCCTCACGGACCTCCTGAGAGGTGACTTTCAGCGTTCTCGGCAGGCCGTTCACCAGATCCTGACCCTTGATATCCAGCGTC
>CAYTTA010000030.1:0-29411 GCA_964440655.1 uncultured Balneolaceae bacterium
GCATTGAGCCAGAAGTGGGGCAGCTCCTCTCCGTCAGAAATCGATCCTTCATCCAGAACAAGCCGGCTGGAACTCATGTAGTCCGCAATCAGCTCCCATGGAAAGTGACGGTGGTCAAAGAGCTCGATCACCGCCACCGCCCCCAGTCTACGGAGCTGCCGGTTCTTGGGGGGCGCACTCTGGAGCCACTGCTGGGGGGTGATCTGTCCCGCGACTCCTGCCGGTGTAACCACCACCTTGCCCGACAGATCACCGGCCGTCATTCCCTCTATGTCACCGGAATCGAGATAGACCAGCTCCCCTTCGTAGGTTCCGAAATGTGCATTCAGAGCGATAAAGTCCTCTTTGAGCCGATATGTGGAATCTGCCATCTGAATGGTGCCAGAGCGGGCAACCGCGGTCCGCTGAAAGGGGACAGGCTGCAGATGGCTCTCCTCTCCCGGAACCGGAACGGCTCCATAGCGTTGAAAACTCTCCGCAATGTAGCGCGCTGCCAGGTCCAGCTCGGAGGTGCCCGTCAGCCGTCCCTGGAACTCATCGGCTGCCAGAAAGCGGATCTCTTTCTCGACATCAGCCCTGTGAACCTCAGCGGTTACCGCTTCCACCGGACTGTTCTGACCCTGAAGGGGTGTGATCGAAACTGTGGCTGCGGTAACAATGGAGAAACCCCAGATGAGAATCGCGGCACCGATCCGGTGCCGCACTTCCGGAAACCGGAAGTCACGCCGGTTCTTCCGCAAATCTTCTCCAGTCGTCTGATTCTTCGGGTACATCACTTTTCATGTTTTTTAATGTCGATCATCTTCGGAACCGGAAATAATCATTTTGTGCAAAGGAATCAAAAAAAACAGCATGATCGCTCCCCGCCCGATCCGCGGATGAAATTGTGCCGCATTGACCAGGGAAAAATGAGATATTGTAGCGGGCCGCTACTGTCACGGGGGGAGTGCCATGCCGGTGCTGATCCCGGTGATTTTGATTCGGAGTGAAAAAGGATATTTTGGCCCGGCTTGTTTTCCGGAATCGAATGGGACGGATCCGGGTTACCCATGACAACAGAATTTTATGATGGACATTTTTTCAGCCGCCCCGCATGATGATATCCTCATGCTCGTCTTTCAGGCGGGCATCCTGCTGCTTGCAGCCCGGACCTGCGGGGAGATCGCCCAGAGACTGGGCCAGCCCTCCGTGGTCGGAGAGATCATGGCGGGGATTCTCCTGGGCCCGTCCCTGATCAGCAGTGCCATTCCCCTGGTGGGCGATCTGATCATCCCGGCGAATGAGACTCAGGGGTATCTGCTCGAGCTTCTCAGTCTGCTGGGTGCCATGTTCCTGCTTCTGATCACCGGACTGGAGACCGATATCCAGCTGATCAAGCGTCATGCGAAAACCGCGATCGGTGTTTCGGTGGGGGGGATCACCGTCACCTTTGCGAGCGGATTCATCCTGGGGCAGTATCTTCCTGAAACCCTTCTTGGAGATTCGGACCAGAGGCTGATCTTCTCGCTTTTCATCGCAACGGCTCTGGCCATCTCCGCCATTCCCGTCATTGCGAAGGTTCTGATGGATATGAATCTGATGCGCCGGGACATCGGCCAGACCATTCTGGCGGCGGGCATGAGTGACGACACGACCGGCTGGATTCTCCTCTCGATTGTGGCGGGTCTGGCCGCCGGCGATGCGGTGACGGCAGGAAGCGTGCTGCAGATTGTAGGAAGCGTAGTGGCTTTTCTGATCCTCAGTTTCACACTGGGTCGCTGGCTGGTCCGGAAGCTGCTTACCTATGTGCAGGATGAGATCATCAGCCAGGACCGGTTGCTCACCCTGGTGATTGTCATGGCGTTTCTCTGGGGTGCGATCACCCAGGCACTCCATCTGGAGGCGATTCTGGGCACGTTCATCATGGGGATCCTCTTCGGAATGATGCCACGGCTGCCCGAAGATGTCCACAAGAAACTGGAGAGCATCTCCGTGGCGGTCTTCACGCCGATCTTTTTTGCTGTCGCCGGCCTGAAGGTGAACATCATCAACCTGCTGGATCCGGGGCTGCTGCTGATCACGCTGGTGGTGATCCTGATCGCCACGACGGGGAAGGTGATCGGAACCTATGCCGGAGCCCGTTTCATCGGAGGGAAGGACCACTGGACCGCTCTGAGCTACGGCGCCGGCCTTAACGCCCGGGGAGCGATGGAGATCATCATCGCCACCATTGGTCTGCGACTGGGCATCCTCTCCCAGGATATGTTCTCCATTGTGGTGGTGATGGCGATTGCCACCTCCCTGATGGCACCGTTCGCCCTCCGGTGGGTGTTGCAGCGGGTGGAGATCGGGGAGGAGGAGAAGGCCCGTCTGGAGAAGGAGGAGCTGGAGAACGAGAGCCTGGTGGCCGACATCCACCGGATTCTGGTTCCGGTCCGGGTGCGGAAAGATCAAAGCAACCGGGGGGGACTGCAGCTGGAATCGACCATTCTGGGGCTGATCGGCCGGGACAAGGAGCTTTCGGTCACCCTGATGACGGTGACCGACCGGGACAGCCGCGCTGAGGGGGAGGAGTTCCTGAAGGATCTCCAGGAACATTTCAATCAGATGGAGGTGGTGACCAAGGTGGTGCAGAGCGACCGCTTTGGCGATGCCATTCTTGATGAAGCCAAAAAAGATTACGATCTGATTGTTCTGGGAGCGACGGAAAAGACAACGGAGGATGAGTATCTCTTCAGTCCGATCGTCGACTACCTGGTCCGTTTCTCCCCCTGCCCCACCATGGTGGTAAAGGCGGGGAATGTGGGACCGGACTGGTATCCGCGCCGCATCCTGGTTCCCACCAACGGAAGCCAGGCCTCCAAGAATGCGGCGGAGATGGCCTATCTCATCTCGCAATCGGAAGGCACGCATCATGTAACCGCGCTGAATGTGGTGACAATCGGTCCGCGGATCACGGCCCGCATCGATATGGGAAGTATCGAGCGTCAGATCTCCCTGGCCCAGGATATGGTCGATGAGCTGAAACGACTGGGGGATGCCTATCAGGTGAGGACCGATGCGGTGGTCCGGCAGGGTGAGAGCCCGGAGGAGGTGATCACCGATTTCGTAAATCAGGGAATGGACCTTGTTATTGTGGGGACCAATGTAAGGCCGGGATCCGATCGGCTCTATCTGGGGCCGCGTGTGGCCAACATCCTGCAGATGTCCACCTGCCCTGTGATCATTTTCAATACGTAAATCCTGAGAATCACAGTAGTGGACACGTGAGAGAAAGAGAAATATGATTGGTTCGTAAGGAATGTGGTCCAGTGATGATCATACAAAAAAAGAAGTTCGGGCGTTATCATTTGAAGAGAGTCATAAATATGATAATATGTGTTTATGCGAACAACGATTGACATACCGGATCATCTGCTGAAAAAAGCCAAACTGCAGGCGGTAAAAGAGGGAATCAGCCTGAAGGAACTTTTTACCCGAAGCCTGGAAAGAGAACTGGCTGAATTAGATTCCCCATTGACACCCTGGAATATTCTGAAGGGGATGGGATCATCTGAAGACCTGGCTCCCGAAGATTCTGGATTTGAGGGTTATCAACTGCCATTGGAGGAGCTTTCCGAGTTGAATGTACCGGATGAATGACCGCAGAATACGCAAGGCGGATGTCTGTAAACTATGGTCATCCTGAAGCCTTTGCGGGCCGGCTGATGAGTACCGATCAGGTGGCTTTCAAAGCCTGTTTTCAAGCTCCTGCAGAATCTCATCCAGGCTGAGTGAACTCTCTTCGCTCGCTTCCATATCGCGGAATGTGTAGCGTCCGCTCTCCAGCTCCTGATCACCCACGATGATGGCAAACCGTGCGTTCTCCCGGTTGGCCTCTTTCATCTGCGCTTTCATGGAACGACGGGAGTAATCCATGGTTGCCGAATAGCCGGCATTTCGAAGCCGGGGAAGGGTCTCCAGAGCCCAGGTGCGGGCAGACTCCCCGAGAGTGGCGATATAAAGATCGACGCTTCGCGCCGCGGCAATCTCTATTCCCAGCTCCTCGCAGGCGATCAGCAGCCGCTCCATTCCGGCGGCAAATCCGACCGCGGGCGTGGGAGGTCCACCGATCTCTTCCACCAGCAGATCGTAGCGTCCGCCACCGGCGAGCGCATCCTGTGATCCGAGATCGGGGCTGGTGAGTTCAAAGGCGGTGCGGGTGTAATAGTCCAGTCCCCGCACCAGGAATGGATCGATCTCGTACTCCACTCCCAGCCGGTCAAGCAGCCGCAGGACCTTTTCAAAATGAGAGGCGGACTCCTCGCTCAGATAGTCCCCGATCCTGGGTGCCTTTTCGATAATGGAGTGATCCTCCGGCTCCTTGGAGTCGAGGATCCGCATGGGATTCCGCTCCAGCCGCTGCCTGGAAATTTCGCTGAGCTTCTCCCGGTGCGGTGCCAGGTAGCCAATCAGGGCTTTCTTGTAACGCTCCCGACTCTCCGGATCCCCGACGGAGTTGAGTTTCAGCCGGGTGTTGGTGATGCCGATCCGGTCACAGATCCGGAGCATGAAGGAGATGGTCTCCACGTCGGCTACCGGATCGTCGCTTCCCATGACCTCCACACCGAATTGATGGAACTGCCGCTGTCGTCCTTTCTGGGGTCGTTCGGCCCGGAACATGGGTCCGATGTAGAAGAGCTTCTGCGTTCCGCCCCGTTGATCCAGCCTGTGCTCTACATAGGCGCGGGCTACCGGCGCGGTGCACTCCGGTCGCAGAACGTAGTTGTCTTCGCCGCGGGAAAAGGTGAACATCTCCTTGGAGACGATGTCGGTGAGTTGCCCGATTCCCCGGACCACCAGCTCTGTCTGCTCCAGGATCGGAGTACGGATCTCCTCGAAATGGAACCGTTTCGCTTCGGAGCGGATCAGCTCTTCCAGTGCCTGCCATTTTCCGACCTCGTCCGGCAGGATGTCGGTCATTCCGTGATGCGTGGTGTAGCGAGGGTTTGCCATGAGAAGATCGTGCAGTTTGCGTTCATTCCGGCGGGATGATTCATCGAAGAACCGGAAAGGGAGACAAGATAAGGCTGATCGGGCTAAAAACGCACATCCGGTGAAGAGGGATCCGGCAACGGGTGGATTCACCGATGGTGGAGATGCTTCGGACAGTGTCCTTTGAGTAAAGAGCCCGGCATTTCAGAATCCGTGAACGGAACCGGCCGCCGAAACCCATTAGTGGAATAAGAGGATTCGATATCCCATCTTCAAGGATGAGAAAAACAACATCACTCCCGGAATGTCTCTTGCGGAACCGATTTTGCAGATGAATGGTACCCGAAAGCGCCGCCGGCTCCCTTTTTGCAGGGGTCGGACTCTTTTCACATGCCTGTCGATATCTCTGCTGCTGAACGTGACGGCGCCGGGGCAGCAACTGATCTATGAGTCGGGAGGAGAGATTCTATATGAAGAGGCAGCCTACGATGTGAAGCACTACGAACTGGACCTGAAGATCGATCCGGACCAGCGGTCGATCCACGGAACCGTCACCATGAGTGCCGAAATTGTCCATCCCACCGACATGCTCATTCTGGATCTCGATCCGGGGCTGCAGATTGTAACGATCCGGGAGGTGAGCGGCCCGGCAAACACCGATCTTGAATACCATCGGGATGAGACCAGGCGGGTGCGGATCTTTTTCTCCCGGACCCTGCAGGCGGGGGAATCGGTCCGGGTTGCAACCACCTATGGAGGCCGCCCCCGCATCTCGAGGGATCCCCCCTGGGAGGGCGGCTTTGTCTGGGACCGGACCCCTGCCGGAGAGCCATGGATCGGAGTGACGGTCCAGACCAGCGGCTCCTGGCTCTGGTGGCCCGGCAAGAGCCACCCTTCGGACAAACCCGATTCAGTCACGTTGCGGTTCACCCTTCCCGAGGGGCTGTCCGCCATCTCCAACGGCCGGCTTCAGGAAGTCACCGATGCCGGTCCGGGTTGGAAAACCTGGCACTGGTTCAACTCCACTCCGATCAGCAACTACAACATCACCCTGAACGCGGCTCCCTATATCCAGCTTGAAGGACGCCATGAGAGCGTTACCGGAACCGGATATGAGACCGCCTTCTGGGTTCTGCCGGAATTCCGGACCCGTGGGGAAGAGCTGCTTGAAGAGTTCTCACGACAGATCCGCTTCCTGGAAGAGCTCCTCGGGCCCTATCCATTCCGGGGCGACAAGATCGGACTGGTACACGCACCCTACCTGGGGATGGAGCATCAGTCGGTGATCGCCTATGGAGGAACTTTCCTCAATGACAATCTTTACGGAGCCGGCGCAGGGTTTGACGATCTGCTTCAGCATGAACTCTCCCACGAGTGGTGGGGGAACATGGTATCGGTCGCGGATTGGAAAGATTTCTGGATTCATGAGGGGTTCGGCACCTATATGCAGGCGCTATATGCGGAACATCTGGGAGGAGAGTCCGCCTATCGCCGCATGATGGCGGTCTTCCGAAAGAGGATTTATTCGAAGAGGGAGATTCTGCCACGCACCACGCGGACCTCCAATGAGATCTACGCTCATGGGAACGATCTCTATTTCAAGGGGGCCTGGTTTCTGCACACCTTGCGGTATGTCATGGGGGATGAACTCTTCTTCCTCTCCCTGCGCCGGTTTGCCTACCCCGAGCCGGCCATGGAGTCGGTGACCGGCGGTGGCCATGTGAGGTTTGTATCGACCCGGGATTACCGGATGCTGGTGAATGAACTCGCAGGGGAGGATCTGGGGTGGCTCTTCGATATCTATCTGCATCAACCGGAGCTTCCACGGCTGGCCGTCCGTCGGGAGGCCGGAGAGCTCCATCTGGAGTGGAAGCTGCCGGCCTCAGCACCCCCGGACTCCCGCTTTCCGATGCCGGTGGAGGTGTCTGTGAACGGAGAGAAACGGGTTCTCTATCCGGAGGAAGGGACGGTGCTCTCTGTTCCCGATGATGCGAAGATCGGGATCGATCCCGACAACCGGATCCTGATGGCACCGGTCGGGCGGGAGTAGTGTACCTGCCCCTACTGAAAAACGATCGTCCGGTTCTCAAACACCAGCGTCTTGCGCTGCAGATGCGACCAGACCGCCCGCGCCAGAACCACCTTTTCCAGATCCCGTCCTTTCCGGATCAGATCCTCCACGGAGTGGCGGTGGTTTACATGGATCACATCCTGTTCAATGATGGGGCCCTCATCCAGATCGGCGGTAACATAGTGACTGGTCGCTCCGATCACCTTGACCCCCCGCGTGTAGGCGGAGTGGTAGGGTTTTGCGCCCGGAAAGGCGGGCAGGAAGGAGTGGTGGATGTTGATGATCCTTGAGGGGTAGCGGGCAATGAAATCATCGGAGAGAATCTGCATGTAGCGCGCCAGCACGATGAAGTCGATCTGATGCTCTTCAAGAAGTGCCAGCTGCGCCGCCTCGGCCTGCTGCCTGGTTTCCGGCGTTACACGGATGCAGTGGTAATCGATGCCGTAGCGCTCGGCCAGAGGCCGCAGCTCTTCGTGATTGCTGATGATCAAGGGGATGTTCACCTCCAGCTCTCCGCTATCATGACGGGCCAGCAGATCATGCAGGCAGTGGGGGAATCTGGAGACGAAGATCGCCATGTTGGGAATGTCCCGGCTGAAAAAGAGCTGCCACTTCAGTCCGGCAGGCCCGGCGATCTCCTTCTGGAAAATCTCGCCGATCCGGTTGGCCGGGATGTCAAATCCCTCCAGATCCCACTCCACCCTCATGAAGAAGACCTGGTGATGCTTGTCCACATGCTGGTCAATGTCCAGAATGTTGCCGTTGTGTTCGGCAAGAAACCGGGTGATCATGGCCACCAGTCCTTTCCGGTCCGGACAGTGGATCAGTATGGTGGCGGAATTCTTCTTTGCCCCGAGTGAATCGTTTCGGATGGAACCGGTTTCTCTGGTTTCCGGATGGGTCTGCTTCATGTTTGCCAAATGCCGCTGTAGGATTGCTGTAGTTTCTGCTGCTTTCTGATGTACAAAGAAACGAAAAAGAGAGCAACAACTGAAATCCGGGAGGGGTTCCGGAAGGCGTTCGCAGGGATCTGCCCGTTCTTCTTTCGGCGGAATTCGATAGTTTGGCGTCATGTCCTTTCCCTACGCAGACATCGCCTTTCCGACCGCCGTCCGGAAGGTCTTTACCTATCAGATACCCGACGGAATGACTCTCCGCCCGGGGGTGCGTGTGCTCGTCCCGCTCCGGAAGGAACAGGTGATCGGCATGGTGGTCCGGGTACATGGCAATGAGCCCTCCTTCCGGACCCGCCCCGTGACGGAGGTGATCGATGCCGATCCGGTGCTGAATGAAGGGATGTTGCGCCTTACCGAATGGATTCACCGATTCTACTACTGCTCCTGGGGGGAGGCGATCCAGGCTGCCCTGCCGGCAGGGCTCAATTTTGTCGCGGACAAATGGGTGAGGGTCACACCCGGTGAACCGGCCGTCGGCTTTGATCCTGCTCCCAAAGAGGAGGAGATCCTCCGGGAGATCGGAAGGGAGGGCTGCCTGTTGACCGAAGCGAGAAAACGGTGGAGAGCCGGGGGGCTGTCCGGCCCCTTCAACTCCCTGATCCGTAGAGGGATCCTGGAGGTGCTGGAAGTGCCCCGGCGGAGTCCCGAAGCCCGGACGGCACGGCACTGGACCTGGGCAGACGGAGCAGGGACGGAGGAGATCCTCCGGATCGCCGGAGAGAACCGTGGACGTCGCTGGGCGGCGGCCCTGGAGATTCTGCTTGAAACCGGACTTCCGGCGCCCCACCAGGAGCTGTTGCAGCTGGAGGGGGTGACCGACTACTCCCTGCGGAGGATGCAGCAGGAGGGGCTGATCGTTGCGAAAGAGCTCCCTCTGGAGGAGACTCCGGCGATGGAGGACGACGGCCGGAACGGCCCGATGGTAACCCTCTCGCAGGAGCAGCAGGAGGTCTATGACACCATCCGGGAAGCCCTGGATGAGAAAAGTTTCCGCAGCATGCTGCTCTACGGCGTGACAGGGTCGGGAAAAACCGAGGTCTACATTCACGCCCTGAGCCATCTCCTTTCACTGGACAGGGGAGGAATGATCCTGGTTCCGGAGATTGCTCTTACCCCACAGACCGTCCGGCGGTTCCGGCGGGTCTTCGGCAACCGGATTGCCGTTCTGCACAGCCGCCTGAACGACCGCGAGCGGCATGAGGCCTGGTCGGGCCTGCAATCGGGTGAAAAGCAGATCGTGATCGGGCCCCGGTCGGCCGTCTTTGCCCCGGTCCGGAATCTCGGGATGATCGTGGTGGATGAGGAGCATGACAGCTCCTACAAGCAGTTTGATCCCGCCCCCCGCTACCACGCTCGCGATGTGGCCCTGATGCGTGCGCAGATGGAAGGGGCGGTGGTGGTGATGGGCTCGGCCACCCCTTCGATGGCCGCCCTGAACGGTGTCCGAAGGAAGAAGCATACGTTCCTGCGTCTCTCCTCCCGCCCCTCGGGAAAGCTGCCGAAGGTGGATGTCCTCGACATGAAGGAGTATGGGAGGGCGATGAGAGGCCCTCTAACGGTGAGGCTCTTCGAGGAGATCCGGGAGGCTCTGGCCCGGGAGGAACAGATCATCCTGCTCTACAACCGGAGGGGGTTCGCATCCTATCTTCTCTGCAGGGAGTGCGGCCACATTCCGATGGGACCGGAGAGCTCCGTCGCCCTCACCTGGCACAAGAACCGGAACCTTCTGCTCTGCCACTACACCGGCTATTCGAGGAGGGCCGAGAGCCGGTGCAGTGAGTGCGATTCGGAAAAGCTGGAAGCGGTGGGCAGCGGAACCCAGCAAATCGAGGAGGAGATCGCGGCGCTCTTTCCCGAAGCGAGGCTGCTTCGGATGGACAGGGACACCACCTCCGGCAAGCACAGCCACCGCCGGATTTATGAGAGTTTCCTGAACCGGGAGGCCGATATCCTGATCGGGACCCAGCTGGTCTCGAAGGGGCTCGATTTCCCGGGGGTGACTGTGGTGGGGGTGCTGGGTGTGGAGACCGAGCTCGCCTTTCCATCCTTCCGCTCGGGCGAGCGGCTCTTCCAGCTGCTGAGCCAGGTGGCGGGTCGAGCCGGCCGCGGGGAGAGAGAGGGCCGGGTATTCATCCAGACCTGGAAACCGGATCACCATTCGGTGTTGTTTGCCGCAGAGCACGACTATCCCTCTTTTGCCAAGAAGGAGCTGGCCGAACGCAGGATGCTGGGCTATCCTCCCTTTTCCCGGATGATCGTCTTCCATTTCAGGGGAGAGTCGGAAAGGGGTACGGCCCGGGTGGCCGAGCTCTTCAGCGAAGCGGTACGGGAGGTGACGAAAGGAGCGGTCCTTGGCCCTTCACCCGCCGTGATCGAGCAGGTGAGGGGTCTCTGGCAGTGGGAGACGCATCTCAAGGTTTCGCCGGCTCTCGGTGCGGAGGCGATCGAGAATCTGATTGACCGGATATTTTCCCGATATGAGCAGCTCAGACCGAAAGGGGGCTCGTCGGTCCGGATTGCGGTGGACGTGGATGCGGTGGAGTAGCCGCATCATCCCTCGGCGATTCAACGGTCGGCAGCAATTCGTTTCCTCGTTTCCGTCGGAAATGGTACTTTGTGACGGCCTTTCCGGCATCAACCGCATCAACCGTATCAACAGAAAACAGCATCAGAAAACACAGCGGACAGGTGCGGTCATTCCCTCTGTAGAGGACCTTCTTTTTTACAGGATCCTCTGATTCCGTTCAAGGCTCAATCCCGCTGAATTCCCAACAACCAGCAAGTTCGGAACTTATGTCTGATTACCGTTTTGTCGATGGCACCCGGCTGGTATCGGTGGTGGAGGCGCTGATCTTCTCCAGTCCCGATCCCATCTCCTGGGAGCACATCATCGCCATCATCCAGCAGGGGGATGAGAATGTCCAGCTGGACAAGGAAACGGTGGCAGGACTCGTTGATCAGCTGAACCGCCGCTACGATGAAAACGATCTGGCGTTCCGGATCCGCGAGGCGGGCGGTGGATACACATTTGCCACCCGGCAGCGTTTTCATCCATGGCTGAGCATTTTTCAGCATGAGAATGCCTACCGGAAACTCTCGCAGTCGGCTATTGAGACTCTGGCGATCATCGCCTACCGGCAGCCGATCACCCGGCCTGAGATCGATCAGATCCGGGGAGTCGATTCCGGCTACATTGTCCGCCAGCTTCTGGAAAAGATGCTGATCCGGGTATCCGGACGTGCGGATCTGCCCGGCAGGCCGTTGCTCTACAAGACCACCGACCACTTTTTGCGACACTTTGGACTGAACAGTGTGGATGAGCTCCCCCGGCCGCGGGAGATTGAGGAGATACTCCGTGATGATGATATGGCCGAGCAGCGCAAGCTCTTGCTGGAACGTCAGCTGGTGGAGCAGGAGGAGGATGCCGACGAAATTCTGGAAGCGTTCCTGAAAGTGAAAGAAGAGGGGAATGGGAAGGCGGTGGAAACGGAAATGTCAGAAACAGAAATCGAAGCATCAGAGGGATCTGATCAGGATTTCGATCAGGATGATGAGGAAGGAACCGGTGACGAAGAAGAGTAGGGATAAAAGGGAAGGTGAAGAGACGGACGGGAGCAAAGTGGAGAGAAGAGCCACACATTCCGGGCAGCCCGATGGGAAAAAACCGCGACCTGAAGGAGCTGCGCGTCTTGGAGGCCCCCGGCGACCCGGAGGCCCCGGACGCTCCGGACGATCGCGTCAGGGCTTGGAACGTCCGGCCCGAAACTCCGGAGGCGGGGCAGAGAGGCAGGAGCGGCTGACGGGAGAGTCCGATCGGCCGCACCGTAGAGGAGGCCCGGGTCGGGAGGAGCGAGCGCGGCGTGATGGAGGAATGCAACGGGAGGAGCGACCCCGGCGGGATGCAACACCCCGACGGCAGAAAGGAGGGGTTCAGGTGGATCAGCAGCCGCATCTCCCGGAGGAGATTCGCATCAACAAATTCATTGCCCATGCCGGATTCTGTTCCCGCCGTGAAGCGGATGAGTATATCCTTCAGGGCAAGGTGACGGTGAACGGCACAGTGATCGAAGAGCCGGGGGTGAAAATCCGGCCGGAGGACCGGGTAACGGTGGATGGCCAGGAGGTGCGTCTGGAACCGTTTGTCTACATCCTCCTCAACAAGGGAAAGGATACCATCAGCACGACGAGTGATGAGAGGGACCGGAAGACCGTGCTCGACGCCATAGAGAATGCCACCGGATACCGGGTCTATCCGGTGGGACGACTTGACCGCAACACGATGGGCCTCCTCCTTCTCACGAACGACGGAGACCTGGCACACCGGCTGATGCATCCTTCCTACAGTGTGAAGAAGGTCTATCAGGTGGCGTCTGCCCGGCCGCTGGAGGATTCGGAGATCGGAGAGCTGATGAACGGAATCATGCTCGAAGATGGCCCGGCCAGACCCCATCGGGTAAAGAGGGATCCGGAAGATCCCTCCCTGCTGGAGCTTACGGTGACAGAGGGGAGGAACCATCTGGTCCGCCGGATGATCGGCTATTTCGGCACAGAGGTCACCATGCTCAAGCGGATCCGCTACGGGAATCTGACCGACAGGGACCTGAGGGTGACCCGCTGGCGATATCTCAAACAGAGCGAGATCAATGAGCTGAGACGGATGGTCAAGCTGCAGCCGCTCGATTTCGGGAGATAAATCCGGGATTGAACCGGGATTGAACCGGGACGCCGGTGTGCATAAACCGCCATCCGGGGCGTTATCAACCCATGAAATCCATTTTTCTATATCTGTTTCTGCTCTTTGCGGTTACAGGCCGGGCGCCTGCACAGCCACCCGTCCTGATCGACCGTCCCGACTTCCAGCAGGATGCACGGGCAGCGATCGATTCACTCTGGAACCGCAAACCGGAGGCTGCCCGTCTACTCATGGAGCCATGGTCCGGCCGCTACCCGGACCACCCGCTCTGGACGCTCTGGGAGGGGATGGAGCTCTGGTGGGAGGTGCTCAACGACCTTCACGACGGGCGCCGTGATGAAGAGTTTTTCCGGAAAATGGAGCAGGCGGATCACCAGGCCGTTCAGGTACTGCGACGGAAGAGCGATCATGCCGATGCACTTGTGGTCAGGGCGGTTGCAAACGGCTACATCGCCCGGCACCTCTCCAACCGGAACCGATGGGTGCGCAGCATCCAGACCGCGCGTGTCGCGATGCAGGCCCATTCGGCATTGGCAGAAATCCGGCCCGATCTGGAAGAGGTCTATTTTGCCGAAGGTCTGAAGATGTACTACTCAGCCTACCTGCCGGACGCCTATCCGGTGATACGGGCGGTCTCATGGCTGCTGCCATCGGGCGACCGGGAGAAGGGGCTGGACCTTCTCCGCAGTTCAAGCAGGGGGGCGGTGTTTGCCCGGCCGGAAGCCACCTATTTTCTGGGAAACATCCTCCTGAACTACGAGAAGAAGTATGAGGAGGCGCTTCACCATTTTCAGAAACTCACGGAGCTCTATCCGGACAACGGGTATTACCGGCGCCTGCTGGTACGGACCCTCTTCCTGCAGCAGCTGGATCGTGAAGCGGAGGCGGAGATCGACAGGACCCTCGACTATTGGCGGCAGCACAGCTTTTCAGACCTCAATCTTGTGAGGGAGGAACTTCTCTACTGGAAAGCGCATCTGCATTTGCGGCGGGGAGAGTACCGCTCGGCCCATGAGCTCTTCCGGCAGGGATTCCAGGCGGGCGAGGTTCTGCCGGATCGTGAAAATCGTCAGTTCCATATCCTGAGCGGCTACTACTCGGGAATTACAGCGGAATGGAGCGGGGATCTGGAGGAAGCCAGAGGATGGTACCGGAAGGTGATCGATCTGAAAGGTGAACCCGACACCCGCAAACAGGCCCGGAAAAGGCTGGCGGAACTGTGAGAACTCTCGATCTATCTCTATCTTGTCACGCTGCCCGTTGAAATTCAGGCAGACAGCAAACGATAAAAGTCAACGAAATGAACGATAGATGATCCGAACGGGCAGGGTTTTTTTTTTACTGTTGATGATGATGGCAACGGGCATGACGTCGGTTCGGGCCCAGGAGGCGACATCTCCTCCGGCATCGGAAATAGGATGGACCGGGGTCGATCACGCGCTTCAGCTGGCTTCCGCCGGAGATAAACTGGTGCTTATTTTTGTCTATGCCGAGTGGTGCCCCTATTGCCATCGGATGTGGGAGGAGGTCTGGCCGGATGAAAGGGTCGGGGAGCAGGTGAGGCGCTATTTTGTACCGGTGCCTATCAACATCGATTCGGACGATCCGGTCCATTTTCAGGGTCACACCTTCACGGAGTCCGAGTTTTCACGGGCGCTGCAGAATGAGAGCGTTCCAACGGTCTATTTCATGAATACAAACGGAGAAATTGTGGGCAGGCAACCGGGCTTCCTGCCCGCCGAACTCTTTGCAAGGTTGCTGGAGTATGTGGGCAGCGGCGCCTACGAAACCCAGACGTTCGATGAGTTCGACAGCGGCAATCCCTGAGGATATTGAAAAATGGTGCTTAGTCAGGCTGTAGAGGATTACATCAAGACCATCTATCTCCTGGAATCGGAAGGCGGGGAGGAGGGAGTCTCCACAACCCGCCTGGCAGAAGCGGTGGGCGTCTCCTCCGCCTCGGCCACCAACATGGTGAAGAGGCTGGCCAAAATGGGTCTTGTGAAGTATGAGTCCTACTATGGCAGCCGGCTCACAACGACAGGCAAAAAGATCGCCCTGGAGATCATCCGTCATCACCGGCTTCTGGAGCTCTATCTTCAGGAGGTGATGGGCTACTCCTGGGATGAGGTGCATGAGGAGGCCGAAAAGCTCGAACACCATATTTCGGAACGGTTCGAGGACCGGATCGCGGAGATTCTGGACCACCCCACCCACGATCCTCACGGAGATCCGATCCCGGCCAAGGATGGTACGATGCCGGAGGTGGCGACCCTGCCGCTGTCGGAAGTGGTGGTGGGGGAGACGGTGATGATCAGCCGGGTCTCGGACCAGGAGCCGGAACGGCTGCGCTATCTCGACCGGATCGGCCTGGTACCGGGAGTGCGGGTTACGGTAAAGGAGAAAGAACCGCTGGAGGGACCACTCACAGTGGTTCGTGAGGGGAACGAGAGTGTGATCTCCCACCAGGTGGCATCCAATCTTTTTGTCTTCCCCGCCGATGCGTAGAACCCGTCGAATCGCCGTGGTCGGCGCAGGGATCACCGGACTGACAGCCGCCTGGGCTCTTGAGAGAAAGGGAGCCGAGGTGGTGCTTTTCGAGCAGAAGGGGCAACCGGGAGGGACCATCCGTTCGGTCCGTGAAGATGGCTGGCTGGTCGAATATGGTCCCAATACACTTCAGCTAAAGGATTCCCGGCTGCTGGATCTGCTCACCGCTCTGGGACTTGGCGAGGAGATGGTCGAAGCCAATCCCCGGGCAACCAACCGATTTATCGTCCGCAACGGCGCTCTGCAAAGAGTACCGATGGGGTTGCGGGATCTGCCGGGAAACACTCTTCTCAGCAAGAAGGCACTTCTCCGTCTGCTCGGTGAGCCGTTCATTTCCAGGGGGAGCGATCCGACCGAGTCCATCGCCTCGTTTGTGGAGCGGCGGCTCGGGCGGGAGATTTTGGACTACGCGGTCAATCCGATGGTTGCCGGCATCTATGCGGGCGATCCGGAGCAGCTCTCGATCCGCCACTCTTTTCCGAAATTATGGAGTCTCGAGCAGGAGTACGGATCCCTCATGATGGGGGCACTACGGGGTCGGAGGAGACGGGAGCGTGGCGGTCAGCGGTTCCGAACACGGCTCATCTCTTTCAGGGATGGTCTGCAGACACTGCCCCGCAAGCTTGCCGGCGCTCTGAGTGACATCCGCTTCAACTGCGATGTATCGCGCGTGCAGCATGGTCCTGAAGGATGGGAGATTCTGGCTCAGGGAGTCCGGTTTGCGGGATTCGATGAAGTTCTGATGAACATCCCTCTCTACCGCTACAATGAACAGCTGATCAACGGCGGCGGAGCACTGCTCGATGTGTTCACAACCGCCGTCTACCCACCTTTGTCCATCATTGTAACCGGGTATCACCGGGACAATGTGATGCATCCTCTTGACGGGTTCGGCTTCCTGATGCCGGAAAACGAGGAAGGCTCCATTCTGGGGGCCCTCTTCAGTTCCACGCTCTTTCCCGGCCGGTCACCGGAAGATCATGTGCTGATAACATCCTTTGTCGGGGGAGCGCGTCACCCCGAACTCGCCTCGCTCGATTCGATGGAGCTGAAAAAACGGGTGGCAGGCGATCTTGCCCGTCTGGTCGGCGCCACGGGCGAACCGGTCTGGTTCGATCATATCTACTGGCCGCACTCCATCCCCCAGTACGGTGTGAACTACGATGAGGTACTGGAGGCTCTTGAGAGGGTGGAGGAGCAGAATCCCGGAGTCCGGATTGCGGGCAATTTCCGCGAAGGGATCTCCGTGCCTGACTGCATGCTCAACGGAATCCGCTGGGCAGAGCGGATTCTCGGGTGAGTCTGGCTTTCAGGCGTTCTGTTCCCCCGTGAGGCGGACAGAGGGTCGGGGACGCCGGGAGAAAAGATCCAGCAGCTGGTGGAGAATGTTCTGTCCGAGTCGTGTGAACCGTTCCTGGCGGTCCATGGAGAGCAGCCGGAGCATGAGACGCAGTTCGGAAAGGAGGTAGGGCGGATCGGTTACCAGGGGTTCGTTCTCTATGATGTGATTCCAGTCGAGCGTCCGTTCAAACTTCACGCCTGCCTTCTCCATGGTCATCATATAGATATGCGCCATCAGACCGTAGCCGATGGTGGTGGGATGCAGTCCGTCGAGGGAGAAGACTCCCCCCTTGATCACTTTCCGGTCCTCCTCATCCACCCTGAGATAGTCGGTGGAGAGACGGACCTTTCCGTCCGCCGTGACCAGATGGGAGGTGGAGGGATGGGACCGGAGGGCCCGGATAAAATCGGGAGGGAAGGGGCGAAGCGCATCAACCCCGAGCCTTCTTCGAGCCACGGCATTGACATAGCGGTGGATGGGAACCACATGAAATCCGAACTCCCCGCAGAGCTCCCGGATGATCCCGTTGTACTCATCGACCGTCCGGTCGAGCTCCATCGCCTCCTCTTTGGTCAGATGCGGATTGCGCTCCGGATCAAAATCATCATCCCAGATCCAGAATCGCGTGTAGTAGTCAAAGTAACCAGAATGAGGCCTGCTACGGTCTTCATTGACGCCCCTTACGACCGGCAGAATGGTCAGATAGGGAATGGTCGGGACAAAGACGTTCGGTATGCCGATAGCCGCAATCTGCCGGTAGAGGTGCTTCAGCTCCTCGCGGAGATGTTCCGGCCGGTAGACCGTAAAGGGCCTTTCATAGTGGTGCCGCTCCATGAAACCCGGTTCCGACCAGGTGACCCGAAGGGCACTCAACGAGCCGATGATGTTGTTGTGAGCGGTGCAGGCAATCAGGTTCTCGATGCCCCCCTCCTCATGCAGATGGCGAACGTTGTCTATCTGGCTGTTGTTTTCAAATTCGGGAGTAAATCCGGGGTTCAGAACCAGTCTGCTGGTAATGTACATTGAGTGGTCAGGAAGCACACTGAAGACGGAGTAACGGGGTCTGTTCCGGACAAGAAACTCCCGGCACTTCCGTTCGGTCATCAGCCAGGAGTCATTGGCGGCATACCCCCAGACCGCCTGATTGTGATAGGGGAGCTTCCTGAGCCGGTTCCGGTGATTCCGTTCATTCTCCCAATAGATTTTGATTCTGCGCAGCGTGGTGTAGAGATAGTGTGCGGCCGGCAGGGCGTCACTCCAGGAGAGCGACTCTCCGAACTTCTCCGAAAGCCCGCGGATCAGCGTCTCCAGATTGATGGGAATTCCCCCTTGTGCTGAAAAAGAGGGAGTGTCGAAACGGGTTCCCGGTGAAAAACAGCGGCTGATCAGGGCGGGAAAGCTGAGGTCGGTACGGTGAATACAGCCGTTCTTGAACCCCTGGGCAAGACTGTCGCCGATCGCGACCAGCTTGTGCCTGTAAAAATGGCGAGTGCGTCGGATCTGCATGGGAGCGGCAGGTCGTGGCGGTTTGGTTGCAGGTTGTCTCTCCGGGGAGACTCTAAATCGAGTGTATCAGGGCTCTTCCGGAATTCGATTTCAGGGGAATATATGTATCTTGGATCGCAATGCCATCGGGCGGACTGGATGCAACGGAACGGACCGGAAACCAATGAGACGAAAACCATTTTGACCAACCTCGTACGACCGCTTTTCTGCACCGCTCTGTTGCTTCTCTTCCTGCAGCAGCCTCTCCATTCTCAGATCGCTCTGGATGATGAACCGCTCGGGGTCCAATACTCGATTCTGCCTGTATTCGGATACAATTCCGATCTGGGATTCCTTGGCGGAGGGCTCTTTCAGCGTGTGGATTATGGCAAGGGCGTACAACCTTTTCGCTCCTCCACAACGATCGACCTGATCGCCTCGGTCAAAGGGGCGGTCTCCGGGACCGTGGACCATGAAGAGCTGGATCTCTTCCATTCGGGATTCCGGGGCAGATTCCGCTTTCAGGGGATCCGCCTGCTCTATGCGCCCTGGTTCGGGATCGGTAATGAAACCACCTTCTCCCGGTCCGCTTACGAGGAGGGGTTTTACTTTTTTGACGACCGGTCACTGTTGCTCGATTTCTGGGCCCGGAGGATGATTCTGGAGAGAGAAGGACGGCCGCTGCTGGAGGGACAGCTTCTGTTTTCGGCTTCCTGGCATCATCCTGTTACACGCGGCGGAGAGACTCTCTACGCCTTGCAGTTTCCCGACGAGTCGGACCGGGGGTGGGTGAGCCAGGCGGGGGTCGGGCTGATCATGGACCGGCGCGATCATGAATTCAACCCTTCACGGGGGTTCCGGATCGAGATGAACCGGAAGTGGTCGGGAAAGCTGACCGGAAGCGAGTTCCCTTTCTCCACCTTCTCCGTGGAAGCACGCCACTACTTTTCCCCGTTTCGCAACCTCAGGGTATTCATGCCGCTCCGGAACCTTGTGGTGGCCCAGAAGCTGGAAATCCGGACAAGTTCCGGAGAAACACCCGTCTGGCATCTTCCGGTGATCGGCAACGAGGATGGATTACGGGGTTATATCCACGACCGGTTCCGGGGTGAAAGTTCCGTTCTGCACATTCTGGAGCTCCGTTCCTGGCTCTTTGATATTCTGGACGGCCAAATCCGGTTCGGCGGGCAGCTCTTCATGGACAGCGGACGGGTCTTCGCCGGAATCGACCGGTTCCTCGATCTGCCTTCCGGTGTGAAGCAGACGTTCGGGATCGGAGGGGCTATCTCGTTCCTGAACCCCGATTTCATTTTCCGCGGCGAGCTCGCTTTTTCCGATGAGATCAACCGGATCTATCTGGGAATCGGTTACCTCTTCTGAAGTCGGGGAGCACGGTCCGTGCAGGGAGGGGGGATCGGACCGGGCTGGAGGGGTTAAACCAGGGTGAAGAACGGGAGTGGGAAACTACTTGAGCCAGGCAAGCGTGCATCCGGCCCCGCCCTGTTCCAGCGGAGCCAGTTCGAAGTGTGTGATCTCCTGCCTTCCGGCGAGGTGGCGATGAACATGTTCCATCAGGATTCCCTCTCCCTTTCCGTGGATGATCTCCACCTGGCGGAGTCCTCCGGTCACCGCGCGGTCCAGAAAGAGGGTCAGCTCCCGGATCGCCTCCTCGGCCCTCTGGCCGCGAAGATCGATCCTGAATCCGGCAGGGGCCATGGTCCAGTCGCTCCGGTAGGAGACGGCTTTCTTCCTTCCGCGCTTCTCCTTTTTCCTCTCCGCCCTTGCAAGGCGGTCATACGCTGTCCGGATCTTCATGCCGCCGACCAGCACCACCGCCTGATTTCCATTCACCTCGATCAGCTCCCCGACGGTTGTGCCATCCTCCAGGCGGACGGAGTCCCCGACTCCCGGGGGCTCCCCTTTCGGTTTCGGAGTGGTCTCCGACGCGGTCGCTTTTCTGCGCACCCTCTTTCTGTGTTCGGCAACCTCTCTCCGGGCCTGCCGGATCCGGTCCCGGTCGGCAGCAGCTACCTCACCACTCTTGCCGGCCGCATAGATCTCTTCCACAGCCCGTTCGATCTTGCGGTTGGCCTCCTGCATGATTCTGTCCGCCTCTCTCCAGGCATTATCCACGATTCTCTTTTTCTGCTGCTCCAGCTGTTCCGCCCGGATCCGGTACTCCTCTTCCCGCTCTCTGGCCTTCCTGGCCGCCTCCTCATGCCGGATTGCCGCCTCCCGGGCCTCCTGCAGTTGCTGTTCAAGAGAGAGCAGCAGTTCCGCCATCCGGTCTTTCTGATCTCCCAGCAGAGTGCGTGCCCGTCGGAGAAGTGGGGCGGGCAGGGCCATCCGGGCTGCGATTTCAAACGCATAACTGCTGCCCGGCATGCCTTTCCGGAACCGGTAGGCCGGAGAGAGGGTCTGCTGGTCGAACTCCATCGCCCCGTTTGTAAGAAGGGGGTGCTGATGAGCGAAGAGTTTCAGGTTTCCGTGATGGGTGGTGGCCACGACCGTGGCTCCCCTCTCCAGAATGCTCTCGATAAAGGCCTGAAACAGGGCACTTCCCTCATCAGGGTCGGTGCCGGTTCCCGCCTCGTCGATCAGCACCAGAGTGCCGGCGTCCATCTGCTCCAGCGTCTGCCGCATCCACTGCAGCCGGGAAGAGAAGGTGCTCAGGTCGTTCTCGATCGACTGCTCATCCCCCATATCCAGAGAAATTCCGGATAGAAGCGGAAGGCGGGTGCCATCGGAAGCGGGCAGAGGGATGCCGGTCTGGAAAAGAAGCGGAAAGAGACCGATGGTTTTGAGGGCGACCGATTTCCCGCCCGCGTTGGGGCCGGAGATGATCACACCCTTCTCCTGAGGGAGCAGTTCGAAATCGAGGGGGACCACCTCTTCCTTCTCCTCCGCCGGGCGTCTGCGGTTTCTCAGTAGCAGATTGGGGTTCCGTCCCCGTACAATATTCCAGCCTGCGGATGATATTTCCGGAACAACGCCTTCCCAGCTGTGACCAAGCCGGACTTTGGCCTGGATCAGATCCAGTTCTCCCAGGATCTCTCCGTTTTTCAGCAGTTTCATGCGCTCTTCGCGGACCAGATCGGTCAGCTGGCGGAGGATGCGTTCCACCTCGCGCTGCTCGTTCAGCTCCATCTGGCGGATGTCGTTGTTGACGGCAAGCGCCTCTGCCGGTTCCAGCCAGACCGTCTGACCGGTGGCCGACACATCCTGTACGAATCCGTCGATCTTGCGTTTGTGCGAGGCGAGAACCGGTATCACCATCCTGCCGTTTCTCAGTGTGGGTCCCTCGTCCGATGCATACCCCTCCCGGGAGACCCGGCGATAGACCTTCTCAATCACCCTTCGCAGGGTTTCCCGCAGCCGGCCGAGATCAGAGCGGATCTGCCGGAGCTGCGGAGTCGCATCGTTCCGGATTGTTCCCTGGTCATCAAAGACACGGGCGATCCCTTTCTCCAGCTCCTCCGCCTTTTCCAGCTCTCCGGCGATCTCCCAGAGAGCAGGGACCTCCTCCCGCAAACCGGCGAGAAAGGAGCGGATGATACGGGCGCTCTCGGCATGCTGACGGATCAGCCGGAACGATTCGGCAGGGAGCATGCTTCCCACGGGCGCCGCCCGCTGAAGCAGGGGACGGATCTCCTCCAGAGCGACAAACGGAAGAGGGGTGTTCTTCTCAAGTAGCAGGAGCATCTGCCGGGTCCTGTCGAGGAGCCGCTCAAGCTCCTCTTTTCCAGCGGCGGGCTGAAGCTGCCTGAGGAGTTCGCTGCCGTTCGGCGTATACAGGTGGCGAGAGACCGCATTCAGCACAGCCTGAAAACCTGTTTTCTCGAACAGAACGGGAGGCAGATATGTAAAGCTTCCGGACATCCCCCGAAGTTCGCAATTCGGCACACCTTTTTCAGCTATATTCGGAACACCCCTGCAATCGGATGCTACCGACCCGATTCTCCACGACCTCCCCAAAGGCAAAGGGAGGCGCGGGGTGCCACGGAGTTGAAATCGGAAGAGAATCTCTGAGTATGGACCCAGTATGGATGGCTCTCTACCTGGCCCTGGGGGCTGTCGTGGGCCTGCTCGCCGGACTGTTCGGCATTGGCGGCGGGACCATCCTGGTTCCGGCCCTTACAAGCCTCTTTCTGCTGCAAAGATTTCCGGATGACCAGGTGATTCACATGGCGCTCGGCAGTTCCATGGCGGCCATCCTCTTCACCTCCCTGGCAAGTCTGCGGGCACACCACTCACGGGGGGCGGTGCTCTGGCCGGTTTTCTGGCGTCTCGCCCCGGGTATCGTGGCCGCAACCTTCTTGACCGCCCTGCTCACCGCATGGATCCCCGCCCGTTACCTGGCCATCCTTTTTGCCTGTTTTCTGGGGTGGGTCTCTATCCGGATGATGCGGGAGTTTCAGCCCAGATCTTCACGGAAGCTGCCAGGAACGGCAGGTCTCGCTCTGGCCGGCATGATGATCGGATCCTTCTCCGCACTGGTGGCGATCGGTGGCGGAACCCTTACCGTTCCCTGGCTGATCTGGCACAATGTGGATGTGCGGAGTGCGATCGGCACATCGGCTGCGGTGGGATTCCCGATCGCCCTGTCAGGATCGGCAGGATACCTGCTGAGCGGCACCTCCGTGGAAGGACTGCCTCCGGGCTTTGTCGGATTCATCTATCTGCCGGCTGTTCTGCTCGTCTCGGCTGCCAGCTTTGTGACCGCTCCTCTGGGAGTCCGGCTTTCCCATGCGCTTCCCGTCCGGACCATGAGACGGCTTTTCGCCTTTTTTCTTCTGCTGATGGCGATCCGGATGCTCCTTGTGGTCCGGGGCGGATAGGGTCAACCCAGCCCGAGCCAGGCGGAGCGTTCCCTGTACCACGGCTCGAAGACCCGCTTGAGCGGGGCAAGACGCTCATCTGCCAGATGCGGATCTCTCCGGATCAGTTCCCGCGCCAGGTTTCGTGCCGATTCAAGCAGCATCCGGTCCTCGACAATGTCCGCATGGCGGAACTCCGGCAGGCCGCTCTGGCGCGTGCCCAGAAAATCCCCCGGTCCCCGGAGCTTCAGGTCCGCCTCGGCGATCCGGAAGCCGTCATTCGTCTCCACCATCATATTGAGCCGGTAGCGCCCCGCCTCGCTCAACGGCCCGCCCGGCATAAGAATGCAGTAGCTCTGCCGGCTTCCCCGGCCGATCCGGCCGCGGAGCTGATGCAGCTGCGAGAGGCCGAACCGTTCGGCGTGCTCCACCAGCATCACATTGGCATTGGGAACATCCACCCCCACCTCCACCACGGTGGTGGAGACCAGAATCTGGATCTCTCCGGCAGAGAAGCGTTTCATCACCTCCTCTTTCTCCTCCCTTCCCATTCTCCCGTGGAGCAGCCCGACGGAAGCGCGCGGAAAGCGGCTGCGGATTTTTTCATATCCCACTGTGGCATCCTTCAGGTCCATGACTTCCGACTCCTCCACAAGGGGATAGATGATATAGGCCTGCCCGCCCTCATCAAGGTTTTGCTGCAGGAAGGCATAGATCTCCTCCCGTTTTCTCTCCGAACGGACGGCAGTTCGGACCGGCTTGCGACCCCCCGGCAGATCCCGGATTACAGAGATGTCGAGATCGCTGTAAAGGGTCATGGCCAGGGAGCGGGGAATGGGGGTGGCCGACATCACCAGAAGGTGAGGGTGGTTCCCCTTGGATGCCAGGTCGGCGCGCTGACGGACGCCGAACCGGTGTTGTTCATCGATGACAGCCAGACCGAGGTTGTGAAACTCAACACCTTCCTGGATGATGGCATGGGTTCCGATGATGACCCGGCAGGTTCCGTCGGCGATGGAGCGGAGAGTTCCATTCCGGTCCCGCCCCCCTCCGCCGGTCAGCAGTCCGATCTCCGGAACCAGGTTGCCGATCAGGCGGGAAAGGGTCTGATGGTGTTGTTCGGCCAGAATCTCGGTGGGTGCCATGAAGGCTGCCTGATACCCGTTGTCCAGAGCCAGCAGGATCGCGCCGATCGCCACCAGCGTCTTGCCGGAGCCGACATCCCCCTGAAGGAGCCGGTGCATCTGATCCCCCGAGAAGAGATCCTTCCTGATTTCACCGAGGGCGGTTTTCTGGCCTTCTGTGAGTTCGAAGGGGAGCTGCTCATTGAAGAAGGTGCGGGTCAGCTCGCCGACCCGGATGAAGGGCGGACCCTTTTTTTTATCGAAATGAAAAGTGCGTACCCGGGCCATCGTGAGCTGAAAGAGGAAGAGCTCTTCGAACTTGAACCGCTCCAGGGCGATCTCCGGTTCATTCATCTCCTGCGGGGTGTGAATCATGCGGAAGGCGGCGGCTCTCTCCGGCCAGGAGTGAGACTCCCGGATCTCTTCAGGCAGAAATTCAACCGGCGGGGCTTTCGTCAGGATCTGCCCGATCCAGTCGGCCAGCAGCCGGCTGGTGATCCGGGTGGAGACAAACTCCTTCGGAGCGGGGTAGATCGGGATGATTCGCTGCATTCTGCGCAGCTCTTCCCGCCCGGAAGGCAGCCGGAGCTCGGGATGGGCCATCGAGAGAGTTTTCCCGAATCGCCGCACTTTACCGAAGAATGCGGCGAATGCACCTTTCCGGAGACGGTTCCGGAAAAAGCGGGTCCCATGAAACCAGACTCCCGTCAGGGAACCGGTCCCGTCCGAAAGTACCACCTCAAGGCGCTTTTTGGCCCCGAACCCCGTTTCATTCAGAGAGAGGATCTCCCCGGCAACCAGGGCGGTCTCCTCCATGCCCGAGAGGCTGCCGATGGGGCGCACCACCCGCTGGTCGATGTAGCGGTGGGGAAAAAGAAGAAGCAGATCGGCAGGGGATTCGATCCCCTGGGCGAGGAGTGCTTCGGCCCGTTTCACACTAAGTCCTGGCAGGTCCTGAAGTCTCAAACTGTTATACTGCTATATATCAGTGTTATTATGCGAAAGTCGTTTTCCAGGCAGTTTTGCCCGATTCTGACGATTTTTGCCAACAAAAGGGAGGTTTGTGAAAAAATTATATCCCGGGGTGTTGGTATCAAAAGTGGAAATGTGTATGTTTGCAAGCTATTGATTTCACGAAACCAAAAACAGGGAATTCCGTGCCTACGATACAGCAACTGATTCGCAAAGGTAGAAAAAGCAAGAAGACCAAGACAGCGTCTCCTGCCCTGCAGAACTGCCCCCAGAGAAGAGGGGTCTGCACCCGGGTCTATACGACCACGCCGAAGAAGCCGAACTCGGCACTGCGGAAGGTGGCCCGTGTGCGGCTGACCAACGGAATTGAAGTGACTGCCTATATCCCCGGTGAGGGGCATAACCTCCAGGAGCACAGCATTGTGCTGATCCGGGGCGGGCAGGTGAAGGACTTGCCCGGTGTTCGCTATCATGTCATCCGGGGCGCACTTGATACGGCCGGAGTGAATGACCGGAAGCAGGGGCGCAGCCACTATGGTGTGAAGAGACCCAAAGGGTAACGGAAATTTTAAACGTCGACAGATATGCGTAGGAAAAGAGCGGTAGTACGGGAAGTTGCGCCGGATCCGGTGTTTCAGGACAGGCTGGTCACCCGGTTCATCAACAGTCTGATGCGTGACGGAAAAAAGAATGTTGCCCGGAAGATCCTCTACCAGGCGTTCGGGGTCATTGAGGAGAAGACCAATGAGGATCCCATTGAAGTGTTCAAGGCAGCCCTGAACAACGCGACGCCGGCTGTTGAGGTGCGGTCCCGCCGGGTTGGGGGTGCCACCTATCAGGTACCGATCGAGGTGCGGCCGGATCGTGGTACGGCATTGAGCATCCGCTGGATCATCCAGGCGGCCCGCTCGCGAAATGACAAGTCAATGGCCCTGCGGCTTTCCCGGGAGCTGATCGATGCTTCCAACAATGAGGGGGGTGCGGTCCGGAAGAAGGATGAGACCCACCGGATGGCCGAGGCGAACAAGGCGTTTGCTCATTTCCGGTTCTGACCGGCAGGACGAGCAGGTGACCGGATTCAAGTTCACAAACTTTTTTAAAGAAGCAGCAAGACGATGCCCGAAGTAAGCACGAAAATGAGTTCAGACGTGATCGACCGCATCAAGCGGACCCGGAACATCGGTATCATGGCTCACATTGATGCCGGCAAGACGACGGTTTCGGAGAGGATCCTCTTCTATACCGGGCGCAGCCACCGGCTGGGTGAGACGCATGAAGGGTCGGCCACGATGGACTGGATGGATCAGGAGCAGGAGAGGGGGATTACCATTACCTCTGCCGCGACCCACTGTATCTGGAAAGATCACCGGATCAACATTATTGACACGCCGGGTCACGTGGACTTCACCGTGGAGGTGGAGCGTTCACTGCGGATTCTGGACGGGGCGATTGCTGTTTTCTGTTCGGTCGGTGCGGTTCAGCCGCAATCCGAAACCGTCTGGCGTCAGGCCAACAAATACATGGTGCCGCGTCTTGCCTTCGTGAACAAGATGGACCGGACGGGGGCCAATTTCTACAATGTGCTTGAGCAGATGAGGCGCAAGCTCAACGCCAATCCCATTCCCATCCAGATCCCGATCGGTGCGGAAGAGACGTTCAAGGGTGTCGTGGATCTGATTCATATGAGGGGGATTATCTGGGATGAGGCCTCCCTGGGGTCCAAGTATGATGTGATCGATATTCCGGAAGAGCTTAAAGAGAAGGCCGAAGAGTACCGGAAGCTGATGATCGAGGCGATTGCCGATCATGACGATGAGCTGATGGAGAAGTATCTGATGGAGGAGGAGATCTCCCCCGAGGAGATCGATGCCGCGATCCGCAAGGCGACACTTGCCCTTTCGATAACCCCGGTTCTTTGCGGGACCGCTCTGAAAAACAAGGGTGTTCAGGCACTTCTGGACAAGGTTCTGGACTATCTTCCCAGTCCGCTGGATCTGGAGGCGGTAGAGGGGATGGATCCCTCCGATCATGAGAAGAAGCTTGTCCGGAAGCCGAGCGTCGAGGAGCCTTTCTCCGCGCTGGCATTCAAGATTATGACCGACCCGTATGTCGGAAAACTGGTCTTCTTCCGGGTCTACTCCGGTGCTCTTGAGAAAGGGTCCTACATTCTGAATGCCACTACCGGAAAGCGGGAGCGGATCGGGCGGATTCTCGAAATGCACGCCAATGACAAGAAGGATGTCGAGATTGTACGCGCCGGGGATATTGCTGCGGCGGTCGGGGTCAAGGAGGTTCGTACCGGGGATACATTCTGTGCACCCGATGCACCGATCCTTCTGGAGCAGATTACCTTCCCTGAGCCGGTGATCAAGCTGGCCGTGGAGCCCAAATCCAAAGCGGATGCCGACCGTCTTTCCGACGGTCTCTCCAAGCTTGCCGATGAGGATCCGACCTTCCAGGTAAGCACCGATACGGAGACCGGTCAGACCACCATTGCGGGAATGGGAGAGCTTCACCTTGAGGTGATTGTCGAACGGCTGAAGCGTGAATTCAAGGTGGAGGCCAATGTCGGTGCGCCTCAGGTTGCCTATCGCGAAACCATTTCGAAGGCGCTCACCCATCGCGAACTCTACAAGAAGCAGACCGGTGGTCGTGGGAAATTTGCAGATATCGAATTCGAGATCGCTCCGATCGAGCACTTCGAGCAGTATGCGGACGATGACAAGCGCGTAACCATCAGCGAAGGATTCAAGTTCATCAACGAGATTGTTGGTGGCGCGATTCCGAAAGAGTATATCCCTTCGGTTGAAAAAGGATTCCGCGAAGCGATGAAGGGTGGTATCCAGGCCAACTATGCCGCCCAGAATATTGGTGTCCGTCTCTATGATGGATCCTATCACGATGTAGACTCCGACTCGTTCAGCTTTGAGCTCTGTGCGCGGCTTGCATTCCGTAACTCGGCAAGAAAAGCCTCTCCAAAGATGCTCGAGCCGATCATGGATGTCGAGATCAGCACGCCGGAAGAGTACATGGGTGATGTGATCGGCGATATCAACGGTCGCAGAGGAATCATCCAGAAGATGGACAGCAACCCGGAGGGTTCTGTTGTCCGGGCCAAGGTGCCGCTCGCCGAGATGTTCGGTTACTCCACGGATCTTCGCTCCCTTACGCAGGGGCGCGCATCCTACTCCATGGAGTTCAGCGAGTATGCGGAGGTCCCCGAGTCGAAGGCGAAGGAGATCATTGAGGAGCAAGCTTAATCAACAAACAACAGACTCATGGCAAAAGAACAATTTCAGCGCACCAAGCCTCATGTGAATGTGGGCACGATCGGTCACGTGGATCACGGCAAGACGACCACGACGGCTGCGATTACGAAGGTCATGGCCAAGCACTACGGGGGTGAGGCCCGTGATTTTTCCGAGATCGACAATGCTCCCGAGGAGCGCGAGCGGGGGATCACGATTGCGACCTCTCACGTTGAGTATGAGACCGATCAGCGCCACTATGCCCATGTGGACTGTCCGGGTCACGCCGACTATGTGAAGAACATGGTTACCGGTGCCGCCCAGATGGACGGTGCGATTCTGGTTGTGGCTGCCACAGATGGTCCGATGCCCCAGACGCGCGAGCACATTCTGCTGGCCCGTCAGGTCGGGGTTCCCCAGATTGTGGTCTTCATGAACAAGGTGGATCTGGTCGACGATGAGGAGCTTCTGGAGCTGGTCGAGCTGGAGATCCGCGAGCTTCTGAGCAGCTATGAGTTTGACGGGGACAACATTCCGGTGATCCAGGGCAGTGCGCTGGGAGCGCTGAACGGCGAGGAGAAGTGGGAGCAGCGGATTGTCGATCTGATGAAGGCGGTCGATGAGACGATCCCGACTCCGGAGCGTGATGTTGACAAACCCTTCCTGATGCCGGTCGAGGATGTTTTCTCCATCACGGGTCGGGGGACGGTGGCCACGGGTCGTATTGAGCGGGGTGTGGTCAAGCTCAACGACGAGGTGGAGATTGTCGGGATTGCCGAGGAGTCGATGAAGAGTGTTGTTACCGGCATTGAAATGTTCCGCCGTCTGCTGGATCAGGGGCAGGCCGGGGACAACGCCGGGATCCTGCTGCGCGGGATCAACAAGGAGCAGATCCAGCGGGGAATGGTTCTCTGCAAGCCGGGCTCGATCAAGCCTCACCGCAAGTTTGAGTGTGAGGTCTATGTTCTGAGCAAGGATGAGGGTGGCCGTCACACGCCGTTCTTCAAGGGGTACCGTCCGCAGTTCTACTTCCGTACGACGGACGTAACGGGCGAGTGTGAGCTTCCCGAAGGCGTGGAGATGGTCATGCCGGGTGACAACGTCCAGCTTGTGGTGAACCTGATCCAGCCGGTCGCCATGGAGGCCGGTCTCCGTTTTGCAATCCGCGAAGGGGGCCGTACGGTCGGAGCGGGTGTGATC
>CAYTTA010000031.1:0-12307 GCA_964440655.1 uncultured Balneolaceae bacterium
ATCGAGTGTGAGGTAGATGGCGAAAAAGGGGTACTCCCCTTCCCCTAGAAAACCTTCATAAATACTGAGAGCCACATGCGCCAGCACCCGATGCTGAACCGGCCGGCCATTGACAAAGATGAACTGCTCCCCCCGGCTTCGGCGGGAGAGGGCCGGGTCGCCCAGAAAGCCGCGGATGGTGACATAGCTGGTCTCTTCCTGGAAAGGAATGAGGCTCGACCGGTAATGGCGGCCGAAGAGCTCCGCGATCCGCTCCTCCAGAGGCGAGGGAGCAAGCCGAAAGATCGTCTCATCGTCAGCAATCAGTTCAAACCCGGTCTCCGGATCGGCAAGGGCCGCCTGCTGAACGGTTTTCAGAATGTGCCGGAACTCCGTCGCATCGCTCCTCAGAAACTGCCTCCGGGCCGGCACGTTGTAGAAGAGATTCCGGATGGTGACGGAGGTACCGGGCTCTGCTGCAGCCGGTTCGAAGCGTTTCTCCTCCCCTCCATGAATCTCAATCAGGTATCCGGCCTCATCCTCCAGACGACGGGATTTGAGCTCGACCTGGGCAACACTGGCGATTGAAGCCATCGCCTCCCCTCTGAATCCGAGGGTCCGGATCCGGAACAGATCCTCCATCTGCCGGATCTTGGAGGTGGCATGCGGCTGGAAACAGGGCCGCAGATCCTCCGGGCCCATGCCGCATCCGTCATCGGTCACCTGAATGAGCGTACGGCCTGAATTCCGGATCACAATCCGTATATGTTCCGCCCCGGCATCGATTGCATTGTCAATCAGCTCCTTGACAACCGAACCGGGCCGCTGAACCACCTCTCCCGCGGCAATCTTGTTTGCAAGGTCCGGGGGCATGGACCTGATGATGGATTCCCCCGTATCCGTCTGATGATTCAACCTGCTACCTGTTGTTATCCGTTTCCCTTTTCACCTGATGCGATATCTTCAATCCACCTGCCATGACCGGATCGGTCATAGCCGTGTGATCAGCCAGACTAGAAAAAAAAGCAGTGCTGCGTAGACGACAACCTGTGAATTCTGCTTTTTCCGTTTCCGCTTCAGGGCACTCTGAAACCGGATCCGTTCCCGGTAACTCTGATCCTTCACCGGATCATGGTATCGGAGGGGCAGATCGAATTGTTTGGGTCTGGGCCGCCGACCCATAAAGGGCTTCAGCATAACGGTACCTCATGGTCTCATTTCCCTGTTCGATCAGCTTTTTCTGACATTTTTCCAACTCAAATATACCGATTCATTTACCTCAAAACACAGTGAGAGGCCACGGTCACCTTCCGTTTCCTGAATGCAGGGATATTTCCTATTTTTAAGGCTGAATTTCATCCAACCAAACCTGCACAGATCATGAGCTTTGACAAACTGAAGAGACCCGAGACCGGATCCATCATTGAGAAAAATGCGGACGGTACACTGAACGTAGGTGACGATCCGATCATCCCTTTTATTGAAGGTGACGGCACCGGGGTCGATATTACCCCCGCCATGAAGCATGTGCTCGACAGTGCAGTCGAACGGGCCTACGGCGGGCAGAAAAAGATAAACTGGTTTGAAGTCTATGCCGGAGAGAAAGCCCTGGAGGTGTATGGAAACGACACCTGGCTCCCGGAAGATACCCTGAAAGCATTTGAAGAGTACAAGGTGGGAATCAAGGGTCCCCTCACTACCCCCGTCGGTGGAGGCATCCGCTCTCTGAACGTTGCCATCCGCCAGAAGATGGACCTTTATGCCTGCGTGCGGCCGGTAAAATATTACGATGGGACGCCCAGCCCGGTCAAGCGTCCTGAACTGACCGACATGGTCATTTTCCGGGAGAACACCGAGGATATCTACGCAGGAATCGAATATCAGACAGGAACTCCGGAGAATGCAAAGCTGAGGGATTTCCTGATCAATGAGCTGGGGACCACCAACATCCGTTTCCCTGAAACCTCATCCCTCGGCATCAAGCCTGTCTCCATCGAAGGAACCAAGCGGCTGGTGCGCTCTGCCATCAACTACGCCATCCAGGAGGGAAGAAAAAGTGTGACCCTCGTTCACAAGGGGAACATCATGAAGTTTACAGAAGGAAGCTTCAAGAACTGGGGCTATGAAGTGGCCAAAGAGGAGTTCGGCGCCAAGGAGATCGATGGCGGACCCTGGTGCGAGCTGCCCAATGGCATCGTGATCAAGGATGTCATCGCCGATGCTTTCCTGCAGCAGATCCTGACCCGTCCGGAGGAGTACGATGTCATCGCCACGCTGAACCTGAACGGCGACTACATCTCCGATGCGCTTGCCGCCTGTGTGGGAGGGATCGGCATCGCTCCGGGTGCCAATATCAACTACGATACCGGTATTGCGGTCTTTGAAGCCACCCACGGTACGGCTCCGAAGTATGCAGGACAGGACAAGGTGAATCCCGGCTCGCTCATTCTCTCTGGCGTCATGATGCTTCGCTACATGGGGTGGGGTGAGGCCGCCGATCTGGTTGAGAAAGGACTTGAGGCTGCCATCAGCAGCAAGCGGGTCACCTACGATTTCGAACGGCTCATGGAAGGTGCAACCCTTCTCAAATGCTCCGAGTTCGGAGAGGAGATCGTCCGGAACATGTAAGGAGGTTCCGGAAAGGTCGATACTCCTGTTTCAACGGAAAACCATTCAAGCACGGCGGTCTGACTGCCGTGCCTTTTTTATACCCGGACTCCGCTTCCTGTTCCATGCATCCGGCATTTTCCATGCATCCGGCACTTACGTCCCGGTTGCTTGCTCTTCTCCGGGTCTGCTCGCCAGAGGTCTGGCAGAAATCCGGTCTTACCAGCTTCGGAGCGGTTCCGTCTGTTTCATCTGCTGCCAGACCGAAGACCAGCTCTCCAGCTGCTGATCAAGCTCTTCCAGTACGCGTGCCGGAGACTCCTCCACCCGGAGGTAGACAAAATGGGTTTCCCCCTCCTCAAACTGTTCACTGTGGACCTCTGCCTCGGAGAAGTCGAGCCGGTTCACCGCCCTTCGGAGATCCATGATGAACTCCCGGTCGGAGACAGCATCCACCCTTCCGTTCAGTTCCTGCCGGGCTTTCTCAACCTGCTCGTCGATCCAGATCCGGAGATTGGCGTGAGCCTGCCAGGAGGCGTTCTCAAACGCCCAGTCGGGATTGGATCCCGGAGCCCGGGCATATCCCATCAATTTGCCGTCTCTGTAATCACCGATCCGGTTCTCGGGAAACCACTCCAGTGTGATGCCTCCGCCTGACGGCGAAGCCGGGGCACTCTCTTCTGCAGCCGGTCCGGCTTCTGTCGATCCATCGCTCAAAGGAGCGGGAACCGTACAGCCGCCGGCAGTTAACATCAGACCAAGGGATAACAGCAGTACTCGATTCATTCCATTCAACAGGTTTTGGTTCATTCGGCTCTCCATTCAGGCTTGCCTTCCATCCCGTTCACGCCCTTTCCGGACACAAGTTCCATACAGGATGTAAAGTTACCAGTTGTTGGGGTTCAATTGCGGAACCGGCTTGTATCCGGAAGCTCTTCAAAAAACGGTTCCGGATCGAGCGGGGTTTCATCAAATTCCAGCAGATCCTCAGGAAATGAAGGCATCTCCCTCAGCATCACCTCTGTGTCAAAAACCTCTCCGGAGCGCCAGAGCGTGAGCCGGACGGAATCTCCCGGCCGGTACATCGCCACTTTCTCCTGCAGTTCATTTGCCTCATTGACCTCCATCCCGTTCACCGCAAGGACGATATCATTGCGCCGGACGCCCGATTCATAGGCGGCACCGTTGGCCGAGGCATTGACGATCATCACCCCCTGAATCCGCTCCATCTTCATATCGCGGGCAATGGCATGATTCACCGACTCGATGGTGACTCCCAGCATTCCCCGCCGGACTTCACCGAACTCGATCAGATCAACCGCCACCTTCATCGCCAGGTTGCTCGGCACGGCAAAACCATATCCCTGATAGCTTCCGCTGCGGGAGGCGATTGCCGTGTTGATGCCGATCAGCTCACCGCTCGTATTAACCAGAGCCCCCCCGCTGTTTCCACGGTTGATGGCCGCATCGGTCTGAATGAAACTCTCGATTCTGCGTGAGTCGTTGATGATCTGCACATCCCTGCCCAGAGCACTCACAATGCCCGCGGTCACGGTGGACCGGAGACGGAAGGGGTTACCGATCGCCAGTACCCACTCCCCCACCTGAACCGAATCGGAGTTGCCCACGACCGCAGGCTTCAGGGTACGATCGGGAATCCGGATAACGGCAAGATCGGTACTCGGGTCGGTCCCGACAATGCGTGCCGGATAGGTCCGTTTGTCATTGAGGGTCACGTAGATTCCGTCGCCGAGTGCCTGTTCGACCACATGGTTGTTCGTCAGAATGTACCCGTCCTCGGAGATGATAACCCCCGATCCCACCGTACGGGCATGCCGGGGAAGAATCCGGTCCCAGATCCCGTCTTCGAACGGATCGCCTCCGCTCTCCTCTCTCATCCGGACCGTGGTTTCGATATAGACAACAGAGGGTTTCACTTCATCGGCGATCTTCTGGAAGAGGAAGCGGGAATCGAGCCGTTCCAGTTCTTCGGGTTCGAACAGAGGTCGGGAGCTCCGATGGATCTCGGTCACTTTCACCTCGGCAAAATCATGAAGCGGACCCGGCCGCAGCCAGGAAAGAAGAAGGCCGATGAGGATCCCGGCCAGCAACAGGAGAAATCCGGTGAGTATCGCTTCCCTTCTATTCATGGACTTGGGTCATGGGGATCCGTAGAGAATCTGATCGAAGATGGCATCGGACCTTCGGGGCCTGAAACCTTCCAGATGATACTGAAAATAGCGGTCCAGAGTGGCAATCAGAAATCGGAGCTCCTCGGGCCGGAGGTCGGTTTCCAGGGTTGCGGCCTTGCGTGAGGTCGCGATGCGTAGCAGAAAATCGAACTGGTTCCGGTTCAGCCGGACCGCCTCTTCCGAAAGGGTTGCCGATGAAAGGGTACCCGTTTCAATATTCAGATAGCCACTATTCCGGACATTGTCAATTTCCCCGATCCGGAAACCGAACCCGAGAAGAGCGGCGAGCCGGACCTGCAGATAGGGAAATATCTTTCGGTTGGCTTCCGTTTCCCGGTCCAGCCAGATAAGGAACCGTTCCAGAAAGGTGTGGACAGGTTCATTCTCCTCACCCTCATGCACAAGCTGGGATACCAGCTCAAGCGTGCTCATGACCAGGGCCATCTTTTCCATCTCGCGATTCAGTGAGTCGAGCCGGTGGCGAATGCTTGCCTCCCGCAGCGTCTGGAGGGAGCGTGACGGTTTGAAGTGGTAGACCACCGACACCAGGTTCCCGGGGTAAAGTATCCCTCCCTGTCTGCTTCCTGTACGTCGTGCTCCCCGGGCCATCAGTGAAACCTTGCCGTGTTTCCTGCTCAGGATCGTCACAATAAGACTGGATTCGGAATAATCCAGAACCCGGAGAATGATGGCATCGGTTTTTGTGATCACAAGGGTCGGGTTGCGTTACCACGAATATACAAAAGTGGCAGCCGATGCGGACAGTTCCGGGATGTGAAAATCACCCCCGCGGAAAAGAATCTGCCCGGTCAATCCGGGCAGATTCCGGGAATCAGGTTCTGAAGAGTCAGGTCTGATACGCAGGGATGATGCAGTGGGGAATCAAAACCGGATCCAGTCCCGGTCTTCCAGCACCTGAATCATGGCAGGCAAGAATACCAGAGCTGTGAGAAGAGTCATCCCGATCCCCGCAACCGCGATCACGCCGATGGAATAGAGTCCCGGATGAACGGTGAAAAGCAGCCCTCCGAATCCGAGCATGGTGGTCAGTGATGCCATGGAAATATGCTGACCGGTGCTCGAGAGGACACTCCACATGCTGTTTCTTCCCTCATACCGGTAGCGGTGAACTACATGGACTCCGCTGTCGCAACCGATTCCGAGAACGGCGGGAAGAACCACCAGATTGTAGAAATTGAACTTGAGACCGAAAATCATCATGATACCAAACAGAAAGAGGAAACCGATCACCAGCGGGGCAAGAGCCAGAAGCGACCAGCGCAGCGAGCGATAGGAAACCAGAATGAGAAGAAATACCAGAATGAAAGTGGCCGTCACCATATAAGGGCTCTCCTGAATCATCAGATCGAGCATTTCCGCGGCCACGATCGATGTGCTTGCCGTGTAGTAGGTCTTTCCGCTCCCGAGCCGGATCTCCCCGACCTCATCCTTGAATGCGATCGACTTCCTTCCGTCCGAAAGCCCCTCCACCGGATAGATGATGATAAACCGGCCGATCTCCCCTTCACTGGTCATGAAGCGGTTGAGCAGGAAGTCCGGAATGTCATCGAGATCGAGTGGTTCCCTGGTTCCGGACGAATTCCGGAGCAGATCCAGGTACTCATTCTCCTGTCCGGAGAGGAAGGGATTCTCCAGAAGATCCCGGATCTCGGCAATATAATTGAGTTTCCGGCCGGCCATCTCCTGCGTTGGCGGAAACCGCTCCTGAAGCGCCACCACATCGGCAATCATGGATCCGGGCTGTGCCATCTTCTCGCGAAGGATCTCCAGAAGTTCAAAAACCTCCTCATTGTTGTCCGCCAGGATGTAGGCGGGATTGGCCCGTCCCCCCTCATCCACCCCGCGCGCGAAATCCCGGAATGCCCGGTACTCGGGAAATTCCGGCTCCAATGTCCCGAAATCGTACTCGAACTCCATCGTGTTTGCCCGCATCAGCACCACCATGGAGATTACCAGTGAAATGGCTACGATCACCGTAGAGAAGGGGAACCTGCGCATCAAAGCCTGTTTTCCGTTTTCAGGTGAGCGTTTCACCAGCAGTATCAGATTCATCCGCTCGAGTAGCGTAAGCAGAGAGGGCATGATAAAGAGCATGCAAAGCAGTGCCAGGATGATTCCTATTCCCGAAATGAATCCGAATTCAGAGAAACCACGGAACTGTGCGATGGTGAGAATGAAGAGGGAAGAGGAGGTCGTCAGCGCACTTACAAGGATGGCCCCTCCGGAGCGGTCATAGGTTCCCAGCAGCGCCTCGTGGACACCCATTCCGTCCGATCGCAGCTCGATATACCGGGCATAGTAATGGATCCCGTAGTCGATTCCCAGCCCGAAGAGGATCACAAAGAGTACAGAGGTCATGGTATTGAGCTGCCCGAGTACCGCATAGGTGATGCCAAACGTACAGGCCAGACTGATCAGCAGGGGCAATCCGATCACAATGACTGGAACCGGAGCCCGCAGCAGATGCCCCCAGAAGGAGAATTTCTGATCTTTCAGGCTGCCCTTCCGATAGTTGATATACTTCTTGAGGAAGAAATAGAGGGCAACCAGCAGGGCCACCGAAGAAAATCCTGCCGCAAAGCTGCCGTACACATCATTCATGACCGACTTGAACTCCTGAAGGTGCCTCTTCAGGCGACCCCCGAAACGAACTTCCATATCGTGGTGATAGGAGGCGGGATTCATCGATACGATCAGCCGGTCATACTCCTCGAACAGATCCTCCAGATAGCCGATATCACTCTGGGAACCGGCCGGAAACATCTTTACGATCATCAGGGTACTGTCCGCATTGACCGGATATTCGGTAGGGATCATCTCACGGTAAGCCTGATGAAACTTCTCCAGATCGACCTCCTCCTTCTCCTCCTCAAGGCCCAGTCCAAGATCCACATAGAAAGGATTCGCCTGTTCCCTCGCCTTGTCAATCTCATCCTGTAGAAAATCGATAATTCCGGTCAGCTCCTGTTCGGTTGCCAGATAGAGAGCGTTCTGTCTCAGATGCTCCGTATCCCTGCGGAACTCCGCCCGGTTGAAAAAGGGTCTTCCCCGTTTTTCATCAAACAGATCAAGACTCCGGTTGATCAGCTCCTCGGCAAAACGTTTGTTCGCCTCAAAACTGGAGGAGCGGATCGCCACCTCCATCACGGTCTCCCCGCCAACGCTCTCCTGCAGTTTTTTCAGTGCCTGAACATTTTTGTTGGTATCCGGCAGCAGCGAAGCGATATCGGTATCGATCTTCAGTTTGAGTGCAAAGTTCCCTGCAAACAGTGCCAGAAGAAGAGAAGCCAGCAGTACAATGAGGGGTCGCCTGTAGTTGAACTCAGTGATCGGGCGGAGGAAATGAAGTATTCTATGCATGGAAAAAAATAAAACCGACGAAATTTTCGGACGTCACGGCTGTCACACCGCACCGGCCCCGCTCAACATTAATGAAAAAATAAAGAGCCTTTATAATACGGATTAAATCGTAAAACTCCGGAACCCGGGGACCGTTTCATTCTGAACCGACGGAGAAGATCGGTTACTTCCGGGCAGGAATCAGCCGGATATCGTCATAATCGGCCTTCGCGGTGGAATCGGTACTGTCCCCGTCACTCAGAATGAGAAAGGCAACCGGACGACGCGGAGGCCGCCCTCCGAACAGCCGCCGGTAGTCTTCCCGGATGTCACGCTCGAACAGCATCCATTCCCCCAGATTCTCCTCCCCCGAGGCAACCACAACAATCTTCTGATTGTTCAGATTCTTCGACAGCTCGGTACCGACCGGGAGGGTGGAGCTCCAGGTGTAGCGGATCACCTTTGGAATGCCGAGCCAGTTGAATCCATAGACCACATAGATGCTTGCCGCGGTGTCGTTGCTCCCGCCGCGGTCCTCGTTCCCGCCCTCGGGAAGCTGATGGACCCTCCATCGCCAGCTAAGTACCGGATGGTTGCGAAGGTCGAGATTCTCCACCTCCCGGACAGGAAAATTGAGATGCATCGCTTCCTTTCCCTCATAACGGAGGAACCGGTTTCCCTCTTCCTCCCGTACGCGGTAGAGATATCCGGTCATCTCTTCCGGCGGGGCCATGGCAGGAACATATTCACCCCGCTGATTGAACCACCTTGAGGGAAGGGAACCGGGTGTCTCCTCCTCAAAATCCTCAATCAGAAGAGATCCATCCTCCAATTGAGGCAGGCTTTTAAGGGGGAGTCCCTCCGGAACCTGCGCTGCCAGGAGGCCTGCGCTCAGAGAGAGCCAGAATAAAATCAGGAAAGAACGCATGCGGTTTATTTTGAATTCATAACGCAGGGCCGGTCAGGATCGTACCGTCTGAAACAAGTTGCGGAACTTCCTGCCACACTATCTATTCCTTCATTCGTACACTCATGTCATCAAACAATCTTCGGGAAACCACTTTCCAGCTCGCTTCCCGAAGGACCCGCTCCCGTCCCTGCCTCCCCAGCCGGCACATTCTGTCCGGATCCCGCAGCAATTCGATGATCCGTTCTGCCAGAAGCCCGGGACTCTCCTCCGGCACGATATAGCCTGTCTCTCCATCCACAATGGCGGAGGGGATCCCACCTGAATTGCTTCCGATTACCGGAAGACCGCATGCATTCGCTTCAAGAAAAACGATCCCGAAGCCTTCCACATCAGGGGGATCGGTCCGCGATGGCATCACAAAGAGGTCACCGGCATTGAAATAGGCGTTGAGCCCTCCTCTGGGGATGCCACCGGCAAATGTAACATGCTTTTGAAGCCCGAGATCCGCTGTCATCTTTTCCAGCCGTTCACGCTCCTCACCCTCCCCGACAATCAGGTAGTGCAGATCCGGAATCTGCGTCAAGATGCGTGGCATCGCCTCCAGCACGATGTCAATCCCCTTCCGTCGCTGCAGACGGGTGACCGTGAGCAGAACTCTCTTCCCTTCGAGTCCCAGCTCCTTACGCACCGAAACCTTACGGTCCGGAAAGTAGCGGTCGGGATCTGCTCCATTTATAACAACCGTTATCCTCTCGCTCTCCACACCCATCGAACAGAGCGTTTCTGCCGTAAAATCGCTGACCGGATAGAAGTGATCCACATTCCGAAGAACCCATTCCCGGTAGCGCTCAAACTGTCTGCCCAGAACAGGGACCCGGTCCAGGGGATTTAAGAGAAGCTCCCGGATATGTGCGGCCACAAAAACCTTACGGACCAGGCCGGCATTACGGGCACGGATCGATGCGGCGGCCGTCTGCCACTGCGTATGGAAAACAGCGTCCACCCGGTACCTTCGCAACAGCGGGGGGAGCTTTCGGTGAAGATGGACTCCCAGAGTGGCATTGCCGCTACGGATCCGGAAAACAGGCCAGGAGAGCTGACCGTCTACAGCAGGTGCCTCTCTCTTGGCAGGACAGAGTACTCCGAACCACTCACACCACCCTGAAAGATGCGCTGCATGAGAAATGGAGTAGGTCTGGATTCCCCCGATATCGGGCGGAAAATCCTGTGTTATCAGCAGCAATCGCATGCAAAAGGGGTGATAATTTACTTTATATTGGGCGCGTCCTTCAGCCGAGTCCAAAAATAACGCATTACTGCAAGCTCCCAAAAAATGAACTTCCGCAATCTTCTGGAGCGGACAAAGCTCTTCTTTCAGACCCCTTCCGGTCAGGGCCTCCTGAAATGGACTCAACGCATCTTTCTGCTGCTTGTCCTCTTCTGGCTCTTCTGGCAGGTAAGCCGGATCGGCTGGTCAAGTGTCTGGCACTCCCTTCCGACCCAGAGCGCGTTCTATCTTCTCTTCCTGCTGGTCTACTTCCAGCTGCCGTTTTTTGAGGTGATGGTCTACCGGTCGGTCTGGACCTTCCCACTGAAGCGTGCCATTCCCATCTTCCTCCTCAAGCGGATCTACAACAGCGACCTGCTCGGCTATTCCGGTGAAGTCTATCTCTATGTCTGGGCCCGAAGGCAGTTGAAGATGGCGGACCGCAAGATCTTCATGACGATCAAGGATGTGAATATTCTCTCCTCTCTCGCCTCCACGATCGTTGCCTTCGGTCTGCTGGCCCTCTTTCTCTTTACGGATCAGATCAAGCTGATCGACCAGCTCCTGGGAGAGAACGATCTCTACTTCTGGGGCGGTGTCGCCCTGACCATCCTTCTGGCCCTGCTGCTGATCCGTTTCCGTCGATATGTGATCGGCATCCCCCAGAAAAAGGCCTTCCGCATCTTCGGCATTCATTTTTTCCGGCTCATCCTGTTGCAGTTTCTCAATGTCCTGATCTACTACGTGGTTATCCCGGATGCCCCCTTCCATGTCTGGTTCACACTCCTGTCGATGGAAATCATTCTCTCGCGCATTCCGTTTCTTCCCAACCGTGATCTGGTCTTTGCCGGGCTGAGCATCGGAGTTGCTCAGGGTCTGGCAGTGACCCAGAGTGAGATCGCCGGGATCGTCCTTGCCCGTGCCGCCATGGGCAAGCTCCTGAGTCTCATCTCGTTCGGTCTGGCAAATCTGTTGCGCAAGCGGATCGATTTTCTCGACTCCCTGGAAGAGGAGTCGCTGGAAAAAGGTCTCGGAGCGATGGCCGGATCCGGTTCAGTATCCGGTGCGGCGGATCAGAGCGTGGAGAAGTGACTCCGGATGGCGCTCCAGCCACCGGTCGGTCCAGCGGTTCCAGGGGAGCCCCGCCACCATTAGGATCAGCATGAACTCCAGAAAAGAGATCTTCATCACCAGAAGGATCCCCGCATGCATACCAAGAAGTGCGACTGTTATCGGAAAGCGGGTCCGCCGGAACCAGAGAAGAACCCCGGCCAACTCGGTCAGGAGGCCGGAAGAGAGCATCAGTGTGGAGGCTGGACGCGATTGATACAGCCACTGCTGGATCGCATCGGGTTCATAGCTTCCCCTCTGGGAGAGCAGATCGACCGAGCGCTCGGCCATCCAGAGATGGAGGTGGATCCCGTCGGGCCAGATGATTCCGGTGGCAACCAGTTTGCAGACCGCAGCAGAGAGATATCCCAGACCGATAAAAAAGAGAGCCAATCCGAACGCTACTCTTCTCCGTATCGAAATGTCGTCGTAAAACGGCGCCGCTACAGCAAAACAGAGAAGAGCCATTCCGGCCAGATTGGAGCCGTGCCCCACCGACCCCTGGGAGAATCGGGCTACATATTGCAGGTGGAAGAAAATTAGTGAAAAGAGATACCACCACCGCCCCCTTTTTGTAAATCCTGCGAGAACAAGAACGGTGACCAGGGCGGCATTCACCCAGGGAGCTTCCGGGGTGAAGAGGATGGAGAGATCGATCCAGTTGGCAACACCGAGAGGATTGTTCATGCGGCCGAGGCGGGAGATATAACCGGCCCAGGTCCAGACAAATCCGATGGTCTGGGCAACCACCATCGCTTCCACCATACGTAGGTGGAGGCGGTCACCGGGAGACTCCGGGCGGTCCAGTGAGAACAGCTGCCGGAAAAAGGTTCCTGCCAGGCTCATCGTCCTGCCTCCATCCCCGCCTCCGGTGCCATCCCC
>CAYTTA010000031.1:12407-29002 GCA_964440655.1 uncultured Balneolaceae bacterium
AGGTTCCTGCCAGGCTCATCGTCCTGCCTCCATCCCCGCCTCCGGTGCCATCCCCACCTCCGGTATTATCCCCACCTCCGGTATCATCACCGTATCCCTGTTCATCCAGAGACTTGGAGTGTAGTCGATGACAACTCCCCTTCGTTCTTCATCCACACGTCCCCTGGCGAGCCAGATCACCAGATCCCTCTCCTCCAGAGTTTGGCGGAAGAGGTGGCGGATGCTCATTCCTGACGGGTCCGACCGGTACCAGGTCCGGGAGACAAGGTCGGCGAGGTCGTTCTGATTAAGTCCGATACGATTCAGGGGGAAGACATTCCCGGACGGTTCGCTTACCGCCACTTCCGCAGAAAGATCCGGGACAGAACCTGCTTCCATGACGAGCGACCGGGTCCATCCCGCTCCCGGATTGGAGAACATCGGATAGATGGAAAAAGGCCAGAACTCCCCTTCGTGTGTCGCAACCAGCCCTCCCTGAAGAAGAAACAGTACCATCAGAATGCGGATCCCTTTTCCCAGATCGGATCTGTTTCCGGGATCGCCTTCCGGCCGTTTTCCGATCGCGCCTTCCCTTCCGGCCTGTTGCTTCCGCTCTGAAGACTCTCTTTGTTTCATGAAAGAGGTTCCTCCCTCGGTTCAGAAAAATCTCTCCAGGTTTCAATAGTCCCCAGCTATTGGTAGCTTGTAGGGGAATTTTTTTCAGGACCCTCATGTTGCCGGTTCCGGGTCATGCAGGAAAATATGAAACCTTTTCCAACATATTCACCATCCCTGTATCCTCTATCGGTTACGGACGGATCAACACCCTATGGAATCTACCCTGCTACGTAACAGTCAGCGCCTGCGGGTCATCTACACCACCAACTACTCCCCCTGGTCCCGCTATTTTGGCGGAGGCCAGCTCTCGACCCACCACCTGGCCTGCGGCATGGCCCGTCTGGGGCATGACGTTCATGTGATCTACTCCAAGGCACCACTGGAGACTCCACCCGTCCCCTCAGGGCTGCCATACAAATTGCACTGGGCATCGCTGCCGGGCTTCCGGAGCAGCCGGAGCATGCCTCTCCGCCCGCTGGTTGCCCATTCTGTCTGCCGGATCGCGGAAGAGCTCATTGCCGGCTCGGACGCTCCTGTTGTTCTGCATGCCAATGGAGAGGAGGCGGCCCGTGTCGGCAAACTCAAAAAGAGATACCGGTTCGGATTCATTGCCACCCCGCGTTACTCCTCCTACCCCTCCCGGCTGGCAGGATGGCCCGATTTATCGCTGAAGGACCGTATTCTCCTCTATCTGGGGCATTGGAAATATCTTCTGCAGGGAGAGGTACTGCAACAGGCCGACCGGATCTGCCCCCCCAGCGACTGGGCCGGCGGGGAGGTGCGAAAAATCTACAACCTTTCCGTGAGCCAATTGCAGACCGTCTACAACGGGGTGCCCGATGAGTTTCTCAATTCGGAGCGGAGTTCCCCTCCACTCCAGGGACCAATCCTCTACTTCGGCCGGCTCAGCAGGGACAAGGGAGTCGATCTCCTGCTGGAGGCATACGCTCAATTGAGCGGTGAAAAGCCCCCTCTCTGGATCATTGGAAAGGGAGAAGCGGCAAAATCACTGCACCGCCTCTCGGAGAAACTCGGTCAGAACGGCTATGTACGGTTCATTGAATGGAAAGAGCAGAAAGAACTTGCGGGTCTGGTTTCCCGATCCGGTATCGTGGTGGTTCCCTCCCGTGTGGAAAATTTCAGTCTCTCCCTTCTTTCAGCCATGGGACTGGGAAGACCGGTCATCTCGACCCGGGTCGGGGGTACGCCGGAAATCATTCGTGATCGCGAAAATGGCCTTCTGGTAGAACCGGACAAGGTTGATCCGCTGGCCGGGGCACTCACCGAACTTTTGGGCAATCCCGGACTTGCAGAGAGTCTCGGGCGGGAAGCCGCCCGCCTGGTGGGCAGCTCACGCACCTGGGAGCATGCCTGCAGCGAATTTGAAAAGATCTATCGGGATGTGATCGATTCGGTTCATGAGCGGCCACGAGAGGCGGTTTCCGGCAACAGTGTGACAAGAAGCGTGTTGACCGCTCAGGCGGTCTGATAACCCTCCTTTTGAAACCACTTTTGAACTCTCGGGGAGATCCGGTCCAAGATCCGGTTCAAACAGATCGTCTTGCAATCCGATCAGCCTGGCGACAATTATTACCCTGTGTAAGGTCCAGGCTGGGACACCGGAACTGCCCCGGGCAGAGAGACTCAGAGACTCGCCACTTCCCTCAGATCGGTCACTTTCTCTGCCGTCAGCCGCTTCCAGGTCCGGTCCGAGAACTCCTGGAACGGCTGCTTCTGATGCAGCCAGCCGAAATGAAGGCAGTAGGGAGTAACCTTCATCTGGTCCAGTTTCCCGGGTGCAAGACCCGCAAAAGCCATCAAAATCCGACGGAACCACCGCTGCTTCAATCCCCTCAGATTGTAGACAAAAGGATCTGAGTAGTAGGTGCAGCTCACCTCTTCAAAATCTGGATCGTGCTCCACATACTCCTCGATATAATCGAGCTGTGGACTCTCGTGGGCCAGATGCCAGGGATAGACCGGCACATTGAGCCGCGACATCGCCATTGCCAGGCTCCACTCACAGGACTCTTCATCCCTGCCGCTCTCGCGAAGTCTGCTCTGAAAGTGGGTCTGATCGATCTTCTTCAGATAGTCCGAAGCAAGCTTGCAGACCCGGCTGGTCAGCTTGATGTCGGAGGCATAGATCATTCCGGACTGGACCCGGCTCAGATAGGTGAGACCGAACCTTCTCAGAGTCCGCTCTCTCCGCCTCAGCAGGATATCCCGGAGAACCCCGATGTTTTTCGGCGCACCGAAAAAATTGTCCGCCCTCTGTACACCCGTGATGGTAAAAGGATAGGGAGACAACGAGATCCAGAGGGGATCGGGAGACCGGCACCAGATGATGTCGCTATCCAGAAAAAGATTCCGGTCAAACGGCATGTATTTATAGAGGTTGTGCTTGAATCCCGTAATTGAGGCGTGTTTCTTTTCGATGGGCAGGATCCTGTCGAACAACCCCTCAAGCTGTTGCACCTGCAGCAGCTTCATCTGCTGCTCTGTACAGACCAGGGCAACTGGACGCTTCCGGTCGTAACGGCGAAGTGAAACCACACTGCTGACTACATGCTTCAGGTACTTGACATCACCCCAGGATGTATAGATGTACCCTTCGGTCGCAGGAGTCTCAAGTAGCATGTCAGACAGGTTTCGTTCTATTGGGAAATTGAGTGGTACAACGATGTCGGAGCAAATTGCCCTTCAGGTCCTTTCCCGGGCGTGCGGTAACGGCCCGGAAAGGTCACGAAAATCCGCCGGCACGGCATGTCGGGCCGGGTCCGGTCAGGTCCTGGCTGCACGATCGCGCAGGCTGTCAAGCAGGGTGGCGAATCCCCGGCTTCGGATGATGCTCTGAAACTGTCGCTGGTAGGAAGCAACGGTCGACACACCGTCGATCACCATATCTGTAATCATCCACTGGCCATCCAGAAACGCCATGGAGTAATCGACCGATGTCCGCACATTCTTAAGACGCGCTGTGGTCTTTACCTCGGCACTCTCCCCTTCCACATGGATCTCGTCATAATCCACGTCTGCACGGTAGATTTCAAGGCGGCTCAGAGAATGATCACGTATGATGTCGGTGAAGAGTGCCACAAACTCCTCTCTCTCCTGCGGAGAGATCTCTTCCCAGGTCTTTCCAAGCGCCCGGGCGGCCATCGATTCAAAATCGATGATGTCATTGATGATCAGCTGAAGCTGCTCCCGCTGTTCCGGAGTATGTTCGGTACCTTCCGGTCCCAGAAGCTCCTTTATTTCAAGATCCCTCGATTCGAGAAGCGCGCGGATCTCATCCGCCTCGTTCTGCACCGCAATGGGAGCGGCCGCTAAGGAAAGTGTCCATCCCAGGAAGAGAAAGAGAGAAAGGTATATTTTTTTCATCATCAGGTATTGGTTAATCGCTCTGCTACGGTGCGGTCACGCTTTCTACAGGCAGCCCGGCTGCCCGGTACAATGCGGCCATGCGCAGGTTCAGTTCGAAGATCCGCTGCTGCAACTCCACCCGCAGCTCCAGCTCCTTCCGGACCGAGTCGACCAGATCCTCCACCTCCCCAATTCCGAAATCGTAATTGAGCTGTTCGTGGCGAACCCAGTTTCTTGTAGTAACGAGTGCCTCACGGATTCGTTGTACACGCTCACCGGCAACCGTTGCCTGCATATATCTTTCATTTAACTCCAGGACAATTCCGTCCTCAATGGCGTTCTTCAGATCCCGGACCCGGTTGAACTCAATTTCTTCCCGCTCGATTCGGTTGCGGATCGCTCCAAAGTTAAGACTTTGCCGGATCCCGAACCCGAATCCGGCGGAAGCGAAGTTGGTATTGTTGATGATAAAGGGATTTCTCTGGCGGGGGCGGTTCGGTGTATAGGCGTAGCTGGCTGTCAGACCGATAAAAAGTACCGGTTTTCCACTCGCTTTGACCGCTTCCACAGCGTTCCTGTAGGCTTGCATCCCTGCCTCCACCCCCTTCATCTCCGGACGGGATGCCATCGCCAGTGTGCGATAGAAATCATAGGGCCGGATTTCATAGGGAACCTCCTCCAGAAAATCGGTATCGGGAAGCCAGACCACTCCGTTGCCGTCCCCGAGGATATAGTTCCAGATCCGTTCAATCCGGGCCTTTCCCTCCCGCACCTCCGTCTTCTGGACTTCAAATTCCGACCGGTAGATCTCAAACTGAAAAACATCGCGCTCCTTCAGGGCGGGATCCCCCTCCTCCTGCATCCGGGCGATCTGCCGTTCAACCTCTTCCATCGTTCCCTCTGCATCAACCAGAATACGTTCAATCTCAAGAGCCAGCAGATAGCTGTAGTAGAGTTCGAAAAGCTGGAGTTCGGTGGCCGTCTGTTTCGCTTCGAATTCCTTTCGTGCCGCCTCGGCCCCCAGCTCGGCTGCCGCAATCGCCTTGTTGATGGCTCCCCAGGCAAAGAGCGGCTGGACGGCAGTCATCTCCGCCCGGGTGAAGATCGCCCAGTTTTCCCAGTCATTGACCAGATTGGGCTCCAGATACCAGAGATGCGGAGGATGTTCCAGCGGATCGTCCGATCCGTTCTTCACACCCGGGATCAGACCATGAATCGTGTTGAGGCTTGCATCCGGGAGAATCCGGTTGGCCCTGGCCGCATCGATCCGGTTCTCGGCAACCGCCACCGCACCCTGTTCATAACGAAGCTGACCCGACTTTTCGACTCCCCTGCGGATGAATTCCCGCAAAGAAATCCGGACAGTATCCTGGTAGACCGGTTTGAAACCGGTTCCGGCCAGGGGTATTTCACCCGTTCCGGCCAGAGTAGAAAAGGGAAAGGCAAAGTAGGCCAGCACCGTCAGAAGGAGGAACTTTTTCATCGTGGCGGGCGGAATCACTATTTTAAAGATAGTCTGCAAACAAAAGCGGACCGGGAGTTGATTCAAAAAAATAGCTCCGGATGGAGCTATGCAGAGGTAATCGGAGGCGGGGTTTCAACCCCTGCCTCGCCATGCTATGACCACAGGATCTCTTTGGTGGAGTATTTCCCAGCGGGCCGTGAACAGCCCCCGGAATCGATCCAATAATGTTACGCCGAATGCTCTGAAGAATCAAGAACCGAATGTCCGAAACCGTTTGTGATCCCCTGACCCTGCTGGAGAAACCTATGAAGAAAGTGATCCGTTCCGAACGTATTCCCATCAAAATGTGGCTGGACCATATGGATGAAGAGGCGCTTCAGCAGGCGAAAAATCTGGCCAACCTTCCTTTTGCCTTTCACCATATCGCCATCATGCCGGACGCCCACGTGGGATATGGAATGCCGATCGGCGGTGTTCTGCCGGCCCTTGAAGCGGTCGTGCCCAATGCCGTCGGAGTCGACATCGGTTGCGGGATGTCTGTACTGAAAACCGGTCTGACAGAACTTGATGTCGGCACTCTCAAAGAGATCATGGGAGACATCCGCCGTACAGTCCCTGTCGGGTTCAACCAGCACCCGGAACCCCGGAATAAGAAATGGCTGCCGGAGCTTCATTTCACTTCGCCACTGCTGGAGAGCCAGCTTGAAAAAGCTCTTTATCAGGTGGGCACACTGGGCGGTGGAAACCATTTCATTGAAATCCAGAAAGGATCGGACGGATGGATCTGGATCATGATCCATTCCGGTTCACGGAATCTCGGCCATACCATCGCCACCCATCATCACAATGTGGCGAGGGAACTCAACAGGAAGCGGGGTGCAGATCAGGTTCCCGAGGACCTCTCCTTCTTCCTGGAAGGAACAGAGGAGTTTGACGCCTACTGGCACGAGATGCAGTACTGTGTGCAGTTTGCACTCAACAACCGGCTGCTGATGATGGAACGGGTCAAAGAGGCTTTTTTGAACCACCTGGAGACCTCTTTCAGCGACTTTATCAACAAGCCGCATAACTTTGCAGACCGGGAGATTCACTTCGGCACCGAGGTGATCCTTCACCGTAAGGGAGCAACCCGGGCGCGCAAAGGGGAATTGGGGATGATCCCCGGATCGCAGGGGTCATCCTCCTATATTGTCGAGGGGCTGGGCAATCCCGAATCGTTTCATTCCTGTTCACACGGAGCCGGAAGAGTGATGAGCCGTGCCAGGGCGAGAAGAGAACTCTCCCTGAAGGAGGAGATCCGCAGACTCGATGAAATGGGAGTTGTTCACGCCATCCGGCACCGAAAGGATCTTGATGAGGCGCCCGGCTCTTACAAGGACATCTCCGAGGTGATGGAGAACCAGAAGGATCTGGCGAAGATCCTTGTTGAACTGACCCCTTTGGGGGTTATAAAGGCCTAATCTCATCGATTGAACCGGTGAAGAAAAGGAATACGGTTCAGTCCCGTATCATGGGAGACTCTCTTCACCGCACGAATCGTGTCTCTCCGATCAATGTGCCGGCGGCAATAAAGCATGAGAAGACCCGAAGAAAAGTGCGGAGGGCGAGGGATTCGAACCCCCGGAGGCCTCGCGACCTCAACGGTTTTCAAGACCGCCGCATTCAACCACTCTGCCAGCCCTCCATTAAAATCCTTTCCGGTTAGCCCGGAAAGATACAACCGGGGATAATCACCCGGAACCGGCCGGGAAGTATTTTTGCACTTCCGTTTTCCCGGCATAAAGTATCAGAAAAAGAACCTACAGATCCTGAAGTGCCTGCGCACCAGAGACAATTTCGGAAATTTCCGTCGTAATTGCACTCTGTCTTGCCTGGTTGTATTTCAGGCGCAGTTCATCCTCCAGTTCCGTGGCATTTTCCGTCGCATTGTCCATGGCCGCCATACGCGCGCCCTCTTCTGCGGCACTGGACTCCAGAAGTGCGCTCCAGAGTTCCATATGGAGAAACCGGGGAAGGAGCTCATCCAGGATTCCCTCCACACCCGGCTCGTAGATGTAATCAGCCGGCAGTGCAGAGTCTTCGACCGTATTCATCTCTTCCGGATCGATCGGAAGAATCCGTCGGACTTTCCGATTCTGAGAGATTACGGATTTGAACTCATTATAGGCAATCCCCACTTCATCAATTTTTCCGCTCGTAAAGTCGCGAATCACCTCGTCCATGATCTTCATCGCAGCGGAATAGGTAAGATTGTCGAAAAAGCCCGGCCATGATTGTACAACACGGTAGCCCCGTTTCGAGAAATAGGCATCAGCCTTCTTTCCGATGCAGATCAGCTCAAGCCGGCCGTCCGCAATCCACTCCGGATACTCCCGATGCAGGTGATCTTCCACCAGTTTGAAGAGGTTGTTGTTGAACCCTCCGCAGAGACCGCGGTCCGAGCCGATCACAATGTAACGGGCCCTGCTCTTCTCTTCAGGAACCCTCAGCAGAGGATTCCGAGAGCCGGCCGACAGGACAAGCCGGCCCGTAATCTCACGCATCTTGGCGGCGTACGGACGGGTTCCGATCATCCTGAGCTGCGCCTTGCGCAGTTTGGCTGCAGCCACCATTTTCATGGCATTGGTGATCTGCTTCATGTTCCGGACCGAGGATATACGGTTCCGTATATCGCGAAGATTGGCCATCGGTTACGCCTCCACCTCCAGGTCAGCCGTCAGCTGATCGATCACTGTATTGGCAATCTTCAGCAACCCTTCACCCAGCTCATCGTTCAGTTGCCCGCTCCGTCCCAGCTCGTTCATCTCCTTGCTGTACTTTGCATGGACGGCATCGAGGAACTGCTTCTCAAACTCCCGGACCTTCTCTACCGGCAGCCGGTCCAGCAGTCCCTCATCGTTCACCTTCAGCAGTGCGATCTGGTTCTCAACCGGAAGAGGTTCAAACTCACCCTGCTTCATCAGCTCGACGGTTCGCTGCCCCCGCCGGAGCTGCCGCTGGGTGGCCGCATCCAGATCGGACCCGAATTTGGCAAAGGCTTCCAGCTCCCGGTACTGAGCAAGATCAAGCTTCAGGGTTCCGGAGAGTTTCCTCATCGAACGGACCTGTGCCGATCCACCCACTCGGGAAACGGAGATCCCCACATCGATGGCGGGCCGGATCCCGGAGTTGAACAGATCGGTATCGAGGAAAATCTGTCCGTCGGTAATGGAGATCACGTTGGTCGGAATGTAGGCCGACACGTCACCTGCCTGCGTCTCGATAATCGGAAGTGCTGTCAGAGAACCACCCGGCCGGAGTTTGGGTTTGAGGCTTTCCGGCACGTTGTTCATCTGTTTTACAACATCCTCATTATCAATGATCTTGGCAGCCCTCTCCAATAGACGGCTGTGCAGGTAGAAAACGTCTCCGGGATAGGCTTCCCGTCCGGGAGGACGTTTCAGAAGCAGGGAGAGTTCACGGTAGGCCACTGCCTGTTTCGAAAGGTCATCATAGATCACCAGGGCATGGCGTCCGGTGTCACGGAAATATTCCCCGATTGCCGCTCCGGCAAAAGGTGCGATGTAACGCATCGGAGCGGTGGCACTTGCCGGTGCGGAGACCACAATCGTATAGTCCATCGCCCCATGCTCCTGAAGCTTGCTTACAATCCCCGCGACCGTGGATCCTTTCTGGCCGACGGCCACATAGATACAGAAAAGCGGATTCTCTTCGTCCTGAATCTGCTTCTGGTTGATGATCGTGTCGATCGCAATCGCAGTCTTTCCCGTCTGGCGGTCACCGATGATGAGTTCCCTCTGGCCCCTTCCGATCGGAATGAGAGCGTCGATCGCCTTGATCCCGGTCTGAACCGGCTCGGAGACAGGCTGCCGGTAGATCACCCCGGGAGCTTTTCTTTCCAGAGGAAGTTCAATGGTTTCTCCCGTAACGGCGCCCCTGCCATCCAGCGGACGCCCAAGCGGATCGATCACTCTCCCCAGAAGGCCGTCTCCGACACGGATTGATGCGATGCTCCGGGTCCGCTTGACGGTATGCCCTTCCTGAACCGCACTGGAGGGCCCGAAGAGAACGATCCCCACGTTGTCCTCTTCCAGGTTCAGGACCATTCCGGTAACCGGATCCCCGTTGTTGTCGAGAGAATCAGGCAATTCGACGAGTTCTCCGGCCTGCACCTTGGAAAGTCCGTAAACCCGGGCGATACCGTCTCCTACTTCCAGTACGGTGCCCACGTCATAGACTTCCGCCTCGTTTTCAAAACCCGACAGCTGTCGTCTAAGGATGGCCGATACTTCGTCCGGTCTGACTTGACTCATATTGTTCTGCTTCCTCAATCGTTTTAATCCATGGCCGCTTCAAGGAAAAGCGCTCCTAGCTGATCAATTTTGTGTTTTACCGTACCATCGATAACGGTATCGTCGATCCGGACCGCGAGCCCTCCGATCAGACCGGGATCGGTAAGCCAGGAAGGCTCGACTTTTTTTCCCGTCGTCTCTTCCAGGGTCTTCTGCAGCTTCTCCCGCTGTTCATCCTCCAGCTCCATGGCGGAACGGACTTCCACATCGATGATGCCGGCGTGCTCTTTGTACAACCGGAGAAAGCTCCGCATGATCTGTCCCAGCAATCGCTCCCTTCCCTTTCGCGCGATAAAATCGAGAAATTGCATGGTGACAGGATCGACCGAGGCGGAGAAGATCTCTGCAAGAGCTTTCCTTTTGTCGTCCGAACGGATTACCGGGCTCCTGAGAAAAAGATCCAGCTCCCTTGAGGCATCGATCGTTTCGTCGATCAGACGGATATCTTCCAGAATTTTCTCCAGAATCCCCTTCTCGAGCGACAGCTTCAGGAAAGCACTTGCGTATCTTCGTGCGGCTTTTGAAACCATGTCTGTTTCAGTTCTTGGAGAGATTGTCGATAAACCGATCCACAATCTTGCGATTCTTTTCCGGATCGATTTCCGATTCAATGATCATTGATGCAGCCTGAATGGCCAGATCTGCCACTTCATTCCGCAGTTCGATCAATGCGCGCTCTTTCTCCTGTTCAATGGTGCTCCGTGCCTCTTCGAGAACTGAGGCGGCCTCCAGCTTTGCCTGCTCCAGACGTCGGGTACGGACCTCTTCGGCCTCTTCTATCGCCTGCCGCCGGATCTGCTGGGCACGGATCTCGGCCTCTTTCAGGGCCTTCTCGTTTTCACGGGAGATCTCCTCTGCCCGGGCGATCGCCTTTTCGGCTGCCTCCAGGGACTCCTTGATCCGTTTTTCCCGATCATCGAGCGCTCTCTGGACATGGGGAACAGCAAACTTGCCCATCACCCATAAAAAAAGAAGCATCGAGATCAGGACCCAGATCGCAAATCCCGTATTGAACGAGAGGAGCCCTCCCTGCATGAAAAAGACCATAGCTGTATTCCTGTCGTTTATCCGCCGATCTGCAGAGCGAGAAGAATACAGACGATCGCGCCGATCAGGGCAACCCCCTCGATGAAGGCAGCGGTCAGGATCATCGCACCACGAATGTCACCCGCGGCTTCCGGCTGCCGGGCAATGCTTTCTGATGCGCTTTTACCAATCATTCCGATTCCGATAGCGGCTCCGATTGCAATAAGTCCGGCACCGATTCCAGCTGCAAAAAGTCCCATATTTCTATTCGTTAAGTGTTGATTGTTGGTTATTGGGTTTTGAACAGTGTAACTCAAAACAGGGGTCAGACCGTTGGCTCACTCGCAGCAACGGATGATTCAAGCTCCTTGTCATGCTCTGTTTCTGCAGCCGCCCCGATAAAGACTGCAGAGAGCATCGTGAAGATGTAAGCCTGTAGAAGGGCGATAAATGCCTTCAGCACGTAGAGCACAACCGTCAGGGCCACCCAGACCACTCCCGAAGAGACCCCGAACGTGGCACCGAAGAGATCGGTGAAAATGAAGATCAACCCCAGAATACAGACGATCATGATCTTCCCGGAGAGCATGTTGGCAAACAGACGGATCGCCAGAGCAAAGGGCTTGGTGAAGAGCCCGAGAATCTCCACCGGGGTAAGAATGATCCGGATCAGGGGCGGAACCCCCGGAAAGAGGAAGACATGCTCCCAGTGATCACGGGACCCGCTCATCTGGGTGACAAAAAAGGTGATGGCAGCGAGCGTGGCAGTAACCGTCAGATCGGCAGTCGCAGAGACACCCCACGGCAGAAGGCCGAAGAGGTTCATCAGGGCGATCACCATAAAGACAGAAAAGAGGTAGTTCACATATTTCCTGTGCTTCTCGCCGGAAATGTACTCTTTGGCAATCTCGTCCCGGATAAAGAGATAGAGGATCTCAAAAATATTCTGCATCACCCCTTTCGGCTCGGACTCCGCCCCCACTCCATTGCGGTAACGCCTTGCCGCCCAGAAAGCGAAGAGAAAAGTAAGAATCATCGAGAACCAGACATACATCAGATGGGAGGTGATCGAAAAATCGATCGAGACAGGCTCTCCGTCCGCGCGAATCATCACCCCGTCCCGGAGCAGAAACTCGCCGGACTCAAGGGCGCTATGCGTGTTGGGATAGAAGTGGAACGAGCCATCCACATAGAGGATCCGCGGCAGGTAAACTTTCTTTCCGGCAACTTCCAGATAGTCGTGATCGGCCACCATCCCCAATATGTCGATGGGAGCCCCGGACTGCTCCGATGAGCCGGCCGCTATCAGATCCGTGGTTAATAGAAACAGAAAGGAGAACAGTAAAGGGGCAAAAAGGCGAAGCCGCAGATCTTTCTGCATCTTGTGATTCAGCTATTTAGGTCGAACTGCTTGTATAGGTCCTGGACATACCAATCATCTCGATTACAGAATAAAGAATATACGAAATTATAAATCCCAGAGTAAAGGAGATTCCTTCACTTTTTGTCACAACAAGGAGGGCGGCAAAGAGTGCGGGAGTCAGAATGAGCCGGACAAAGGTGAGACGAAAAAAAAGGCTCAGGAATGCACCATCCTCCAGGTTCCGGCTCCGGTAGAGAACGATCCAGTGAACGCCGGTCGAAGCGAGGGCCAGCAGCGATCCGGCGAGTCCGCTCCACCCGTGATGCGAAGGGAGAAGAAGCGCAGGAACGACAATGGGAAGGGATCCTGCAAGAAGAGAGAAAAAAAGAAAACCGCCGTGTTTCCCACCGGCATTTCCCGGCTTCTTCAGATCGTACTCTACGTTTGATTTGCCAGGATCTCCATCTGTCGCAAGGGGTTCTCCTGAATAGTTCCCGGGAGGATTTCCGGCGGGTCTATCTGCCATGGCCATTCGAATCGCGTGCAATGCGTATCATGATACCCGCCAGGATGACAAACCCGGCAAGAGCGCCGAGAAGAAGAAGCCAGGGAGAGGTCCCCCAGCGGAGATCCAGCCGGTAGCCGATGAAGACAGGCAGACTCAATCCGACAGTGATCTCCAGACCCAGGGAGAGATATTTGAACGTTCCCCGCTTGTTCCGGCTGTTGAGCAAGGTCAGGCAGTACTCTCTTTGAGCTTGCGGGCGAGGGCGGCATCCTGTGCGGTACCTGTCCCGTTGCGTGATTCAACACCCATCTTGCAATTCCCGCTGATCTGGGCCCCCTCCTCTACAAGAAGGGAGCGGGTATGGATATCCCCCGTGATCACGGCGGTCTGACGCAGAATGAGTTTCTCGTCGATGAAGAGCTCCCCTTCCAGTTTTCCGGCAATATCGGCATCTTTTGCACGGATGTTTCCGGTGATCACACCGGACGAGGTGACAATCACCCTTCCTTTCGAAATCGCCTCCCCCTTGACCGTGCCGGAAATCCGGATGTCATTCTCCGAGCGTATATCTCCTTCAATCAGGGTTCCCTCGCTGATAATGTTGATTGTTGGTGCAATCGCTCCGGAACTGCTTTTCCTGGGCTCTTTTGAGGAAAACATAGTCAACTCATTTGATTAGATAGACAGTTGGGTCTTGCGCTACACCATTCTTCCAGATCTCCAGATGCAAGTGGGAGCCTGTACTGAGTGCCCCCTTGTCCCCAACCGTCCCCAGAATATCCCCGCGGATAATGATATCCCCGATGGATTTCCGGAGGGAGGCCCCGTGCTTGTAGACACTCATGTAGCCCTCCGCATGCTGAAGATAGATGACATAGCCGTAATTCACACTCCACTCCGTCGAGATGACCGTCCCGTCGGCGATGGCATGGAATTCAGTACCCTCCTTTGCAGCAATATCGATGCCATAGTGGCTTTCCCCGGGGGAAAAGCCCTGCGACAGCGTTCCCTCCAGAGGCCAGGGTGACGGAAATGCCGCCCCCCCGGAAAGAACTTCCGAAAAGACAATCTCATTCCGGGAGAGCATCTCATAGGCGGCAAACTGCACGCCCGATGCGCCACTTCCCGGCCCGTATCGGACTATCTCTCCGGGTTCGGTGGAGAATCCGGTCTGAAACACGGTATCGGGGGTCTCCACCAGTACCCGTTTCAGGCTGTTCAGCTGCAGATCCCTCGCTTCCAGAGAATCCTGAAGCGCGGTGACCCTGCCGGCAATGGCAACAATTTCCTGCCGGAGTGATTCATCCTGCTGGTATCCGTAAAGGGACCCCAGAGGAGTGATAAAAAAGAGGACGGTGGTCAGAATGACCGATATCAGGATGATGAGCAGCGCGATCCGGATCATGTCTGCCGACTGGATTCGGAACGTACCCTGCTGCTCCGGATCCGCATCGTCAATCACCACAACCGTGACATCACTGCCTCTTTTCGAAAATATTTTTTTCAGAAAATCCCACATACGCCAGAGCAGGCCGGTCGGCTCTTAAACCGGTTGATAATCAACAGAAAAGAGACATCTGTCGCATTCACGACAAGAAACGCATGGCGGGAAATATAGACAAATAAGATTAAGAATTTTTAATATTTCAGAGAGAGTAGTTCGGTGCTTCCTTGGTGATCTGTACCGAATGGGGATGACTCTCCCTCAGGCTGGCAGACGTGATTTGTACGAAGGTGGCGTTCTGAAGTTCCCGGATGGTGGCGGAACCGGTATAACCCATTGCGGCGCGGAGGCCGCCGACCATCTGATGGACCACTTCATGGAGATAACCCTTGTAGGGGACTCGTCCCTCAATACCTTCCGGGACCAGTTTCTCCAGATCCTCCTCCACATCCTGGAAGTAGCGGTCTTTCGATCCTTTGCCCATCGCTCCCAGGCTCCCCATTCCACGGTAGGCTTTGTACTTTCTCGACTCGTAAATAATGGTCTCTCCCGGACTCTCATCCACTCCGGCAAACATCGATCCCATCATGACGGCATCCGCTCCCCCTGCGATCGCCTTGGGTATGTCTCCGGTCTGCTTGATTCCTCCGTCGGCGATCAGGCCGATCCCCTTCTTTGCGGTGAACTCGGCCACCTCCATGATAGCGGAAAGCTGGGGAACCCCCACACCGGTCACCACACGGGTCGTGCAGATCGAGCCCGGCCCGACCCCGACCTTGACGATGTTAGCACCGGCTTCGGCCAGTGACTCGGCGGCATCTCGCGTTGCAATGTTTCCGCCGATCAGATTGAGATCCTTCCAGGTCTCGCGGATCTTCCGGACCATCCTGAGCACCCCTTCCGAATGGCCATGTGCCGTATCGACGGTAATTGCATCCACTCCGGAATCGATCAGCGCCTCCACTCTCTCCATGGTGTCCGGGGCCACTCCGACAGCCGCACCGACCCGGAGCCGCCCCAGATCATCCTTGCAGGCATGAGGGAAGTTCATTTTTTTCTCAATATCCTTGAAGGTGATCAGCCCCACCAGCCGGCCGTCATCACTGACAATCGGCAGCTTCTCCACCTTGTACTTCTGAAGAATCTGTTCCGCTTCTTCCAGACCGGTCCCCTCTTTGGCCGTCACCAGCCTGTCGCGGGTCATGATGCTCTCCAGCTTCTTGTCGACGTAGTGCTCGAAACGGAGATCGCGGTTGGTGACGATCCCCACGAGACGCCCGTCCTTCTCCACAATCGGAATCCCCCCGATCTTGTGCCTCTCCATCAGGGCGCGGGCATCCTTGACGGTGGCATCCCGCGGAAGGGTTACCGGATCGACAATCATCCCGCTCTCACTTCTCTTTACCAGCCGGACCTGCTCAGCCTGCTCCTCGATCGACATGTTCTTGTGCAGCATGGCGATTCCACCTTCCCGGGCCAGCGCGATGGCAAGCCGGTACTCGGAAACCGTATCCATTGCTGCACTCAGAATCGGGACATTGAGTACCAGAGATTCGCTCAGCCGGACACGGGTGTCGGCATCCCGCGGGAGAACGGAAGAGCGGTTGGGAACCAGAAGGACATCGTCATAGGTAAGACCCTGGCGGGTAATTCGACGGAAGGGAGAGGAGTTGGGCATAGTGAAAAAATCTTATCGTTCACATTTGAGCTAAGATAAGAAATATGGCCGAACTTCTCATTCCCCAATTCTCTCCGGCTGTTGCCGGGAAGATCCGGAACGTGCGTGCATCAGGCTGCCGGATCCTGCTGCACTGTGCGGTTCCGGAGTGCCTGAACCGCTGTCTCAAGGGAGCACCAGCCGGCAAGATAGCTCCGGACCCAGTAGTCCACTCTCCGGCGGCGGTTGAGAACAAAAGGACAAAGAGTGGAAAACCTGCCGGCCAGCTCCTGCCGGAATGCCCGGATGTCGTCCCGGATCTCGATCCTGAGCTCCCAGGGAAGATCACCCCACCCCATCAGTGTGTAAACCTCCTGAAGTTCGGCCTCCTCCCTCTCCGCATCGGCAAGAACCCGGTCAAGAACCGGCTGCAGATCCGTCGTTGCTGCCGGTATCGCTCCGGCAGGGCTTTTTCGCTTCTCTTTTCGAAGTGTTGATCCAAGCATGAGATTACCCCCGGTATGTTTTGATTGTGATTCATACCAAGGATAAACCCGGGGAGTGACAACATTGTGTCACCCTCGAATGACCGTCCCGAAATTTTTTTCCGACAGATCAGCCAAGTCCTGCGCGGCGGAAGATCAGCTCCACATTCCGGGTGTGATAATCCCAGTCGAACGCATCGTCAATCTCATCAGGATCCAGAATCCCGGCAATCCTCTCATCGGCTTCGACCAGGGAGCGGAAGGGAATCCGCTCCTCCCAGGATTTCATCGCAAGCGGCTGGACCGTATCATAGGCCTCTTCACGTGCGAGC
>CAYTTA010000032.1:0-28635 GCA_964440655.1 uncultured Balneolaceae bacterium
CACTGCCTCATCACACTTTTTCCAAAGCCTCCCGCTTACGCGTGGAGGCTTTTTTATTTCTATACTTCTGACTGAATTTCTCCTCTCCTCTCCTATTTCCTCTCCCCTCTCCGCTCATGGCTACTTCCCTATTGTCTCTGTTTATCGCTTGTACTTTTTATTCCAATCACCTTCTCCCCCTGCCCTGCCACTATAATCACTCTTTCACTTTGCCGCTTCTGTGAAACTAGATTCGCTTCTCCAGCTGTATCATCATGTCAGGATACCAGTCGGGGAATTCTCCTGTATGAATTTTCTCCCTGCACAGCTTCATCAGCCAGAGATAGAAATGAACATTGTGAAGAGAGGCCAGGATAAGACCGAGAATCTCGTTGGTGCGGAAGAGATGGTGCAGGTAGGCCATTGTATATCGACTGCAGAGTTCGGTCGGAAAATCGGGATCCAGAGGCTTGTGGTGATGCTTCCAGCGGGCATTTCTCAGATTGATCGTGCCGTGACGGGTAAAAATCATTCCGTTTCGGGCATTGCGGGTCGGCATGACACAATCAAACATGTCGATCCCTGAAGCAATCGACTGAAGAAGATTGGCCGGAGTTCCAACCCCCATCAGATAGCGCGGTTTGAATTCAGGCAGGAAATCAGTGGTATACTCGGTCATTTCATACATTAATTCGACCGGTTCTCCAACGCTCAGGCCCCCCAGGGCGATTCCCTCAAAGTCGAGAGAGACCATCTGTTCGGCGGCCGTTCTACGAAGGTCCTTGTGGATCCCTCCCTGAACGATCCCGAACTGGAACTGGCGGTGACCATAGAGACTTTCCGTGCGGAGAAACTCATCCCGACCACGCTTTGCCCATTGCCAGGTGAGATCCATCGATTGTTTTACATACTCATACTCGGCAGGCCAGGGTGGACATTCGTCAAGAATCATCATGATGTCGGATCCGAGAATCCTCTGGGTCTCGACAACGTTCTCCGGAGTGAAGAGGTGAGATGATCCATCCAGGTGGCTTTTGAAATGAGCCCCCTCTTCCCTGAGGATCCGGTTTTCCGAAAGAGAGAAAATCTGATATCCTCCCGAGTCTGTGAGAATGGGACGGTCCCAACCCATGAACCGATGCAATCCCCCCGCTTCACGGATTATTTCATTTCCGGGACGTAGGTACAGGTGGTAGGTATTTCCCAGGATGATTCGTGCATCAAGAGGATCGACAAGCTGATCCTGTTTGATCGCTTTTACCGTTGCCTGAGTTCCGACCGGCATGAAGACCGGTGTTTCGATAATTCCATGATCCGTCCGGATCTTCCCCAGACGCGCTTTGGTCCGGTCACATTTTTGCAGGAGTTGAAACAAGTAGCTGGCCGTCTATTGCAGTCTGGTGATTAAAACGTATTTTGGTGTGTTTTTCAACACGGACAGGTTGATGCGGGGAGATAAAATAAGAAGGAGTTTGGTGAGTTTCATGAAGGCTCCCCGGGCGCAGACCTGCCGGGCAACCGACTGGAGATGAAAAACGAAACACTGGTTGTCATTCCCACTTACAAGGAAGCCGCCAACATCGGACGGCTTATCGACCAGATCATCGCTCTGGAAGAGCCTTTCGACATCCTGGTCATCGATGACGGTTCGCCGGACGGCACGCCGGAAATCGTGAAAGAGAAGAAGAAAAGCTATCCCGGAAGGGTGGAGTTGATTGAGAGGCCGGGAAAGCTTGGATTGGGTACTGCCTATGTAAGGGGATTCCAGTATGCCCTGGAGAAGAACTATCTCTACATCTGTGAGATGGATGCCGATTTTTCTCACAACCCCGGGGACCTTCCCCGCCTGGTAGAGGTGGTTCGCTCAGGTGAAGCCGAACTGGCAATCGGTTCTCGTTATGCCAACGGAATCAGCATTGTAAACTGGCCACTAAGCCGCCTTATCCTCTCTTTTGCCGCCAACATCTATGCACGGGTCATCACCGGACTCCCCATCCGTGATACCACGGCCGGTTTCAAGTGCATTCATCAGAAAGTGTTGCGGAGAATTGATATTGACCGAATCAAATCGAATGGGTACGCCTTTCAGATCGAGCTCCATTACAGGGCATACAAGGCGGGATTCCGACTTCGGGAAGTATCCATCATCTTCCGTGAACGGGAGGAAGGGGTTTCCAAAATGTCCAGACGGATTGTCTGGGAAGCTGTCTGGAGGGTCTGGCTCCTCAGATTGCAGAGTCTTGTCGGACGGTTGTAGGAACTAACCGCGACCGGAGATATTACACCGGACACGAGCTGGACTCGGCCACGAGCTGCACTCCTGCTATATCCAGCACCGGCAAGCGACGGTATCCGACCCTCAGTAGGCGATGGCGCCGAAAGAGACGGCACTCTCCCTTTCGGACTCATCCCACCAGTGGTATGCGATGGTCCTTCCTTTCAGACCACCAAAGAGATTCATAAAGGTGAAGAGTGGCGGAAACCCGCAGATCCTGTAGGGATCATACTCGCTTCGAATCAGAGAGAAGAGCCGGTCCCGGTCATTTTGACAGGCAGCGTCGAGAAACAGCCGATCAAACTCTTCTACTTTCCTCCTCATATCCGATGCGGCAACGTGATCCCCGAACTTCCTTCCTACATGTGAGAGATCCCCGCTGATCAGATAAAAAGTCTCTTCATCATCCAGTTCCTGAAGGAGCGAAGTAAAATTATCTATCTGTTGATGCAGGTGTCCTTCGGGCATGTAGAACAGTTCGTCGAATGAGGAGACGAGGAGAGGCACAATGGAGAAGTCGTGTTTCCAGATATGGCGGAGAAAGAGAAGATGCAGTTCGATGCTGTGTTCGATCCGGTGTGCCCGATCCTGTTCCGTATAACCGGCTTGCTCACCAGTTTCTGCTAGCCGGTCCATGAACCCGGCATCAACCGGAAAGTGCCCGTGTGGCAGTTCAAACACCTTCCTGCTGCCGATAAAAGGGGAATGGTTATAGAGCGCGTAGTAGCCACTGTAATGGGCGGTTGCGAGAATGACCACACGTTTCGGAGCCAGGTTCCGCAGTATTGAAAAAGCGCTGGCATAGATCGGCCCGCCCACGGCAGGATCGATATGGGGGGCATATAGAGCTTTTTTCGGCTTCAGAGGGTTTGCAGGAGGTGGTGCTGCGGCAAACAGACCTTCCAGGTATTTTTCAAGCTCAACCGGATCGGAGGGATAGCAGAGATCTGCCAGTGCCGGTGGCCGAACGCGAGCAGCCTCGAAAGAGGATTCGATCCTGTTTGCGACCTCTTTCTGAAAACGGGAATGGAGAATGCAGTTCTTGTCCAGAATCCGGATGAAGCCGAGTAACTCATCCGATGATATTTCCCCCGAAATGATATCAGCGATCGAACGGCCCCCCATCTGTCCATTCAACAGAGAAAGCACCGGTTCAACGGCTTCGTTCAGGGCAAAGCTGGGCGGAACATATCCCAGCGGGTCGTGAACAAGCAGAAACGTCTCACCATTATGGGGAACCGGTTGCCACTCCAGTTCTTTCCGGACGGGAGGAACCGGTTCCCGGAGAGAATTGAAAAGGAGCTTCTCACTCATTCCCTTTCCGCATTTTACGACATTCGCACCGGACCCCGTAATTTACGCAGATGGGATGATCGGGAGGAGTTGAAAACCGGGCTTTGCAGGCCTGGCGACCGTGGGCGATAAGCATGTGAGAAAGGTCGGTCCAGCTCTCCTGCGGAAAGAGGGCCATCAGGTCTTTTTCGATCCGCTGAGTATCGGTTGGTTCCTGAGTAAGACGGAATCGGTTGGCCAGACGGCGGATGTGTGTATCGACTACAACGCCGGCATTGATGCCGAAGGCATTGCCAAGCACCACATTTGCGGTTTTACGTGCCGCACCCCGGAGCTGAAGCAGCTCATCCATGGTGTCGGGTACTTCTCCTCCGAACTTTTCCACGATAGTCCTGGAAGAGGTCTTGATCGACAGAGCTTTCTGACGGAAAAATCCGATGGGCCGGAGTACCTCTTCCAGCTCCTGTAGCGGAGCCTCTGCCATCGATTCGGCGTCCGGCCACCGGCTGAAGAGTTCCGGGGTTACAGAGTTGACCCGGGCATCTGTTGTCTGTGCGCTCAGAATGGTGGCGATGAGAAGTTCGAACGGATTTCGGTGGTCCAGTTCGCAATGTGCATCCGGGTAGTGGGCGTAAAGATCCTGCAGCAACTGAAGCGCACGTTCTTTCTGTGCAGCCGATTTCCGGGGAAGAGCGGGAAGTTTGACGGCAGGTTTCTTACGGATGGTTTCTTCAATGGAACTTGTTTCGACGGGCTGGTTCTTGGTCACCTGAATAGTCTTCCTGGTTCTTTACTTGCCTGTGAGAATGATCAGAAATCTACAACTATCTGATGCCGGAATCAGTGGAATTGACGCGGGATTCCGGCATTTATTGCATTGCGAGGGCATCATTCGAGTTCTTTCAGAGCGGTGGCCAGTGCCTGGAGGGATTTTTTCGCATCACCAAAAAACATCTGGTTGTTTTCGGCGTAGAACAGGTCGTTTTCAATCCCGGCAAAACCCGGACTCATGCTCCGTTTGAAGACAATGGTCCTCCTGGCCTGATCCACATTCAGCACCGGCATCCCGTAGATGGGGCTTGCGGGGTTGTTCCTGGCCGCCGGGTTGACAACATCGTTGGCCCCGATGATCAGCACCACATCCGTGTTGGCAAATTCGGGATTGATCTGGTCCATGTCATAAAGCTGATCGTATGGGATGTCCGCCTCGGCCAGCAGGACGTTCATATGACCAGGCATCCGCCCGGCAACGGGATGAATCCCATATTTTATTGTTACCCCCTTCTCCTGCAGGATATTGGCGACCTCTTTCAATACATGCTGTGCCTGGGCAACGGCCAGTCCATATCCGGGTACAACGACCACCTGGCGGGCATAAGCACACTGAATGGCCACATCATCGGCAAAAGTCTCCTGGATGCTTTTGTCTCCCGACTCACCCGCAACTGCAGCGGCACCGCCTCCTCCGAAAGCACCAAAAAGGACGTTTGTGAGGCTGCGGTTCATCGCCTTGCACATGATGTCGGTAAGAATAAGACCTGCTGCGCCAACAAGGGCGCCACTCACAATGAGCAGGTTGTTGTTCAGGACAAAACCTGCCATGGATGCAGCGATCCCCGAATAGGAGTTGAGAAGGGAGATGACGACCGGCATATCGGCTCCTCCGATGGGCAGAACCGTCAGGATACCAAGAAGAAGCGATAGAGCGATGAGCCCCCAGAATATGCTGGGGTGTAACGGATCCGATACAAAAAATGCTATCAGAAGCACCCCCAGCAGAGAGAGGAGAAGGTTTACAACGTTCTGTCCGGGAAATGTGACGGGCCGGCCGCTGATGAACCCCTGAAGCTTTCCCCAGGCGATGAATGAGCCGGTCAGGGTGACCGACCCGATCAGCAAACTCAAACCGGCAGTTACCAGATCCTGCCCACTCCAGAAGGCAACGGCTTCACCGGCACGGGAATACTCCCCCCAGGCAACCAGGGCGGAGGCTCCCCCGCCAAACCCGTTCAGGATTGCCACCATTTCGGGCATGGAGGTCATGGCTACCTTGCGGGCGGACAGAGCTCCGATGGCTCCTCCGATCAGCAGACCGACGAGGATGTATTCAAAGGAAAGGATCTGATGATCGAACAGAGTGACGATCACTCCGACAAGCATCCCGGTTGCAGCCAGCTGGTTCCCGGATCGTGCTGTTGAAGGTGATCCCAGTCGTTTGATCCCGATGATGAAAAAACCAATGGCGACCAGGTAGGCCAGCTGAATGATGGAGGGGAGGGCGTTTTGCAGGGATTCCGGCAGCAGATGGTTCATCGGTCGTCCTCCTTTTTCTTGAACATCTCAAGCATCCGGTCGGTGACCATGAATCCACCCACTACATTTATGGTTGCCAGAATGATGGCCGCAAATCCGATCCAGTGTGCACCACCGGAATCGACACTTCCCGCCACAACGAGTGCACCGATCAGGGTAACGCCGGAAATAGCGTTGGCACCCGACATGAGCGGGGTATGTAGAGTGGGTGGAACTTTCGAAATCAGTTCGAACCCGATAAAGGAGGCCAGTACAAAGATGAAAAGGTTGAATATGAGATCTTCCATGTGTCGAGTTCTAATCGTCCGTTCTGTCCGAAAGAAGCGGTGTGATCACCTTCCCCTCATGGGTGATGGTGGCATACCGCAGGATTTCATCATCAAAATTGAACACCGGTACCTGCTCCGGGATCAGAAGCGAAAGCAGAGAGAGCAGATTCCGGGCATAGAGCTGGCTGGCGTGATAGGCCAATGTAGCCGGAAGATTGAGAGGACCGACGATCTTCACACCTCTGTGTACTACCGTCTCTCCCGGGCGGGTCAGCTCGCAGTTTCCCCCCTGTTCTGCAGCCAGGTCCACGATGACCGATCCCCTTTTCATGGCAGAGACCATCTCTTCGGTGACCAGAAGCGGGGCTTTCTTTCCTGGCACCAGAGCGGTGGTGATCACGATATCCGCCCGGCCGACATGATCGGCCAGAACCTCTGTCTGCCTGCGGCGTGTCTCATCGGAGACCTCCCGTGCGTATCCGCCACGTGTTTCGGTCTCCTCTTCCTCGATCGGGATTTCCACAAACGATGCGCCGAGACTCTGCACCTGCTCCCGAACCGCCGGCCGGATGTCATACCCTTCAACCACAGCACCCAGCCTCCGGGCGGTGGCGATGGCCTGCAGCCCGGCAACACCGGCTCCGATAACCAGCACCTTGGCCGGCCGGATGGTGCCTGCCGCGGTCATCATCATCGGAAGATAACGGTCCAGCTCCATGGCACCGATCAGAGCCGCCCTGTAGCCGGCAATGTTGCTCATGGAGGAGAGCGCGTCCATGCTCTGCGCCCTGCTGATGCGGGGAACAGCGTCCAGAGCGAGAGCCGAGATGTTCTGCTCTTTCACCGTTTCCACAAGATCGGGATTCTGGAGAGCCCAGAGGAAACAGACAAGAATGGCCCCCGGCCTTAAGTGGCGCAGATCCTCCACCGGCGGTGCGTTGACCGCCAGAAGCAGATCACTGTCGCTGAAGAGCTGTTCGCGTTCTTCAACGATGGATGCACCCTCTTTCAGGTACGCTTCGTCGTCATAGCTCGAGAGGAGTCCCGCACCGGTTTCGATCCGGACCTCAAATCCCTCTTTGACCAGTTTCCCCGCGGCGTCCGGAGTCAATGCCACTCTCTTCTCCAGTTCCGCGGTCTCTTTGCAGACGCCAATAATCAAGATGTTCCGGTTTGTTTTCGGTTTCTAGAAAAAATACCGAAAATCCTTGTAAATCAATGAGGTATATCGGAGGAAATTTCAATCAGGAGGAAAAACCGGGTCCTCTGCAAAGCAGGAACCCGGTAAATGGCGTTTGTCAATCGGTATCATAAAGGATTACGAACATCCGGGTGAAAGGAATTTTGTAAATTGAGACTTAACCCAATTGTGCGAGACGGATATGAAAGATATTGAAGGGAAAACATTCAATGTGGTGATTGTAGGAAGCGGACCGGCCGGACTGACAGCAGCACTCTATGCCGCGCGTGCCAATCTGGCCCCACTCGTGCTTGAAGGTCCCGAGCCGGGCGGACAGCTCATGCAGACGACAGACGTGGAGAACTTTCCCGGGTATCCGGAAGGGGTGCTTGGTCCGAAGATGATGGAGGATTTCCGGAATCAGGCCACCCGTTTTGGCGCCGACTGCAGGTATGGCACGGTGACGGCGATCGACTTTGAAAATCGGCCTTACCGGCTTACGGTGAACGATGAGTTCGACATCCATGCAAAGACGATCATCATCTCGACAGGAGCTTCCGCCAAATGGCTCGAGCTGGAGAGCGAGCAGAAGTTGAGAGGGAAGGGAGTGAGCGCCTGCGCCACCTGTGACGGTGCATTCTTCCGCAACGAGCACGTTGTTGTGGTCGGGGGCGGAGATACGGCCATGGAGGAGGCAACCTATCTTACCCGTTTTGCCGATAAAGTGACGGTGATTCATCGCAGGGACGAACTGCGTGCCAGCAAGGTGATGCAGGACCGTGCGTTCTCCAATGAAAAGATCGGGTTCATCTGGGATTCGGAACTGATCGAGGTGATGGGGGAGCAGCTGGTCCAGGGGGTAAAAGTGAGAAACCGGAAAACAGGAGAGGTTACCACTCTTTCCGATGTGACCGGAGTTTTTGTGGCCATCGGACACAAACCCAATACCGACCTTTTCAAGGGAGTTCTTACCATGGATGATGTGGGTTACATCATCACCAAAGGGCAGAGCACCCAGACAGACCTTCCCGGAATTTTTGCCTGCGGGGATGTGATGGACCCCATCTATCGTCAGGCAGTAACGGCCGCCGGTACCGGTTGCAAGGCTGCCATCGACGCGGAGCGGTTTCTGGTCGAGGAGGAGTCCTAGTTCAGAGAAGCTGAATCTATGGTGGATTCCTGAACGGGGAAGGATCCCTCGACTTCGACTCAATGGTGTAAGGAATATACAACGGACCGGTCTGACTCAATGCAGACTCATTCACGCAGCAGATTAAGAAAGGCCGGTCCATGGTATCGCGCGTTTTCAGTGCCTCCACTTTCGGAGTGGAGGCACGTCTTATCGAAGTGGAGGTTCATCTGGGCGGAGGACTTCCGCGATACTTTCTGGTAGGCCTTCCAGACCGCGCCGTAAGCGAATCCCGGGATCGCATCGAGGCGGCCCTGCGGAACAGCCGCTACACGTTCCCGCGGGGGCGGATCACCGTAAACCTTGCACCGGCCCAGTTTCCCAAGGAAGGAAGCTCCTTCGATCTGCCCATCGCACTGGCTCTTCTCTCCGCTTCCGGCCAGATCCCCTCTCATCGTCTTTCCGAGGCGGTTGTTGTTGGTGAGCTTGCTCTGGATGGTAAAATCCGCCCTGTAAAAGGGATTCTTCCGATCGCTGACGAAGCAGGAAGACGGGGCATCCGTACACTTATTGTGCCTTCTGCAAACGGGATGGAAGCTTCCGTGGTAGGGAAATCGGAAGTTTTTGCATTTCGGACTTTGTCGGAAGTGATCCGGTGGCTTCAGGGAGGCGATGCCGGGCAGGTCCGAATCGATCAGGAGTCTCTCTTCCAGAGGCAGTCGGGCGATGATGATGTCGATTTCCGGGATGTTCGGGGTCAGGAGTATGCAAAGCGTGCACTGGAAGTGGCGGCAGCGGGAGGTCATGGCGTCCTTCTGATCGGCCCTCCGGGGTCCGGCAAGACGATGCTGGCCCGAAGGATCCCGACCATCCTGCCACGGCTGAGTCGGGAAGAGGCCATTGAAACCACACGGATTCACTCGGTTGCCGGGATCCTGCCGGTCGGGACCGCCCTGGTTGTCGAACGTCCCTTCAGGTCTCCTCATCATACGGCGACCCGTGCGGCCCTGGCGGGAGGAGGTCGGTCCCCGATGCCCGGAGAGATCTCCCTGGCCCACAACGGGGTTCTATTCCTGGACGAACTTCCGGAATTCGGCAGAGGGGTTCTGGAGGTTCTGCGACAGCCTCTGGAAGATGGGTATGTCAATATTTCCCGGATGAACTGGCAGGTCACTTTCCCCGGAAACATCATGCTGGTGGCAGCGATGAACCCCTCTCCTTCCGGGGATTGGATGGATGCGTCCGATACGGAAGGAAGTTCGGTGCCGCTCATGAGACGCTATCTGGAGAGAATCAGCGACCCTCTTCTCGATCGGATCGATCTCCATGTGGATGTGGAGCGTGTGCCGTTTGATGAGCTTGCCTCTTACCGTGAAGAGGAGTCTTCCCGGACAATACGGGAGCGGGTCACTCTGGCACGGGAGCGGCAGAAAAAAAGATTTGAGAATTCCGGCATCTACTGCAATGCCAGGATGACACCCTCGATGACCAGGGAGTTCTGCAAACTGAACGAGGAGTGCCGCAGCCGGCTCCGGTTGGCGATGAACCGGCTTCGTCTTTCAGCCAGGGCGTATGACCGGATTCTGAAAGTGGCAAGGACCATCGCCGATCTGGAGGACTCTCCGGAGATCGGAATTCCGCATCTTTCCGAAGCGATTCAGTACCGCTCCCTGGACAGGGAGGGTTGGGGGATGACCTAGTCCGCCTGCTGTTCCGCTGCGATTCCCTCCAGCCAGTGGGAGTGGTTCGCGACAAATTCAAAGGCTCCGAACAGAAGCGCACTGTAGACGATGTTGCCCGCCAGGGTGTTGTGAAAAAAGGGCAGGCCGGCTGCATAGCAGGCTATCAGCCCCTCGAGCGAGAGAGGATACATGATTCCTTCGGCCCAGACTCCAAAATTGGTGATCAGGAAAAAGAGAACAGAAGCGATCACCGCACTTCCTGCCACCCTCCTGCTTGTGACCCGCCGCAGCATCGTTCTTCCGAAGAGGGAGATCAGGATCATGCTTCCGTAGATCCAGATCATATAGGGGGCAAAGAGGGTTGCTCCGTCAAACCAGACGGCGTGAAGGCCGTTGTTCAGGATCAGGTCTCCGACCCACATGGCAGAAACGGGGATCAGAATGGCCCATTTCATGTCACGAAAATAGGCTGCTCCGAAGAGTGCGATCGCCCCCAAGGGCGTAAAATTATAGGGGTGGGGGAGAACCCTGGAGAAGACGGCAAAAAGGATGAAGCCGGTGATGAGTAGAAAACGTTTATTCATTGCTATAGGGAAGTCGGTTCTTGAATGAGTTCTATAACTCCTGACAAGCAGGCGTCTCCATGCCGGCGTATCAATTGTTGAAAAGAGAAGCAGAGAGACGCTCAGCCCAACCATCTATATGCCAAAAAGATGGATGAAAGATGGATGACTGCAAAATATAAAACAGATGATTCAACATAATAAATAGGGAGGGGCCAAGCGAATGGAAATCCGAAAGAAATCGGCTCAGAGGCCATTTTGTGTGTGACCGGCAGGTGCATTGCCCGGAAGGCGGCTTACCCACGGATTGTCCCGCACAAAAAATCTCCAGAGCCGGCGGGCGTGCTCACCCGCATACTCCACTCCGATTCGGGGAGATTCGCCGATCTCTCTTCCCGGAATCACAATACCTCTCTCCTCGATCCAGATCCGGTCCCCTGTCAGATCGGTTCCGCTGTCGGCCGTCTCGATCTTCAAGGCACGGGTAAGCTTGCCGGGCCCGTTGGTCAGGCCAAATCCGGAGCCGTTTTGGCCGCGCCGCAGCTTCATCTCCGGAAGATTGTCCAGAGGCTCGATGGCACGTATCAGAACGGCGTCGGCAAGTCCTGTATGATTGGTAACCACATTGAACAGATGGTGGATGCCGTAACAGAGGTAGACATATGCATGGCCACCCGGTCCGTACATCACTTCGGTCCGGGGCGTGCGCAAGCCGTTATTGGCATGACATGCCCGGTCGTCCCGACCGCTGTAGGCTTCTGTCTCCACGATAACGCCCGACGTGAGGTGACCGTCAATCCGTGTGCAGAGAACTTTTCCCAGAAGCTGGCGGCTGATCTCCACCACATCGGGCTGCTCATAGAAAGTGCGGGCAAGTTTTCGACTCTCTGGCGATGTAAAAGCAGGCATCTTTCGTTTGATCTGCCGGTTTTTCTTTAAGGTCTATTTGGTCGTATACTCCAAAATAAAACTTTTCCGGACCGAATGAGGAGTAACAGGAGCAAAGAGAAACAGGCCAAAGAGAAGCAGACACCGCTGATGCGGCAGTACTTCGAGATCAAGGAACAATACCCGGAAGCCATACTGCTTTTCCGGGTCGGGGATTTTTACGAGACCTTTGCCGACGACGCCGTGCTGGTCAGTCAGAAACTGGGAATCACCCTGACAAAGAGGAACAACGGGGGGGATATGACCCCGCTGGCCGGGTTCCCGTTTCATGCACTCGACACCTACCTGCCGAGGCTTGTCCGACTGGGTTACCGTGTGGCTATCTGTGAACAGACAGAGGACCCTGCGGATGCAAAGAAAGCGGGCCGCAAGGTGGTGGAGCGCGAAGTGACGGAGATCACCACCCCCGGAGTGACCCTGTCGGAGAATCTGCTCGATCACAATCGAAACAACTATCTGCTCTCCCTGAGCTGGAGCGGGAGCGTTGTGGGAGTAGCTTTTGCCGATATCTCCACCGGGGAGTTTGCACTTTGTGAGATGGCGGATGATGAGCTGTCCGCTTTTGCGGAAGGGCTCTCCCCGGCCGAAATCCTGCTTGGGAAAAGAGATAAAGAGCGGCTCCCGTCTGAGCTTCACTCCCGCAACCTCACCTTTGTCGATGAATGGGTATATGAGGAAGGGTACGGGTACCGGGAGCTGACCGGTCACTTCCGCACCCACTCTCTGAAGGGGTTCGGAGTGGAGGAGCTGCGCGCGGCCCATCCGGCTGCCGGTGCCCTGCTCCACTATATGAAGGAGACCCACCGCACCTCCCTTCATCACATACAGCGCATCCATGCCTACGACAACCAAAGCTATATGTCTCTGGATGCGCCCACCCGCCGAAATCTGGAGCTGACCGCAAGCATGCAGGATGGGGAGGATGAGGGGACACTGGTCTCAATCCTGGACCACACTTGTACAGCCATGGGGGGGAGACTGCTTCGGAAGTGGATCATGAGGCCGCTCAAAAAGCTCTCCGCAATTGAAAGCAGGCTGGAGGCCGTGGATCTGCTCCATCAGAATCTTTCACTCCGCCAAAGAGTTCGTGAAGAACTCAGGGAAGTGGGTGATCTGGAGCGGCTGATCTCACGCATCAGCACGGGACGGACCAACGCCCGTGACCTGAAACAGCTCGGACGCTCCATGGAGAAGATTCCTGCGCTGAGAGAGGAGCTGAAACCGGTTGAATCGGAGAGAGTCTCCGAGATCCGCGACCGGCTGAAGGAGATGACAGATCTCTGCCGCATGATCGACCATGCGATCGTGGAGGAACCACCGGCAGGGATTCGTGACGGAGAGATGATCCGGGAAGGATTCAACGGGCAGCTCGATGAATTGAAAGAGATTGCGCGCAGCGGGAAAAACTGGATCACCGAGATCCGGAACAAACTGGCCGCCGAGACAGGGATCACCTCCCTGAAAATCGGATACAACCGGGTCTTTGGCTACTACATCGAAGTGACGAACACCCACCGGGATAAAGTGCCGGACCATTTTATCCGCAAGCAGACGCTGACCAATGCCGAGAGATACATCACACCGGAACTGAAGGAGGTGGAAGAGAAGGTTCTTACGGCCGAAGATCAGATCAAGGAGCTGGAAGGGGAGATTTTCGAAGAGCTGAGGAAGAAAGCGGCTGCCCGTTCCGGAGAGATCCAGGAGATTGCCGGTGCGGTGGCCGAGCTCGACTGTCTGCAGAGTTTTGCCGAAGTGAGCTACCGGAATCAGTATGCCCGGCCGGTTGTCAATGAGAGTGATCGTCTGGTTATCCGGAAAGGGCGGCATCCGGTAGTCGAGCAATCGCTGCCGGCAGAGGAGCCCTTCATTCCGAACGATCTGCAGCTGGACAACCGGGAGAACCAGATCCTGATCATCACAGGCCCCAATATGGCGGGAAAGAGCATGATCCTGCGCCAGACCGGGCTGATTGTCCTGATGGCTCAGATCGGCTGTTTTGTGCCGGCCGAAAGTGCCGAAATCGGCATCGTTGACAAGATCTTCACTAGGGTGGGAGCCTCTGATAATCTGGCTGCCGGGGAGAGTACGTTTCTGGTGGAGATGAACGAGGCAGCCAACATTCTGAACAATGCGACTCCCCGCTCCCTCATACTGCTCGATGAGGTGGGGAGAGGGACCAGTACCTTCGACGGGCTGAGCATTGCCTGGTCCCTGGCCGAGTACCTTCACAACCAGCCCGCAGTTGCAGCCAAAACGCTTTTTGCCACCCATTATCATGAACTCAATGAGCTGGAGAATCTCTACGAGAGGATCCGGAATTACAATGTTCAGGTGAAGGAGCATGACGGGAAGGTGATCTTCCTGCGGAAGCTGGTCCGGGGCGGCGCGGACCACAGTTACGGGATTCAGGTGGCCGGTATGGCGGGGCTTCCCGCCGTGGTGATCGAACGGGCGCGGGAGATTCTGACCAATCTGGAGCGTCACAGTCTCGATATCCTGAACCGGGGGGACGGGGATGGAGAGGGCAAAAAGGGTGAAAAACGGAACGACAGAGCAGATCGCCCCCGGAATGGCACTCCGGACCAAGCGGAGATCCTTCCATCGGACGGTTATGGAAGCGCCGGCGGCAGTGGAACCGCCGATAGCAGGGGCAGCGTTGAAAGAAAGGGGGCAGCGGAAGAGCCGAGAGCCCAAAGGGTGGCAGTGGTTCAGAACATCCGGCCCCAGGGACAGCTCCCACTCTTCGGAGAGCCGGTTATGCCCCCCAATCTGGAGCAGGTGATGGACAAGCTGGAGGCGGTCGATCCGGACCGTCTCACCCCGCTGGATGCTCTGATTTTCTTGTCAGAGCTGAAGCGTCTGGCGGAGGGGGATCCGTGATCCCAGGCCGGAATCGGGATGAATATTATCCGGCCTGTTTTGCGATTTTCGCCGGTTGCCTGACGCCGGTTGTATTTTATGTGCTGGGTAATGCGGACCTCAGCGGGCCTATACCAATCGGTCTTTTATTCGGAATCTCCCGCCGGCTCGACCGCCGTCGCGGTAAAGGTTACATGGTACTGCCTGCCTTCAAGATCTTCAACCGTGCCGACCAGGGTGTACTGTCCGAGGTCACTGCCCAGTGTCCAGAACGTTCCGGCAATACCCTCTGAATCTGTAATGGTGGTCGGCAGGCTGACACTTCCACTTCCTGTAGTCCAGGTGACATTTATCCCCGGAACGGGCACTCCTTCAAATGTGATCTGCATCAGGATTTCCTTTTCCAGAGTTGCACCCGGTGCTGCCGACTGACCGTTCCCCTGCAGCTGGATCAGCTTCAGAGAAGAACCCGGATCCACCGTCCCGCCGGGACCAGGGCCTGACCCCGAAAGCGAGTCGTGGCAGGAATTCAGAAAGAGGGAGAGAGAAGCCAGCAGCAGAAAAGCCGGCAGATGACGCTTGATCATTACAACAATCATATGACAGATGTGACATTATTGGGGTGAAACATCGAGGTAACCTAGAAGAGCGGATATCTTCCCACGGGCTGATACCTTCCTCGGCCTGAATCCCCATCCGGGACATCAAATGCCACCTGGGGATCACCTCGTGATGATTCTCAGTGAAAATGAAAAATCCGGAATAAGCTGTTCAATATCCAACCCATTCTCCGAACCTGCGGATAATCCTGCAGGGCTCCATTTCATGCTCCATCTCCTTTTCCCCCAAAGAAAAGTTCCAGAGTCGGTCCTTGGGAGCCTTGTCAGAGGTGATCGAAGTCGGGCGAACCGGATTCAGCTGTCACGCTGGAGGTGGATTCCTGCCACTTGTTCCAGAAGTGCTTCCAGAGTTTCCTGCGGAGCAGGTGTCGTGTCAATCCGTATCAGCCGGTCCGGTGCCACTTCTTCCGGAGGTTCATACCGCCGGTCCAGATAAGCCATCTCCGAAACCCTGGCATCCGAAACGACTGCCTCCATCCGGTCCCTCTCCTCAAGTCGCTTCCTGCGCAGATCCTTCGGCGCGCTCACCTCGACCAGGAGCCAGGGGATCTGGCGATCATCCAGCATCCGGATCCACTCTTCCCGCATCTCACGCCGGCTGAAAGTGGCATCGATCAGGAGCGGCTCCCCCCTCTCCGCACTATTCCATACTTTTTCCTGAAGGGTGCCGTAGGTGCGGCGGTTCATCTCCGCCGTGTAGAGCTCCGCACGCTGCGAATCGGGAAGGCGCTGGTCATGCGGGATTCCGGCAAGATCCTTCCGGGTGATATCGGACGAGTGAAGAGCAACGCCCGTCGCTTCGCTCACATTCCGGGAAAGGGTGCTTTTCCCACCCCCTACCGGACCCATAAAGAGCAAAGCAAAGGGTCCGGATCCGAAGAGGGCATACCTGAGGGAGAGCCGGAAGTAGCGGGCGGCGATCTGTGCTGATGAGACTGCTTCATCCGGCGGTACGGAGGGATCTGCACTTTGTATGCTTCTCACTTTGCCTCGGACATATGCCCGATAGCATTTATAGAAATCGGACAGCTGAAGAAGGTCCGGATCCTGCAGCCCGTCCGCCATCGTGTTCAGAAATTCCATGCTTTCCCTCTCCCGCCGGTGGAAGTCGAGGTCCATTGCCAGAAAAGCGAGGTCCGACGCCACATCCAGATACCGGAACCGGGTGTTGAATTCGATGCAGTCATAAATGCAGATCCGGTTTCCGTCTGTATGAATGTGCTCAAGGTGCAGGTCCCCATGTCCGTCGACAATCCGTTCCTCTTCCATACGGCGGAGAAAGAGATTCTCGTGCTTTTCAAGAAAAGCGTAGGAGTACCGGCTCACCGTATTCCAGGTCAGTCTGTCGATCGTCTTGCCAATAAACCGTTTGGTCTGATCAAAGTTTTCACGGATGTTTCGCGCCACTTTGTCCGGTTTTCCCATTTCAAGGATTTCGGGGGCGGGCCGGCTTTTCCGGTAAAAACCGATCAATTTTCTGGCGGTATTTTCCAGAATCTCTTCAATGGTCTCTCCATTTTTTACTTTCCGAAGAAGAAATCCCTCTTCCGGGAGAAGCTTCATCCAGACTAGGTAGTCAGCCGGCTCTTCGATCTCTTCCGGTAAAAACCGATCGGTGTTCAGTTGCGGAGGCCGGGCGCTTTCCCGCCCTTTGCAAGAGGTGCCACCTTCCGGAGTGAGGAGCGGAGTCCCGAGCTGCCACATCCCGTCACGCAGATAGACAGGGAGGACTCCCAGATAAATATCACTGCAGAGTCGCCGGTTCAGTTCCACCTCCTGCATGCAGGCTTCCCTCCGCAGGTCGGGTGTCCGGAAATCGAGAAAGCCGAGGTTCAGCGGTTTCTTCAGCTTAAATACCCATGGAGGAGCCATAAAGAGATGGGCACTGTGAGTCTGCAGATGTTCCACGGCAGGCGGTCGATGCGCCCAGGATTCCGGCCTGCCAAGCAGGTCGACAAGAGAAGCGATATGCGATTTCTGTAGTGAATCTGTCATCTGATTCCGGGCAATAAACAGGTACTGGTTTGCAGTTCGGAGGTCCGGGCATCCGAATTGCCATTCGTTGGAAAAGCGATTCTTTTCGTAACTTAAAGGGATCTTGTCAGAAAACGAATATGCACACTGCGGGTGGCCGAGTGGACAGAGAACAGCTCAAGCAGCTCTTTGAGGAACACAAACAGGCTGAAAAATGCCCGTCACCTCATCTCGTCGCGGATTTCTTCAACAATCTTTTAGGGTTCCTCTTTCCCGAATTCAGTACCTGGCAGTTTGAGAATTTCACCGAATTCGAATCGTTTTACGAAGAACTTGGCGAGGAGCTTCTCTATCTGCTATCCAAAAGAGGAAACCGGGACGAGGAGAAAGACAGGGAGTTTGCGGCGAAGCTGCTCCTGAATCTGCCGCAGATCAAAAAGGGACTGGAAAACGATGTGAGGGCGATGTACGACGGTGATCCGGCGGCCAAGAGCATCACCGAAGTGATCCGGGCCTACCCCGGTTTCTATGCCATCGCCGCCTATCGGATCGCTCATCTGTTTCATCAAAACGGGATGGGCCTCATCGCCCGGATGATCACCGAACATGCCCACAGCAAGACCGGTATCGACATCCATCCCGGTGCCAAAATCGGTGGACATTTCTGCATCGACCACGGGACGGGGATCGTGATCGGGGAGACCAGCATCATCGGAAATCATGTCAAGGTCTACCAGGGAGTGACGCTGGGGGCTCTAAGTGTCCGCAAGGAGGATGCGGCAATCAAGCGCCATCCAACCATTGAGGATCATGTGGTGATCTATGCCGGAGCGTCCATTTTGGGAGGGGAGACGGTGGTAGGCCATCACAGCGTGATAGGTGGAAATGTCTGGCTTACCGAGAGTGTTCCTCCACACTCCAAAGTCTACTATGAAGCGAAGTTCATCCACGAACTGGACGAAAAGAAAATCCGGACGATATGACTCTTGAAGAGCTTGTTGGCAACACACCACTTGTCGAGTTGCAGCACATTCCTTCAAACCCCTATGTAAGGATCTACACCAAGCTGGAGGGGCAGAACCCCGGAGGGAGCGTCAAAGACCGGCCTGCCCTGGGCATGATTGCCGGAGCGTTGGAGCGGGGAGAGATCAAATCAGGGGACCGGATCATCGAACCGACCAGCGGCAATACCGGGATCGCACTGGCGATGATCGCCAGGATCAAGGGGCTCTCCATGACACTGGTCATGCCGGAAAACTCCACACTTGAGCGGATTCAGACGATGGAGGCCTTCGGAGCCGAAGTGGTTCTTACACCGGCCGACAGGGGAATCGAGTACTCGCGTACACTTGCCCGGGAGATGGCCGATCGGGATGGTTTTCTGATGCTGGACCAGTTTTCCAATCCTGATAATTACGAGAGTCATTACCGGACCACCGGCCCAGAGATCTGGCGGGATACGGGAGGGCAGATCACCCACTTTGTCTCCTCCATGGGTACGACCGGTACCATCATGGGGGTCTCCCGCTATCTGAAGGAGCAGAACCCGGAGATCCAGATCGTCGGAGCGCAGCCCACGGAAGGTTCCAATATCCCCGGAATCCGCAGGTGGTCTCCCGAGTTTCTTCCCAAAATCTATGAGCCGGAGCGGGTGGACCGGATTATTGATGTGAGCAGCGAAGAGGCGGTGAAGATGACCCGGCGCCTCGCTGCCGAAGAGGGGATATTCGTGGGAATGAGCAGCGGTGGTGCCCTTGCCGCGGCCATGAAGCTGGCCGGAGAGCTGGAGGAGGGAGTGATCGTCTTCATCTCCTGCGATCGGGGGGACCGCTATCTGAGTTCCGATCTGTTTGCCGGAGAGTGATTCTTCGCTCCAGCAGTATCTTTCTCCGCCTTGGTTCCCATCTTCCGTCCCGCCAAGGGACAGGGCTCCGGCAGATGATCCCCTCCTGCATCGGAAGCAAGTTTTCAATCGTAAAAAAATTTAGTAGAATGCGGTCGGCATCCCAATAAAAACAAAGCCGAATGAGCGTTCAACTCATCCCGTCCGGAGAAGAATATGACGTAGCCATTGTCGGTTCCGGTGCCGGAGGCGGCATGGCGGCAAAGGTCCTTTCGGAGGCGGGTCTGTCGGTCGCCCTGCTGGAGGCCGGGGGGGATTACGATCCCGCACTGGAGGAGTACCGGACCCAGCTCCGATGGCCGTGGGAATCACCTCGACGGGGCGCGTCCACGATCCGTCCGTTCGGAGATTTCGATGCGGCCTGGGGCGGATGGGAGCTGGATGGAGAACCCTACACCCAGGCGGAGGGCACGCGATTTGACTGGTTCCGGTCCCGGATGCTGGGAGGGCGAACCAACCACTGGGGACGTATCTCTCTTCGTTTCGGGCCGAAAGATTTCAAGCGGAAGAACCAGGACGGTCTGGGTGACAACTGGCCGATCGGGTATGAGGATCTCAAGCCCTGGTACGACCGGGTCGACAGACTGATCGGTGTTTTCGGGACCAATGAAGGGCTCGAAAACGATCCGGACGGTTTTTTTCTCCCCCCTCCCCTGCCGCGCCTGCATGAACTCTATATCATGAAGGGGGCCGCCCGGGTGAATATCCCGGTGATTCCCTCCCGGCTCTCCATCCTCACCCGGCCGATCAACCGTGAACGGGGAGTCTGCTTCTACTGCAATCAGTGCAACCGAGCATGCAGTGCCTATGCCGATTTCTCTTCCGGCACCTGTCTTGTCAAACCCGCCATGAAGCGGGGCGGGATAGACCTCTACACGTTTGCGATGGTACGCAAAGTGAGCACCGGAGCGGACGGCAGGGCCGACGGGGTGCTCTACATCAGCAAAAAAGATCTGAAGGAGTATCGTGTCCGTGCGCGGGTGGTGGTGCTGGGTGCATCTGCATGCGAGACCGCCCGCATACTTCTCAATTCAAAGAGCAGGCATCATCCGGACGGGCTGGCAAACGGAAGCGGAGTGGTGGGGCGCTACCTGCACGACTCGACCGGCGCGGACCGGATGGGGATTCTCCCCCGGCTGCTGGACCGGGAGCGTTACAATGAGGACGGAGTCGGTGGGGCGCACGTCTATACACCCTGGTGGCTGGACAACTCGAAACTGGACTTCCCCAGAGGATATCATATGGAGTACTGGGGTGGAATGGGCATGCCGGCTTACGGATTCGGTTTCGGAATGGATCAGATACGCAGGTACATTGTGGACGAGCTGGGCAACCCCTCTCCCAACGGGGGATATGGAGCCGGGCTGAAAAAGGATATCCGAAAGATTTTCGGTGCCACGGTCGGTATTTCCGGGCGCGGGGAGAGTGTTCCACGCTATGAGAATTACTGCGAAATAGATCCCGACACGGTGGATCGGTACGGCATTCCGGTTCTTAGGTTCCACTACAAGTGGAGCGAGTACGAGATCCGGCAGGCAAGGCACATGCAGGAGACTTTCGAGGAGATCCTCACATCGATGGGGGCTATTCTTGTCGGCGAGAAACCGGGGGAAGAGCAGCAATACGGTCTTCATACACCTGGCCGGATCATCCACGAGGTGGGAACGACCCGGATGGGGGACGATCCCGCAAGCTCCGTGCTGAACCGCTATGGTCAGGCTCATGAGTGTGACAATCTCTTTGTGGTCGATGCAGGCAGTTTTGTCTCCCAGGCGGACAAGAACCCGACATGGACCATTCTGGCCCTCTCCTGGAGGACCTCCGACTATATTGTGGATCAGTTGAAAAAAGGGGTGATCGGATAGAGCCGAGGAATCAGGATTATGGACAGACGGGAACATCTCAAACTTCTGCTGGCCGGTTCTCTCGGGGCCGGTCTTCTCTTCACCACCACCTCCTGCAGTGAGCAGGAGCTGAGTGAGAGTGAGCGGATCCTCCGGGAGAGAGGCGCCTGGGAGGGGTATGGCAGAACCCCCGAGGAGGAGGCGCGGGATGCGAGGCTTTTTTCCGAGACCTTCTTCACGGAGAGGGAGCGGCAGATGATCGAAATCCTCTCCGACATCATCATTCCTGCGGATGATCGGTCCGGGAGTGCGACCGATGCGGGGGTGACCGATTTCATTGAGTTTATGGCAAAGGATCTTCCGGAACTCCAGCTTCCTCTGCGAGGCGGTCTTATGTGGCTGGATCAGCTCTGCCGGGAGCGGTTCGGTTCTTCGCTGATCGAGTGCACAGAGAGGCAGCGTCTTGAAGTGATCGACGAGATCGCCTGGCCGGATCGCGCTGCACCGGGTATGGAGTATGGGGTGCGTTTTTTCAACCGGATGAGGGACCTGGTTGCTACCGGCTTCTTTACTTCACAAATAGGCGTGGAGGATCTGGGTTATGCCGGAAACCGTCCCAACGTGTGGGAAGGGGTACCGGCGGAGGTCCTGGAAAAACACGGGCTGCAGTACGATGAGAAAACCCTCCGGGTCTCCGTGCGGCCGGAGGAGCGGGACAGAGTTGCCGAATGGGACGATTCAGGCCGACTGATCGGATGAGAGAACCCATAGCAGGCAGCAATTGAATCATTCCGCAAAGTATATCGCCGACCGGATCCGGCTGATGATCACCACAAAGCAGTTTCAGGTGGGGGAGTTGCTGCCCTCGACCAGGGAACTGGCCCGCCAGCTGGATGCGAGTTTTCACACCGTCCGCAAAGCATACCACAAGCTGGCCTCCGAGGGGCTTATCCGGGCGGAGAGAGGACGCGGTTTCGTTGTGGTCAGCCCTACCACTCATCTGGACAAATCGCAGAGACTGGAGATCGGCGCGGAAAAAATCAGCGCGCTGCTGGAGGAACTGATCGGATACGGGCTCGACGAAGGGGAGATCGAGGCTCTGTTTGAAGAGCAGATCAGTTTCCTGGAGTGGCCGGACCGGATCCAGAGCAGCGCATCGATGGGGGAGACCGCAGAGCTGGGTCGGATGCTCTCCGATGCGATCCAGCGTCAGGTGGGGGTAAGGAGCTCTGTGTTGCAGGCCGACCGGCTGAACGAGGCGGTTCAGTTTGACGCTCTCTTTGTGCCCCTTCACCTGGTGGCTTCGTTCCGGCAGCTGATGGAGACCCATCTGATTCTCCCGGTGATCTACTCTTTCGACCACGATCTTCTGCTCTCGATCATTGACCGGTTTCCCGTGGAAGCGGTTGGCCTGATCACCTCGGACGAAAAAAGCATTCAGAAACTGATCGGAGAACTGAAATCGGCGGTCAGTTATGAAGGATCGATCGTGGCGGGTGCCACCTACGGCCGGTCGCTTCCCCTCTTTGCTCGCTCCATCGACCTGATTCTCTATACTCCTTCCTGTGCAGGGCTTGTCGAGCAAAAAATCCCGGAGAACCGGCGGCTCATGCTCCGCTATGTCATATCGGAACGGAGCGCGGAGACGATCCGATCGGAACTCTGGGACCAGTAGAGAGGGAAGATCCGCTCTAACATTGTATATTGACGCTCCCATGAGCAGTCAAAACAGAGTGGATACAGATGAGTTAATTCTCCGGGCCATTCGGTCTCTGGAGAAAGAGATCGAGGCGGTGCGGGAGAAGCCCTCTTCGGACATCCTTTACCAGGGGGAGCGGCAGAGTTCCCTTTCCGGCACTCCCGGCCAGATCGATATCAAATTTGAGACGCATCAGCCGGCGATTCGCTTTGCCGAACAGATCCGGGCGACCAACGGAGAGAAAGAGTGGACCGTAACGCCGGTCTCTTTTGAGAAAAATGTAATTGTTCTCCGTTTTCCGGAGGATCCGGGGCCGTTGGCGGAGCTCCAGGTGGAGTGGGAGAATGATTTTGTCCTGCAGAGAACTCTCGAGCAGCTCGAAAAGCTCCGATCGGCCGACAGCCATACAAAAGAACGGATCGACCGGCTCTTCAGGACGGACGGGGAGCTTGCCGATCCGGTTGCGGTCGTCGATGACGGGATGCGAAACGAGGCACAGAGGCGCGCCATGGAGCAGTCTGCCCGCTGTCCGTCTCTGTTCATATGGGGGCCGCCGGGAACTGGCAAAACCGCCACTCTGGGGTACATCATCGCCAACTACCTGAAACGGGGCAAGAGTGTCCTCTTTGCCTCGAACACCAACCGGGCGGTCGATGTGGGACTGATCAGTACGTTGCGTGCACTGGAACGTGTGGCTCCGGAGCTGGACCGTCGCAGCCTCTGCCGTTTCGGAGATCCGGCGCTGGAAGAACAGGAGCTGGAGGAGGTGCTGTTTGAGCGGCAGCTGGAAAACCTTGTCCGCGAGAGAGAGGCGCAGGGGGCTGCATGGGCGGATCTTCTGGCCCGCGAGGAGGAGCTCCGGAAAGCGGTCGAGAAAGGAGCCGCCCGCGGTAAGGGGTTCGCGCAGCTGGAGGAGGCGATGTCGCAGCTTGAATGGATTGAAAGAGAGATCCGGGCAGAGGGCGGGCGTCAGCTGCTTGAAGAGAAACTCAGCGAACTCTCGTTTGTCAATGAACGGGTGGAGCTGAAGAAGCGGAGCCTGGTGGCAACCACTCTTGCCAAGGTCTGCACCTCCGAACTTTTTGACGGGCTGGATTTCGATGCCGTGGTGATCGATGAGGGATCCATGGCAAGCCTTCCCTACCTTCTGGTGCTCGCCTCTCATGCCCGCCTGCACAGAGTGATTGTCGGAGACCCCATGCAGCTTCCACCCATCGCGATGACCGGCGACCGGGAGGCCCGTGAATTTCTGGAGAAGGACATTTTCACTCTCGCCTCCGGAGCAGACTCGACCGGCTCCCTCTTTGCATGGCATGACCGGAACAAAGAGTGCACCTGTTTCTTTGATACCCAGTACCGGCTGCAGCCATCGCTGGCCAGCCTTATCAGTACCGTCTTCTATGAAGGAAGGCTCCGAAGTGCCGGTACAGAGAATGCAGGAACCGGATCTGTCGGGATTCAGGGAGACTACAGGCAGGAGGGGCGGCATCCGGCGGCGGTCAACAATCGGGACCGGGCCTGGCATCTGGTGGATACTTCCCGGTACGGGCCGGTCCTGACACAAAAGAGCGGAGGCCAGGGGTTTCAGCCGGTGAATGAAATCCACCAGCAGCTCATTGTGCGTCTGATCGAAAACATGCTCTCAAAGGGGATCTCCCCAGGAGATATCGGGGTGATGGTGCCCTTCCGGAGCACGGTCTACGATTTGCGGACCCGGCTCTATGAGAAATCGATCCGGGAACTGGAGGTGGGTACGGTACATACTTTTCAGGGACGTGAAAAACCCTATATCCTTTTCGATACGGTGATGAGCGGGGAAGAGAGCGGAGGCCGGATCCGTCACTATTCGGTCCGCCCTCTCGACGAGACCAAGAACGGATTGAGTGTCCCCCGACTGCTCAATGTCGCCTTTTCCAGAAGCCGCAAAGAGCTTATCATTCTTGCTGACATGCGACACATCCGCCATGTCTACGGGAAGAAGTTTCTGGGAAGACTTCTCGAGCGGATGGTGAAGTGATCTGCCGGAAGGCCTCGGGCGATCCCCGGTTCCGATCCGCACCCGTTCGATCCGCGATGTAATCTTTCGGAAAGTTTAGGAGTGCTCTATATCCCGACCGAAGTTTCTGAACCGCGGCATGACTCTTATTCCGACTGGCCGGAGAGATTGAAATCCCCCTGAAGGTAGCGCGTTGCCAGTCGTTTTTCATCAACCCGTTTCCACCCCTCGAGCAACCGCTCGTCAAGAGCCGCCAGGGTCATCTCCCTCTTCCCGAGTGCTCCGGGGCCGCGGGCCACTTTCCACCCGGCTGCCGCCATGGCCGCACGGGCACCTGAAGAAGCTCCGTAGGTGGAGAGAAGAACATCCGGCGCACTCCAGGCACTGAGTCTTTCAAAGATATCCGCTCTCCAGAGGGAAGGGGATCTGGAGGGGGAAAATGGGTCGAAGATGATGCTCCGAACGGGATCCGGCGGACCCTCGAACCGCTCGAACAGGCCGGCAAAAAGATGAACATGCAGATTTTCTGACAACCGGAACTCATTCCAGCCGGGGCGGAGCGATGAGAAGATCCGATGAAGGAGTTCAGCTCCGTCCGGCAGCCCCAGAAGAGAGGGGTAGTTGAGCCCCGCGGCCTGCTCTAGGGTGAGAGGAAAGGCTTCGATCGATGTGTAGGTAACCGGAGGGTGCGCCCCCCCTCCGAGCTGCTGCATCAGGATAAGCAGATGGAGGCCTGTTCCGAATCCCACCTCCAGAAGATGATGCGGTGAGTGTGAGTCCCGGATCCGCTCTATCAGACGGGGGGTGTTGAAAAAAACGTGGAAACTTTCGGCAATCGCTCCGTTCGGATTGTGGAAATATTCCCCGAACTGTTCCGACCAGAGTGTATCGGACCCATCCAGTGAGCGGTGGGTCCGTGCAGCGTGCCCCTCTCCGGCATGATCAGGCGTCTTCACGGATGCGGCTTCCCTCCTCTGCATGAGTTCTTTGATGTTCGGTCGCCTCAAAGATCCGCACAATCTCATCGCGTGTGAGTGGACCTGCCGCATTCAGGGGCTCGCCGTTCCCGTAGGTCCGGATGGCGTAGTCCGCTATTTCGGCAAAAGCCTCCCGGGGGATTCCCACATCGGAGAGGCTCTGCCAGAGCCCGTTCTCTTTAAGCCAATTTCCGAGCTGTTTAATACAGGCATGGGCCTCCTCCCGAAGAGTCCCTGTCCGGACACCAAATACACGTCTGCCCATCAGTGCGATGCGATCGGTCGCCCGCTCCTTCTCGACCAGCCAGCTGAACCAGGCCGGATAGAGGGTGGCAAGACCCCGTCCGTGCGATAGATTGGGGTTGTATCCGCTCAGCGCATGCTCCATGTTGTGCATGATGAACGGGGTTCGTTTGCGACCCACCTGCTGCATCCCATTCAGTGCCAGAGTGGAAGTCCAGAGCATCTGCCCGCGCAGTACGGGATTTCCCGGATCTTTTTCAATCAGCGGCAGGGTCCGCACTACCGTGTCGATGATCCCTTCACTGTAGCGGTCGGCCGGAGGTGAGTCGTTTCCGCCCAGCAGGTAATTCTCGAAAACATGGCTGAGAATGTCTGCCGCTCCATCCCGTGTGGTCTGAAGGGGAAGGGTTGTGTGAAAATGGGGATTGAGCCAGGAGGCTGTGGGCCTGAGAAATGAGTAGCTGATGGGTGCCTTGCCTTTTACCTCCGGGTTGGAGATGACAGCCGCAGCGGAGACCTCCGAAGCGGTTGCAGCTGTGGTCGGGATGGTGGCGATCGGGATCGCTCCTTTCAGTTTTCCGTGGCGGGGGCTGCCGGTCACATACTCCCAGATCTCCTCCTCTTCGTCATGAATGAGTGCCGCGATCGCCTTCGCGGCATCCATTACCGATCCGCCGCCGAATCCGAGAACCGCCTGAACGCCGGCCTGTTTGCCGGATTCGGCAGCCCGGTTTATGGTCTGGGAGTGGGGGTTCGGCTCAATCCCCCGGAAAACGGTGCTTTCGATTCCACGCCGCTTGAGCTGATCCATCACCTGGGTGAAATACCCGAGACGTTCCACCGACCCGCCACCGATTACAACAAGAATCCGGCTCCCCAGTCGGGCAAGTTCATCGGCGAAGGCGTCCGCCTTGTCGCGGCCAAAGAAAATTTTGGTTGGAATGTGGAGTTCAAACGAGTGCATGAGAAAAATCGTGAATGGGTGGCAGGTTGTTGCTACTTTGTCAGGAGATTGAATCTCCTGATCGATACCCGGCTCTCCTCGCTTCAGCTGCCGGCAGAATCAGCACTTTCTGACATCTTCCTACGATAATGTAATCATTGAGATTCTATTATGGCAGTGACTTTCGATGACCTGAAGAAGAGGGCGAAGGAGTATCACTCCTGGATGGTTGATATCCGGCGCCATCTGCACCGGAATCCGGAGGTGAGCTATCAAGAGTACGAAACGACCCGTTTTATCGAGCAGCAGCTTACGCGTCTTGGGATCCGGGTGGAGCGGCCCCTGGAGACCGGCTGCATCGGCATTCTGGAGGGGAAACAGGTACGGGAGCCGGGTAGACAAGTCATCGCCCTGCGTGCCGACATCGATGCCCTGGCGATGCAGGAGGAGGGGGAACACAAGGAGGGTTTTCTCTCCGAACGCCCCGGAATTGCACACTGCTGCGGACATGATGCCCATACCGCCAATCTGCTCGGGGCAGCGAGGATTGTTGCCGACTTTGCGGACCGGCTCCAGAGAACGGTTGTGTTCATCTTCCAGCCGGGCGAGGAGATGCTCCCCGGCGGCGGGCGGCTGCTTACGGAAACAGGCATTCTCCAGGAGCTCGGGGTGCAGGAGATCTATGGACTTCACACGAATCCGATGCATCCGCCCGGAACGATTGCCGTGAAGAGCGGTCCCATGATGGCACGCCCCGATGAATTTGAGGCGGAGCTGGTCGGAAAGGGGGGGCACGCCGCGGCTCCCCATATGGCGGTGGACCCGGTGGTCATGGCCGCCGGGGCGGTCACCGCTTTTCAGACCATCGTGAGCCGGAATCTTGATCCGACAGAGCCGGCAGTCATTACCGTGGGAAAGATTGAAGGGGGCTCGACCTACAATGTCATCCCGGAAAAAGCCCTGCTGAAAGGGACGGTACGCACCTTCAGCAAGGAGACCGCTTTCCGGATCCGCGACCGGATGGAGCAGGTACTGGACGGGGTGGCCCGGACCGCGGGCGGCAGCTATCGTTTCCGGTTCAACGAAGGGTATCCTGCGGTGGACAATGATCCCCTTTTGACGGAAAAACTTCGCAAAACGGCTTCTGCCCTCCTCGGGGAGGAGAGAGTGATCAGGCTTGAGCGCCCCGTCATGGCCGGTGAGGATTTTGCATTCTATCAGCAGGTAATTCCGGGAGTTTTCTTCTTTCTCGGGAGCGGCAGCCCCGAGACCGGATCGGACTGGAGCTGGCACCATCCCAAATACAATGTGGATGAAAGCTCTTTCCTGACCGGAGCCCCCCTGATGGCAGCCCTGGCACTGGGAAGCGTGGTGTGAACTTTGTAATTTCTTCTGCTTTCGGTGCTTTCGGTGCTTTCGGTGCTTTCGGTGCTTTCGGTGCTTTCGGTGCCGTACAATCTTTTCAACCCAATTCAATCTCCCATGAGCCTGCTTGTTGTCGGATCGGTAGCCTACGATGGAATAGAAACGCCTTTTGGCAAAACAGACCGGGTTCTGGGCGGGTCGGCGACCTACCTCTCCCTGGCCGCCTCCTTTTTCACAGAAAATATCCACCTGGTCGGTGTGGTGGGGCGTGATTTTGCCGATGAGGATCTGGAGAGATTCAAGAAACGGGGAATCGATCTGGGGGGTCTCCAGGTGGACTCCGAGGGGGACACCTTTTTCTGGAGGGGGAAATACCACTACGATCTGAACAATCGCGATACGCTCGAGACACGCCTCAATGTCTTCGAGCACTTCAATCCCGTGATCCCAGAGAGCTACCGGAAATGCAGATACGTAGCACTCGGGAATATCGAGCCCGGCCTGCAGGAACGCGCCGGCCGGGTATTCCACCGCCGCGCCCGACAGCGTCACGGTCGCCGGGTCCGGCTCCCAGAACGTCT
>CAYTTA010000033.1:0-14609 GCA_964440655.1 uncultured Balneolaceae bacterium
ACGGGCTCCGGTGGGCCGAACGGATGCACTACATCGGTCCGCAACCCAACCGGCTGAGTGAATTCATTGAACAGAATGCTGTTCCCATCTGATAAAATTCAAGGCATTATCAGGGATTCAGGAAGAGTGGCACCTTTGTCTTTGTGATCAGATCGTGAGTGTTGGAACCGAAGGTCACGCGCCGCAGGGCAGAGACGGAGTGGGCACCCAGCACCGTAAGGTCGATGTCCGACTCTGCCTGCCGTTCGAGAATCCGATCCGACGGTTTGCCACCCTGAACGATCTTCTGGACGATCCTCTTGAACCCGTGCTCGTTCAGGTAGATCTCCGCCAGGGAGAGGATCGCTTCCCCTTTAATCTTCTCCTCCTCATCTCTCTCGGGAATCACCATGAGCAGCTCGATCTCGATCTCCCGGTCGTGGGCCATCAGCTGGACGAAACTCTTGAGAGAGCGGGCAGCGGGAGAGCTTCCGTCAAAGGCGATCAGAACCTTTCGGGGTTCACGGTAATCCTCGGTAACCACCAGGGTGGGGGCCACCCCGTCCTTGACCACCTTTGCCAGGGTTTTTGTCTCCATTTTCGGCTCATTGTAGAAGAAGTGGGAGTCCCGGCCCAGAACCAGCAGATCGTGATACTTTGTCCCTTCGATGATCCGCTCGTAGGAGGCGCCTTCTCTCTGGATGGCTGTATGACGGATCCCTTCTGCCTCTACCCGCTCCCTGAAGTCATTCAGCAGTTTCCAGGCCACATCCCGTGTCTCTTCGGAGAGTTCTTCCCACAGCCCGCGCGCATAATGGAGGGCATCGATCTCGCCGCCGCCCACATTGAAGTAGATGTTGCTCGTGTCGACCACGGCCAGGCCGGTCAGCGAGGCATCAAATTTTTTGGCAAGCCAGATGGCATACCGCGTGGCAACATGGGTGTCTTCACCGGGGTCCAGGGCGACCAGAATTCGTTTGATCATGGGATTGGAGATTGGGTTCACGTTCACATTCAATATAGATCATAATCACTTTCACAACAACAGGTTGCCGCCTGCCGACCGTTTCCCCGTAGTAGAAGGGAACCATGGTTTTCCGTTTCATCATCCGTTAACTCAATTGCGCTTTTAACTCATTCACTATAAGTTGCATCACCAGAAATTCAGAACTTTTTTCAGCGATCCATTTTAATGACAGACTCTGCGACTCAGCACGAACTGACTTCTTCACGGCTCTTGTACCTCCTTCTTGCCATCCCTCTTTTTTTCCTGCCTGACGAAGCGCTTTCATTCCAGCGTAGTTTTCCCGAACCCGCCATCCCCTTCACTCCCACAACGACCGTGGTCTACCGGACTGCAGAGCCGCTCCGGATTGACGGGAGGCTGGACGAAGAGGCGTGGAACCGAACCAATTGGCTCGATCCCTTTGTCCACATTACCGGAGAAGCAGCCGAACCGGAAGAGTACCGGACGCGGGTAAAGCTGCTCTGGGACGACAATTACCTCTATGTGGGGGCCGAGCTGACGGAGGAGCACATCTGGGGGACCATGACGGAACGGGACTCCCCGCTGCACCGCAACAACGCCTTTGAGATCTTCATCGATCCGGACGGGGACAGCCACAACTACATCGAGTTCCAGGTCAATGCACTCGGCACCATCATGGATCTTTTTCTGACCAAGCCCTATCGGGACGGGGGGCGAACCCTTAGTGACTGGAATTTCCTCGATCATCAGGTGGCTGTAAGCGTGGACGGAGAGATCAACCGCCCGCAGCCGGGGGGGGATGAGAAGTGGACCGTCGAGATCGCTCTGCCCCTCCACGCCATTCAGGAAGCGGCTCCCGGAAGAGTCCCTTCCCCGGGGGATCAATGGAGAATCCAGTTTGCCCGTGCCCAGCGCTTTCTCGATGTGGTGGACGGGGAGTACGTTCTTCGAAGACAGCCGGGATCGGATCGCGAAATGGGGGCGGACTACTGGAGCTGGGCGCCCCAGGGGTTGGTGAACCTTCACTACCCGGAGATGTGGGGATTCATGCAGTTTTCCGGCAGGGTGGCAGGAGAGGGGGAAGAGGAGTTCCGGCTTGATCCGGACGAACAGATCAAATGGGCTCTCCGAAGGGTCTACTACCGCCTGAAGGGACACCATCTCAACCACGGGGTCTATACCGATGATGCGTCCTTGCTTTCACTGGATGAAATCATCCGGGAGACACCCGGATTTGATCCGGAAATCCGGTATACCAGAACACTTTTCGAAGTCACCGCCATGTCACGGGATGGGCAGAGCAGGTGGCACATCGACCAGTCCGGACGGATCTGGAAGCGGTGAATCAGAAATCTTTTTTGACAATGAAGAGAAATTGGTATAATCGACCCGATAATTACCCCAAATATTGACTTATATGGATTCAAAAGCGAAACAGTACTGGAAACAGAACCTGCGACTTCTCACCATTTTGCTCATGGTCTGGTTTGTTGTTTCCTATGGGTTCGGCATCCTGCTTGTTGATCAGCTCAACAACTTCCGTCTTGGAGGATTCGAGCTTGGATTCTGGTTCGCACAACAGGGTTCCCAGTACGTATTCGTCATCCTGATCTTCATCTATGTCTGGAAAATGAACCGTCTGGACAGGGAATTCGGATTTGACGAAGTATAAATATTCTCCTGAACCCCTCTTCTCTCCGGTTGGCTGCCGGACCTGCTCTCGTCTGAATATTTTATAACCAAAAACGGCATCTGCGACCCATGGACATTCAAGCGTGGACGTTTATCATCGTCGGAATCACATTCGCCCTCTACATCGGAATCGCCATCTGGGCCAAGGTGGCCACGACGAGTGATTTCTATATCGCCGGGAAGTCGGTCCCCCCTCTGGCCAACGGGATGGCCACGGCAGCCGACTGGATGTCGGCCGCCTCGTTCATCTCCCTGGCAGGGATCGTCTCTTTCATGGGATATGACGGTTCGGTCTATCTCATGGGCTGGACCGGCGGTTACGTCCTTCTCGCTCTTCTTCTGGCTCCCTACCTGAGGAAGTTCGGAAAATTCACCGTCCCCGCTTTTGTCGGGGACCGATACTATTCGAGTACCGCACGTGTGGTCGCGATCCTCTGTGCCATCTTCATCTCTTTCACCTATGTGGCCGGGCAGATGAGAGGGGTCGGAATCGTCTTCTCCCGTTTTCTGGACATCGGGATCACCGAAGGGGTGATCGTCGGGATGATCATTGTCTTCTTTTACGCCGTACTCGGAGGGATGAAAGGGATTACCTACACACAGGTCGCCCAATATTGTGTGCTCATCTTCGCCTACCTGGTCCCGGTCATCTTCATCTCACTGATGATGACGGGCAATCCCTTCCCCCAGATTGGTTTCGGGAGCACGTTGGCGGACGGCTCCGGAGAATATCTGCTGGACCGGCTCAACAATCTTCTGGTGGATCTCGGCTTCGATCAGTATACGGATGGATCCAAGTCGAAGGTCGACATCTTCTTCATCACCTTCGCGCTCATGGTGGGAACAGCCGGCCTGCCGCACGTCATCGTCCGGTTTTTCACCGTTCCCAAGGTGCGGGATGCCCGGATTTCGGCCGGTTATGCCCTGATCTTCATCGTGCTGCTTTACAGCACCGTCCCGGCTGTTGCCGTTTTTGTGCGGACCAATCTGGTCCAGTCGGTCTCTGAAGTTCCCTACACGCAGGTGCCCGAGTGGTTCCACAACTGGGAAACAACAGGTCTGCTCGATTTTGATGACAAAAACGGTGACGGAAGGATCCAGTATTTGGAGGATGCGGGGCGTAACGAGCTGATCATCGATCCGGATATCCTGGTGCTTGCCAGTCCGGAGATCGCCGCTCTGCCCGCCTGGGTGGTGGGCCTGGTGGCGGCCGGTGGTCTTGCCTCTGCACTCTCCACGGCATCCGGTCTGCTTCTTGTATTGGCCACCTCCATTTCACACGACCTGCTCAAGCGGACACTCGTTCCGACCCTCTCAGACAAACAGGAACTGACCATTGCCCGGATCACCATCTTCATGGCGGTTCTGGTGGCCGGATACTTTGGAATTAACCCCCCCGGTTTTGTCGCCGAGACGGTTGCATTCGCATTCGGACTCGCGGCCGCCTCTTTCTTCCCCGTCATCCTTCTCGGAATCTTCTACAAGCGGATGAACAAGGAGGGAGCGATAGCAGGGATGATTACGGGTGTGGTCTTCACGGCTTCCTATATCATCTACTTCACCTTTATAAACCCCGATGCGAACAACGCCAATAACTGGCTGTTCGGCATCTCGCCGCTCGGAATCGGAACACTGGGCATGCTGTTCAACTTCATCGTCTCCGTATTCGTCTCCCGATTCACCGCACCTCCTCCGGTCGAAATTCAGGAGCTGGTGGAAAACATCCGGATTCCCAGCGATGAGCGCAGAAAGGGGAATACGGATCCGAATTCGGTAGAGGCGGTCTCACCGCTGAGTGAGTAGAACCGGCATGGAGTATTGCATGATCATTGACGGGTAAAATCTCATACAGGCAGTAACAGGTATAAGTATTTGAGCTGTACAGACAGGATGATGAAGGGAATGAGGACAGGGATGATGAAACGTAACATCCTGCCAGTGATGCTTGCCGGGTTCGTTTTCACGCTGGGATCCTGCACAGGAAGCGCCCGGCTGGCGGGTGACAGGGATTCAGGCTTGTCGGATGCCGGCTGGACCGGTCATCTGCTGCCTGGAGAATCCGCATCCCGGCTGGAGCCGCAATCCGGGGAAACCCGGCTCGTTGCAGATACCACCCGTCTTGAGGTGGGACCGGGGGCACACCTGATCCGGATTACGGATCCGGAGCTCCCCCTTCATGTTGTGGCTCTCGAGTTCGACCTGACCCGGGAGGGAAACAGGCTGGAGATGGTTCTTGCTCACGATGTACTCGATTCCGGTTTTGAATTTGTCCCTGACATGGCCCGCCGGAAGAGCCGTGAGGGCGAGCTGGTTATCGGTGCACTCAATGCGGACTATTTCGGAATCAGGGAGCCTGAAAACCCCTATACCTTTCTCTCCAACGGGATGATACAGAATGGCGAGATCGTCATGAGCGGTGATCGGGCACGAAGCTCTTTCGGAATGACCGGTGAGGGTCGTCCCTTTATCGGAAAACTGCTCTTTGACCTTCAGCTTGAGCTGCCCGACGGATTGCGCATACCGATCGACGGGGTAAACCGGGCACGGCAGGATCACTCGCTGATGCTCTACAACCACCATATCGGGAAGGGAACCCAGACCGATGCCTCGGGGGTGGAATGGCTTCTCCGGCCACTTGGAGAGGTTTTGCTGCAGCAGGACAATGTTTTTGAGGTCGTCCGGCGTGTGGAGAGAGCGGGGAACATGAACCTGCCCGCCGGAGGATTCTATGTGCTCAGCGCGGGAAGTGACTGGTTCAGCAAGCCGTCAGATCCTCTGGGAAGGCTTCGTGAAGGGGACCGGATCCGCATCCGGCTTAGTGTGGAACTTCAGACCGATCCGGAGAACGGGTCTGTTGCGGCATCCGGGGTCGATATTTCCCGGCCCGGGGGAGTTTCTCTGGTCACCGGGGGCGGTCCCCGGCTTCTTACGGATGGCCGGCATTCTGCTGAAGATTTTGTTGATTACGAAGGGTTTGCCGAAAGCCACTCCGGCCGCCGCCACAACCGCTCTGCCGCAGGATTCAGCCGGGACAGCACCCGGATCTGGCTGGTAGCGGTCGATGGGCGTCAGCCCGAATTCAGCCGGGGGGCCACGATGGCAGAGCTGGCTCAGATCATGAGGGATCTGGGTGCCTGGAATGCTGTCAATCTCGACGGAGGAGGCTCCACCACTCTGGTGGTGAGGGAGAGGATGGTGAACCGTCATGATACTCTCGGAACCCGGAGAGCGGTGGCCAATGCTCTTCTGGCTGTCAACGGGGATGCGTTCAATCAGCTCGCAGACCGGATTCTCATCCGCCCTGTCACTTCTTCAGACGCGGAAGCAGCGAAAAGGTTGGAGGCGGTGGTTGTTGACCGGTGGGGCTTTGAACTCGATGTGGACCCGAAGGAGATCGTCTGGTCGATCGGGAGCCCGGGCAATCAGGAGCACCGGGGAAAAACATTCACACTCTCCTCTTCGGAAGTTTCCCGATCTCCGGTTACTGTCCGCTACCGGGGGGTGACTGCGAGAGTTCCCGCCGGCCGGAATTGAGGAAAAGCCCGCCTCTGGGTTTATAATTTTTCCGGAAGAATTCCGCAGGATCACAGTCGCATTCTGAAGAAGCACCGTCGCATTCCGAAGGATAGAGACCGGGCTGCAGTGGCTCCTTCCGGCTTCCTGGAAAAAATGGTTGCATCTCTTGAATGGATTGAATAATTAAAAAAGAGGGTGCTTCGGAACAGGAATCAAGAGAGGAGCCGGGGCCATGGTATTTCTAGAGAAACAGGAACGCAAGAGAAAAGCGGGTGATGAGACCATTCTGGCAAGGAACATCCGGAACGGGGATGTCCGGTCCTTTGAGATTCTCTATCAGCGCTACCACCGGCAGCTTCACAATCTGGCCGTAAAATACCTGAAACAGCAGGTTCTGGCAGAGGATGCGGTTCAGGAGATCTATCTCAAGATCTGGCTCCACAGGGAGGAGCTGGATGAACTCCGGTCGGTCAAGGGGCTGCTCTTCACCATGATGAGAAATCATCTTCTGAATCGGCTCCGGGATCAGAAAAGAGAGATCCTGTCGGGATACCGGGCCGATATGGCGGTAGGGGGCGTTTCGGTCATGGCGGAAAAAATGCGGGATATTTCGGGTGGGTGCATAATCTGGATGTAGATTCACAGGGAAATATTTATACTGCCGAGGTCGAAGAAGGAAAACGGGTTCAGAAGTTTATCCGGGTAAATTAGGGGTACCGGCAGATGCGCCGGGGCGCATTTGGAGGGCACTCTTCCGATATCTGCGGAGGTGTGGATCCTCTTCTCTCCTCCCCCGGAAAACGAAACCCGCTCAGAAGAATCAAAACGGAGAATCTTACATGTTCCATCAATCTACTAACCTGTTGCTCCTTTTCACGGTTTTCATTCTGTGGGCCGGGTGCTCGGCAGTGCAGACCGAAAAGGAGATTCTCTACATCGCTTCGGGTGATGGGCTGGTCGTTCTTGAATTTGACCGGAATGCCCGGGAGTTCCATCCGATCCAGACCGTGACGGAACGGACGGGTGGTTTCCACTGGATCCATCCCAACGGGGAGTTCCTCTACTCGATCACCGGACGGGTGAACCCCAACAGTGATCATGGCGGAGTTGCCGCCTACCGGATCGACCAGCAGTCGGGAGAACTCACCTTTCTCAATATCCAGTCGACCGGAGGGCGCGGACCTGCTCATGTGAGCGTCGATCCGCTGGGTCGGTTTGTCTATGTCTCCAACTACGGGGGAGGAAGTGTGAGCTCTTTTGCCATCCGGGATGACGGTACCCTGAGTGAGGCGGTAAGCGTCATCCAGCACGAGGGGAGCAGCATCAATGAACGTCGCCAGGACAAACCCTATGCCCATTCGACCATTCCCTCGCCTGACGGTCGGTTTGTCTACACCTCCGATCTGGGTACGGACAAGATCAACATCTATGCGGTGGACCAGCAGACCGGAGCGCTCTCTCCGGCCGAAGTTCCCTGGGTGGAGGTGGAGCCGGGATCGGGGCCGCGGCACTTCCGGTTCCATCCGGAGAAACCCTACGCCTACTCGGTCGACGAGCTCTCCTCCACCGTGACGGTGATGAGCTTCAACTCCACCAATGGTGCGCTTGAGGTGATCCAGAGAGTCGATATGATTCCGGAGTGGTGGAACGGGGTGAGCTACAGCGCCGACATCCACATCTCGCCGGACGGGCAGTTTCTCTATGCATCCAACCGGGGTCATGACAGCCTGGCGATCTACCGGATCCTGGAGAACGGACATCTGGAGCTGCTGGGGCATGAGCCGACCCGTGGTGGACATCCCAGAAACTTCGGAATCGATGCACACGGGGAGTATGTTTTTGTGCTGAACCGGGACAGCGACAACAACCTCGTTCTTTTCGAGCGGGATCAGCAGACCGGCATGCTCTCCTTCACAGGCGTACAGATGCGCATTCCCAGAGCGATCTGTGTCACCCAGAAATTTTTATGACATCACCATGACGGATCTTCGTAAAGCAAATCAGGGATCGCAGGCCGATCCCTCTGCCCGCACCCTCCGGAGTGAATTCCCGGGGGGCAGATTCTGGATTCTCCTCTCTCTGCTCATAATTGCAGCTGCCTGTGAGAGGGGCGGCCTTCGGGGAGACCCCGACAACGGAGGAATCGAACTGCCGGGCGGTTTTGAGGGGATTGTCGTAGCCGACAACCTTGGCCGCGCCCGTCACATTGCAGTGAATGACAACGGGGATATCTATGTAAAACTCCGCAACAACCAGGACGGGCTGGTCGCGATCAGGGATAGCGACGGGGACGGCCGTGCCGACATCGTCGAAAGGTTCGGAGACTATCCCGATGCCGGTGGCGGAACCGGTATGGCGATCTATAACGGCTACATCTATTTCAGCAATGCGGGGGGAGTCTATCGCTACAGGCTCACGCCCGGCGAGCTGCTGCCGGAAGGGGAAGCCGAGATCGTCATGTCCTATGACTACCGCAATGCCACCTGGGGAGCGGAGCATACCGCCAAGCCGATCACGTTCGACCGTGACGGGAACATGTACATTCCGTTCGGCTCCCCGAGCGACTCCTGTCAGGAGAACAACCGCCGCCCGGGCAGCCCGGGTCGCGATCCCTGTCCGGAACTCGACGAGAATGCGGGGATCTGGCGGTTTGAAGCCGACCGGCTCGGACAGACCCAGTCCGACGGGGTTCGTTACGCGACAGGCATCCGCAGTGTGACCGCATTCGACTGGAACCATGAGATGAACGAACTTTACGCCGTCCAGCACGGGCGGGATCACCTGGTCCGGATGTGGCCTGAGCTCTACTCTCCCTGGGAGAGCGGCATGCTGCCGGCCGAGGAGTTTATGATGGTGACGGAAAACTCCGACTTCGGCTGGCCCTACTGCTACTATGACCAGATACGGGGTGAACGTTTTGTAAACCCGGAGTATGGGGGAGACAAGGAGCGCACGGATCTCTGTGCAGAATTCGACAAACCGCTTGTCGGCTTCGGCGGCCACTGGGCTCCGAATGATCTCCTCTTCTATACGGGAGACCAGTTCCCGGAACGTTACAAGAACGGGGCATTCATCGCTTTTCACGGTTCCACCACTCGGGCCGGATATCCCCAGGCAGGATATGCGGTGATTTTCGTGCCGATGAAGGAGGGTGTTCCCTCCGGCGACTGGGAGGTGTTCGCAAACGGATTTGCCGGTTATGATCCACTGGTCAACCAGAGCGATGCCATCCACCGTCCCATGGGGCTTGCCCAGGGACCGGACGGATCCCTCTACATCTCCGATTCGGTCCAGGGAAGGATCTGGCGGATCATCTTCACGGGCGACCGGGACAATTTCGGTCCCGCTCAGCTTGCCCGGATGGAGGAGATCAAGGAGATGGCAAGCAATATCCGGGATCCGGATCCTGTGGAGGATTATCTGATGAGGGGACAGGAAGCTGTGAGCCTGGGAGAGGGGATCTACCAGACCTACTGCATGCCGTGTCATCAGCAGGATGGAGGGGGATCTTTCCCGCGCTATCCACCACTGGCGGATACCGACTGGGTAACGGGGGACAAAACCCGGCTTCTCCATGTGATCATCAACGGACTTTCAGGACCGGTGGTGATCAACGGGGAGACCTACGACTTCCCCATGCCACAACACAACTACCTCTCCGATGAAGAGGTGGCGGGTGTGGCCACCTACATCCGGCAGAGTTTCGGAAACAGCGCCAGTGAAGTGACCGTGGAGGAGGTCCGGGAGTTCCGAAGCAGATTCAATCCCTGATCAGATCCTGCTGATCTGTTATTGAGAGGGGGCGGTGTCCGAAACGGAGCGAGAACCGGCCCCCTCTGTTTTTTTCAAGAGATTCTGTCAAGAGAGGTTTTATCATGAGATCCATTTTAACGAGGACCATACCACCTGCCTTCCTGTTTCCGAAAGCCCTCCATCATCCTGAGGTATTCCTCTTTCGGGGAGCATTCCATTTTCCGGGTCGGCTCCTTATCCGGGCCAGAGGCATTCTTCATTTTCTTCTTCTTCTTCTTCTTCTGTCCGTGTTTCCATCTCTTACCGTTTTCTCCCTTGCCGCGCAGCCTGAAGATGGCCGATATCTCTATCTGAGCATGCCGGACGGAGCCCAGACAGAAGGGAGGTCGGGATCGGGTATTCTCATTTTCGACATGGACGATGATTTCCGGTTCGTACGTCGGATCGGGATTCCACATCTGGAAGAAGGGGTACGAGGGTTCACCCGCCCATAACTCCATCGTCAGCCTGGACGGTGAACGGGTCTATCTCGGAACCGGTACGATTCTCTCGGTTTTTGACTCGCAAAGCGATGAAATGATCCTGCAGGTAAAGGATGTGGGCGAGCGGGGTGTCTTCCCATTTACATTCGACAGTGAAGAGCGGTACGCCTATGTCTGCCTGGGTGGTCATATAGGGTTTGATGTCGTCGATCTGGAGACCGGAGAAATTCCCTACCGTGTTTATCCGGAAGGAAAGCGGATCGCCCACCGTACCCATGGAATCGCCCTCACCCCCGATGAGAGAGAGCTCTGGATCAGTGATCAGGAGGGAAAGAGGCTCTTCATTTTTGATGCGACACGGATGCCTCCTCTCTACAAGGGATTTGTCGAACTCTCCGATACCGGGCACGGATGGGTCTCCTTCAGTCTGGATGGAGAGTTCGTCCTGACCCACACGCCGGATGTGTCTGAAACAGCTACACGGAAGCGGGTAGCCCTGCTGAGAGATGAAAATGGAAATCCTGTGAGCGGCTCCAAATTCATCGAAGTCCATTTTCGGAATGGAAAAGTGGTGGTGGTGGGCAACGAGTTCGGCCTGGGGCGAATGAAGCTTTCCAAAAGTGAACAGTCCGGGAGTGGGGATCATAGTCGGACGATGAAGGAGAACCGGATGGGAGAACGTGTTCAGGTCCGGAAAACGGTTCATTCCCCCTTCCCGGAACAGTCACCGCAGATGGTTCAGGTCCTGAACAGGATGCAGGATCCGACGATCGATCTGCTCCTGAAAGGAGGGCACGTGATCCGGTCGAGAACCAGGATCTGGGCAACCTGGATATTGGAACCGAGGCTGATGTGGCCGTGTTCTCTCTCAGGAACGGCCGGTTCGGGTTTGTGGACGGATTCGGCAACCGGCTGGAGGGCACACAGCTTCTTGAAGCGGACCTCACCATCCGGGCCGGACGGATCGTCTGGGATCGCAATGGACGAAGCTACCCGCTCTGGAATGAACCGCAAGAGGAGTGAAACGGAGAAGGAGAGAAGGGCGGATCCGGTGCGCGAGCTCGAAAGGGAACGAAAATGAACGAACAGAAAACGGCCGCGCGGATCTGATAAAGTGCGGAAAGAGAATCAAAAGAGGAGAAAACCAATCGATGAGCGAGACGGGAAAGATGATCTACCGGTTCGGTGGCGGAGTGAAAGAGGGAGATCGGACAATGAAAGGGATTCTGGGCGGCAAGGGTGCCAATCTTGCCGAGATGAGTGCGATCGGCCTGCCGGTTCCCCCCGGTTTTACCATCTCGGCAGAGATGTGCAGTTCGGATTGGGGAGGAGAGAGCGGGTGGCCTGACGGCCTTGAAAAGGAGGTAAAGGAGGGGATCCGGCACATCGAGTCCCTTTCCGGATGCCGGTTCGGGGAGGGACCTGAACCGTTGCTCCTTTCGGTGCGGTCGGGAGCGGCAGTCTCGATGCCGGGGATGATGGATACCATCCTCAATCTTGGACTGAACGATGAAACGGCCCGATTGTTGGCTGTAACGACCGGCAACAGGCGTTTTGCCCTCGATTGCTACCGTCGCTTCATCACCATGTACGCCGATGTGGTGATGCAGGTGGACCCGGGACATTTCGAAGGGATCCTTCAGGAACTGAAACGCAGAAAGGGAATTGAAGCGGATAACCAGCTGGACGCCGATGATCTGGAGGAGTTGCTCCGGCGCTACAAGAGAGTCTGGGAAGAGCAGACCGGTTCGGAGTTCCTCCAGGATCCGATGCTGCAGCTGAAACATGCCATTCAGGCGGTTTTCCGCTCCTGGAACAACCCCCGCGCGATCACCTACCGGCAGGCTAACGGAATAACAGGGGTGATGGGGACGGCGGTGACCCTCCAGGCAATGGTGTTTGGCAATATGGGCGAAGATTCGGCCACCGGTGTCTGCTTTACCCGGAATCCGTCCACCGGCCGCCGCGAGCTTTACGGGGAGTATCTGCCAAATGCCCAGGGGGAGGATGTGGTGGCGGGAATCCGCACTCCCCTCGATATCGAGGAGATGCAGCAGCGCATGCCCGGATCCTACACCGAGCTGCTCGCCATCTCCCGGAAGCTGGAATTCCACTTCCGTGACATGCAGGATCTGGAGTTTACGATCCAGAAGGACCGGCTCTATCTGCTGCAGACGCGCAGCGGGAAACGGACAGGGCCGGCTGCACTTCGCATCGCGGTAGATATGGTGGGCGAAGGAGTGATTTCGGAGAGAGAGGCGGTACTGGAGAGAGTGGAACCGATGCACCTGGAAAAACTCCTCCATACGCGGCTCGCCACGGAGGAGATCGGCGATCATGAAGTCCTGGGCCGGGGACTTGCCGCCTCCCCGGGTGCGGCGGCCGGCAGGGTGGTCTTCACTTCGCAGGAGGCACTGCTCAGTGAGGATCCGGTCATTCTGGTCAGGGTGGAGACCAGTCCCGATGAGATTACCGGAATGCTGGCAGCGGAAGGAATCCTCACTTCTCATGGTGGAAAGACGAGTCATGCCGCCGTGGTGGCACGCGGATGGGGCAAGCCCTGTGTGACAGGTTGCTCCGAGCTGATGATCGATTACAACAAGCGAACCCTCTCGAACGGGAGCGTGGTTCTCCGGGAGGGGGAGTGGATCTCAATTGATGGCGGAAACGGCATGGTGCTTCGGGGAAGGAGACCGATCCTCCGTCCTGAATTCGATGACTATTTTTACAGGTTCATGGAGTGGGTGGACCGCTTCAGTACCATGCAGGTGAGGGCCAATGCGGACTCTCCGGAAGATGCCCTGCGGGCGGTGAAGTTCGGTGCTACCGGAATCGGCCTTTGCCGGACCGAACACATGTTCTTCGGCAAGGAGCGCATCCTGGCGGTCCGGAGAGTGATACTCTCTGAAAATCCCCGGGTACGGGAGGAGGCCCTGGCCCGGATCCAGGAGTGGCAGAAGGAGGATTTTACCGGAATCTTTCAGGTGATGGGAGGTCGGTCGGTCACCATCCGGCTGCTCGACCCCCCGCTGCATGAATTTCTGCCTTCCGACCGGAGCGGGGTGGAACAGCTCGCCGCGGATCTCGGGCTGGAGCCGGGCGAGGTGGAGAACCGGATCCGCTCTCTTCATGAATTCAACCCAATGCTGGGGCACCGGGGGTGCAGGCTGGGGATCACCCGGCCCGAGATCACACAGATGCAGACCCGCGCCATCCTTGAGGCAGCCCTTCAGGCAAGGAAGCAGGGAATCGATGCACGTCCGGAGATCATGATACCGCTGGCCGGGTCGCTCGGAGAGCTGGAACATCAGAGAGCGGTGGTCGAGGAGGTCTGCCGGGAGATGTTCCGGGATCTGCCCCCCCTGGATGTCCCGATCGGAACCATGATCGAGGTACCCCGTGCCGCTCTGGTAGCCGGAAAAATGGCAGAGAGAGCTGATTTCTTCTCCTTCGGCACGAACGATCTTACCCAGATGACCTTCGGTTTCAGCCGCGACGATACCGGCTCCTTCCTGAAATACTATCTGCAGGAGGGGGTTCTGAAGAGCGATCCGTTTCAGAGCCTGGATACCGAAGGGGTGGGGCGTCTGATTGGAATGGCGGTTCGGGAGGCGAGGGAGCGGAAGCCGGAGCTGAAGATCGGTATCTGCGGGGAACACGGGGGGGATCCGGCAAGCATCCGCTTCTTTCAGCGGCAGGGGTTTGATTATATCTCCTGCTCCCCATTCCGGATCCCGGTTGCCCGGCTGGCGGCCGCGCAGGCTTCTCTGCAGGGGAAGGGGGCTGATCCCGGGGGTCCGGATCCTCTCGTCATGAATCCGGCAATCCCGCCGCTTCCGGCAGGAGCTCTGCAGACAGGCGGTGTGCATCACTCCGCAGAATGATGTCAGGCCGCCTGTCAGACCCGGTTCTCAGCTGGAGGCACCGGGGCTGCCGGGCGGCTGGTATCCCCTTCTTGTGGCCCGCCATCGGGCCGTCCCATACTCTCCCATGCAGACCGTGCCTTCCATGCTCTCCGCATTCACCCTTCCGGTAAAGGTAAAATTGAGACGCACCCCACCATGCGTGTAGGAGCTGAGAAATTCAACTTGCTCTCCATGGATGGTTCCTGAAATATCCCGCGGAGCGTAGGAAGCGGTCTGGGTTCCGATCAGCTTGCTACCGTTCTGCTCAATGGCCAGGTTCTGGATCTCCCGGCC
>CAYTTA010000033.1:14709-28546 GCA_964440655.1 uncultured Balneolaceae bacterium
CCCGGCCCGGATCTCCCTCTCCTCATCATGATTGCGTTCATACCAGGCCTCGACCGCAGCGAGCATCCCCATGATCTCCTCGCGACCCACAACCCCCGCCCGAAGCCGTGATGCGGAGCGCTGATGATCCAGGCCGCCCTCACCAGGTCCTCCCAGTGCCTCTTCAAACTCCTGCCGGCCCGCCACCTCGATCACACGAACCCCGGCTGCACGGACTGCTACATCATAGGTGTTTCTGGAATGGGAGGGGATGATCACCTCATCTTTCATGCCGCTCAGATCGGGAAGCTTCCAGATCAGGTCCGGATTGCCGCGGGTGATGCATCCGGCTGTTGCCAAGGTCACCGCCGCCGAAGCACCGGATGTCACACAGCCCCATTCCGCACCTGTGAGCTCTGCGAGTCTCCTGCCGACTCCTTCCATCAGCTCATCCAGCTGCACATAATGGAGGACGGCATCATCCATGGCCTGTTGAACCTGGGGCAGTATCCGGGTGGCCCCGACGATGTTACGGTGCCACGGGCATTGATCAGAGGGCGCACCCCGATCGAATCGTAGATGGAGGTGATGTTTCCGTTCTGTGAAAAAGGCGAGAATGATGTGAGGAGAGGGCGGAGATGCCGCCGTTCACTTTGGGCGTGATTCCATCCTGGCCAACTTTTCCATGCGCTTCCCGGGCAATATCACCGGCAGATCCGATCCGCACCCTCCCAAGCCAGACACCCAGCGGGAGACCGAACAGAAGTTTCAGCAGCTTCTTCTCTCCATGCCTTGATCATCTGATTCGACAGCAGATCCTGGTTTCTGCCAGTCGAGATTCTGCCAGGGTCGTGACTTCAGCTTCAGGGCAAAACCCGGAGCAGTGCCGCGCCCTGAAGGCGAAAATCCCCTTCCATCTCTGAATACACATTTCCGAATCGAGGGTAGTAGAAAAAAGTTTTTTTAAAAAGGAGAAGAGACTGGGGGTAGAGGGTCCGGCATCTGTCTGATAGGGCAGAGATATGAACATTAACCGGACTGATCCGTGAATCACCCCCTGCTTATACGATTTATTTCCAATCAATGCACCGGCCCTGAACGGCAGCAGGTCGAGCAGTGGCTGGAAAAAGATCCCCGGAACCGCCAGCTCCTGGAAGAGATGCGAACCATCTGGGATGCCACTGGCGGTGACCCGCTGGGTGCCGCCGACTCGGGCCCCGATGTCGGGTTTGATGTGGTCCGCGACTGGCAGCGGCTTCGTGACCGGATTGGTGAAGAGTTGCCCCGGCCGGCCAGAAGTACAGGCATCCACAAGATGCCTTCGGCTGTCCGTTCGGGGTGGGGTCAGCTGCTCCGTACAGCTGCTGTGATCCTTATCGCTTCCGTGATTGGGATCTTCGCCTGGCAGAACTACTCGCATGGTCCGGAGGATGCCTCCCCGGAGATGCGGGAGATTGTGATGGCCCGGGGACAGCGTGCCAACATCGTCCTTCCCGACGGAACCAATCTGATCCTCAATGCCGACAGCCGGATCCGTGTTCCGGAAGCCTTTTCCGCAGAGAAACGGGAGGTTCAGCTGCTGGAGGGGGAGGCCTGGTTCGATGTGGCCCGTGATCCCGACCGTCCCTTTCTGATTAAGACAGCCGGATCGGTCGTAGAAGTTCTGGGAACCGCCTTTTCCGTCCGCTCCTATCCGGAAGATCATGGAGTCCGGGTGGTTGTGCAGGAGGGGAGGGTCTCCTTCGGGCCGGAGGCGGATGAAAATTCAAGGATCGTGCTTACAGCCGATCAGATGGCGCACTACCAGTTCAGCAACCGCCGGCTCATCGCCGAAGAGGTGGAGGATGTCGAGCTCTACCTGAGCTGGACGGACGGCTATCTCAAATTCAAGAATACACCTCTCTCCGAAGTGGCTCTTCAGCTGGAGAGAAAATACAACGTATCGGTCAAGATGGCCGATCCGGAGCTGGCGGACCTGCGTCTTACTGCCGAGCTGAGAGGCCGCTCCATCCACAATGTACTCAACGTGATCGCTGCATCGATGGATATCCGCTACCAGGAGGTAAATGGCCAGGATATCATCTTTCTGAAACCGTGAGTTCAGAAACAGCGGCAGGAAGTACCCTGATGGTCAAAAGTCAGGGCGTGCCACCGAGAGGGAGTATCGCTCCTCTGCAGGGTGCATAACTCTATTACAACCAAACCAGTCATCTTCTTGATGAGGAGATCGTTATGATGAAAACCACTACAAAATCGATTCTGGCCACACTCTGGCTGGCGGTTTTTTTACTGACCGGATGGAAGGCTGAGAGCGCGTTCTCCATGCAGTTGCAGAACGCACCCTTCGCCAGCAATCTGGATAATGAGATGTTTTGGTCGGTCCATACCTGGTCCGAACATATCGCCGAACTGCAACAGGTCATCTCTGTCCGGGCGGAAAATGCCCCGGTCCGGGAAGTGCTGGAGCAGATCGCCGGCAAGGCGAAGCTCGGTATCGCCTACAATCCCGACCTTGCTTCTCTGAACCGCCGTATAGATTTCGATCAGCAGAATGTGACGGTTGGCAATGCACTCATGCTGGCCCTGGAGGGGACGGAGTTTGACGCAAGCATCTCCCGGACCCGGGAAATCGTCTTGCGCAAGCGGCCCGAGGCGGCAAATCCGGCAGAAGAGATTGCGGAAGAGGTTTTTCAGCAGACAGTCACCGGAAGGGTTGTCAGCGCCGCGTCCGGGGAGAGCATGCCGGGTGTCAACATCCTGATCGCCGGAACCGAGCAGGGTACAGTAACCGATCTGGACGGGAATTTTCAGCTTCGGGTCCCTTCGCTGGATGTGACGCTCGTCTTCACCTACATCGGTCATGTGCGGCAGGAAGTTCCCCTGAACGGCCGGACACGGATCGACGTCGTTTTGGCAGAGCAGATCATTGAAGGGCAGGAGCTGGTCGTCACCGCATTCGGAATCGAACGGGAGTCCAAATCTCTCACCTACAGCGCCCAGAGCGTGGATGTCGCCGCAATCTCTGAAGCCCGGGAACTCAACGTAATGGCTTCTCTCCAGGGCAAGGTGGCCGGACTGACCATCAGCAGTGCCTCCAACGGTGTAGGTAGCCCCACCCGGGTGGTGCTTCGCGGTAACCGCTCCATCTCCGGAAGCAGCCAGCCCCTCTACGTACTGGACGGGGTTCCGATCCGGGGGAATCCGCAGGATATCAACCCCGAGGATATTGTCAGCATCGACGTTCTGAAAGGTCCCAACGCCGCCGCACTCTACGGTAGTGCCGCTCAGAACGGAGCCATTGTTCTTACAACCCGTTCCGCAGACAAGGATCAGGTGAAGATCAGCCTGAGCAACACATTCCAGGTTGAGGATGCCATCATCACCATTCCGTTCCAGAATGAGTACGGACAGGGAAGCGGCGGGATCTACTCTCCCAGCTCCGAATACTCCTGGGGTCCGAAGATGACCGGACAGGATGTCCAGTTCTGGTCACCCAACCCCAATCATCCGCTTTACGGGCAGACCTACAAGCTCACTCCCCAGCCGAACAACGTGAAAGATCTCTTTCAGAGGGGGTACAACAACGCCACCAACCTGACGGCCAGCATGGGCGGAGAGCGTACACAAACCCTGTTCTCCTATACGCTCACGGGAGCGGAAGGAATGGTTCCCAACAACGCCCTTAGCCGGCACAACGTATCGGTCCGGGTGGGAAGCCAGATTTCCGACCGGCTCAGTCTGGATACCCGGCTCACCTACATGCAGCAGAAGATTGACAACCGGGTCTCCACCGGGGAGGGTTTCACCAACCCCATGAGAAATGCCTACCGGATTCCCCGCAGCATCCACTCGGCTCATCTGCAGGACTTTGAGTATATCGACGATGCAGGAATCAACCGGCAGCACTACTTCAATCCGGGATCCAACGGCGGGAACAACCCCTACTGGGTCCTGAACCGGATCCAGTCGGTAGACAACCGTGAAAGGGTGCTGGCACTCGCATCACTCCGCTATGAATTCTCCGATGCGCTCAGCCTTATGGTCCGCGCTTCCTTCGACGGATCCACCAACCAGTCCGACACGAAGACCTGGGTAGACTCCTATGTGACGGCAGACCGGGGTCTCTATTCGGTAAGCCACTCTTTCTCCAGAGAGAGAAACGGTGACTTTCTTCTGACCTACAGCGACTACATCAACGAGGATTTCGATTTCAACATCAACTTCGGGGGATCGATCCAGCAGGGTCGCAACGGTGGACTGAGCTCCAACACGAACCGGGATGTGGGACTGACGGTCCCCAACCTCTTCGCGATCTCCAACACACAGAACGTGATTGCCTCACACAACGTGGGAAGTCCATCCGATGTTCACTCTCTCTACTCATTCGGTCAGATCAGCTATCGCAGCTCGCTCTTTCTGGATGTGACGGCTCGGAATGACTGGAGCTCCACGCTTCCGGAGAACAACCGCTCCTACTTCTATCCTTCTGTGGGACTCTCCGCCGTTCTTTCCGACCTGATTCCTTCGTTTCCTGAGTTCTTCAGCTTCTTCAGGGTACGCGCCTCCTGGGCCCAGGTGGGAAGCAGCGCCTCTCCCTACAGCCTGACCCGGACCGCTACCGTCCGGAGCGGAGGAAAATCGGGTTTCCTGACGCTGAGCAACACGCTTCCCAATGCGGATCTGCGGCCCGAGATGACCACCTCCACCGAGGTCGGAATGGATCTTCGGTTCTTCCAGGGCAGGATCGGTCTTGATGTGACGGCCTACCAGATGAACACCGGAAACCAGCTCTTTACCGTCGCTCTCCCGATCGGATCGGGGGCCGGAGAGTACTACACCAACGGCGGGGATGTGGAGAACAAGGGGATCGAGTTCCTCCTCACCACACGCCCGGTCGAGAACACCCGCTTCAGCTGGGATCTCAACTTCAACTTCAGCCTGAACCGGAACACGGTTGTCTCGATTTCCGAAGAGCGACCCCGCGTCGTGATCTCCTCCAACTTCATCCGGGACTTTGTGATCGAAGAGGGAGAGCCATTTGGAAATATCTACTCTCGTGATTTTGTACGGGATGATCAGGGACGGGTGGTCGTCGATCCTACCGGACTGCCGCTGCTCACCCAGGGACGGACCGAACTGGTCGCCAATTACAATCCCGACTGGACAGGGGGAATCTCCTCCAGCTTCGCCTGGAAAAACTTCAGTGCCAGCATCCTGATCGATCACAGGCAGGGCGGCACGTTCATCTCCCAGTCCGATGCCATCATCATGGCGGACGGAGTGACCAAAAACACGCTCCACGGAAGGGAAGGCGGACTTGTCTTCGGACAGAACTTCTTCGAAAACGAGACCGCAGTTCTTGAAGACGGAACGCCGAATAACCTCGAGATCGATGCTGAATCGTTCTGGAGACACGTGGGAGGAAGGAATGCTCCCGTGGGAGGTGTTTTTGTCGAGTCTGCCACCAACACCCGTCTGCGGGAGATGACGCTGGGGTACTCCGTGCCTGCCTCCGCTCTGGCCGGACTGCCGATATCAGGAGCCAAAATCTCTCTTGTCGGAAGAAACCTCTTCTTCATCTACAAGGCTTCGGAAAACAACGATCCCGACATCCTGACGGGTACGGGAGAGTCGTCTGAAGGACTGAACGCCTTTGCACTTCCGACTGCACGCACCTTCGGGGTGAACCTGAAAATAGATTTCTAACCATTTTCTCTAATCACTGAGGGTCAAAACCATGAAAAAAATGAACCATTCCGGCTCTCCATTCGGTCTTGCGGTACTGCTCCTGCTTCTGGCAGGAGTGGTATCCTGCACCGACCATTTCACGGAGCTGAATACGCCGCCCCATCAGATCACAGCGGAGAATGTCGATGCGGCCCTGCTTGGTCAGGCGTTTGCCTACAGCCAGTATGAGGGCATGTTCGGTGACGGAAGCCCCCTGCAGACCTCACAGTCTCACTACGGGGACCTCTTCGCCCAGTACTTTGCCCAGACCGCGGAGAACTTCGACTCCGACCAGTTCCTCTCCCTCGGCCGCCGGCCGAACAACGTCTGGAACTGGTTCTACGGGAATGCTGCCTCGCAGCTGAAATTCGTAGAGGATTATACGGCCGAGGAGGGAATGCTTGTGGAGAACGCCATGGCCAAAGTCTGGCGCGTCCATATCTATCACCGCGTGACCGACTACTGGGGACCGGTTATCTACTCCCAGTTCGGAAACGGTGAGACCAGTGTCTCCTACGACGATCAGGAGTCCATCTACATGGATTTCTTCAAGACACTGGATGAAGCGGTCGCGGTTCTCAAGCAGAACACCGGTGCCAAAGCCTTCACGGCGCACGATCTGGTCTACGACGGCGATGTAAGCCGCTGGCTTGAGTTTGCCAACTCCCTGCGACTCCGGCTCGCCATGCGGATTGTCTATGTAAAGCCGGAGATGGCCAAAGCAGAGGCGGAGAAAGCGATCCAGGATGGAGTGATCACCGACAACGCCGGAAATGCCGACCTGATGGTCACCCCCAATTCCGTGAACGGTTACACCATCATGACCAACTGGGGTGAATTCCGTATGAGCGCGGCGATGCAGAGCACCTTGGAAGGTTACCAGGATCCGCGGATTCATGAGTATTTTGATGAAGCCGTCGTCGGTGGCGGGTACAAGGGAATCCGGAACGGACTGCCACGTACCATGAAGCCGGGGACTCTGAACCAGGACCACTCCGATATGGATGTAAAATGGAAGCCCGTAAGCACACCCGGTCCGCCTCTCCCCATCCTGCACGCCTCGGAGGTCTCTTTCCTCAGAGCGGAAGGTGCTTTGAGAGGATGGAACATGGGGGGTACCGCGAAGGAGTTCTATGAAGAGGGGATCCGCCTCTCCATGAAACTGGTCACCACCGCCAGCGACGGGGAGATCGAGGACTACATTAACAGCACCAACACACCGGTGCCACTGAATGATGTCTGGAACACCCCGGCAATGACCGACATTCCGGTCCGGTTCATTGGCAGCAGCAGCACTCAGGACGGAAACCCGGAGTTTGAGAAGGCGCTGGAGCAGATCATCACCCAGAAGTGGATTGCTCTCTATCCCAACGGGTGGGAAGCGTGGAGCGAGCGGAGAAGAACAGGCTATCCTGTAGGGTACGCCCTGATCTCCACCCTCAATCCCAATCTCGATGTGACCGACATCTTCCGAAGGGTGCAGTTCCCCGAGAACGAGTACGCCAACAACTCGGTGGCTGTAGAGGAGGCGATCAAGCTCATCGGCGGGGATACCAACGACATCCGGCTCTGGTGGGACAAGAAGCCGATTGAATGGTTCCCGACTCCGGCTGGTATCATCGAATGACAAAGGAGTTATCCGGAACGGGTGAACCGTGAATCGGAATGAACGTAGCGCTCCGGATTAGCAGGGAGGGAGTTGGCCTGTCCGTCGCAGGCCAATCCCTTCCTGTTTTTGTTTCAGGCCGGGTTTGTTTTCAGTACCGGAAATGTAATTGTGGTATCATCTGCCGATACCAGAGGCAGTGCGAAAGAGAAGAGGTCAGCGAAAGGCTTCAATCATGACGGGCATCTTCAGGTCCGACAGCTGCAAGCGGCCGTTTTTCTGGATGAAAACAGGAAACGACCGGTGAAAATGATCACAGCAGACGTACACGAACAACCGGGATTTCAAATGAACAGCAACAAGCATGACAATCGGTTCGGGAAAGTGAAAGAGCTCCTACAACGCATGGTGCCGGCTCTTCTCTTTCTGATGACACTCTTTATGGCAGGCGGACGGACAGCCACCGCCCAGCAGATCGACCTCCTTCTGAAAGGTGGTCATGTAATTGATCCCCGAAACGGGATCGACCGTCCGATGGATGTGGCCATTGCAGACGGCAGGATCCTTCGCGTCGCCCCCTCCATCCCGGAGAGCAATGCCCGACGGGTGGTGGATGTTTCGGGTCTCTATGTCACTCCCGGGCTGATCGATCTTCATGGACACCTTTTCCATCTTCAGGTCACCCGGGCGGTCTTTCCGGACGTCTTTACCTTCCGGAACGGAATTACCACCATTGTGGACGGGGGAACGAGCGGCTGGAGAAATTTCCCGCAATTCAAGCGTGAAACGATCGATCAGGCAAGGACCCGCGTGCTGGCATTCCTCAGCATTGTGGGGGAGGGTTCCTCCTACGTCACTCCACGGGGGGAATCCCAGAGCCGTGTAACCACCCAGAACGTGGCGGATATGGATCCGTTCCTCACCGCAATGCGCGCACAGGAGTATCCGGGGGTGATCGTGGGGATCAAGGCGCAGCACTACAAGAAGGGTGACTACATTCCGGAGCAGCGGGCGGTGGAGGCGGGGAATCTGGCCGGCATCCCGGTCATGGTCGACTACGGGGAGCATGACCCTCCGCGCTCCCTTGAAAAACTCCTGCTCGAGATCCTCCGTCCGGGAGACATGTTTTCCCACACCTTCTCCAACACCCGGGGCCGGGAGCGGGTGGTTGATGAAAATCTGAAGGTGAAACCCTTTGTCCTTGAAGCGCAGAAAAGGGGTGTCCTCTTCAATGTGGGCCATGGAGGTGGAAGTTTCATCTGGTGGCAGGTCATTCCGGCTCTCCAGCAGGGTTTCTATCCCGATGTGATCGATACCGATACCCACGTGAGCAGCATGAACGGCGGGATGAAGGATATGAACAATCTGATGTCGAAGTTTCTGGCTGCAGGCATGTCCCTGCAGGATGTGATTCTCAGGACCACCTGGAACCCGGCCCGCTATATACAGCGGGAAGATCTGGGGCACCTGAGTGAGGGTGCCGTGGCCGACGTGGCTGTATTCGGTCTTCGTGAAGGCAGCTTCGGGTTTGTCGACTCCAGAGGCCGTTCCTATCCCGGCAGGCAGAAGATCGAGACGGAACTGACCATCCGCGAAGGGCGGATCGTCTGGGACCTGAACGGTCTCTCCTCAACCCCGTGGGATGCGGAGCCGCTTCAGTACTGATGACGGAAAACACGGCAGCGAAACCAGAATTCACAAAAGAAAAGGAAATCAAATGCCCTCAGGTTGTATTGCAAACATAAAAATGAGAGGGCCGCTGAAAACGGCTCTCTGTTCTCTTCTGCTTCTGGTCGGGGCAGCCTGTCAGCCGGACCGGGAGATCGCTCCTTATTTTCCACTGCCGGAGCGGCAGCTGGAAGTGATCCATTCCGATGCGCAGGCCTTCATGGTGGATACGCTTCTGGCGGATCTGAACCGTCCCTGGAGCATGGAATTTCTGCCGGACGGACGGATGCTCATCACGGAACGTGAAGGCAATCTGCTTCTTTTCGAGAAAGGAGTGCCGCGAGGTCCTCTCCGGGGAGATGTGCCTGCCGGATTGAGGGAAGTGAAACTTCACCCGCAATATGAGAAGAACGGCCTGATCTACATCTCCTGGTATATCGATCCGACCGATGACGAGGGAGCCTACACCGTCCTGGGTCGTGGAAGAATTCAGGGAGACCGGTTTGTCGACCTGGAGGAGCTCTACCGGGCGGGGCCGTTTTTTGAGCGAGGTTCCACCTTCGGCAGCCGTATTGAATTCGACCGGGAAGGATATCTCTACTTCCTGGTGGGGGGACGGACGCTTGATGAACGCCATCGCCGGATCAATATCCAGATGCTCGACAATCCCTCCGGAAAGACCATGCGTCTTTATGATGACGGGCGGATTCCGGAAGACAACCCGTTCGTAGATGTGCCGGGCGCCCTGCCGGAGATTTTCAGCTACGGACATCGGCAGCATCAGGGGGTCATGCTCCACCCTGTGACCGGAGAGATCTGGTCGACCGAGCATGGCGAGATGGGCGGAGATGAGCTGAACATCGTCCGGGCCGGCAAGAACTACGGGTGGCCGCTGGCGACCTACAGCCTGGAGTATGACAGCACGAGCATTTCGGACGATCCACTTCTGGAGGGGACCGAACCTCCGATTCACTACTGGACCCCGTCCATCTCACCGCCCTCGCTGGACATTGTGAGAGGGGACCGCTACCCCGGCTGGAAAGGAGATCTCATGGTCGGATCCCTCTCACAGATGCTGCTGAACCGGACCATCATGGATGACACCAGACCGGTCGGGGATGAGCATCTTCTTCCCGGAATCGGCCGGGTGCGGAAAGTAAAATCGGCACCGGACGGGTATATCTATTTTCTGACGGAAGACAACGGCATGCTGGTCCGGCTGCTGCCGGCCGAATAGTATCTGAAACCACCTAACGCTTTAAGAACATGTCGATGACGCAGATTAAGTCGATAACGCAGATGAAACAGGCTTTCTGGCTTCTCACTCTCGCGCTGGTTCTCTATGTCCCTGCCGCCTGTGCAGGGACGGCCGGTGCGGCCGTTTCCGAAGAGCGGTCAACCCCCCGCAGGGGGAATCAGCCTGAGGAGCCCTGGGAACAGCCGGAGTTCACCATCTACCGGGCGGGCACCCCGATCACGGTGGACGGGCGTCTCGATGAACCGGCCTGGACCGCGGCTCCCGATATCGGCAAGTTTGTTTTTCCCCGCTATCAGGAGGGGGAAAAGGAGTATACCGTGGCCAAGGTTCTCTGGGATGATCACTATCTCTACCTCGCTTTCATCTGCCAGGACAAGTACATCTGGGCCGAGCATACCGAGTACGACTCCCGGGTCTATATGGACGATACGGTGGAGCTTTTCACCGCTCCCGATCCGGACCGTCCCCACATCTACTACAACATCGAGATGAACGTTCTGGGGATCTGGCTCGATCAGTATCATCCCGAAGGCCCCGGTGTGAGGGCACCCGACTTCGATTTTGAAGGTGTCCAGGTCAAGACCACCATCGTGGGCTCGCTGAACAATGACGACGATGAGGACGAGTACTGGATTCTGGAGGCGGCCATTCCCTTTGCAAATTTCAGGGAGACCGCTGCCAACACCCCACCGCAACCGGGGGATGTCTGGCACATGAACCTGAACCGTCTGGGAGGGAAGACCAATCCCCAGCACAGCTCCTGGTCATCGACAGGAAATCGCACATTTCATGTCCCGGACCGTTTCGGACGCGTTATTTTTTCGGACCGGAGCAGCCCTTTCTGGCGCTGATCCCCATCCATAACCGATATTGCTCTTCACATCATCCGACACCCTGCAAATCATGAAAACCAACACACTCTCAACAACCCTGGCGCTGCTGCTTCTGCTCCTGCTTCTGGCAGCCCCCTCCGGGGTTCAGGCCCAGCAGTATGACCTTCTGATCCGGGGCGGGCATCTTATTGATCCGAAGAACGACATTGACGGCACGATGGATATTGCCGTTGCCGACGGGAAAGTGGCCCGTGTGGCCCGCTCCATTCCGGCAGGGGAGGCGAAGGAGGTCATTGACGCCCGCGGACTCTATGTAAGTCCCGGGCTGATCGATCTGCACACTCATCTCTTTTTCGGGACTGATCCGATGTCCGACCAGATGAACAGCTACCGGTCGGTGATTCCGGACAATTTCAGTTTCCGCTACGGGATCACCACCATGGTGGATGCCGGAAGCTCGGGATGGAGGAATTTTGCGCTCTTCAAAGAGCAGACCATTGCCCATTCGCGGACCCGAATCCTCGCTTTTCTCCGGATTATAGGCCACGGAAGCATGGGCGGGGCATGGTCGCAGAATCTCAACGACATGGACCCGAAGATGTCAGCCCTCGTCGCCCGCCAGCACCCCGAAATTGTCGGTTTCAAAATCGCCCACTATGTGGGGCACGACTGGGAGCCGATCCACCGACTGGTGGAGGCTGGAAGGCTGGCCGACAAACCGGTGATGATCGATTTCGGCAGTGCCGATCCACCCCTTCCGCTGGAGACCCTCTTCCTGGAAAAACTCCGGCCGGGGGATATCTACAGTCACGTTTTTGGCGGCAGCAATGCCCCCAACAGCCGGCGGGAGTCGATTGTCGATGCAGAAGGGAAGGTGCGGGATTTTGTATGGGAAGCCCAGGAGCGCGGGATCATTTTTGATGTGGGGCACGGAGGAGGCAGCTTTGATTTTAAACACGCCATTCCCGCCCTGGAGCAGGGATTCCGTCCGGAAACCATCAGCAGCGACCTTCACATGAGTAGCCTGCGGACACTCGGGATGCAGGATCTGAACAGTGTGATGTCCAAAATGCTCAATATCGGCATGTCGATTCAGGAAGTGATCGGGGCCACCACCTGGTCGGCCGCCCGCGCCATCAAACGCGAAGAGCTCGGCCATCTGAGTGAGGGAGCGGTGGCGGATATCTGGGTCTTCGGCATCCGTGAAGGGGAATTCGGATTTGTCGATGTGGATCGCCCGGCTGTCCGGATCTCCGGAACCAGGCGGCTGGAGAGCGAGGTTACGCTTTTCGGAGGGGAGGTGGTCTGGGACATGAACGGACGCTCTGTTTCCAATCAGATGGAAGGGTGGGAATAAAAACATCGGAAGGGATCGCATGACAAGGAGTTACAGGGGGCTTTCGATACACCTATGCGTTCCGTTCCTGATGGTTTTGTTTCTCGCTGCCTGCCACTCCTCTTCCCGGAAGTCTCTGTTCGAGCAGCTCTCCCCGTCCCGGACGGGAGTCCGTTTCTCCAACGATCTTCACTCCGATCCGGTCAACAACATCTATACCAACAAGGAGTTCTATGCGGGCGGGGGTGTCGGACTGGGGGATATCAACGGGGACGGACTGCCCGATCTCTTTCTGGTCTCCAATCAGGGACCGAACCGTCTTTTTCTGAACAAGGGAAATTTTCAATTCGAGGATATCACCGAGCGTGCCGGGGTGGCGGGGAGCATGCCTTGGTCGGTGGGCGTAAGTTTTGCGGATGTAAACGGGGACGGGCTGCTGGATATCTATGTGACCCATTCCGGAACAGGAGGGCCGGAAGAGAGGCGCAATGAGCTCTTCATCAACAACGGAGATCTCACCTTTACCGAACGTGCCGCCGAATATGGCCTCGACGATCGTGGCTTTTCGGTTCACGCTGTCTTTTTTGATTACGACGGGGACGGGGATCTCGACCTCTATCTGGTCAACAACGATTCGGGGGCATCGGTAGGCAGCTACGATCCGGCCCGACTCGACCGGAATGTGCGACACCGGGATGGCGGAGACCGCCTCTACCGGAATGACGGGGGCTTTTTCACCGATGTGAGTGAGCAGGCGGGAATCTACGGCAACGAGGTGGCATTCGGCCTTGGGGCGACCGTCTCCGATCTGGACCGGGACGGATGGCCCGACATCTACATCTCCAACGACTTTTTTGAAAGAGACTACCTCTATTTCAACAACGGGGACGGGACTTTCCGGGAGGCCCTCGTGGATGCCATGCCGGCGATAAGTGCCACCTCGATGGGAGGGGATGCGGCGGACCTGGACAATGACGGTCTGCCGGAACTCTACATTACCGACATGCTGCCGGAGAAGGAGGAGAGAATAAAGACGATCACCGACTTTGTAAGCTGGCAGGAGCTGCAGCAGGAGAAGGAATCGGGTTATCATCTTCAGTTCACCCGGAACACGTTGCACTACAACCGGGGCGGGAGACAATTCAGTGAGATCGGACGCTACTCCGGCGTCGAGGCGACCGACTGGAGCTGGGGGGCGCTCATCGTCGACTTCAACCTGGACGGGCTGCGGGACATCTTTGTTCCGAACGGATTCTACAAGGATGTGACGGACAAGGACCATCTGAGCCAGATGAGCAGGCCGGACTTCGCCATGCGCTTTTTTCAGTCGGGAACCCCCGATTATGCCGGCATCATAGAAACCATCCCTTCCACCCCCATAGCGGACTATCTGTTCGAGAATCTGGGGGAGATGCGGTTTGCCGACCGGG
>CAYTTA010000034.1:0-28227 GCA_964440655.1 uncultured Balneolaceae bacterium
GAGCGGGCGCCACGGTGTCCCGTCACTCAGGATTTCGATGGCCCCGGTGAAGAGGATGGAGAGAGAGGCATCGGCATAAAGTGAATCGACAGGGATTCCGTACCGCATCATCACTCCGTTAAGGGGGACACCCTCTTCGAAACGGAGCGTGGAGGATCCGGCAGAATCATCCAGCCGGTAGGAAACCGTTCCGGAGGCGGGGTCAATCGCGGTTTTGTGGTACATGTCCCAGGCACCGGTCTGCACGATAACCAGACCGGTGATGGTGCAGATGAGCAAAGTGTCGATGAAGGGTTCCAGGAGAGCGACCACCCCTTCCCGGACCGGCTCATCCGTCCGGGCGGCTGCGTGGGCGATCGGCGCGGACCCGAGCCCCGATTCGTTGGAGTAGAGGCCTCTCTGGATCCCGTAACTCAAGGTCGTGATCAGTGCCCCGGAACCGACTCCGAGGACTCCTGCTTTCGGGTCGAAGGCGTGGGAGAAGATCGTGGCGAAGGTGGAAGGGAGGTGAGTGATGTTGAGCAGCAGGATGATGAGTCCCGATCCGACATAGAGAAAGGCCATGATCGGAACAAGCCGGGCCGTGACATAGCCGATCCGCCGGATCCCTCCCAGAATGACGGCGGCCACAAGGGTGGCGGAGACTGCACCGGTCAGCGCAACGGGGATCTGGAAATCACTTCGGAGGATGTCCGCTATCGTATTGGCCTGGATGGCATTGCCGGTAAGAAACCCTGTAATGCCCATGGCAACGGCACAGGTCACGGCGAGCCATTTCCAGCGGGGTCCCATGCCGTTTTCGATGTAGTACATCGGTCCGCCGGAGATCGATCCGTCCGGGTTGATCCTGCGGAAGTGGTGCGCCAGGGTCACCTCGGAAAATTTGATTGCCATGCCCAGTGCCGCGGTCACCCACATCCAGAAGAGTGCCCCCGGACCTCCAACATGGATGGCAAGAGCCACCCCTGCAATGTTTCCGATCCCCACCGTAGCGGAGAGGGCGGTGCTCAATGCCTGGAAATGGTTCAGGTCCCCTTTCTCATCCGGGTCATCAAAGGCACCGCTCACCACCTTCAACCCATGACTGAACCGACGGATCTGGATGAAACCGAGCCGGAAGGTGATGAAGATACCGTATCCGACCAGAATGGCGACCAGGGCGGGAAACGCTTCCGGCGTGTTCCAGATCAGTTCTTCCAGCGTGGCGACGAGCTGTTCAAAGTAGTGCATGGGAGCGGTTGTGATTGAAATAAAAATTTCAATTTCAGGGCGAAAGTATCAAAGATTTTTGAATTTTTTCGACCCAATACGCGTTGCTACTGTTATTGATGCGCAATAGTTTACCCAGAATCAGCGTTACGTTTTTTAAACAATTCATTCAATATTGTCATGACAAAAGCAGATATCGTTGACATTATATCCGCCTCAACCGGTCTCACCAAGGTCGAGACGGAAGCGGTTGTAAAGGGCTTTATGGATACCGTCATCGATGCCATGAAAAGAGGAGAGACGATCGAGCTGCGCGGATTCGGCAGTTTCAAGGTGGTCAAGAGAGCCCAGAGAGTAGCGCGCAATCCCAAGACGAACGAGGAGGTAATCGTACCCGAGCAGTACGTTCCCATGCTCAAGGTCTCCCGTGAGTTCAAGGAGTCGGTCAACAAATCGATGAAGAGCAAACTGAAGGCTTGAAAGAAACCTAGAAATCGATCCCGATCGAGAAGTAGTGGATCGGCCGCTTTCTGAATCCGTCCCGCTCATAGGCCCACCCGACATCGTAGCGGAAGGGTAGTCCGAGCAGGATGGTGCGGAGGCCGAATCCCGCTCCGATCAGGATATCCCCGTCCACATAGGTGGCCAACCGGTCTCTCTGATCGGGCGTCCCATCCAGTCGGGGCAATCCGAACCGGGGATCGGAGGGATCCCCGACCAGACGCACCTCTTCCCGTTTCGCAACGCGGAAATCCAGACCGGCGGGTTTCTGGTGGTAGACGATCGGAGTCCCGTCGGCCTGATTGGCCAGTGAGTAATTGATCTCGTAGCCCCAGGCGGTTCCCGCATCAAGAAATGTCACCCCCGTGATGTTGTAGAGCGGCAGGAACGGTATCGGGCCGGGCAGGACTGCGGCAAAGAGAGGAAACCGGAATTCGGAGTTCACCATGGTGAACTTGTTTCCGAAGAGCGTATTGAATTCATGTCCCCGGAGGGGGGTTGCCGGCTGGGTGAAGAAGGTGTCGGCAAGCCGCTCAAAGGGAATCTGATTGTCCGACCAGCGCTGGTTGATCCATCCGAGCATTCCCCCCATGAAGAAGGTCTGGGAGTCGGGTCCGACCGAGACGGCACCCGTCCCTCTCATGGCAAATGTGTACCCTCTGCCCAGGTGGAAGTAGCGGCGGTAGTCCCCCAGCAGGGAGACAAAGAGCGGCGCATCAGGGATCACGGGAGGACTTCCCGAAAGCCGGAGAGAGTAGCGCGGTCCGGAGAGCGGTGTGATGAATCCGGGGATGGTGTAGTCGCTCGTCCAGGTGATCTGGGGGTAGAGAAACGTGGAGACCTCGCTGACCAGATTCTGGGTGCCGACACCGGTGACCGAACTGAAATCCCTGGCAATCCCGATCCAGGAGACCCCGTAGTCGATGCGCTGGAACCGGTTGAAGGGGTACTGAAATTCGATCCCCGCGCCGAATGTGCGGAACCGGAGCAGTTCACCGAACCGGGTCTGGTAGTTCTGGGCCTGATGGAAGAAACTGACCAGAAGATTGGTCCGCTGCCGGAAATACCCATACTGGATGATGTAGTCGCTGTCTCGCAGGTCGAAGACCAGGTCGGTGCCGAGCGAGAGGGTGTGGTCTCCGAACAGGTCGGAGAGAGTGATCATGGCAAAGGCCGATCCGCCGTAGTAGGTATCGATCTCTCCTGCCGCATAGGTGATGTCGGGCGAGAGGGAGAGGCGGTATTTTTTCGGACGGTAGCGGCCGTCATCCGTCAGGTTGTCCATCGGCTGAAACTGACGCGGGTTGTCGGTGAGGTTCAGGGTGGTGTCCTGTATCACCGCCTCTCCGAAGACATAGTTCCGGAAATCGATCACTCCGGAGGGCGGTGTGCCCGAAGTGTCCTGTGGGGCAGGTTCCTGTCCGGGAGCCGGTTCCTGTCCGGGCTCTCCCCCGATCCGCCCCCCTTCGTCCCTCTCTCCCTCTTCCGTTCCATCCGGTTCTGTCCCGGGCTGCAGGCCCTCTGCACCGACACTGTCTGGTCCGGCCGCTACAGGTGTCTGACGTTCCGTCCTCCGATCTCCCGCGTCTGCCCCCTGTTCACCTCTCTGCCCCGAGAGCGCCAGCGGATCCTCTTCGGAAGGTAGCGGCTGCGTAATCACCACGTTGCCCTGATCCCGCCTCCGGATCATCTCCATCGCATGGCGCGTGGCAGGGACCCGGTCCAGAACCGATTCGGAAGCACGCCGTTCCCCCCAGTAGTTGAGTGTAAGCTCACGGTTCATCCGACGGTCCAGCGGATTGCTCATCAGAAAGAGATCCAGATAGCCGTCCTGAAGGGCATTGAAGGCGAGCCGGCTTCCGTCATCGGAGATGGAGATCTGCGAGATACCGGTCCGCACATCGGTTAGAGGTGCCCAGGTACGTGTCTCAAAGTCATACTCGTAGACGTTGGGAATCCCGTTCTGATCCGAAACGAAGACCATGCGGCCGTCGGCCGTCAGATCGGGGCTGCTTTCCGACCAGGGGGTGTTGGTGAGCCGCTCGATACGGTTGCTCCCCACACGGATGGAGTAGAGATCGGTCTGGTAGGCGAATTCATGCTGCAGGATGGAGTAGCCCGCAAGATGCTCCCCGGCGCGGAGCCTGTCCCCCCGGTTGGAGACGAAGTAGACCGTCTCGGAGTCGGGTCCCCAGGCGGGATCCCGGTTGGTGAAGACATCATTGGTCAGATTGTAGAGCTCCTCTGTCTGCAGGTCGTAGACATAGATGTTCTGATATCCTCCCTGGTTCCCGTCAAATGCAATTTTGGTTCCGTCGGGCGACCAGGCCACGGAATTGACGGCATCGAGATCGGGAAACTGGATCAGCTGCGCCTTCAGATCGTCGTAGTTGACAATGGCCAGGGCGTATTTGCCCTCGCTCTTTGTCGAGAGGGTGAGCCGTGTCCCGTCCGGCGACCAGGAGAGATTGGGGTTCAGGATGTTGAGCTCTTCAAACATCTCGCTTGTCTCCCCCTTGACCACCGTCTTGAGGTGTCTTCCGGTATAGGCATCCACCACAACGATGTCGAACACTCCGCGCCGGTTGGAGATGAAGGCGATCCGGTCCCCCCGCGGCGAGATGGCGGGGCTGGTGTTGTAGGAGCCGTAGCGTCCCCGCTCGGAGACGCGTGCCGCGATCTGGTCGACCGCCTGCCGTTCGGCCACTTCCGGGAAGTAGCGCCGCTGCAGCGAGTCCATCCAGCGGCTGCTCAGATCCTCGAGCGAGAGGCCCGTTGCCTGCATCAGGACCTGCTGGACGTTGCGTGTCTGGCGCAGACGCTGCAGGATTTCGGTGATTTTCGAACGCCCGTACTCTTCGGCGATGAAATTCCAGAACGACTGACCGCCACGATAGGAGAAGTAACCGCTGAGCTGGTAGAGTGGGGGCAGATAGTTGTTGATCACCGCATCACGGATGTACATATCGGTCTGGGTGTCCCACCCGAGCGCCAGGTACTCGGCCAGCCCCTCCTCGAACCAGAGGGGAAGCACCAGCTGAATGTTGTTGCGCATCATCGCCTGCAGCCCCCCTCCGTAGTACATGTCATTCACGACGGCATGGAGAAGTTCATGCTGTAGGGTACGGCGGAAGTCGGCGTAATCCCCCATGAAGGGCTGGGTCATCCGGTTTTTGTACTTGTCGGTCACCCCCCCGATCCCCTGGGCATCGACCGGCAGGGCCACGACGTTGGTCTGGGAGAAGTCGCTGTGAGAATCGTAGATGATGACCGGTATGCGGTTGGTGAGGGCATGACCGAAATCATCCATCAGCTGCGCGAGTCCCGACTCCACCGACTCGGCGGTGAACTGGGCAAGGTGGTAGTTCTCCTCCCCGTAGTAGTAGATGTCGAAGTGATCGGTCTGGATGTAGCGCCAGTCAAATACCTCGTACTGGACCCGGTTCTTTCCGAAGACGAAGAATTGGGAAAAAGCGGCATCGGCGCAGATCAGGAGGGAGAAAAGCGTCAGCGTAAGGGATAGATAGACCTTGTTTGTCATGTGCATGGCTGTTCGGATAAACGACCCGGCGGCAGGGGGTCCCGGCTCCGCAGGGACGACACTCCGGGAGTCGGCGGACTCACCGGGATTTGGCATCGGCTATGATCAGATCGATATGTTTCTGCTCTTTGTCTGTCCGTACCACTTTGACATGGATCTCGTTGCCCAGCCGGTACTCCCGGCCCCTGGACCTTCCCATCAGAGAGTGGCGTCCGGAATTGTAAATATAATAATCATCCCTCAGATCGCTAATATGGACCATACCCTCGCAGTAGATGTCTTTCAGAACCACGTAGATTCCGTTTTCGGTCACGCCGCTGATAATTCCGGGAAAGACTTCTCCCAGCCGTCCGGATAGAAATTCCACCTGCTTGAGTTTCACCGAATCGCGCTCTGCCGCTACAGCATAACGCTCCTTCTCGCTGCAGTGTTCACCCAGCTCTGCCAGTTCTCCCCAGGTGTACTCCACTCCGCCGGCAGCATACCGTTTCAGGGTCCGGTGGACAATCACATCGGGATAGCGGCGGATCGGGCTGGTGAAGTGGCAGTAGTGGCGGAACCCGAGTCCGAAGTGCCCGATGTTGGCCGGCTGGTACTCCGCTTTGGCCATCGCCCGCAGGGTCAGGTCGTTGATAATCGCCTCCAGGCTGGTTCCCTCCACCCGTTTCAGCAACCGGTTGATATCGGCCGGGGTGATTTTCGTGTCGAGGTCGAATTCGATTCCGAGCGGCTTCACGTTCTCGCGGATGTTCTGAAGCTTCTCCAGGTCGGGCTGGTCGTGCACGCGGTAGAGGAGGGGGAAAGCCTTCTCATCCCTGGCACGGCCGGCCCGTTTTCGCATCTCGTAGACCTGCTCGGCAACCGTTCGGTTGGCCATCAGCATGCACTCTTCAATAAGCCGGTGTGAAAAGAGCCGCTTCTTCACAATGACATCCACCGGCTTTCCCTTCTCATCAAGAATGAAGCGGGGTTCGGGGGTCTCGAAGTTGATCGAACCGGCCCGCAGCCGGTTCTGCAGCAGCCTTTTGGTGAGTGTCTCGAGAGACTTGAGCTGAGGGCGGAGCGGATGCTCCTTTCCGTCCAGGATCTCCTGCACCTCCTCGTAGGTGAAGCGCTGACGGGATCGGATCACGCACTCCTCCAGGGTGGCGTTCACCCTTTTCCCCGTCGGCGTGATCTCCATGAAACAGCTGTAGGTGAGCTTGTCCTCGTCGGGTCGAAGGCTGCAGACCCCGTTGCTGAGTCTTTCGGGAAGCATCGGGATGACACGGTCTACCAGGTAGACACTCGTTGCACGGTTCAGCGCCTCTTCATCCAGAACCGAAGCGCGCGGCATGTAGTGGCTCACATCGGCGATGTGGACCCCCAGAAGGTAGTTTCCATTGTCGAGGATGCGGATGCTGAGCGCATCGTCAAAATCTTTCGCATCCACGGGGTCGATCGTGAAGATCACCTCCTCCCTCAGGTCGCGCCGCCGGCGGATCTCGCTTTCGGGAATCTCCAGCGGGATGGTGGAGGCGAACTGTTCCACGGCATCGGGGAAACGGGAATCGAACTGATGCTCGGCCAGGATGGAGAGGATCTCCGCCTCGCTGGAGCCGCGTTCGCCGAGGGTCTCCACGATCCGGGCACGGGGAAGCTGACGCATGTCGTTCCATTCCACAAGGCGGAAGGAGACCCGGCTTCCCGCTTTCGCTCCGGCCAGATCGTCCGGGTCCACCCGGAATTCTGTCCGGCCGGCGCTCTCCAGGGGACGGATGATCCAGCTTCCGCGGGCGGGGGAGTGGAGTGTACCCACAAAGAGGGTTTTCCCCCGTTCGACAATCTCTTCCACCCGACCGACCGGTTTGCCGCTCTTTTTGTGATAATGGGTGATGCGGGCTCTTACCCGGTCCCCGTCGAGTGCGGTGTTGAGGTAACGTGCCGGTATCTTGATATCCTGATCCCGTCCCTCGGTTACCACGTACCCGTCGCCATACTTGTTGATGTCGATCACCCCCTCGACCACGCTTTCATCTTCCGGACGGGTCTCGTTGTAGCGGATTAGCCGGTTGCGGCTAACCAGGATCTGATCCTTGTTGAGCAGGCTCAGAAGGGCCTTGTCCAGTTTTTTCATGCCGGTCTTGCCTTCCAGTCCCAGCGCTTCCGCAAGCAGGGGGGCGGGGATGGAGGCATCGGGCCAGACTTTGAGTATTTTGAGTATCTCTTTTTCGAGTGATGTATATCTCTGTTTTTTCGCCATAGTCGGTTGTCAGTTGAAGGATGCGAACCGCTCCTCTTCCACTTCGTCCTCATCTCGGATCCCGAACAGGCGATTGAAAAACGTTATGAAACGGTCCTTGAGTTCACTCCAGCGGTTGAAGCGGAACTGTGCCTCGACCCCCACCCCGTTCATCTCCTGGATCTGTCTGGGTTCGGGCGAGCTCGCGTTGGTAAGGGAGGGGTCCTGGCGGTGAAATGCGGTGATGGAGAAGGTGCGGTTGATGCGCCAGGTGGCTCCCAGATCTCCGATATCCGAGTAGGGGCCGGTGATCTGTCCGTCTCGCCGGAGGATCAGGCGGTCGTTGTAAAGCCGCAGGGCCACTCCGAGGTCCACCTGGTTATACTGGGTGAGGTTGAAGTCGATATCGAGAGCCATGTCACTGCGGAGCAGGGAGTTGACCTGATCAGAGAGCAGGGGGTTGATCACCTGGCTTGTGATGAGCGGGTTTACCACCACCGCACCGCTGGTGAGAGATTCCCGGAGAGCCATCCCGGTCCCCCCTTCGGCCGACAGGCTCGTGAGCGGGATGAAGTTTCCGGAGAGCAGGATGCTGGTGGCCTGGATTACTTTCTCCTCTTCATTGCGGTTCAGGGCGTTGATCTGTGCAAGCAGGGTCGGGTCGAGGGTCCCCTCGATGCTTGACGGGACCTGGAAGTAGAAATCGTTCTCCAGTTCACTCAGGGTGCCGCCGATGTTAAGAATCAGGTCGACCGGAGAGCGCTGGGCTCCTTCCCTGCGGTCCAGTCCCGTGGAGATGAGCGAGGCGAGATCGGGGCGGGCCCGGTAGGTGGCGCTCACATTGAGCCGGGCGTTGTTGGGTTCCCCCTCCCAGATGATGGAGCCACCCTCCAGGAGTTGAAATCGGCGGGAGATGATGTCTCCGGCGACAAACTGATAGTTTCCGCTGGTGATGTTCATCCGTCCGAAGAGACTGAAGTTCTGATCGGCCAGATTGATCCGGATCTGGCCCGTACCGTTTGCCGTCAGGATCTCGTTGGTCACGCGGTCGAAGACCAGCTGGAAGTTGACCGGGTTGCGGGCGATGAATTGAAGATCGAGTGTGAAGCGTTCGGAAAAAGTGAGCTCGGTGGAACCGTCCGGACCGCTGCGCCGTCCCTCCGCCTCCCTCTCTTCGCGTTCACGAAGCTCCTCCAGGTCGAAGGTATCGACAAACTGGATGAAGTTGCTGCTCTGCTGCAGTTCGGTCTCGTCAAGAACCGGTACCGAGATACGGGAGTCGGGCGAGAGCTCGATGGGACGGGTGGACCGGAGAAAAGGACTGGTGCTGGGTCCGGAAATCCGTGCCTGACCGCTCCCCCGTACCGTGGCATAGAAGGGGACATCGGGATCGTAGGGGTTGTTCATGAAGAGCAGATCGGTGAAATCCAGTGCGAGGTCAAGATCGCTCTGCCCTGAGAAATTGTTCAGATCCACCGTTCCGTAGAGACGCCCCGTGCCACGCTGCCTGTCCATCAGAAGCAGGTTGTCAAAGACCAGCCCTTCGAACCGGTCGAAAATAAGCCGGCCGTTGATGTTGTACTCCACTCCCATGAAGACCGGCGATCCCCGTACATCGCGGATATCAAACTCCGAGTGGAAGTCATAATCGGTAAGAGAGCCCCGGATATAGCCGCGCCCGCTGGAGGCACCCTCCATCCGTTCCACGATGCCCGGGACGATCACCGTGACGATCCACATGTCGATCTGTCTCAGATCGGCATCAAAATAGAAGAACTCCTGATCCGGATTCTCCCTGTCGGGCGGTGTGACGTATCCGGTGAAGACCAGGTCCTGACCGATCCCGCTGTTTCCTGCAAGGTAGTCTCCATACTTCTCCGGATCGGTCTGCACGGTAACCTGCGTATTGAAGCGGTTCTGCTCTGTTGAATAGCTGCTGCTGAGCTGAAGGTCTCCGACGGTGCGACCGTTAAGCATGATCTGCTCGATGCTCGCCGTTCCGTCCAGAACAGGAATGCGTGTGAGCGATCGGGTGGAAAAATCTCCGTTGACCGTTCCCGAGAAGGTGACCTTGCCCCCGATCAGATCCGAGATCCGTTCCAGACGGAAGTTGCGGATCCGGTACTCCACCCCGTCGTCGGGCAGGGTGCTCCAGGTTCCGTTGATCTCGATCTGCTCCACATCGCTGGCGATCACCAGGTTCTCCACATGGAGCCGCTGTTCGCTGGTCCAGAGCATCTCAGGCTGCCCCCGGACCGCCCAGGCATACTGCTCGCTGCCCAGGAGAAACTCTTCCACAAGGATCCGGATCTCTCCCGGATCGAGACGGGCCTGCAGGGAGAGATCGAGATCCACCTGTCCGGCAATCTGCCGCGACCGCTGCTCGAGACGAAGTGTCTCCCTGACCAGGGTGGCGGCCAGACGAGAGGGGCCCGTCCTGAACGATCCGTATTTCGCCTCCTCCGTCTCCAGCAGAAGATCGAGGGTGGCATCTTTGGTCAGACGACCGGTGTGGCTGAAACCGGCGGTGATCCGGGCCCGCAGAGGGCCGGCCTGCAGGTTCCGGTAGTGGAAGGCCTTATCCTGAAGCGTCCCGGTCAGGAGCAGATGTTCGGAGTCGGCGGTCAGATTGAGCTGAAGACGTGCGTTGCTGGAGAAATCGGGCCACTCCCGGGTAAGGGGAAAGTGAGAGAACCAGCTTTCAAGCAGCTGCAGATCCCTGAACTCCAGATCGAGACGAAGGTCTGCCGGATCGGGCCCTTCCCCGGCCGGGAGCGGAACGGTGGGAGAAGTCTCCGGATTCATCTGCATCGTGATCTCTTCGGCAACCCGATCTGAGAGCCAGGTGCCCCAATAACGGGCCAGACGGGCGAGATTCCGGGGGTAGAGGGCTCCGTGGAGCTCAGCATCAAGAAAACTGCTGGTCAGGCGGAGGGTACGATCCCCACCCGGCCGGAGGGGAGTGTTCAGGTCGGCATAGAACTGATGCGATCGCAGCGAATCGCCCCCGACCACCGAAGGGGCCATATCCACGTTGACGCGGCCTGCCAGGTCATCGGGATCGCTCCAGCGCAGATCGGCATGGTACTCCAGATTCAGATCGGTTGCCGGAAAGCGCTCCTCCCGCAGGAGGGAGTTCAGGTCGATATGCTGCATGGCACCGGAAAGGAGAAGCTCCCACTCTCCATTCCGTTCCTGGAGTTCGCCGGAGGAGCGGAGCTCTGCAGGTCCGTTGCGTGCCACAAGGGTGTGCCGGAGCCTGCGGTTTTCGATCTCTCCCTGCAGGAAGAGGGAGGTGAACCGGAGATGGTCGGCGTAGCCCGGTCCCAGGGCGGTATGAAACCGGACCCGGTGGCGGTCCGGATCCACGCCTGTTCCGGAGAGGGAGATCTCTCCGGTCGCCAGGCTCTCCTTCAGCTGGCCGGGGAAGAAGGGGGCCAGATCGAGCGAGTCGAACCGGAATGAGCCCTGCCAGACCGGTTCCTCCTGCAGAGAGATCGATCCATCCGTCTGGAGGGTGCCCTCGCCGATCTCCATCGAGAGAGCAAGGTTCAGATCGGTACGACTTCCCGAGAGCTCACCCCTGAGCCGGGTTTCCGGAAGCGCCCTCGTGGCCATGGAACCTTCTGAAGGGGACCGCCCGGTTGGCGCGGAAGAGGGGGCGGTTGGCGCAGCAGAGGGGTCGGCAAGATGTTCATGATGGAGGCCGGAGTAGCGTTCAAGGAGCTGCGAGAATTCGTCCGGCTGCAGGACGGCACTCTCGATCACGGAGCTCCAGGCAAACCGCTCACTCTCCAGCTCCTCCAGCAGGAGATTCAGACGGAGAGAGCTCCCGTCGATCCAGAGGTCGATCCGGTCAAAATAGAGGGACTCCAGCGAGCCTGCCGCATGGAGTTCAACTTCCAGTGCCTGCTCGGGGAAGGGCCACTTCGGCATCAGGCGGGAGAGCTCCCTGCCGTGAAGTCGGGTTTCTGCTACATCCAGCCGGAAAAATGCCGATGCGAGTTGCTCCGGAAAGCGGGGCGAGAAGGGGTTGACCCTGCTCGCATCCCCGGAAAACTCGAGTCGGGAGTCGCCCGCACTGATCCGGAAGCCGTTGAACTCCAGCCCCTCTTCATCGTGGAAGACCTGTCCGCGCAACCGGAATGGAAAACCCTCGGGGTCACCGGCAGCCAGCTCTTCAATATCGAACAGGCGGTGGTCCGGTGCCAGCTCCAGAAAGAAACGGGCCTGGATTCCGGAGAGGGTGAACTCTTCCGGAAGCCGGATCCGCTCCGTTCCTGTCCGGAGCCCTGTCGCGGTCACCACCCCGTCATGAATGGCCATGTGGGGGGCATAGAGCCGGAGTTCTCCCCGCTCGAAATCCACGGGACGGGCATCTCCTTCCCGGCGGGAACGGAAAGCCTTCTCCAGGGTCAGCACCCCTTCCTGGTCAGGCTGGAGGCGGATAACCGGAACATGCAGCTCGAAGGAGCGGATCGTAATCCGCCGCTGCAGGAGGTCCCACAGGCGGAGAGAGAGGACGGTCCGGTCGACGGTCAGGGCCGGGTCGGGTGAGTCGGGATGGTCAATCTGAAGCTCGTGGAGGTTGATCCGGAAGGGGAGAAGTCCCCCGATCCGGCCTATCTGGAGGGATCCCTCGAACTGTTCATTGAACTCCCGGGTTAGTTCCCCGGCGAGAAACTCTTTGCTTTGCGGCAGCTGCATCAGCCCGAACAGCAGCAGGGCCACCGCAATGAGTACGGCAACAAGAATGGTGCTCGCTGTGATCAGGAGCTTCCAGGCTTTATGTAACCAGCTTAACAGCAAATTGGTCTCTTCATTGCACGCATCAGACGGGTCGGGTGCTCAGCATTTCAAAGGCGTAATTCCAGGAGTCGGCCAGCTGGCTCTCATCCTCCAGCTCCGTAACGTACGGCCGGTTCCAATCTTGCAGCAGTACAAACTTCAACCGGCTGGTCGACCGCTTCTTGTCGCGATACATCACCCGGTTCAGCTCCTCGATTCTCCCGGAGAAGCGGGAGGGATCGATCCGGTAGAGCCGGCGGAATTTTTCCAGAATCTCCGGCTGAAGGGAAGCGCCTCTCCGGTTGGAGAGATGGAGTGCCGCCAGCATTCCGGTATAAACAGCCTCGCCGTGACTGATCTGTTCGTAACCTCCCAGATTTTCAAGAGCGTGGGCGAAAGTGTGTCCGAAGTTGAGAATCATCCGCAGGTTGCTCTCTTTTTCATCCTGGCCGACGATGTCCGCCTTGATCCCGGCGCATTTTCGGATCAGTTCCACCAGCTGCGGGTCGAGGGGATCCACCTCGCCATCCCCTTCAAGAAAGAGTCCGGCGGCGGTCTCGAAGATCGACCGGTCCCGGATCGCGCCATATTTCAGGATTTCACTCAGGCCGTTGATCCACTCTTTGCCGGGCAGCCGGGAGAGAAACGAGGTATTGATGAAGATGGCCGAAGGCTGATAGAAGCTGCCGATCAGGTTCTTTCCAAGTTCATGGTTGATCCCGGTTTTTCCGCCGATCGAACTGTCGACCATGGCAAGCAGTGTCGTGGGAATGTGGATCAAGGGCAGCCCTCGCAGGGCGGATGAAACGGCAAATCCGGCAAGATCTCCTGTGACGCCCCCTCCGGCGACCAATACGGGTAAATTCCGGCGGGCGCCCCCGCGCAGAAGAAAGTCGACGATCCGGGACCAGCCGGCTACCGATTTGCTGCTCTCTCCGGAGGGGACGCGGCAGATCCGCGATTCGTCAAGCCGGCTTCCGGCCATGGCACGGATTTCCTCTCCGAAATGGAGGTCCACATTCTCATCGATGATGAGGAAGCACTCATCACCATACTCCGCCAGGAGCTGATCCAGCTCAGACTGCGGCATGCGGTTCGAGACGTGGACCGGATAGGCCCGGGAAGAGGTCTGTACGTGAAAATCAGCTTTCATGGGAGGTATCAGCTTTCATGTCTCCGTCGGTTCCATGCGCCTGGAGCTTGTGGATGATGGCGTCGGCAACCAGTGAGGCCGGTTGTTCTCCTGTCTGGACGGTGATGTGAGACTGGGTATAGTATTTCCTGCGCTTGCCGAGAAGTTCTTCAATACGGGAACGGATCTCTTTTCCGGTCTGTCGCAGAAGGGGACGACCGCTTTTTCCCGACAGACGTCTGGAAAGTACGGAGACCGAAGCATCTATAAAAATAAGCACCCCCTTTCTTTTCACTTCATCGACCACCTGCTGGTCCTGCAGTGCCCCCCCGCCCAGAGCAATTACGGCCGGCTCGCCGTCCGGGATCCCAAGCAGGAGTTTTCGCTCCAGTTGCCGGAAGGCGGGCTCACCCTTCTTTTCGAAGATCTCGGGGATCGAGGTACCGGCCTTTTCTTCAATCAGCCGGTCCAGATCGGAGAAGGGAAGCCCGAGTTTTTCGGCAAGGTGCCGTCCGACGGTCGATTTGCCCGATCCGGGCATGCCGCAAAGAAACAGAAGCTGCATGGTGTCACAGTTTTTATTCAGATCCATCAGTTTTTTAATCAGATCCGGAATCATCCGGAACCATCAGGGAGACGCTTCGTACAGCCGGTAAGTTCGGGTTTTTCCCATATTCATTGATGACGGAAAGGGGGTTGGCTGGCCAGGTGCAGAGTTCAGAGATTCAGGATTGATCCGGCTTGGCCGGGGATACCATCTCGACCTTTTCACGCTGAACACGGACGGTCCCCGGCGGGGCTCCCCGTGGTTTGGTCACATATTTCTTCTTGGTGATCATGACCGGCACCAGAGATGCACCTCTCTGGCGGGAGTGCCAGGCCGCCCAGGAGGCCGCCTTGCGGATCACCTGCCCCGGTGGCATTCCGGGATTGTTCCCCATACGGATGATGACGTGGGATCCGGCCGATCCCCGTGCATGGAGCCAGATATCTTCCTTGTGGGCGGTGGCCGTGAGCCGGTCGTTTCCCGCCGCATTCTTTCCGATCCACACTTCATATCCGTCGATCTCGGCCCGGCGCCATGGCAGAGAGAGTTCCCTGGAACCGGGCTGTCCGATCCGGAGGGATGCCAGCTCCGGCTCATGCTCTTTCATCCACTGTTCCAGACCCCGGAGTCCCTCGATCTTCTCCAACGATTCCATCAGCGTCTCCAGACGGGAGAGTCTGTTCCGCAGTGCCTCGCGCCGCCCCCGGCTCTCCCGGACCTCCCGGCGGAGTCCTGCAGCCCGGTCGTAACAGGCCTGCGCATTGTCGGAGATCGACAGTCCGGTCCGGAGCGGGATGGTGCGGATCCGCCCCTCCTCATAGAGATCGGGAATATCGATGGTCTGCGCTCCCGGGTGCTCTTCATGGGCTCGGGTCATGAGCAGATGCCCGGTCGTTTCACACTCATCCGCTCTCTTCAGAAGTTCTTCCTCCGGAGGGAAACCCCGGAGCTGTCCTGCTGTTTTCCGGAGGGCTTTCTCCAGTTCCGGCCGGACCGTACGGAGACGCTGGCGCAGCCTGCGGTTTCGCGATGTCTCATACCAGGCAGCGCGGATCGCCTCATTGACCGAGTCGAAAACCCGGTCTCCCGGGAGCGGAAGCAGATCCGGCGGGATCAGACAGAGTCTGCCGTCCTCCAGAACCCGGAACCCAGGTCGTTCTTCCATGGAGCGGGTAAGCAGAAGGGTCACCTCCCGGATCCGCCCCGGATCGGCCTGTTCAAGCCGGTAGTGATCCAGAACCGGAGAGATCAGATGCCGGGGAAAGCGGGGATTGGTCTGCAGCAGGAGCTGTCGGGGAGTGAGGGAGGCAGGAAGGGAGCCGGGATTCTCATCGGGTAGTCGGATGCCTGGAGCGGGCGGGGTGCCGGATGCGGCGGAGGATTCGGCATCCGTGCGGGAGCCGGTCTGCCGATCCGCCCTGGTTCTCCTTTCCGGAACTTCTTCCCCGGACCTGCTGTTCCGATTACGGAACGAGCCTGCGATACGGCCCTGTTTCAAATGCAGGAGGTTTGCATGCGGACCAAAGAGCCTGAACTGCAGTTCCTCATTCCCCTTCATACGGATTGTAATGATCCGATCGCTGTGTGCCAGGAAGACCCCGGTAACAGGGGTTCCGGAAAGGGTTTCAAAAAACCGGACCGTGTTTCTTTTCACGGTTGCTCCCCGGTGCTCGGCAAACAGGGCGATTTCATCCGGGCGGGAACTGAAAACCAGCCGGACCGGATCCTCGTTGCCGGATCGCTCGAAAACCACCTCGCATACATTTTTGTATGGAGAACGGGCCGAATGGAAGAAGGCTCCCTGCAAAATGGTATTTAGATAATCGGTTAAATATATTAACGCGTAATATTGATTCATGACGATGACGCAGTATCCGGTTTTCCACTCGGTAGTAAATAAAATTAAGGCTTCACTGGAAGCAAACAATATCCGGGTAAGTAAATTCAAGACCTGGGAGGAGTCCCGGATCAACGCGATGGGTCTGGAGATCTGGATCGATCTCTCCGACTCCACCCGCCACCTGAAAGCGGTCTGCATCAACTTTGACTGGGACCGGTTCCGCGAGACCCGGATCGCCCGTCAGCTTGAGGGCATTGGAGCCCATCCTCTTTTGCGGGCTCCCCATCTGCTTGAATCCAATGTGGAGCCGGTGATCGATATCGAGGTGACCTGGTATTTTGATCAGGAGCGATGCCAGCCGAACTGGTCGCCTGCCGATGATGTCAACTACCGGATTGACGTGGCCGGTCAATGGATGTCCGAAGTGAGTCAGAGGGTGAACCGCCTGTTGGAATCGGATGATATCATCACCCGGTGGCATCTGGAGATCGAGGGGGATGAACACGGAAAATTTCTTACGGAGATCAATCTCATCTCCTATTTTCAGTACAGGCTCTCTGATTTTGACAGTCTGAACAGCGTACACGAATATGTGGAGGAGAAGATCCGGCACCTGCTCTACAGGATAAACCGGGTTGTACGCATTGCGGATGTGTCGGTGAAGGTGCCGGCGGCATGAAAGAGCCGCCGGACGGCTCTTGTTACTTCTTCTTTTTGTGCCGGTTCTTCCGGAGTCTTTTCTTCCTTTTGTGCTTGGCGATTTTTGCGCGCTTACGTTTCTTTCCGCTGGGCATGAACGTCACACTGTGATTAGAGTTCCCATTTCAATCTCTCCGTCACACCCGTTACGGGTCGCTCCGGAGCGCTTCTTTCGTCAAAAAGAATTCCATTCTTCCAAGTTAAGAAAAAATCTTCTCACTAATCCAACCGTTTGCATCCCTTCCTTTCACTGCAAGGTAGTGTGCAGCTCTTCTCCATTTTTCACTTCTATATGCGCTCATCATTTTTGTATCTTGCAAGTCTGTAATCTGAATTTTGAAAAATGCCTGATTTGATCAAAGTAGCTAAGTTCGGCGGCACCAGTCTGGCGGATGTCGAGGCGATGAGACGGTGTGCGGCAATCATCGGCAAGGACCCGGACAAAAGGGTGATCGTTGTCAGCGCCACATCCGGAACCACCAACCTTCTTACAGAGACCGCCGCATCGGACGATCTGGAACAGCGTCTCTCCCTGGTTGAAGAGATCGCAAAGCGGCACCGGCAGATTGTCGGCCGGCTGAAGGAGCCGGAGAAGGTTTCCGGAAAGGTGGAGCAGCTTCTGGATGAACTGAAAGAAGCGGCCACTGCCGACCCCCGGCCGCTTGATATCCGTGCGACCGACCGGCTTCTTTCCTTCGGGGAGCTTCTCTCTTCCACCATCTTCACCGGGCTGCTGCAGGAGGAGGGGATCGCAACGGAGTGGGTCGATGCCCGCCAGGTCATCCGCACGGACAGCATTTTCGGAAATGCGGATCCGCTGCTGGAGGAGGTGCGCCTCAACGCCCAGGAGAAGATGAAGCCCGCCATGAAATCGAGCCGGCTGGTCGTGCAGGGTTTTATCGGCTCAGACAAGAGCGGAGCGACAACCACTCTCGGCCGTGGAGGCAGCGACTTCACGGCGGCACTCCTTGCCGAAGCGCTTGATGCTGATGTGCTGGAGATCTGGACCGACGTGGATGCGATCTATTCGGCCGACCCCAGGATTGTTCCGGATGCCGAACCGATCACCGAGATCACGTTTGACGAGGCGGCGGAACTCTCCGTCTTCGGGGCAAAAGTGCTCCATCCCGCCACACTGAAGCCGGCCATCCGAAAAAACATCCGGGTCTATGTCGGTTCGAGCATGAGTGCGGATCAGCCGGGTACCTGGATTGTGCGGAACTCCGCCAGCCAGCCGGTAATCCGTGCCATCTCCCTGCGACGCGACCAGACGCTTGTGACGGTCCACAGTCTTGACATGCTGCACCGGCATGGATTCCTGGCACGCCTCTTCCAGATCCTGGCCGATTACAAGCTGAGTGTCGATCTGGTGACCACCAGCGAGGTGAGCGTTTCGCTGACGCTCGACACCAACCAGCAGGGGATCCGCCGTCAGCTCTCCGGTGAAGTGTTGAAGGAGCTCGGGGCGATTGCCGATGTCCATGTGGAGACAGATCTCGCACTTGTCGCCCTGGTCGGAAACAATCTGGAGAAGACCGCCGGTGTGAGCGGGCCGATCTTCAATCTTCTGGGGGATATCAATATCCGGCTGATCTGCCACGGCGCCAGCACCCACAATCTCTGCTTCCTGGTCAAGGACTCCGAAGCGGAGAATGTGATCCGGAAACTGCATCGCCACTTTATCACCGAAAAAGGGAAAGTGACGGCATGAAGGCAGCGCTGATTGGTGCGGGAAAGACAGGCGGGTATGTGGCGGAATTTCTGGAGAATCCGGCCGTGTTTGACCGGAGCAACCCCCCGACGCCCGAAAGTCTGAAGCCGTATGACGTGGCCATCGTCTTCGTTCCGGGCAGTGCCGCAGCAGAACTGGTCGGGATCCTGCTGGAGGCGGGAATTCCGGCGGTATGGGGGACAACAGGCTATGAGTGGCCGGCGGATCTGGCCGCCCGGTTGGAAACAGCGGGCACCCGTTGGGTTCTGGGGTCCAACTTCAGTCTGGGAATGAACCTGATGCGCCGCTGTCTGGAGGTGATCGGCAGGGGTGAGGAGTTCCTGGAACAGCCGGACTACCACATTCATGAAGTGCATCATGTTCATAAACAGGATGCGCCAAGCGGGACCGCCCTGAAATGGAAGGAGTGGCTCGGTGTGGAACAGGTGCGGATCACCTCCGCCCGTGAAGGGGACGTGAAGGGCATTCACGAGCTTTATGTCAAAACACCCGGAGAATCGCTCTGGCTGAGGCATGAGGCACATGACCGCTCAATTTTCGCCCGTGGGGCTGTCTGGGCTGCGCGCTACCTGCTCGATCATCCTGAGCTGGCCCCCGGTCTTTATACATTTGAATCCATTACCGATTTAGCATTCAGAAAGTGAAGATGGATCCCACTACGATCAGGCTCTGGACAGCTCTGATAACTCCGATGAAGAAGGACGGTTCGGTCGATTTCGAGGATCTTGAACATCTGGTCCGGCGGCAGGAAGCGGCCGGCAACGGAATCCTGATCCTGGGGAGCACCGGTGAGGGTCTGGCTCTGAACCGCCGTGAGAAGGAAGAGGTGGCCCGGTTTGTTTCCGATCTGAAACCCAAAACGGGTCTGATGGCCGGTGTCGGAGGTTTCAACCTGGAGGAGCAGAAAAGCTGGGTCCGGTGGTGCAACACTGTAGAAATCGATGCGTTTCTGATGGTTTCCCCCCTCTATTCAAAGCCCGGTCCGGTTGGAATGGAGCGGTGGTTCAAGGCACTGATGGATGAGGCGGACCGCCCCTGCATGCTCTACAATATTCCCGGCCGTACCGGGTCGCGCATCACACCGGAGGTGATAAAAGGCCTGGCGGGCCACCCCTCACTCTGGGGGCTGAAGGAGGCGGGTGGAAGTCTGGAGCAGTACCGGGCGTTCCGGGAAGCAGTACCGGAACTGGTAATCTACAGCGGTGATGACGGTCTTCTTCCCCTCTTTGCCCCGGAGGGGTGCGGAGGTCTGATATCGGTCGCCTCCAATGTCTGGCCGGAGGAGGCGAACCGCTACGTGAGGCTCTGCCTGGAGGGGGAGAGCGGTCCGGTCGACGGAATCTGGACCGAGTGTGTGAACACCCTCTTCCTGGTCTCGAATCCCATACCTTCCAAGGTCCTTCTGGCCCGGAAAGGGGTGATCCGGAACTCCACATTGCGGCCGCCCCTTACCGAAGATGAACTGAAGGATCCCGCTCCGATTCTCGAGGCCGATCGCCGGATGACGGAGTGGCATGCCCGGACCGGAACCTGAATTGTGAACTGGAAAGAGACACTCAACCTTCTTGAGCAGGGAGTGCTTCGCGCCGCCGAACCTTCAGGCAGCGGGGAGTGGGTGGTGAACGTGGGGGTGAAAGAGGCGATTCTGGAAGCCTTCAGAAACGGAGAGAATCATCAGTTTGAGGGGATTCCGGGTGGTTTTGTCGACAAGCACACCCTGCCGCCGCGCCGTTTTGACCTCCGGGACGGAATCCGTCTGGTTCCGGGAGGTACCTCGGTCCGGAGGGGCGCCTATCTTGCTCCGGGTGTGATCGTCATGCCTCCTTCGTATGTGAATACCGGGGCGTATGTGGATGAGGGCTCCCTGATTGACAGCCATGTGCTGGTGGGGTCGTGCGCGCAGATCGGCAAGAGAGTTCATCTCTCTGCAGGTGTCCAGATCGGGGGGGTGCTTGAGCCGGTCGGCCGGCGGCCGGTGGTGATCGAGGATGACTCTTTTATCGGAGCGGGGGTGGTGATTGTGGAAGGGATTCTGGTTCGGAGAGGGGCGGTGATCGCGCCCGGAGTGATCCTTTCCCGGGCGGTTCCGGTCTATGACTGTGTTAACGAGGTTGAGCTTGAGAGGGGAAGCCCCATTCCGGAAGGGGCGGTTGTTGTGCCCGGAACACGACCTGCCAGCACTTCCTGGGCGCGAAAACGGGGACTGTCGGTCTCCTGCCCGCTGATTGTCAAATACCGGGATGCAGGGAGTGATGCCTCCCTGGAACTGGAAGAGGCATTGAGATAGCTGTTGTACTAAAGAGGTTTTGAGATGGCTGTCCGAAGAAGATGAGACGATCAGATCGAAACGCACTTTTTGAACCGGCAGGTCACACCTGTCCGTAAGGTTTCGTATTCTGCCATCTCATACCGGCAGAAAAGGGATCGCAGCACGAACCGTGCCGGCATCATGCAGGTATCATCCAAACCAAGACAAGGAAATCCATGAGTTCACTCAACAAGGCAATGATCATCGGGCGGCTGGGACAGGATCCGGAAGTCCGTTACACGCAATCGAATACCGCGGTGGCGACCCTCAATATCGCCACCAATGAACGGTTCCGGGACCGGAACGGAGAGCTGCAGGAGCGGACCGAGTGGCACCGGGTGGTGGCCTGGGGAAGGACTGCGGAAGTGGCCCGGGAGTACCTGAAGAAAGGTTCGATGGTCTATATTGAAGGACCCATTCAGACCCGGGAGTGGGAAGACAAGGAGGGGCAGAAGCGTTACACGACCGAGATCAAGGCCCTGACACTCACCATGCTGGACAGCAGGGGTGAAGGGGGCGGAAGCCGTGGTGGTGGTATGCAGGCCGACTCTTCCGGAGGCAACCGGCAGTCGTCCGGCTCTTTCGAGATTGAGGATTCCTTTGACGACATGGGGGACGATCTGCCCTTCTGATCCGGCTGCGGGGTGACCATTTCCAGTCTCTCCGGGCCGGGCACCGGGTGACTTCGGGATCAGGAACCGGAGGGCACCCGGTGCACCGTTCTCCATTAACCTTTCGGGACGGATCGGGGGTGGAAATGTTTACATGACCACTTTATTCACTATTTTATAGCGTCATTTCCCTGGTGGTGTGATGATCCCGGAACAAAAAACCTGTTATTGGAAACTTTAGACGAACCTCCAAGTAACGGTTTGCATACCGCTCTGCAAGTGGCAACCGATCTGGCAGAGGCCCTGCCCTCCGATACGGCCTCTCTGGCTCTTTTCGCAGGTTTCATGCTGCTCTGCCTTCTCCTGAGTTTCATCCTTTCCGGATCGGAAGTGGCGCTTTTCTCTGTGGCCGGCCAGATCGGGAAAATGGGCAACGGGGCAACGACCGCCGATCGGAAGATCACCCGCATGCTGGAAAACCCGAGGCGCCTTCTTGCGACCATCCAGATCGGCAACCTCTTTGTCAATCTCTTTTTTTCGGTTCTGGGGGCTCTTCTCGTGGTGAAAGGCGTTGCTTTCATCGGCATGTCGGCCACTGCAGGCCATCTCTTCGGACTGGTCACGATCACACTGCTGCTTCTTGTACTCGGGGAGTTCACCCCCCGGCTGATCTCGTTTGAGGATCCGCTTGCGGTCTCCCGCCGTTACGCATCGTTCCTCTGGTTCCTCTATGTCGTGATGAAACCTCTGGCAACTCTCTATACCGAGAGCTCCCTGCTGCTGGAGAAATGGCTTCCCAGAAGCGGCGGTATGACGACAGAGGATCTGGACCGGATGGCAGGAGGGGACGAGATGGAGGGTTCCATCCAGGAGGAGGAGCGGGAGATCATTGAGAATGTCATCGACTTCGGCAATATCGAGGTTCGGGAGATCATGACCTCCCGGGTCAATATCGTGGCAGTCTCCACCGAAAATACTCTGGAAGAGGTGGTGGAACTGATCCGGGAAAAAGGGTTCTCCCGGATGCCGCTCTATGAGACGGATCTTGATAACATCCTGGGGGTGATTTATGCCAAGGATGTACTCCCCTACATCAACCGACCCGATCTTGCCGGAATCTCCATCAACTGGACCACCATCGCACGGAAAGTGCTCTTCATACCATCCACCAAAAAACTGGATGATCTTCTGCGCGATTTTCAGCGAGAGAAGTCCCACCTGGCCATTGTGGTTGACGAGTATGGGGGAACCGAAGGGCTGGTGACACTCGATGACATCCTAGAAGAGATTGTCGGGGATATGGGTGATGAACACGATGAGGGGGAGGAAAAGCTTTACACCCGCATCCGTGATGACATCTATCTTTTTGATGCGAAGATGACACTCAATGACATGGAGGAGATTATCGAGCGGGAGATCACCTCCGATGATGATGAATTCGAGACGCTCGGCGGACTGGTCTACCACCTCTCCGAACGGATTCCCAATGTAGGGGAACGTTTCATCTATCGAGATCTGGAGCTGACCGTCCATTCGGTGCGGAACAACCGGGTGCGCAGGCTCCGGGTCCGGCTACTGCCGCCGGGGGAGAGCCCCCGGCCTGAGAAGAAGAGCGTCCGGAAGGGATCGGGGAGAGAGCGATGAAGGAGTTGAGTCTGCCCGTTATCTGCCGGGAGGTGGATCTGACCCCCTACAACACATTCGGTGTAGAGGCAACGGCCGCACGTTGGTTCCGTTTCTCCCGCGAGGAGGAGCTTTATCGCCTCGGCCGGGATGATGCGGCGGATCTTCTCGTGCTGGGCGAAGGGAGCAACATTCTCTTTCTGGACCGTGTGCCCTCCCTGGTTGCCAAGAACGAGATCCGCTTCATACAGAAGGCAGAGGAGAGCGCACACGAAGTGATTGTGGAGGCGGGGGGCGGCACCAACTGGCATGAGCTGGTGTCATGGTGTGTGGAGAGGGGGCTGGGGGGGATCGAGAACCTTGCACTGATTCCCGGTACTGCCGGTGCCGCTCCGATCCAGAACATTGGAGCATACGGGGTGGAGCTCAGCCATTTGTTCCACTCCCTGCGGGCATTTGACCTTCACAGGAGTGAAATGAGGACATTCCTTCCGGAAGAGTGCGGGTTCGGCTACCGGGAGAGTGTCTTCAAAAGCGTGTTCCGGAAGCGATATGTGATAGTCTCGCTGAAACTCCGGCTCAGGAAGGCCCCTCACACGATCCGGGACGGATACCACGCTCTGAGAGAGTGGCTGGAGAAGAGAGGGATCGGCAGGCCTGCCATTTCTGATATCTACCGCGGCGTGATCGATATCCGGCGGAGCAAGCTGCCGGATCCCGCGGAGCTGGGCAATGCGGGAAGTTTTTTCAAGAATCCGGTCATCCCCCTCCGCCAATGGAAAAAGCTGAAAGAGAGCTGGCCCGGAATTCCCTCCTTCTCAGCCGGACCTGCGGAGGTGAAAGTGCCGGCTGCCTGGCTGATCGAACATGCCGGATGGAGAGGCAGACGACTTGGCAATACCGGCACACACCGCGATCAGGCTCTGGTGATTGTCAATTACGGGGGGGCAAGCGGGCTGGAGATCTTCCGTTTTTCGGAACAGGTCCGCATGGCGGTTCTTGAGAAATTCGGTATCAGCCTGGAGAGGGAGGTGAATGTGGAGGGGATGGCGGCAGATGAATAGATTCCGGTCAAATTACCTGCCGGAGGATGCCGCAGAAACGGAGCGGCAGCGCAGCACGACCTACAAGGAAGAGACGGAAAGGATGATGTGGCGTGCTCTGGCTCTTCTGTTCCCGGGAGGAGAGCAGGCGGATCCTTCCCCCGACAGGGCGGCCGAAGAGACCCGCCGGTGGCTGGAGAAGGAGTCGGTGGTGATCTACGAAGGGGTGGTGGAATGGGACCGTTGCAGGGTAAAGGTGCCGGTACTGCTTCGCAAGGGAAAGGAGCTGATCCTGGTTCAGCTCTACAGCAAGTTGTGGAGAGAAAGGGGGACACGGGTTCACCCATCTCGTATCCAAAGCCGTTCCCTGGGAAATTGTATCCGGGAGACGGCAAAGATGAGAAGAGTTGTGGAAGCCGCCTTTCCGGGGCTGAAGACGAGTGTCCGGCTCTTTTTCTCCAACGGATCGTTCCGCGCCGGGACCGATCTCTATGAGAAGATCGCCAGCGGCATCGCGGAGGGTTCGATGGTGAAGTCTCTCTTTGTCGAGGTGGATGCCGATGAAGCGGTCGGAGCGGTTCTCCGGCAGCTGGAGAATAAATCAGAGAGGCTGCCATCTGCCGGAAGGCGGACAACGATGGAGGCAAAGAAGGGAGATGCAGGATCGGAGAAGTCCGGGGAAAGAAAGACGGGCGAGCAAAATCCCGGAGAGGGGAGGAGAGGCGGGAAGCGGAGTGGAGTGGAGTTCTCTTCTGAGGGAACATCGCCGGAAAAAGAGCCTCCAGGGTTCATGGATCTCTATCGGGGCACACCCGGGCGCATCGCGATCGGCCTGAGAAAGAAGCTTCAGGAGATCTCTTCCCGGGGCGGGAATCTCCCTCTGGAGTGGATCAGGGGAGAGCTGGTGGACAGGTTGAGGAACCTCCGGTATCCGTTGCACTTTATCGATTTCGAAGCAGCCTCCTCGCCGATACCACTCCGGAAGGGGAACAGACCCTACCAACCGGTCTACTTTCATTTCTCCTGCCACACTCTGCACGAGGATGGCAGGATCCGGCACCGGCAGTGGCTCAATGAGGATCTCCGGCATCATCCCCATGTCCGATTTGCCGAAGAGCTGATCTCGGTCCCGGACCTTTCGCAGGGCAGCATCATTCAATACTCCCCCTTTGAAAAGCAGACACTTCAGGCGCTCCGTCGGGAGTTTGAACGTGAGGGGAAGGCCGGCCTCCGGGATGATCTGAACCGTCTTCTGCAGGGCGACCGCTTCATCGATCTGAAACGCTGGGTGCAGGACTGGTACTACAACCGGCAGATGAATTCCGGTCTGGGGTTGAAGGGAGTTCTCCACTCCACGCTTCAGATCAGTGATTTTCTGCAGTCAGAGTATGGAACCAGCGTGCTGCCGGATGGTGAGCCTGTCCGTCTGGTAAGGGAGGAGGGGGGGCGGATCCATGATCCCTGGCGTGTGATCCAGCTCGATGAATCGATTGGCGACGGAGAGTCTGCCATGCACGCCTGGCTCTATACGCGAACCCCATGGTGTCCGCCGGAACGCAGCAAGCGGATCCGGGCGGGACTGCGTCGCTATGGCTGGCTGGACACCCTTGCGATGGTGATGATCTTTCGGCACTGGCAGCACCGCATCCAGAACGTCCGGGAGGGGGAGGATGTTCTCCTTTGGGAGTGACTGCCTCCGTTGCGTTCAAAAAATGGTGAGGAACCCGTAAATTGAAGCGCACAATGAAATGAGATGAGCAAACCGTTTCATCACCGGATCATGTACCATATCCATTCTGCTTCTTCTTCCACCCGTATCCTGCGTACGCTTGTCACTCCTCTTCTGCTGATTCTGGCTCTGGCGACAGCGGGATGCACCATTCAGAGAAACCCCGTTTCCGGATCCAAACGGGCATTCGGCTATACCTGGGAGCAGGAGATTCGGCTGGGTGCCGAATCGGATCCTCAGATTGTGGCGCAGTTCGGACTCTACGAGGATGAGGAGCTGGCGGAGTATGTGGATCGGATCGGCCGGCAGACACTGGAGAAGAGCCATATGAGGCGGCCCGATACCGAGGCCCGGTTCCGTGAGACCGAGTTCACCTTCCGGGTTCTGGATTCACCGGTGATCAACGCCTTTGCCCTGCCGGGAGGCTATGTTTACTTCACGCGGGGCATCCTGGCTCACCTGAGCAACGAGGCGCAGCTGGCGGTCGTGATGGGCCATGAGATCGGACATGTCGCGGCGCGTCACGCCTCCCAGAGGGCGCTTCAGCAGACCCTTGGCCAGGTGGCCGTCATCGGGGGGGCGGTGATCGGACAGGAGTTGCTCGGCCTGCCGGGAGAGTCCCTTCTGCAGCTCAGCAGCACGGCCGCACAACTGCTCTTTCTCAGTTACAGCCGGGAGCATGAACGGGAGTCCGACCGGCTGGGAGTGGAGTATGCGGCAATGAACGGGTATGTAGCCTCCGAAGGTGCAGCCCTGTTCACCAGCCTGAAGCGGATTGCGGAGCAGTCGGGACAGAGCATTCCCAATTTCGTCTCCACCCACCCCGATCCGGGAGAGCGGGAAGAGAACATACCCCGATATGCCGCCCGGTGGGAGGAGGAGGGGTATGAGCAGACGATCACCGGTGAGGATCGTTTCATGGAGATGATCGATGGAATCGTTTTCGGTGAGAACCCCCGCCAGGGCTTCACCCGGGATTACACCTTCTATCACCCTGATCTTGCGTTCCGGTTTGATACTCCTTCCGGATGGGATGTGATCAATCAGCCCTCCCAGGTTGCCCTTCTGAGTCCGGAGGAGGATGCAGTGATCCTTTTCAGTATCGATTCAGGCGCCGACTCCCCGCGAAACGCCATTGAGGCGGTGCTCTCCCAGGACGGGATCGAGCCGCTGGAACAGAGTGAGACCCGGAGCCGCGGTGGTTTCCCGGCCTGGGAAGCGCAGGCTGCAGCCCGTCTCAATGACGGCACCCCGGTAGGGCTTCACCTCTATGCGGTGGAGTACGGAGATTATATCTACCGGTTTCTGAGCTACTCCACAGAGCAGACTTTTCCGAACCATGTCCGGACCTTCTCCCGGATCGCGGGTTCCTTCGACGAGCTCACCGACAGGGAGATTCTCGGCATCCAGCCGGCCCGGCTCCGCGTCTTCCGGGCGGAGAGATCCGGAACCCTCGAGTCTTTTCTCCCCGAGCGGCTTCCATTGGGAATTGCCCCCGATGAGGTTGCCATCATCAATCAGATGAATCTGGATTCTCCTGTCCGTGAGGGAGAGTGGATCAAGATTCCGGTTCAGGATTAGCAACCGCAAAAAAAGAAGCCTGAATCTCAGAAAATTCTCTCAACCAATGGGGATTTTTCCGGCCTTCTCCGGAAAGTCCCTTCGCATCACCATACACACCATTCGATTTTCATGATCAAACGATATTCCCGGGAGGAGATGTCCTCCATCTGGTCGGAAGAAAACCAGTACAACGCCTGGCTGAAAGTGGAACTCGCCGCCTGCCGCGCCTGGAGCCGTCTGGGCCGGATACCGGCCGAGGATGTGGATCTGCTCTATGAAAGGGCGTCTTTCGACGTGGACCGCATTCACGAGATTGAACAGGAGACGCGTCACGATGTGGTCGCCTTTACACGTGCGGTTTCTGAAACCCTTGGCCCGGAGAAGAAATGGGTCCACTACGGGCTCACTTCTACCGATGTGGTCGATACGGCCAACGGACTTCGGCTCAAGGAGGCCAATGCCCTGCTCAGGGAGGGACTCGAAAAAGTGATCGCTGTACTGGCCGAGCGGGCCCGGGAGCACAAGTACACGGTAATGATGGGGCGTACGCACGGCGTCCATGCCGAGCCGGTCACCTTCGGGCTGAAGTGCGCTCTCTGGTATGCCGAGATGAACCGGAACCTGGAGCGGTTCAACCGGGCCGCCGAAGAGGTGGAGTTCGGCAAACTCTCCGGGGCGGTGGGAACGTTTGCCCATATTCCCCCGGAAGTGGAGCAGTACACCTGCGAGGAGCTCGGCCTTCAGCCGGCACCGGTTTCCACCCAGACCCTGCAGCGGGACCGGCACGCCCACTACCTGTCGGTTCTCGCCCTGATCGGGTCGACCCTGGAGAAGATGGCGGTTGAAATCCGCCACCTGCAACGAACCGAACTCCGGGAGGCGGAGGAGTATTTCAGCCGGGGACAGAAGGGCTCCTCGGCGATGCCGCACAAAAGGAACCCGGTCAGCTCGGAGAACATCACCGGATGTGCAAGGGTATTGAGGGGATATATGGTATCCGCCTATGAGAATGTCCCGCTCTGGCATGAACGGGATATATCACACTCCTCGGTGGAGAGGATCATCCTTCCGGACGCAACCATTCTTCTGGACTACATGCTCCATCGATTTGCCGGTGTAATGGGCAATCTTGTGGTCTAT
>CAYTTA010000035.1:0-7623 GCA_964440655.1 uncultured Balneolaceae bacterium
AAACCGGGGACACCGGATTCGAAGTGCTCCACAGAGTGTGGTCTTCCACCTGGGAGGAGGAACCCTCCCGATGGGTTCTCCACGAAAAACCTGGTACAATTTCCGGAACAGTCTGGTCACACTCTGGAAAAATGCCACGGGGGGATGGCTTCTTAGGCGATTTTTCCTCCGGCTCTGCCTTGACGGGGTGGCGGGGCTCTATGCCCTGGCAAAAGGCAATCCGGCAGATACAGTCGCCATTGCCCGTGCCCATTTCTGGTTTTACCGGCACTGGAGGCAGATCCACAGAGATCGCAGGAACCTTCAGAGAGAACGTCTCCTGCATCGAGAGCCGCGCGAGATGGTGCGGGGTTGCATCCTCTTCGACTATTTTCTATTTGGCCGGAAACGCTACAGCGAAATTATCGCCCGCCGGGCAGCCGGATGATCGCTGAGGCAGAACATTGTCCCGGAATGTTGTGGCGGAATGAATGTTGATAGAGCATGTCGTTTCGGCTGATGCGCATCCACTGCCGGGCCGTGATCAATCACCATCAATCATGAAATTGCACCCCCTCAGATTCTCCGGATTCCATCGGCCCAGCACCTGGAAACGTCCACTCTCATCGGCCACACCCCTGTCTTCGGTAAGAATGAAGGAGCAGGAGTAGAGATTGGCAAGGTCGATCAGTCCGATCTTTCCCTCCTCGCCCGGCGGCAGGACGATCTGCGGGTCAAGAGGATCGCGAATGGTGACCTGCAGCCAGGGAACGCTCTCAAACCACCCCTCTTCCAGGCTCCAGGCCTGACTGAGCATCTCGCACATTCCGTACTCGGAACCGATAGCTGCGGGGGAAAGGCCGAACCCTTCAGCCAGTCTTCGGTGCAGCTCCTCCCGGCTCATCTCGCGTCTGTAGGTTTTCATGCCGCCCGTCTCGATCACTCGGGATCCTTCGGGCAGGTCGACACCCTCCGATTCCATCATGTCCAGAAGTCCGAACGCCGCCCCGAACAGGATCAGCTGCCGGCCGGAGACCTCCACCTCTGTCAACTCTTCCGGTGACGGGATCTCTCCTTCCTGCAGGATACGGCTCAATCCGCTCGGATCCCGGCCAATCAGAATCTCCATCATCCGGATCAGAGAGGAGTCGGGGTTGTCCGAATAACCCGGGGCATAGGCCCAGACGACCGGATTGTCCGGGAAGAAGAGGTCAAATCCGCGGAGTACCGACTCCTCATAGAGGGTTGGATCGTGGACCTCATGGAGACTCCGGGTCATCTGCGATGTTCCGCTGCTGCGGAAGATGAGCGGTGGCGGCTCCCTGCGAGTGCTCTGGCGTGTCTCCCGGAAAGCCCGGATCGGGAGCAGAGGGATCTCTTCGGGGCGCGGCTCTTCCGGTACCGTAATGCCAGAGGCTTCGACAAATGCGCGGTAAACCGGGTTTTCCCGGAACTGATACCGGAAGACCAGCGAGGCTTTCTTCTGAAACGGGATCTCCGGATCAAACAGAAGTGACCGGATCTCCCGGTCGCTCGTTCCACTGCTCATAATGATACTCTCATTTTCTAGGGAAGCCGCCGCTTGGGAGGTCTACTCTATTTTACACCAGAAGCCGCGAGAGATGATACGCACTCACTCCGGAACCGCCAGAGCCGCCAGAGCCGCCAGAGCCGGATGATACACACTCTAACTCACTCCGGATGCCATCGGAGCGGCGTTCTCAACTGCCGTGCAGAATCCCCTTCGCCCCGATATCGGAGCGGTAGTAGGCCCCCTCGAAGGAGATGCGCCGCACGTTCCGATAGGCATGTTCGATCGCATCCTCCAGCCTTCCGCCGCTTCCCACCACATTGAGTACCCGGCCCCCTGCCGTGACGATCTCACCCTCTCTCTCTGCGGTGCCGGCGTGGAAGACAAAAGCATCCTCATCAATCCGGTCCAGGCCTGTAATTACCTTCCCTTTCTCGAAAGCAGAGGGGTATCCCCCGCTGGCCATCACCACACAACAGCGGTAAAGATCATCGAGCTGGATCTCCTTCTCATCGAGTCTCTGGTCGAGGCAGGCAAGCATCAGACTCAGCAGATCATTCTTCAGGGAGGGAAGAATGGCCTGACATTCGGGATCTCCGAAGCGGCAGTTGTACTCCACCACCTTGGGCCCCTCTCCGGTGATCATCAGTCCCACATAAAGAATTCCCTGATAAGGCGAGCCTTCCAGCTGCATTCCGGTAATGGTGGGCTCAATGATCTCTCTCTCCACCCGCTCCATCATCTCGGGGGTCATGACCGGGGCGGGACAGTAGGCTCCCATCCCGCCGGTATTCAGCCCCGTGTCGCCATCCCCGATCCGTTTGTGATCCTGGGCATTGTGAAGCACCCGGGCGGTATAGCCGTCCGTAATGGCAAAGACCGATGCCTCCTCCCCTTCCATGAACTCCTCGATCACCAGCCGGGAGGCCGCTTCTTTCAGGGTATCATCCCCGTAGATCAGTTCCAGTCGCTCCTCGGCCTCCTCCTGACTTTCGCAGATGAAAACCCCCTTTCCTCCCGCAAGGCCATCCGCCTTGAGAACAACCGGATAGACTCCTCTCTCCCGAATCCAGTCGGCCGCAGCTTCCCGCTCCCCGGCTTCAAACACCCGGAAACCGGCAGTCGGAATCTCATATTTTGTCATGAACTCTTTTGCAAACTGCTTGCTCCCTTCCAGACGTGCGGCATCCTTGCGAGGACCGAAAACAGGGATCCCCTCCTCCTCCAGAAGATCGGCCAAGCCATCCACCAGGGGTTTCTCCGGCCCGATCACCACCAGCCCGATCTCCTTCTCCTTTGCAAACCGAACGATGGAGCCAAAATCGGAAGAGTCCAAGTCGACGTTGATTCCCAGCCGGGCCGTGCCCGGATTTCCGGGTGCGATGTAGAGCTCCCCCAGTTCATCGGACTGTTTCAGCTTCCAAGCGATGGCGTGTTCACGACCGCCGCTGCCAATGATCAATACGTTATGCATTCCCATCTGACCTGTTAGTGCCCGACTTAATGCCCGACGCGATTTGAATGATTGAGTGGAAGGAACCGGCCTGGAGACTTGCCCCCCCGATCAGCCCCCCGTCCACCTCCGGCTGACGGAGAAGCGCTTCGGCGTTCTCCGGTTTCATGCTGCCTCCGTAGAGAACGGAGATACGTTCGGGCAGATTCTCTTTATGAAGCTCTTTCATGGAGTTGCGGATGAAGCGGTGCATATCAGCAGCCTGCTCCGGGGTTGCGGTCTCTCCCGTTCCGATCGCCCAGACCGGTTCGTACGCAATGGTGAGTCTGCTCAGTTCGGCGCTCCCCAGAGATGTGGTGGCCTCTTCGAGCTGCCGCTGTACAACCTCTTCCTGACGTCCCTCCTTCCGCTCTTCAAGGGTCTCGCCAACGCAGAGTATAACCTGCAAACCCTCTTCCAGACCCTTTTTCACCTTTCTTGCGACAATGGAGTCACTTTCACCGAAATGCTCCCTCCGTTCCGAATGGCCTGCGATCATCCAGCTGCACCCCGCCTCACGAATCATCGGGACACTCACCTCTCCCGTCCAGGCACCATGATCTTCGTACCAGGCATCCTGGGCGCCTACTTCAATCGGCGTCTCCCGAACGGCCTCCACTACAGCGGGTATTGAGATGAAGGGGGGGAACACAACGATTCGCACCCCCCCGGGACTCCTTCCCGGGTCCTCTTCATCCCCGTTCAGTTTCTGTTCCAGCTCGTGAATCAGAGCAGCTGCTTCCGCCGGCCCACCGTTCATTTTCCAGTTGCCGGCAATCAGAAAGGATTTCATGAAGCCTCCTCTTGCTGTTGGGTATTTATTACTACCTGTAACCCCCTGATAATATCATCAAATTCCGTTCCCTCATACTTTCGTACAATCCGGCCGTTCCGGTCAACGAGGATGCGTGTCGGTATTATATTGATATTAAACCGCTTTTGCAGCTCCTCCGGATCGAACGAGCCCGGCCGGGCGTAGGTCCAGAGCTCCGCCCGTTCATCAAGAAACGCATTCAGTCTCACTTCACTGGCTGCAAAAGGAACAGTGATGAACTGCAGACCGTAGTTCTTGTAAATCTGGTAAATGGCCACATTCCGGTCAAACTGCTGCTGATAGAGAAGATTGTCCAGCCGGGTGAACTCTATGATGTAGGGGGATCCCTTCATGCTCTGACCTGAGACCGGATCTCCGTCCAGATCGGCGATCTCGAACGAAGGCATATCCGAACCGGGCGCAAGCGATACCAGATCATACTCGAACCGTTCGGCCCACTCTGCCGCCTCATCCAGGGAAGAGAACCGGCGCTTGAACTCATCGAGCTCCACCCTCGCCGATCGCACGCGTGCGCTGTCATAAAGCAGGTTGATCCGGTTCATCTTCAGCCCCATCCGGGTCCGTTCGTCACGGGCATGTCTCTCCAGATTATCCAGCCAGACGAGAGCTGAATCGAGGTTGTACCGGTCGCTGTAGTAACGGGTGCCAATCCGGGAGGCAAACGGTACCAGGGAGGCATCTCCCGCAAGTGCGCCGATGAGCCTCTCCATCATCCGCTCGCTGTCCAGCCCTTCCAGCAGCCGGACCGAAGAGGCGGCCGCCTCCCGTCCTCCGTAGCTCCCGGGATTCCGCTCATAGAAATCCCAGAAAAGATCGCTCCACTTCAGGATCTCCATCTCCAGGGTGTCCGGTGTTACAAGACCGGCCTGGGCGAACCGGAAAACCCGATTGATTCCCGACTGAAGCCGTTCGTAAGAGCGGTAGATCTCATTCTCATGAGACTCAATGACGAGGCTCTCGGCCGCATCCGGGAATCGCAGTTCAAAACGGATGGTGTCCCCCTCGGCAAGAATCATCGCTGCCCCGCCCAATACATTTCCATATCGGGAGATCTCCATCCGGTAAAGATCCCGCTCCGGAAAGCGGGCCACTCCCTCAAACTCTCCTGTAGGACCGGTAACCGCATAGAAAAGAGTATCGGGCTCTCCGTCCACAGCCGGCTCGACAATCCTCAGTTCAAACCCCTCATGGTTCTGGAGAGAGTCGATGGATGCATCGACGGAGATGCGGCCGGATATAACCGTGCTGGGCCGGGAGTCGGTCTCTCCGGAACTGCAAGCGGCAAGAGTCAGGATCAGCAACCCCGCCAGAAGTGCCGGAAGAGGAGCGGATTGATGCATGACGAGAATATTTATTGAGAGTCGAGTTTTTTCATAAGCAGTTCCCGCACCTGTTTCGGATTGGCCTGCCCTTTCGACTGTTTCATGACCTGCCCGATGAAAAATCCGATCAGCTCCTTCTTGCCGTTCCGGTACCGATCCACTTCATCGGGATTGGCTGTAAGAACCGATTCGACCAGGGGCTCAATGAAACCGGTGTCGGAAACCTGCAGCAGTTTCATCTCCTCTGCAAGACGTGCCGGATCTCTCGGATCCTCCACCATCCGGTTAAAGATCTCCTGCATGGCAGAAGAGTTGATCTTGTCCTCGCTCTTCAGGGCGATCAGCCCCGCCAGAAGGTCGGGACCGATGGAAAATTCACGGATGGTGATCCCTTTTTCATTCAGCACCCGAAGCACTTCGGTCAGGATGAAGTTTGATGCCGCTTTCGGCTCGACACCTTCCCCGGCAACCGCCTCATAATAGTCGGCAAGGTAGCGGTTCTCCGTCAGGGTTTCGGCATCGGCGGTCGTCATGCCGTACTGGTTTACAAACCGTTCCAGTTTCACGCCGGGCATCTCCGGAAGCTCCTTGCGGATCTCGTCCAGAAGTTCCGGGGCGACCCGGACCGGAGGAATGTCGGGCTCCGGAAAATAACGGTAGTCATGCGCCTCCTCCTTGGAGCGCATCTGCCGGGTCTCCAGCTTGTTGGCATCCCAGAGTCGGGTCTGCTGGATCACTTCCCCACCCGATTCGATCAGGTCGATCTGCCGCTCAATCTCATACTGGATGGCACGCTCCACATTCCGGAAAGAGTTGAGGTTTTTCAGTTCGGTCCGGGTACCAAACTCTTTTTGTCCGCGAGGTCGCACAGAGACGTTTGCATCGCACCGGAAGCTCCCCTCCTCCATGTTTCCGTCACAAATCTCCAGATAGCGAACGATCTGATGGATCTTAGTCAGATAGGCGTATGCCTCCGCCGGGGTCCGCAGATCCGGCTCGGAAACGATCTCGATAAGGGGGACGCCCGCCCGGTTCAGGTCGATCAGGGAGTGGAGCGGATCCTGGTCATGGATCGATTTGCCCGCATCTTCCTCCATGTGGATCCGGGTGATTCCGATGGTCTTCTCATACCCGTCCAGTTCGATGGTGATCCTCCCGCCATAACAGATCGGCGTATCATGCTGCGAGATCTGGTACCCCTTCGGAAGGTCGGGATAGAAATAGTTCTTGCGGGCGAAAATCGATTTTTCGGCGATCTGGCAGTTGGTGGCCAGCCCCATCCGGATGATGTAACGTACCAGGTTCTCATTCAGAACCGGTAATGTTCCGGGATGCCCCAGGCAGAGCGGGGTCACATTGGTATTGGGGGCCGTACCGTACTCCGTGGCTACCGGCGAGAACGCCTTGCTTTCGGTCAGAAGCTGGGCATGCACTTCGAGGCCGATCACCGCCTCGTACTTCTCATGTGCAATGGTGGACATTGGAAGCAGGTTGATTTGGGTGGCTCTATTTTCCTGAAGATTCGAAGATAATCAAGATCGCAGGGATAATGAAGGAACGATTCTTAAACGGTAAAATCGAGTGCGTAAAGCTGTTGGGTGATGCAGTGAATGCTGCCCTGTCCCCAGACCAGATCCGCACACGGAATGCCGATCACCTTTCGATCGGGAAAAACCTTCCGGAACAGTTCCAGCGCCAACCTGTCGGTCCGCTCTTCATAGAGGGGAAGCAGAACCGCTCCGTTGGCGAAGTAGAAATTGGCGTAACTGGCCGGTACATGCTCCGATCCATCCACTGTGGTCCCCTCAATGCGGGTCCGGGGCATTGGAAGCGTAACAACCGTCAGGGGACGGCCATTCAGGTCCCTGGCACGGAGCAGTCGTTGATGATTCTCCCGAAGCGCGTGATAATTCACATCCTGCGGATCCTCGGCCACCATTGTGAGGATCGTGGTCGGGTTGAGAAACCGGGAGAGGTCATCGATATGACCATCGGTATCGTCACCGGCCAGCCCCTCGCCGAGCCAGATCACCATCTCCGCACCCAGCCACTCCCGGAGCGCACATTCCATCTCTTCACGGCTGGTTCCGGGATTCCGGTTGGGATTGAGTAGAACCGATTCCGTTGTGAGAAAAAGTCCTTCACCGTTTGTCTCGATCGCCCCACCCTCCAGAACCAGACCGGGTTCGAAGCGCCTGAGGCCAAATGTTTTGGCAAACCACTGCGGCAGGCGGTTGTCGTCATCCCAGGGGGGGTATTTCCCGCCCCAGGCATTGTAGATCCAGTCGGTGATGGCAAACTCCTCGCGGCCGCCGTTCGCGTGGCGAGGGCCTGGGCCGCCATTCTCATGGCGTGTGCTTGGGCTACCGTTCTCCCGGCGTGGGCTACCGTTCTCCCGGCGTGGGCTACCGTTCTCCCGGCCGGACCGGCGAGAGCTACCATTCTCCGGGCCAATGCCACCATT
>CAYTTA010000035.1:7723-9542 GCA_964440655.1 uncultured Balneolaceae bacterium
GACGACGTGGGGGTGCTATCAGACAAGACCAAAGCAGCTATGGGTGACGACGAGGAATGGTTGGCGGAATCGGTTGGGATTGATTGGCGAAACGCCAAGTAGTAAGATACGGAAAAGTCCGATCCAGAGCGCTACGACTCCCTTCATCCTAGAGGTGTATATTCCAATCCCCGCCTGCTTTTTTGAATAAACACTCCATGTGGGGCAACCCAAATCCCTCGGACTATCGATTGTTATTTCAATCCCCGGCTGCTTTTTTGAATACCCTGGCCGCATTTACCGCCGCCACCTCAGAGAAGCTGCCGCCCCAGCAAGCCGCTCAGCCTGAGAAGCTCCGCCTCCGAGACCCTGGATTGATAAAGAGCAGTGATAAGACGGCTCTCTGTATCGAGTACCATTCTCTGCGTCTCCCGGAACTCGACCGATGTGATTGTTCCGAGCCGGAATCTTTCGACGGCAATTTCCAGTGCACGCCGGGCGAGGTCCAGATTCTCACTCTCCAGCCTTACCAGCTCCAGAGTCTGGACGTAATGGTTGTACTCAGACAGAAGGGCCGATTCCAGAACTTTCCGAGTCTCATCGATCTCGATTTCACGGTTGCGGCGTTCGATCCGCGCGATCTGCGCCCGTCGGTTGCGATCAAAACCGTCAAAAATCGGAATCCTGGCCGTTACGCCGAAACGAAGTCCGGCCAGCTCCTCTCGTAAAAGTGAAGGCAGGTTTTCATCGCTGCGGGAGCCTCCGTAGGCAAGATTGAAATCCACCTGGGGAAGACGTCCGGCATGAATCTCCCTCAACTCCAGTCTGGCGACCGAAGCTCTCAGGCGCGCTGCCTCCAGCTCCGGATTGTACCGGGACATTCCATCAAGAAGCTCCTCCAGATCAAGTTCTTCCGCCGGATCGATGTTCTCTTCAATTTCGAAATCCTGCTCGATATCGAGCAGCCGCGCCAGCTGAAGCTCCACATCACGCACCGTCACCTCCTGGCGCACCACTGCTGCCCGGTCCGCATTCAGGTCACTTCTGGCCAACAGTGTCTCATACTCGGACCCGGATCCCAGGCTCTGCTTCGTCCTGGAGATTTCAACCCGCTCTTCCGACATCCGGACGGCATCACCCAGAACCTCCAGAAGTTTTTTCTGTCGGACCAACTCAAAATAGGTACGGATGATCTCCACAATCGTGTTCTCGATCACCATTTTCGCTTCCATCTCTCCCAGCTCTTTAAGCTCGGAGAGCCGGTTCCAGGTGGTGAACATTTTCAACCCGTCGAAGATTGTCCAATCGAGGGAGATCTCCACCGATTGAAACTCGTCCGACAGACGGGATCGGTTCTGCTCCCCTCCACCGATCTCCCAGAGCACCTCCTCCCGCTGTTCCATGGTTCCGGAAGCTTCGATGGATGGCAGAAAACCGGCATTGCCCGGCGAACGGTTCAACGCATCGGCTTCCGCCCTGTTGCGGGCCACGAGAATGCCGTGATTGCGCTGCAGACCCAGACGGATCGCTTCCTGCAGCGTAAGTACATCACCGCCTTGCGCAAGCGCCGGAGGGGGCAGCAGTAACAGAATGGCGGGAAGTAGCACGGCCAGCAGGATTGCGCCAACCACGCCTGTACCTTCAGCAATTCTGCATTTACAAAATGCGCTCACTTTATGTACCGTATTTATTGCCTGGTGATTATCAGCCATTTCAGTTTTCTTCACAGATTCACTTCTCCCCATCAACCTTTCACCCCCTTCATCCTCCGCACCGGAAACGTTTCTCGCCGCACCATCCTCGCCGCACCATCCTCGCCGCACCATCCTCGCCGCACCAT
>CAYTTA010000035.1:9642-27308 GCA_964440655.1 uncultured Balneolaceae bacterium
CTCGCCGCACCATCCTCGCCGCACCATCCTCGCCGCACCATCCTCGCCGCACCATCCCGCCGCACCATCCCGCCGCACCATCCTCGCCGCATTTCAGCCCCCCTCATCATCATCCAAAACCATCCCGATGTACTATCCCCCGGCACCATCAACACCCGCACCATCCTTCGCCATCATGGTGTAGACGGAGGGGATGATGAAAAGGGTCAGAAACGTGCCGATCACCATCCCGCCGATCACCACAATTCCGATCGGAACACGGCTCTCCGCTCCGGCTCCGATTCCCAGGGCAAGGGGAAGGATTCCCAGAATCGTCGAAACACTTGTCATCAGAATGGGGCGGAACCGGATCACGGCGGCACTGCGGACAGCCTCCGAAACGGTGAGTCCGGCCTCCCTTCTCTGGTTAGCAAATTCGACAATCAGTATTCCGTTTTTCGTCACCATACCGATCAGCATGATCATGGCGATCTTGCTGAAAATGTTGAGTGTCTGGCCGAAGTACCAGAGCGCAAAAAGGGCGCCGGCAAGAGCAAGCGGGACGGTGATGAGGATGATGAGCGGATCCCGGAAACTTTCGAACTGGGCGGCAAGAATCAGGTAGATGAAGACAATCGCCAGAAGGAAAATGAAATAGATGCTCGAGACACTCTCCTCGAACTCCCGGGAGAGCCCCCTCAGATCGGTCGAGAAACTTTCGTCAAGCACTCTCCCGGCGATCTCCCTCATGGCGGCAATCCCCTCTCCCATGGAGTAACCGTCGGCAAGAGATGCCGAAAAGGTGGCCGATGAAATCCGGTTGAAGCGGAAAAGTTCAGGGGGAGAACTCGATTCGGTGAATGAAACAAGGTTATCGACCGGAATGAGCTCGCCATTGCTGTTTCGCACATGAAGGTCCCTCATATCCCCGGGCGTCCGGCGGTATTCATCGAAGAGCCGGCCCTGAACCCAGTACTGCCGCCCGTCCATCTCGAAATAGCCGAACCGGCTGCCCGAATAGGAGTACTGCATCGTCTGTACAATGTCACTGACCGTTACCCCCAGTGCCCGGGCACGGTCCCGGTCGATCTCCACACGGAGCTCCGGCCGGTTGAATTTCAGATCGACATCCACAAAAGAGAATGCCGGGTGATTTCGGGCCTCCTCCAGAAATTCCGGAATCACCTCCCGTAGACGTTCAAGAGAGGGGGTCTGCACGACAAACTGGATCGGAAGCCCCGCTGTTCCGCCGGAGAGGGTCTGAGGCTCTGAGACATTGACTCTAGCTCCAGTAATCCGCGCAAGTTCCGGCCTCAGGGCAGCGGCGATCTCTGCCTGGGACCGCTTTCTTTCCCCCGGCGGCTGCAGGGTGATGAACCCGTTCCCCCGGTTGGTCCCTCCCTGGGAGGTGATGCTGTTATAGGAGCGTGCTTCGGGCACATGTTCCCGGACCACTTCGGCGATCTGCTCCATAACCCGGTCCATATAGTCGAATGTCGCCCCCTCGGGTGCCGTGGCAGAGATGTTGAGCATGCTTCGGTCCTCAAGGGGCGCCACTTCCTCCGGGAGGTGCATGAAGAGAAGGATCATCCCCAGAACCACACCGCCGAGTATGCGGACGGTACGACTTCGATCCGCCAGGAACCGCTCCAGACTGGACGCAAAGAGCCGGTTCAGCCTCCGGAATAAAGATTCGGTGCGCAGATAAAATGCGCCCGGCTCCCGCCGGGAACCCAGGACCCGGGTGGTGAGCATGGGAGCCAGTGTCACGGAGACAAACGTCGAGATCACAACCGCCCCGGTCATGACCACGCCGAACTCCCGGAAGAGACGGCCGGTCACCCCGTCCAGAAAGAGAATGGGGATAAAAACAGCCACCAGAGCCAGGGAGGTGGCGATCACGGCAAAGAAAATCTCCCGCATCCCTTCGATACCCGCCTTCATCGGCGGAAGCCCCTCTTCCATCCTCCGGTAGATGTTTTCGACCACCACCACCGCGTCATCCACCACCAGTCCGATCGCCAGAATCAGGGCAAGCAGCGTGAGGGTGTTGATGGTGAATCCGAAAAGCCAGATCACGAAAAATGAACCCAGAATGGAGATGGGAATCACCACGAGCGGAATGAAGGTGGTCCTCAGATCCCGCAGAAAAAGATAGAGGGTACCGACCACCAGCAGAAAGGCGAAGAGAATCGACTGCTGTACATCGGCAATGGAGTCACGGATAAATTCGGTCGTGTCGAAGCCGGTCATCACCTCGATGTCGGGCGGCAGCTCACGTCGGATCTCCTCGATTCGCCGGTAAAACTCATCGGCCGCTTCAATCTGGTTGGATCCCGGCTGGGGGATGGCCGCCAGCCCCACCATCGGCTCCCCGTCCCGCCGCAGAATGGTTTTGCTGTCCCTTGAAGTAAGCACCGCACTTCCGATATCCTGCAGACGAACCACACGGCCGTTATCGGACCGGATGATCAGCCGGTTGAACTCCTCCACATCCGACATTCGCCCCATGGTCCGGATCGTCATCTCGATGTCGCTCCCTTCGATCAGTCCTGCGGGAAGTTCCAGATGCTCCCTCTCCAGGGCAGCCCTGACATCCTGCGGAGTGACATCGTACGCCGCCATCAGCCCCGGATCCATCAGGATCCTTATCACGGGACGCTGCTGACCCCAGACACTTACAATGCTGATTCCGTCGATGGTCCGGAGACGTTCCCGGAAGACATCCCGTCCGATCCGGGTCAGCTCCATCCGGTCCCGTACCGGACTCCAGAGATTGACAAAAAGTATGGGATCGCTGTCGGCGTCTTCCTTCCGGACACTGGGCGGACTGGCATCGTCGGGAAGATCCTCCACCGCACGGGAGACGCGGTCCCGGACATCGTTTGCGGCCACTTCCAGGTCGGTTCCCACACCGAACTCCACCACGATCACACTCCGCCCTTCACTGCTGCTCGAGGTGAGCGAACGGATGCCCGATACCGCGTTGACCTGCGATTCGATCGGCTCGGTGATCTCCCGCTGGATGATGTCGGCGCTTGCACCGGTATAGCTCGTGCTGATGGTGATCACCGGAGGGTCCACTGCCGGATACTCCCGAACACCCAGCTCCAGCCAGGAGATCAGTCCGAACAGGATAATCACGATCGACATGACCCAGGCCAGAACCGGGCGCTTGATGCTGATGGTCGAAATCCTGCTCATGATCCCGAAGGGTTGTGCGGCTCCGATAACTCCGACATCTTCGTCCCCTCCACCTGTTCCGGCTGCGCCGGCTGCTCCAGGCGATCCGGCGCAACTTGTTCCGAATTGAATGATCCCGATGAGTTGTGATTCTCGGGCGCCTCCAGAATGGACCGGATCTCCACTTCCATGCCATCCCGGACATGGAGCAATCCGCTGACAAGAACCGTTTCGCCTGGCTCCAGGCCACTCTTGACCTGTACCCGGTCCTCCAGCCTGATTCCGATCTCCACTCCCCGTTCGTGCACCACGCCTTCATCCACCACAAATACCTTGTAGGCTCCCCTGTCGGGGATGAGCGAGATGGAAGGAACGGTCACTGCCTCCTCGTGCGTCTCCAGCACCAGTTCCACATGGGCAAAAGCGCCGGAGCGCAACTCTCCCCCCTCATTGGAAGAGACCGCACGGATATTTACGGTTCTGGAAGAGGGATCGATCCCCGGCTCTACCGCATGAACCTTTCCGGTAAAGAGCGAGTCACTTCCCTGCACCGTGAACCGCACAGGACTGCCTGTATGGATGCGCCCGGCATAGCGTTCAGGAACCGAAAAATCGATAAAGACCGAACTCATGTCGCGAAGAGAGGCGATCCGTGTCTGCGGGGTGATGTAGCTGCCCACGTCCACATATTTCAATCCGAGGATCCCGTCAAACGGCGCCGTGACACGTGTCCGTTCAATCCGCGCTTCGATCGCCGCCATCTCGGCCCTGAGATTGTTGAGCTGCATCCGGGCGGTGTCCAAATCCTCCTGGGTGGCCGCCCCCCGTTCAAAAAGACGGGTCTGACGCGTCACATTCTGCTCCATCACCGCAATATTGGCGCGTACTCTCTCAAGGTCGGCCTGAAGGTCATTGTCGTTGATCTGTACGAGGAGCTCTCCGGCAGATACCCGTGCACCCTCCCGGATATTCAAAGCGGTGATCATGCCCGAAACTTCCGAGCGCAGATCGACTTCGTACCGTGCGCGGAGGGTGCCGCTCGAGCGGAGCAGATCCTGAACAGATTCGGGCCGGATCTGGACCACATCAACCACCGGCCGTTCCGGCTCCGGTTCGGCCTGGCCGAATGGCAGCCATGAGATGATGGGGGGCAGCAGTTTGGGAAGAAGAATCAGGACAAGAGCAAGGATCGCCGATTTTCTGTAGAAAAGAGTTTTGTCGTCGTAAGAAAGGAGCACTTTTAACTTCTGAATGCTCCGCTGGATATACCGATTCATGAATTGGATTTTGTTCTACCCCGAATCTCCTTCAACGACTTACAGGGATTTTTGTTCCGGATCCACCTTAAGAAAGGTGCAGTTCCGATGCTTTTCCTTAAACTTTGATGGCGCGGTCCCAATGCCGTGATGAGTGTAGTTCCTACTTTGTGAAAGGGAGCCATTCCGTCTCTGTGAAGGGTGCAGATCCGACTCTGTAAAGGACACAGATCCGATTCTGATTCTTTACCCCACCCACCGTTTTAGCACGGGGTCGTAACTATCGATTCTCCGGTCGCGGAAGAATGGCCAAATCTGCCGCTGTTTTTCAATTTCCGAGAAATCGAGATCGGCCGTCAGGATCTGCTCCTCCTCTCCCGCCTCGGCCACCATCTCTCCGAACGGTCCCGAGACAAAGGATCGACCCCAGAAACGGAATCCCCCTTCCATGCCCGTGCGGTTGATCGCGGCAACGTAGCATCCGTTGGCAATGGCATGGCCTCTCTGGGCTGTCTGCCACGCATCAATGAACCGCTTTTTGTCCTCGTCGGTCTCTTCGGGGAGAGTTGCGATGGCGGTCGGATAGACCAGCAAATCCGCCCCCATCATGGCGGTGATCCGAGCCGCCTCGGGATACCACTGATCCCAGCAGATGAGCGTTCCGATCCGGCCATACCCGGTCTCAAAGACCTTGTACCCCAGATCCCCCGGCGTGAAATAGAACTTTTCATGAAATCCGGGATCCTCCGGGATGTGCATCTTTCGATAGGTGCCGGCCAGACTTCCGTCGGCATCGATCACTGCCGCACTGTTGAAATAGACTCCCGGTGCGGCACGCTCGAAAAGCGGAACAACCAGTACCACCCCCAGCTCCCGCGCCAGTTCGGAGAGCCGTCTGGTCGAGGGACCCGGGATCTCTTCGGCCAACTGAAAATTCTCCGGATCGTGCGTCCGGCAGAAATAGAGTGTCTGGAACAACTCCTGAAGGAGGATGATCTGCGCCCCTTGAGCCGCCGCACCGGCAATCCGTTCTTCCGTTTTTTTCAAGTTGAACCGGGGATCCGGTGTACAGTCCATCTGTATGAGAGCGATGCGAACCATATGCCTGGGATTATGGTGAGATTAGGTTGGGGGAGTGCCGCTGAGGAGTGTTATCTTTTCTGAATCTGCTATCTTAAGCGAAGGGTGCTGAAAAAATTGTCAACCGGCTCCGGCATCCAAAAAGCAAAACGAATGGTGTGTTGTGCGCTGTTTTCTTCCAGTACAGTCTTCCATCTAGTATCATCCCCGTTCAGTGCCATCCAAAGATCCTGAAAAACCGTTGCGATGAACGAATCCGAAAAAAGCCGTCCAAAGAGTCGAATAGGCCTGGAGTACACCGGTCTGAAAGATAATGAGAAAATTTTTTGGAACCTCACTCCTCCCGAGCTCTACGAGCATGCAATCCGCAACGGAGAAGGCATTCTGACAAGCGACTATGCCCTCAGGGTCCTGACCGGAGAATATACCGGGCGATCGCCGGAGGACCGGTTCATCATCGACGAGCCCTCTGTCCGCGATGAGATCGACTGGGGACCGTTCAACCAGCCGGGCGATCCGGAGCTTTTTGACCGGATGTGGAAAAAGGTGGTGCGGTACATGCAGGATCGCCCCCTCTACGTCAAGGATCTCTATGCCGGAGCCGATCCGGAGCACCGCCTCAATGTGCGGATCGTAAGCGAGGCGGCCTATCACGCACTTTTTGCCCACAATATGTTCATCCGGCCCGATGAGGAGGGGCTGATAAACCACAAGCCCGATTTCACGATCCTCGCTGCACCCGACTTCCACGCAGATCCCGAGAACGACGGAACCCGCAGCGGCACGTTCATCCTCATCAGCTTTGAGAAGAAGCTGATCCTGATCGGGGGGACGCTCTATTCGGGTGAGGTGAAAAAAGGGATCTTCTCCGTTTTGAACCATCTGCTGCCCAAGAGAGGTGTCATGCCAATGCACTGTTCGGCAAACATGGATGAGCAGGGGAATTCAGCCCTCTTCTTCGGCCTCTCCGGCACCGGAAAAACCACCCTCTCATCCGACCCCGACCGGATTCTTATCGGGGACGACGAGCACGGGTGGAGCGATAGCGGCATCTTCAATTTCGAAGGTGGATGTTACGCCAAGACGATCGGCCTGGACGAAGAGAGCGAACCGCTGATTTACAACACCACCCGTATGCCGGGAACCATTCTGGAGAATGTGGTTCTCAATGAGAAACGGGAACCGCAGTTCGAAGACGACTTTTATACTGAAAACACCCGATGCGCCTACCCGATTCACTATATTCCCAATGCGAGCAAGACTGGGATGGGAGGCCACCCGACCCATATCATTTTTCTGACGTGCGATGCACTCGGGGTGCTTCCGCCGATCTCCCGGCTTACACCCGAACAGGCGATGTTTCACTTTATCAACGGGTACACAGCGAAGATTCCGGGTACGGAGCGGGGAGTCACCGAACCCGAAGTGACCTTTTCCGCCTGCTTCGGGGCTCCCTTTATCCCTCACCCTCCGGCTGTCTATGCTGAGCTGCTGGCCGAAAAGATCCGCCGGCACAATGCCAGCGTCTGGCTGGTCAACACCGGCTGGACAGGGGGGCCTTACGGCACCGGTCGCCGGATCCGGCTCCGTTACACCAGAAAGATGCTTTCCGAGGCCCTGAGCGGGCGTCTCGACAAGGCGGAGTTTCGGAAAGAACCCTTTTTCGATCTGGCGTACCCTGCCTGGATTGACGGGGTACCCACAGAACTCCTCAACCCCAGAGATACATGGGCCGATACGGCTGCCTACGACGCCAAAGCGCGCAAGCTCGCCGACCGGTTCATTGAAAACCATAACCAATTCCGTCGCTCCTCATGAAAACCCTCCGTTTTCACACTTCCCTCTCCCTGTTTCTCCCCGGCTTCCTGATGATCACTCTGCTGCTCTCCTCCTGTGCAGCCCCTGAGAGGACGACCGAACGGGAAACCGGAGATCCGGAGGATCCGGTTCTTTTTGACTTTTCCGAAGAGCTGGTTGCCGGCATGGAGGAAGAGAGCGAAGAGGCGGTGGATCTGCGAAGGCTGAGCCCCGAAGAGCGCACCCTCTATGAAACCCGCAGTCGCCTTGCCCATCAGTTCGATACCTGGTCCCACGACATGCCGGAATTCTATCTTCAGGAGGTCGCCCGACAGGAGATCGATCCCAATCAGGGGCTACGCATCCAGATTCTCTCCACCCGTGATGTTTCCGAGGCCGACAGTACGGTAGCACAGTTCGAGCGCTGGGCCCGGGAGATCTTTGCAGAGTATGTGCCTCACGCCTACATCCGATTCCGCCCCCCTTTCTACCGGGTGCGCGTTGGTGACTTCCACGACCGTGAACGTGCCAGTGAACTTTCGCGGATGCTCAAGTCAAAGTATCCCGATGCCTGGGTGATCCACGATCAGGTCAACCCCTACCGGGTTCCGGCCGATACCGTCCGGATCCGTTTTCTGGACCCTTCCGAACGCACCCCGCAACCGGATTCCGGGCCCACTCCGACAGAATCGAAGCCGGCGGACAACTCACCTCAACCTCTACCGGTCCAGGCACCCTGACAGGGAAAGCCGGAGCCTGTCAGCCTGCCCTTCGGTGCACTCCTGCCAACCCCATCCAATCCCCTGAGGCGCAATCGGTCCGTTGGAAACTACAGGGTGGGGATGTGCCCTCCTTACAGCCTCGAAGGCGACATCGATTCGGGGAATTTTGAGACGCCTGAACTCCGCCACTCCCTCACTATTCTGCGTTCAGAGAGACGCAATATTCATAAAAGCGGGTAGTGCACACCGATGGACCATTTGGTAGTTTACTAGTGGAATGAATGAAGATCTGTGAAATGAGTGAAGTTCATTGCATCGCCAGGATGCAATAGAAGCCAATGGTTGAGGGTGCTCTGATCAGCATCGGAGCTGAGATTATACCTCACGAACTTGACCCGGATAATACCGGCGGAAGGAAACCTTGGCTTCGCTTTTTTTTGCCTTCCATTATCAGTTTATTTCCCGCTGCTTCAATTTATTGCCCGCTGCAGTTTATTGCCCGCTGCTTCAGTTTATTCCCGCTGCTTCATTATCAGACATTGAAGCGGAAGAGCATCACATCTCCGTCCTGGACCACATACTCCTTCCCCTCCTGTCGCATTCGGCCCGCTTCTTTGGCCGCCTTTTCCGATCCATAGGTGACAAAATCGTCGTAAGAGATGGTTTCGGCACGGATAAACCCGCGCTCGAAATCGGAGTGGATCACTCCGGCCGCTCCGGGAGCTTTGGTCCCCCTGGCGATGGTCCATGCCCTTACCTCTTTCTCCCCCACAGTGAAGTAGGTGATCAGCCCCAGATTCTCATAGGCAGCCCGGATCAGCCGGTCCAGTCCTGAGCTCTCCACACCCAGCTCATCCAGGAACATCTGCTTCTCCTCCTCATCCAGCTCGGCAATCTCCGCCTCCATTCGGGCGCAGAACATCACCACACTGTCATCATGGATGTCTGCGATCTCCCGGACCTTCTCGACATAGTCATTACCCTCCTGAAGATCCTCTTCGGAAACGTTACAGGCATAGAGGACCGGCTTGGCCGAAAGCAGAAAAAGATCCGCCCACGCCTTTCCTCCTTCCTTTTCATCAACACCGTCGGGAAGTGCGAACGTCCGGACCGAACCTCCATCGGCCAGATGCTCCTGCAGGGCAGTGATCACCTCGAGCTGTTCCGCAATTTTCCGGTCTCCTGTCTTGACCTGCTTCTTCAGATTGGCGAGCCGTTTCTCAACCGATTCCAGATCCTTCAGGATCAACTCATCTTCAATGATGCGGATGTCGCGTTCAGGATCTACCGATCCCTCCACATGGATGATGTCGGTATCATCAAAACAGCGGACTACATGAATGATCAGATCCACCTCCCGGATGTGGGAAAGAAAGGCATTCCCTTTCCCCTTCCCTTCCGATGCCCCCTTGACAAGCCCGGCGATGTCGACAAATTCAATGGTGGCCGGCAGCACTCTCTGGGGATTGGCCAGCTCCGCCAGCTTCTCCAGACGCTCGTCCGGTACAGCCACCTGCCCCACATTGGGATCGATCGTGCAGAAGGGAAAGTTGGCCGCTTCCGCTCCGGCGTTGCTCAGCGCATTGAAAAGAGTGGATTTACCCACGTTGGGCAGCCCCACGATACCGCATTTCAGATTCATACCGTTCTCAATTATGTTTTGTTTGATGCGTTCGGGCCGTGCCGTCGCAACCGTACCGGAACGGCCGATACCGCCTGATCCGGCAGACAGAAGATTTACTGAAGAATCGGTCAGATCCTGAACGGGATCCGCGGCCGATGTTCAGAGCACGAGCCAATAGATCCGGCTTCTGAACGTTTATCAGAGTTCTGACAATTTTTTCTGATCAAACCGCCTAAAATACGAAGGTCTGCAATGAAAAGTCTCCCGGAGCAACGGAGAGACTTTTATCCTTTGCCTGTTCTGCTCTGATCTTTCTGTGAAGCCGGAGGATCGGGAGCTTTCTGGGGTCCCGTAAGGAAACATTGCAAACGGACCGTTTTCCGAAAGGAGAATCGCGCGGGAGACGGAAGGCTGAACCAAACAAAATACTATGGAACTGGGAATCTATACCTTTGTGGACAATACACCCGATCCGCGGACCGGCAGGCAGCTCTCTCCGGCCGAACGGCTTGCCAACCTTATGGAAGAGATTGAACTGGCCGACCAGGCCGGTCTCGACCTGTTCGGAATCGGCGAGCATCACAGGGAGGAGTATGTCTCATCGGCCCCGGCCGTGATCCTGGCTGCAGCCGCGGCACGAACCAAAAGAATCCGCCTCTCCAGTGCGGTTACAGTACTCAGTTCCGACGACCCGGTGCGGGTCTATCAGCAGTTTTCCACCCTTGATCTGCTCTCCGGAGGACGCGCCGAGATCATGGCCGGTAGAGGTTCATTTATCGAGTCCTTTCCCCTTTTCGGGTATGATCTGAACGACTACTCCGAACTTTTTGCCGAAAATCTGGAGCTCCTGCTGGCTCTACGCGAGAAGGAGGTGATCAGCTGGAACGGGAAGCACCGTCCGGCGATTCACAATCGGGGAGTCTGGCCACAACCCATTCAGAAGCCGCTTCCGGTCTGGATTGCCGTTGGAGGAACCCCGGAGTCCGCGGTCAACACGGGTCGACTCGGCCTTCCAATGGCCCTGGCCATCATCGGCGGGTATCCGGAACGGTTCAAGCCCTTTGCCGATCTTCATCGCGAGGCGGCCCGAGCGGCGGGGCATCCCGAACCGGCGCTGAGCATCAACTCCCACGGATTTTTGGCCGATACCTCCCGGGAGGCCGCCGATATCGCCTACCCCGCCTTCAAGCAGGTGATGGATCAGCTCGGGCGGGAACGGGGATGGCCACCCATGACGCGGGAGCAGTTCGAGGCATCGCGGGAGCTCCGGGGAGCCAACTTTGTGGGGAGTCCCCAGGAAGTGACCGAAAAAATCCTCTGGCAGCATGAGATCTTCGGTCACAGCCGTTTTCTGATCCAGATGAGCGTTGGTAGTGTCCCCCATGACAAGATGATGCGCTCGATCGAGCTGTTTGCCACCGAAGTGGCTCCAACGGTCCGCAAGGCACTGGGCGTTACCGTGGATTCATCGCAGTGACCGATAGCGTTTGCCGCGGGGGGTTGGGAGCCAGTGGTTGGAAGCATCCATATCCTGACATGAGCGTCGCTACCCCGACACGGTAGAGGTCACTGGTCGGGGGCCCGATCCTCCCTGTTTTTGAAACGTCGAGCGCTCTGCTCCATGGTATGCCGTGGTGAATGGGGGCAATTATCGATCCGTTTAGGATTCTTCCCGGTTGAAAATCGGAAGAAATTCCCGGAGCGGCATGTTGCTCTCACCCTGACGGCCGCCGTCCCCCCTGTCGGCAACCAGCTCATACATCATCCGGTCGCTCCGGATATAACGCTTCTGATAGTAGACCGGTTTGTCCCCTGTCGTCAGAGAGAGGCGGTCCATAAGCAACAGCGCCCTGCCCGGCTCAACCTGCAGATATTCCGCAACGCGGGCATCTGCATTTTCCGCCTGGATGCGGTAGAACCCTTTCTGCACCGGAATGTCATAATCCCGTTCCAGTATCCTGAAGATCGTCTCCTTTTCGAGATCGTACCCGTTGATCAGCTGCCCGTAGAAAAGGGGGAGCCAGGTGATATCAAGGGCGATCGGCTGCCCGTCCCCCAGACGGAGCCGGACCAGACGCAGCGCCTTGTCCCCTTCATGGAGGCGGAGCAGCGATGCCACCCTTTCCGGCACCGGCTCAACCGTCTGACGGATCACCCTGGAGACCGCCTCCATCCCGGCTTTACGCATATCCTCCTCAAAGTCTGTGAGATGAAGCAGCCACTGCCGGGGGCGGAGATCCCCCACGAAGGAACCAAGCCCCTGGGATCGGTAGATGAGCTGTTCGTTCTCAAGAGTCTGCAGTGCTTTCCGGACAGTTACCCGGCTCACCTCGAACATTTTGCATAATTCATTTTCCGAAGGCAGCTTCTCATTGGGGCTGAAGCGCCCCTGCTCTATCTCGGTGCGAAGCCACTGGCTGATCTGGGCATGACGGGGGATACCATCCTGGAGTCTCATGGGGGCTCAGAAGTTTTCGGGTTGCCGTTCGTTACGGAAAAATACAAAGGGATTCATGTACCTACAAGTCAATACAACATAATACATGTATTGACATGAATTATCAACCTCTCTATCTTGGCAACAGTGTCGAATCCGAGCAACAATTAATCCCAATTTCTCCAAAGCAATGATCGAACTCCTCAAACAACCCTGGCCCTGGTATGTCGCCGGGCCTCTTGTCGGACTGATCGTCCCGATCCTTCTGCTTGCAGGAGGAAAGCTCTTCGGTGTATCGGAAAACTTTCGCCATATCTGTGCCGCGGTCATGCCCGGCAGGCTCCCCTATTTTCAGTATGACTGGAAAGAGAAGGGGCTCTGGAATCTTCTTTTTCTTGCCGGAGCCGTCGGTGGCGGTTATCTCGGTGGCTGGGTCCTGGCCAACCCCGATCCCGTTTCCATCTCCGGGCATACGGTTGCCCGTCTCCAGGAGTTCGGCTTTCACGATTTCAACGGACTGATGCCGCGTGAGCTCTTCAGCTGGGAGAGTCTGGCCACCCTTCCCGGTTTCCTTGCACTGGTCGTGGGCGGATTTCTCGTCGGGTTCGGAACGCGCTATGCCGGAGGATGCACCTCGGGCCATGCCATCAGCGGTCTGGCCGATCTCCAGGTCGGATCCCTGATCGCCGTGATCGGGTTCTTTATAGGAGGACTTACAGTCACCTGGCTGATCTTCCCACTCCTGTTCGGTTGATCGACTCCCCAGAAAACCGCGCTGTCAGATCTACACTCCGTGCACAAACAAACGTATCGAACTAAAGTATCGAACAAACCACGTCGTACGCCTACATCGAACAAACGCATCAACCTATGAAAAACCTTCTCAAATACCTTCTTGCCGGCCTCTTTTTCGGATTTGTACTGGTCAAGGCCGAAGTGGTCTCCTGGTTCCGGATTCAGGAGATGTTCCGGTTCGACTCTTTTCACATGTATGGCATCATCGGTACCGCCGTCCTGGTTGCCATGACCTCCCTGCAGATTATCCGCCGGATTCAGGCAAAAGACCTTGAGGGGAATCCGATTGAAATCCCGCCCAAGGATTCCACCCAGGTTACCCGGTATCTCGCCGGCGGAACCCTGTTCGGTTTGGGATGGGCGCTGACCGGCGCCTGCCCCGCCCCCCTGTTCATTCTGGCCGGTGCCGGATACAGTGTCATGCTGGTACCCATCGCCAGTGCGGTGATGGGAACGTGGGTCTACGGAATGGTGAGGCACCGTCTGCCCCACTGAGATGCAGCAGTGAGAAGCAATTTCAACACACCTTAATCAATCGACAAGATCATGTATTTCAAACAGATATTCGACAGAAAACTGGCACAGTACTCCTACCTGATCGGTTGTCAGCAGTCGGGAGAGGCTATCGTGATCGACCCTCTCCGGGACGTGGATCAATATTTTGACCTGGCCGCCGAAGAGAACCTGGAGCTTGTGGCCGCGGCCGACACCCACATTCATGCCGACTACGTCTCCGGACTCCGGGAGCTGGCTGAAAAAGGCCTCAAGGTCTACGCCTCCGACGAGGGGGACAGCGACTGGAAGTATGAATGGCTGATCGGAAGCGACTATAATTTTGAGCTGATACGTCACGGGGACCGGTTCAAGCTTGGAAACATCCGGTTTGAGGTCCTCCATACACCGGGACATACCCCCGAATCGGTCAGCTTTCTGGTTGTGGACGGGGCGGCCACCGATGAACCGATGGGTATCATCACCGGGGATTTCGTCTTCGTCGGCGATGTGGGCCGGCCCGATCTTCTGGAGACCGCTGCCGGTGTAAAAGGCGTGATGGAGCCCTCCGCCCGCACACTCTACCGCTCCCTCGAGGAATTCCGAAAACTCCCGGACTACCTGCAGATCTGGCCGGGACACGGTGCCGGAAGCGCCTGCGGAAAGTCGCTGGGAGCCGTGCCAGACAGCACCGTCGGGTATGAACGCATCACCAACCCCGCCCTGCAGGCTGCCACATCGGAGGATGAGTTTGTCTCCTACATTCTGGACGGACAGCCGGAGCCACCCCTCTATTTTGCACGGATGAAGGCGTGGAACCGGGACGGCGCACCCGTTCTTGGATCCCTTCCACGGCCGGAGCGGGTGAGCCCCGACCGGATCCCCCAGGGAGAGGATATCCTGGTGATCGACACCCGGACTGCTGATGAGTACGCAAAAGGACATCTGAAAGGGTCGATGCTGGCGATGTTTGGACACAAGCAGTTCAACACGATCGCCGGCTCCTATGCCGATCCCGATCAGAAGATCTATCTCGTGATCGGGGAAGAGAACGTCGAGGATGCGGTGCGCGATCTGGTCCGGGTGGGTCTGGATCACATCGAGGGGTACATCGTTCCGGAGGATGTGGAGCAGCATCCGGATCGTGTCGTTCTGGAAGCGATCGACTTCAGCCAGGCTGTGGAGCTCTCCAAAGAGAGCAGCGGGGAGGTCCAGGTGGTGGATGTCCGGAACTCTTATGAACACCGGGCCGGCCATTTGCCTGATTCGATCAACATCGCCCATACGCGGCTGGCCGATCAGATCGACTCCCTTCCAAAAGAGAAGACACTGGTGGTGCACTGCGCGCTGGGACCACGGGCCATCCATGCGGCTGCGCTTCTGGACTCCAGGGGGTATGATGTGAAATGGGTGAACGATGAGATCAAAAACGCCGATTCCGATCTGGTCCGATGATACTCTTCTGGATCGGGGCCCTGCTGATCGGGCTCTCTCTGGGACTTCTTGGATCGGGAGGATCGATTCTCACCGTACCGGTGCTGATCTACCTGGCGGGTGAACCGGAGAAGGTGGCGATAGCGGAATCTTTGGGGATTGTAGGGGCGATCAGCCTTGCGGGCTTCGTCCCCTACGCCCTGAAAAAACAGATCCACTGGCGCAGTGTCCTTCTTTTCGGACTGCCGGGAATGGCCGGCACCTGGGCGGGGGCCTTGCTATCGGCCTGGGTCTCGGGAACCTTCCAGCTGCTTCTCTTCGCCGTGGTGATGATTGCAGCCGCCGTGATGATGTTCCTGGATGCCAGGGGAAGGTCACTCCTTCTCCGGAGCTCCACCCTGCAGGGAGCGGCAAGTTCCGATGAAGTGACGACCACCTCACCGCATCGTCATCCCTGGTGGAAGATCGCCCTGGAAGGGATTGCCGTCGGAGTGCTTACCGGCCTGGTCGGAGTGGGTGGCGGGTTTCTCATCGTTCCCGCACTCGTTCTTCTCGGCGGGCTGCCGATGAGCCTGGCTGTCGGCACGAGCCTGATCATCATCGCCATCAAAAGCTTCAGCGGCTTTATCAAATACCTGGACGTGCTCTCCATGGAGGGACTGCCGGTCAACTGGGAGATTGTCATCATCTTCAGTCTGATCGGAGCGGTGGGGAGTCTGGCAGGGCGGAAGCTGGGGCTATGGATCTCCGGTGAAAGTCTCAAAAAAGGGTTCGCCGGTTTCCTGATGGTGATGGGAAGCTGGATCCTCTTCATGAACCTCTAGTTCCTGAAGCTGCAGAAAGGGCTGGCTCGGGAACACAGCAGATCGTGAACATCAGATTTTGAACCACGGATCAGGAATCCGGGGAGGTCCGCTTCAACTCAGATTCCAGCTGTCATACAGCTTAAACTGCTTTTCCGCTGCAAGCAGAAAAAGGTCAGTTGTCCGGTTTGCGGGGGGTATCCACCAGCCCCCTGCCCGTTTTCCGGATACGCCCCTGCTCGTTGAGTGAAGCCAGGGCGGCATCGATAATCCCGTTCACAAACTTGCCGCTGTTGCGTGTCGAGTAGCGCTTTGCCAGTTCGATCGCCTCGTTGATCGTCACTTTGGTGGGAATATCCTCGAACCGGAGAAACTCGCAGAGCGCGATCCGCAGTATGAGCTTGTCGATCACAGCCAGGCGGCTGATCTCCCAGTTCCTGATCTGCTCCTGGATGATGGAATCGAGCTCCTTCTCCATCTCCACCGTACGGAAATAGAGGCTTTCGGCAAACTTCAGGGCTTCCCTGTCCGACCCCACTCTTCTCTTGATAATCTCTTGCCGTATCTGTTCCGAAGGGTTCTGACCGACCTCCAGCGCATAAAGCGCCTGAAGTACAACTTCCCTGCTGACTCTTCGATTTATCATAGAACCTTTTTGTAAAGAGGCGGGCTTGATTGATATGCGGTTGACCCCCTCCTGAATATGTGGGCGCTACTGGATTCGAACCAGTGACCTCTACCGTGTCGGGGTAGCGCTCTAAACCAACTGAGCTAAGCGCCCGTACCGTAACCGTATGGGTAAAACCCGAACGGGAACGAATTGCAAATATAGCAAGGTTTGGGGGTCTTGCCAATAGCCTGATTTGTACTATTTTCTCTCCCCGTGGCAAAATACCGGCCGGGGATGGGATTCCCACGTCCGATTTTTCCATTAACTTTTCTATAAAACCGACTCATCTCAACTGTTATAAAGCGCATGAACCGATTGATTTTTTTGATTTTTCTGATTCTTGTGACATTTTGCGTTCAACCACAGGATGTTGCTGCACACGCCGTTACAACCTCCCACAAAACGACCATGCTCTCCCCTGCCGATATCGGATCCGAACAGCAAAACGATACCTGGATTCACCATGTACCGCGGATCAGCCGTCCGGTCCGGATCGACAGCAACTGGGACAAGGCTCCCTGGCGGGGGTTCACCCCTCTGCGTCTGGAAAACTACATGGGGGACCTCCCCGAGCACCGGCCGGGAGTGGAAGTGAAGGTGGCTCACGATGAGGAGTCGATCTATGTGATCTTCAAGGTGGATGATCAGTATGTCCACTGTATCGTGGATGAATATCAGGGGCCGGTCTACCGGGACAGCTGTGTGGAGTTCTTCTTCACCCCCAGCACCGATCTCTCCAACGGCTACTTCAATCTGGAAGTCAACTGCGGCGGAACCGCCCTGTTCCATTTCCAGAAAGAGGGCGGGCAGCGCGTCCGTATTCCCCGGAGTGAATTTGACAAAATCGAGCTGGCAGCATCCATGCCCCGCATCGTGGATCCGGAGATTCAGGATCCTGTAACCTGGACTCTGGAGTACCGGATTCCCATTGCGATGCTGGAGCAGTATACGCAGGTGGAACGACCGGGCTCCGGGGTTGAGTGGAGAGCCAACTTCTACAAGATCGCCGACCGGACCTCCCATCCGCACTGGCTGACCTGGTCCTTCGTCGATCATCCGACTCCCCGGTTTCACATGCCCGAATACTTCGGAACGCTCCGGTTTGAGTAAACCGGAGCGGGGAGCAAACCGGACCGGCTTGGGCAAACCAGGCCGGCTAAAATAAACCGACCAGACTTCCATGATGAGATACCCGCTCCTCGCTACTGCAGCCCTGGCTCTTTTTGCCGGAACCGCCAACTGCCAATCTACTCAACAGATGAGACCAGAAGAGACCGAAGTGTGGGAACCTGAGCCGGCGGTGGTAGCTGCCGATCCACACTTCACCCCGCCTCCGGAAGATGCCATCGTTCTCTTTGACGGCTCCGGCCTTGAGGAGTGGGTCTCGCTGAGAG
>CAYTTA010000036.1:0-27116 GCA_964440655.1 uncultured Balneolaceae bacterium
CCTGCTCACCATGATGGGATACGACCTGATGACTGCCATGGGAGCGAGCATCGCCTGCCTGGGCAATGTGGGTCCGGCATGGGGAGAGTTCGGGGTAACCGGAACCTGGGCATCGCTGCCCTGGATCGGGAAGTGGGTGCTTTTGCTGATGATGATGGTTGGGCGGCTTGAACTCTTTACGGTACTGATCCTCTTCACCCCCTTCTACTGGAAAAACTGAGCGCCGGACCGATCCGGCGGGCTGATGAAATCTGCCGGGATGCCGATAAGTACCGCAGCGGATCAAAACGGAATTGATTACATTGAACCGGCTTTTTTGTCGGCATTTTATTCTTCAAAAAAGATTTCACTTCAAATGGGTTCACTCCGGTGCTGAGATCACTCACGAGCCTGCTTCTGCTGTTACTCTTTTTTCCGGCCGGGCCGGCAATGGCGCAGAGTGCAGGCCGGGGGGTTCCGAATGTCTATCTGGACTGCCAGCGATGTGATTTCAACTACATCCGCACCAATATTGAGTTTGTCCACTATGTGCGGGATCAGGATGATGCCGATATCTACCTGAGAATCACCGATGCCCCCACCTCCGGCGGCAGGGAATATACCCTCCATTTCCGCGGTATCGGCACCTACGCTTCCCGCAGTGATACCCTTAAATACCGAACGCGGGATACAGACAGTGCGGATGAAGAGCGCTCCGGGCTGGTCCGGTACATCAAGATCGGGCTGGTTCCATTTGCTTCCGCCACATCGGCCATCGAGAATCTTGACATTTTCTACGACGCTCCTCCGCTGGAGGAGGAGCCGGAAGAGGAGATCGATCCATGGAACGGCTGGGTCTTTGATATCAACGTGAGCGGATGGGTGAACGGCCACTCCAGCGAGCGGAACATGGGATTCCATACGGGGCTTTACGCGGAAAGGGTTACCGACAAAGTGAAGATCCTGACCCGCCTCCGGGGGGATATCAGCCGGAGAAGACTCGAACTCTCCGACCGGATCGCCATGGTGAACAGGGACTGGGGGGAGTATTGGGGCCTGATCGCCTACAGCCTCCATGAAAACTTCGCCATCGGGCTCTACTCGCGGGTCAACTTCCACCGTCCGGACAACATCCGCCTCAACGTGGAGGCCTCCCCGGCGATCGAGTACAACGTCTTCCCCTACTCTGAATATCAGGAACGGCGGATTGTCGTCCGCTACCGTGTCACTCCCATCTATCGGGAGTATTTTCAGGAGACGGTCTACTTCAAGACCGCCCAGACCATGCTGCACCAGAGTCTTCATACCCAGGTACGGTATGACCAGCCCTGGGGGCGGATCGACTTCTCCGTGAATGCCTCCAATTTTTTCCATGATACCGCGATAAACCGGCTGGAATTCTGGCCCTCGCTCAACATCCGCATCATCCGGGGGCTGTCGGTCAACATGTCGGGCCGCTACCGGATCATCAACGACCAGATCTCTCTGCCGGCCGGCGAAATTTCGGACGATTGCCGCACACTGGGGAGCTGTATCGTTCCCACCTCCTTCGACTATAGCGTCTCGGTCGGGCTGAACTACACCTTCGGGTCGATCTTCAACCATGCCGTGAACCAACGCTTCTGATCCCCCGGACCGGAGATTGCCGCCTCCGGACCGGCGTTCAGATCAGCCGTATCCCGACCGGGATCAGACAACCGGTTCTGTATTTTGGATTTTGATTGGCCGCGTCCGGACCGGCCTTCATGCTGCGGGTTCAGACTACCCGCCCCGCCGCTACGTTGTAACTGTCGGAGTCAACATGTTCCGGTTCGGAATCCCGATTTGAAGCAGCCGTTCTCATAAAACCGGAGTAAATTACCGGACGATGAAGAGAGCCCCAAAACAGAGAGCCGGGACTCCGAAACGATCTAATTCACAGAAATGCCTCAATCCATAGATAACGAGCCGATCTCAACCGATGCAGAACGCACCGGGCGGGAGGAAACCGATCTGAAGAGTCTGACCAGGGAGGAGCTGCAAAAGTTCTGCAGCGGGTTGAACCAGCCCTCCTACCGTGCAGATCAGATTTTCCAGTGGCTCTGGCAGAAGGGCGCCTCCTCTTTCGATGAGATGACCAATCTGCCGAAAACCCTCCGGGAGCAGCTTGCAGGGATCGCTCTTGTAAACCGCCTCCGCATCCACCACCAGCAGAAATCGAAAGACGGCACGATCAAGTTTCTCTTTGAACTGGATGATGCGGAACGGAGCCGCATCGAGTCGGTTCTCATCCCCGACTTCCATCCCGACGGCACACCCAACCGCCTCACGGTCTGCGTCTCTTCCCAGGTGGGATGCATCTTCGGTTGCAGTTTCTGCGCCACGGGCAAAATGGGGTTCTTCAAGAACCTGACGCACGGGGAGATCGTCGATCAGGTGCAGATCATCAACACAATCGCCGAAGAAGAGTACGGGAAAAAGATCACCAATGTGGTCTATATGGGTATGGGCGAGCCCCTGCACAACTACAGGGCGGTCCGTGAGTCGGCCGATATCCTCTGCCATGAAAAAGGAGTGGGACTCTCCCCGAAAAGGATCACCGTATCAACCGTAGGGCTCACCAAACAGATCATGCAGCTGGCCGATGACCAGCTTCCGGTCCGCCTGGCCATCTCCCTGCATGCCGCGGATGATGAAAAGCGGAGCAGGATCATGCCGATCAACCACTCTCTCGGGCTGCAGAAGCTGCGTGAGGCGGTTCTTCACTACTTTGAAGAGACCATGAACCCGGTCACCTACGAATATCTGCTCTTCGACCGGTTCAACGACTCGGTGGAGGATGCTCGGAAACTGGCGGAAATTGCACACTGGGTCCCCTCGAAAGTGAACATCATCATGTACAACCGGGTGGATGGAGTGGAACTCGACCGGGCACGTGAGGATCGTCTCAACACCTTTATCCGTACGCTGGTCGATCTGCAGGTGACTGCCACTGTACGAAGGAGCCGCGGGGATGATATCGATGCGGGGTGCGGACAGCTGGCCATCAGGGAAGGGATCAAGCGGGGAAAGAGTCTGCGCAAAGAGGTGTAATCTTCTTCCGATACCCGTGAGACTCTTCGTCGCCATAACCCCGCCCGATTTCATCCGTATCGAGCTGGCGTCGCTGCAGACCCGGATTCCGGGTGTCCGGTGGATTCCACACCGCCAGATCCACCTCACTCTCAAATTCGCCGGTCACCTCTCCGATGAGAAGAGAAATCTGCTGAAAGAGGGGCTTCGGAAGATCCCTTTTCACCCTTTTGAACTTCAGATAGAGGGAGTGGGACGATTTCCTCAGAAGGGCTCTCCACGGATCCTCTGGGCCGGGGTGCGGGAGACTCCCTCCTCCCATCCGGTCCTTGCAACACTTCGAAAAGAGGTTGTCCGGATAGCAGAAGAAGCGGGTGCCGAGCCGGAGAGCAAACCATGGATTCCTCACCTGACCCTGGCCCGGATAAACACCCGCCAGGCGGACGATCCCGGGCGGCTGCGGTCCGAGGTCGTCTCTTTCCTGGAGCGTCACCAGAGCCTCCGGACCTCCCCATTTACCGTCGAGCGCATCACGCTCTATGAAAGCCGGATCTCCCCCACCGGCGTGGAGTATTTTGCCATGGAGCACTACCCCGCCCGACGGTAGCTGTAGCTCCGGGGCCCACGCCCGGGCGGATTCCCGGATCCGCACCGGGGATCATCTCCGGGCACATAACGAGTGCCTTACCTGGACCGTCCGGACTCACCTGCCAGAAATCACCGGGATCCGATCAGCTGCCGGACATCCTCTTTCGGATCTCGGCCACCTCGGCAGGCGTGACGACCGAGCCTCTCGCCTGGTTGAACCGGGTTTTGATGTAGGTCACAATGGAGGAGACAGCCAGATCATCGAGCACATTGTCAAACCCGGGCATCATCCCGTAAAACGTCTGCCCGTTCACGATAATCTCCTCCTCCAGCCCGCCCAGAATGATCCGGATCAGGCGCTCGTCCTGGGCGCCATCCACCCAGTGGTCTCCCCGCAGGGGCGGGTAGCGGTTGCCATCACCCCGGCCATCCCGCTGATGGCAAGAGGCGCAGTAGCTGTTGTAGAGAATCCCGCCCTGCAGGGTGTTGCCCCGCTGCAGGTGATCCTCCTCCGGATCGGGGGTTTTCAGGTAGGAGACGGTCTGCATCCGCTGCTGCAGATCGCGCAGCTGCGGCTCTGCGAAGTTTTCCCGGTCCCCCTTGAACATGATCCGCCAGATTCTGCCCTGTCTGGAATCGGAAAGATAGATGGAGCCATCCGGACCTTCCGCGATCCCCATCGGCCGGTAGACCGCATCACTGGGAGTGACCACGGTATCGACCCGTGCAAAGCCATCGGCAAACACCTCCACATCCCCCGTTGGTGAGCCGTCCCGGAACGGAACGAACGCCACAAAATAGCCGGACTGCGGGTAGGGTGCGCGGTCGCTTGAACCGTGAAACACCACAAACGCCCCGTTGCGATAGCGCTCCGGGAGCTGATCCCCTTTATAGAAGAGCAGATCCTGCGGAGCCCAGTGGCCGGGGAACCCGAGCAGAGGCTCTGTGAATTCGGCGGCCCGGTCTACGATCTTCCCGTCCCCGCCATAACCGGGCTGGAGCACATTTTTCTTCTGAATCTGATCGTAATAGGCGTAAGGCCATCCGAAATCATCCCCATCCTCAATGCGGAGAAGGGTTTCGGCTGGAAGCATCGCCCCCTCCCAGGCGGTGAACCGGTCGGGGAACATGGTGTGGAAATTGTCGATGCCATGCACCACCGCGTAGAGATGCTCATCATCCGGGTTCCACGTCAGGCCAAGTACACTCCGGATCCCGGTTGCAAACATGTAGCCGTCATCCTGCGTCTGCCCCTGCCTTTCGGCATCGAACCGCCAGATTCCCGCATGCTTCTCCCTTTCCGGACAGGGGTCCAGACCCGTTCCGCCCGGCAATCCCACCGGTCCATAGAGATCCATGTCCTGACAGGCGTCGCTCGGCGTACCGAACGGAACGTACATGTTTCCCTTATTGTCGAACGCCATCGGCTTGGTATTGTGCCAGTGGGTGACACCATGCTCATGGTCGTCGGTCATGATCAGTTCCAGTTCCGATTCGGGAACCAGCCTGCCTGGCTCAAGTTTCTGCCGGTAGACGTTCCGCATCGTGCTGAAATAGAGGTAACCATTGTGGATGGTGATGCAGCACCCCAGGCTCCCTTCATCGCGATACTCGCCGAAATAGCTGATCACATCCGCCTTTCCATCCCCGTCGTTGTCACGCAGCCCGACCGTTCCTCCCTTTCCCTGCATCGAATCGTTGAAACGGAGCTTTACGTAGATATCCCCGTTCTCGTTCACCACCAGATGACGTGCACGGCCCACTCCCTCCGCCACCACAACCGCCTCGAATCCTTCCGGCAGGATCAGGCCGTCGTTTTCCGGATCACCGGGAGGAAGGGTGGAAGCAGTCCGGGTGGGGGTGGAATTGCATCCGGTCTGGAGCAGAACGGCTGCAAGGAGCAGCATGAGCAGGGATGCCTTTTTAATCGGCGATTCGGGCTTCGGCATGAGCAGCAGGAATTGGGTCCGGTTCAGGTTGGTTCTGATATACGTTCGGGTCGATTCTATGAAATTATCTTCCAAATGGATACCGGATAATCACCTGAAATTATATTCTGCAGAAATCTGTCTGCTCTTTTGATCGCGTAGTACAGAGCTGCCATCCTGCAGCCGGGAGAATTTTGTTTGAGTTTTTGGATTTGTGGAAAATATTTGGAGGAACTCCTTGATCTGTAAAGGGTGAGGTCTTTCTAATTGTCCCACTTCTGTTATTTTAGGATTACGTGACTCTACACTTTTTTCGGGTTCAGACCTCTCTCTCTCGTTATGAAGTTCATATCCAAAACTGTCCGGCAGTCGATTAATAAGGCCTGGCTGAAACAGCCCATCGAACGGGAGAAATTCGACCTGTTCAAGGAGTCACTTGAGCTCCATTTTGAGAAAGTGGCCGCCGCCAGAGAAGAGGGAGAGAGTGAAGAGCATTTCAAAAACTTTCTCAAACCACTCTTCAAGAGTATCGGTTTTGAGAATTACTACATCAATACCCGTGGCCGTTACGATCTGGTTATCCACAACGGGAGCCGGCCGAAAGAGAGCGTCGGAGTCCTGATCGAGGTCAAGAGACCCTCCAACCGGGCGGAGATGATCACACGTGATCAGATCAACCGCAAAGCGATGCATGAAGCGGTGCACTATTATCTGCAGGAACGGATCGAGCATAAGAATACCGACCTGAAGCATGTGATCATCACCAATCTGGATGAATGGTTCATTTTCGATGCACAGGAGTTCGAGCGTCTCTTCTACCGCCCATCCCGATTGCGCAGAACGTGGAAGGAGTGGAAGGCGGACCGCAAGGTATCCTCCACCAGTGATTTCATGTACCGGGAGATCAGCCGATTTATTGAAGAACAGCCCGGACCGATCCATGGAGTGTGGCTTCCTCTGACTGCTGCACGAAAATTTCTGAAAGGAGCGGAACAGAGCGATTACGAAAAGAAACTGATCCCTGTTTTCAAACTCTTCACTCCGGTTCATCTGCTCAAGGAGCCGTTTGCCAACGACAGCAACAGCCTGAACAGGGAGTTCTATCGGGAGCTACTCTACATTCTGGGGCTGGAAGAGAAAAAAGTGGCGAATGTCCGGCTTATCCGCCGTGCAGATCCGGAGAACCGGAAGCCCGGCTCCCTCATTGAAAACACCATTCGTATTCTGGATTCCGAGGATCATCTGCAGGGTGTTCAGGAACCTCTGGTGCAGTATGGAGCCAACCGGAAAGAGCAGCTCTTCCACCTGGCACTGGAGCTCTGCATCACCTGGATGAACCGGATTCTTTTCCTGAAACTCCTGGAAGCACAACTCTATCGCTACCACCGTCAGGATCCCGGTTTTCGGTTCCTGAATTACAGGTTCATCGACAGCTTTGATGAACTGAATAAACTTTTCTTTCAGGTACTGGCGCGAAAACGGGACGAACGTCCGGAAGGGATCAATAACAAGTATGGCCACATTCCCTATCTGAACAGCTCTTTGTTTGACGTTTCGCCACTCGAGCGCCAGACCACCCGGATTTCCGGCCTGGATGATCAGTCCGACATGCCGGTCTACAGCCGGAGTGTGCTCTACAAGGAGAGAGGCAACAGCCTCAATACGCTCGACTATCTCTTCCGGTTTCTGGATGCTTACGATTTCTCGGCGGAAGGCGGTGAAGAGATCCGCGAGGAGAGCAAAAGCCTGATAAACGCCTCTGTTCTCGGTCTGATCTTCGAGAAGATCAACGGCTACAAAGACGGTTCTTTTTTTACACCCGGTTTCGTCACCGAATATATGGCCAGGGAGACGCTGGAAAAGGCGGTGACAGATGCCTTTAACCGACGCTTTGGCTGGGACTGCACCCATTTTGACGATCTGTACAATTACATCCACCGGGAACGGATCCCGCTGGATGAAGCCAACCGGGTGATCAACGAATTGAAGATCTGTGATCCGGCAGTGGGATCGGGACACTTTCTCGTATCCAGTCTGAACGAGCTGATTGCCATCAAGTCCCGGCTCAACATCCTCTGCGACAGGGATGGAAAGATTCTTTCGCACCTGGAAGTGTCGGTGGAAAACGACGAGCTGACGGTCAGCATCGATGATGGGGAGGATGTAAGCCTGTTCGAGTACGAGGTGAGTCACACCTGGGTCGGAAGGCGGCTCGCAACACGCCGGGTCCAGCCCCGGCTGGAGCGTGTTCAGATGGCGCTTTTCCATGAAATCCGCCATCTGATCGAAAACTGCCTTTTCGGAGTCGACATCAACCCAAACTCGGTGAAAATCTGCCGGCTCAGACTCTGGATCGAGCTGCTGAAACGGGCCTACTATACACCGGAGAGCAACCGCCTGGATCTGGAAGTACTTCCCAACATCGACATCAATATCAAACGGGGCAACTCCCTCATCAGCCGGTTCGATCTGGAAAGCGATCTCAGTGTCGTATTCCGCAAGAGCGGTTACTCGCTGGAGGAGTATAAATCGGCTGTTCGGGAATACAAAAAGAGCGGTGAGAGAGAAGAGAAGCAGCGCCTCCAGAATCTGATTGACCGGATCAAGGAGGTCTATCGGACCACCCTCTACAACAACCGCCCCATCAACGTGAAACTTTCCAGGGAGCGGGGAAAGCTGGAGGTAATGACAGGCGATGATCTGTTCGGAGAAATGAAGTTTACTGCCAAAGAGATCTCCAGACAGAAAGAAAAAGTGCGGCGGCTGGAAAAACAGAAAGCCGAAGAGGAAGACGATCGGTTCTTCAACGGATCCTTCGAATGGCGGTTCGAATTCCCGGAACTGCTTGACGAGGAGGGGAATTTCACCGGCTTTGATGTGATCCTGGGGAATCCACCCTATATCCGTCAGGAGGAGCTCACCGAATTCAAACCCTATTTCCAGAAACGTTACCGGGTCTATCAGGGGACGGCGGACATCTACAGCTACTTCATAGAACTCGGCATGGAACTTCTCCGACCGGGCGGATACTTCCACTACATTGTGGCCAACAAGTGGATGCGGGCCAACTACGGCAAGGAGCTGCGGTCCTGGTTGCAGAGCAGTCTCCAGATCGATGCGATCTACGACTTCGGAGATCTTCCGGTCTTCGAGGAGGCCACCACCTACCCCTGCCTTCTTCAACTCCGGAAGGAGCCTCCTTCCGGGATCTTCCATGCCGCGAATATCGATACCTTGCAGTTCGACCGGCTCGATGACTATCTGACTGCGAATCGGTTCGAGGTGGAGCAGTCCGCTCTTTCGGTTGACGGATGGGCGCTCATAGACCGGAAATCCCAGGCTCTTCTGGAGAAGTTACGGTCGAAGGGAGTTCCTCTTGGAGAATATGTGGAAGGGAAGATCTTCTATGGGATCAAAACAGGTCTGAATGAAGCCTTTGTCATAGATGCGGAGATGCGCGAAAGATTGATCCGGGAAGATCCGAAGAGCGAAGAGCTGATCAAGCCATTCTTGCGCGGAAGGGATATCAAGAGATATCAACAGCCGGTTGCTGAGCAGTTTCTCATCCTGATCCCGAATGGCTGGACTGATGAAAAGACCGCCCATCCCGACAAATGGAACTGGTTCTTAGAAGTCTACCCGGCAATTGCCAAGCACTTGAGTAACTTCGAGGAAAAAGCCCGAAAAAGGTATGACAAGGGAAAATACTGGTGGGAGCTGAGATCCTGTGACTACTATGAGGAGTTTGAGAAGCCGAAGATTATATACCCAAATATCTGCCCAAGACCAGAATTTACTTTCGACAACTTCAGCCAGTATACTAACCAAAAGTGCTTCATTATAAGCTTGGATGATAAAGCACTTCTAGGAATATTGAACTCAAAAGTAATGTTTTTCTTTTTTAAAAATGTATTACCAAAATTAAGAGGTGATTATTTTGAGCCTAGCTATGTGTTTATTAAGGATTTTCCAATCCCTTCTCTTACAGAGTCGGGTAGAAAACAAATCACCGACTTAGTTGAGAACGTTTTAGACAAGAGGACAGTTTCAAATTATGATAATAGCATCATTGAAGAAGAAATAGATCAGATAGTCTACAATCTATACGATCTGACCGAAGAAGAAATCGCCCTCATCGAATCCCACTTCGAAGATGAGCAGTATGCACCGTCGGATGAACTGGTAGCAGGGTAAACCTGCCCAAATAATTAGTGAATCAGATCGAACATCCTTCCGAACCGGGGCATCCACCGCTCGCTGTCCCATGAGAAGTAGATGATGCTCGCTTTTCCGACCAGGTGGTTCTCCGGTACAAACCCCCAGTAGCGGCTGTCTTCGCTGTCGTCGCGGTTGTCGCCCACCATGAAGTAGTAATCCATTCCGATCACGTAGCGGTCGGTCTCCTCTCCGTTGATGATGAACCGATCCCCGTTTCTCTGGACCGAATTGGCCTCGTAGCGTTCGATAATGTCCTGATAGATGTGCCAGTTCTCAGCGGTAAGAATCACTTCCTGACCTTTGTAGGGTACGGTGAAGGGGCCCATGTGGTCATGGTTCCGGAACCCGCGGGAGAAGTTGAAACGGCTGTTCCGGAACAGGTCCAGGTCGGCGGGCAACACAAAAAGTTCAATACTCTCCACCTCCCCCCACTTCTCCATTTCGGCGGCCATCGGGGCGGTCATGTTGATGATATAGTTGTTCTGGTCCTCCGACCGGACAATTCGCGCCCCCGCCTCGCGAACCTTGGCCGGACTGAGGCGGACCCGTTCACGTACTCTCACCCGGTAGTGCTGCATCATCGTTTCTGCCAACTCTTCCGGCTCCCCGTTCACAAAGAGCAGCTTCTCCCGGAACTCGATCTCATCGCCCGGCATCCCCACCGCCCTTTTGATGTAGTTGGTCTTGACCGATACCGGGCCGGTGTCGATGGGGTAGTTGAATACCACAATGTCGTTCCGTTTGATCTTCGTGTATCCGGGCAGGCGGGTCCAGGGCAGATTGAGCCCGGGAATGTAGACATCGGTGAAGGGAATGGTGACGGTCATCGGGGTGCGGGCTCCATAGGCCATCTTGGAGACCAGAAGGAAGTCTCCGGTCATCAGGGTCCGCTCCATGGAGGGAGTGGGGATCCGGTAGGCGCCGAAGAAGAACATGCGCAGAATGATGGCCGCCACCGCCGCAAATAGAAGCGCATCGAGCCACTCCCTGGCCCAGTGCTTTGCATTCTGCTCGTCCGCTTCTTTCCGGCCCCTGCGTTCGTCTGTCGTCGAGGGGGTTTTTCGTTTCGCCAAATCCGTTCGCTTTATCCGAGATTAAGAGGCAGGTTCCTTACGGGTTCGGACCCGCGTAGAGTGGCCGGATCAGAAAGCCGGCCGACTGATGGTTTCGCGTTTGAACTCACCATCCCGATACTCCACCCTGTACCACTGTTCGCGTTCAGGAGAATAGAAATAATCGCTGTAGGAAGCCATCTCGACCGATTCATCCATCAGCATCCGGGTCAGTGTCCGCTTCACTTCCGGCATAAGATCGACATATCGGCTGGCACCGACGTAGACCAGACCGTTCTCAAAGGGACCGTCCAGATCGAGAATCATCATCGGTATCTCCCCGTCAATCACAAACCAGTACTCAAACTGCACCGCCTTCCCCGGCCGGAAATTCTCCTTGATCAGATCGCCGATGGTCTGTGTGGGGTCACCGAAGACCGCCTGCAGCCGGGCCCGGAGCTCCATGGTGGGCAGCCGGTCGATCGTGGTTGGGTTGTAGAGTCCCTGACCGGTCCAGGCGATGTCGCGGAAGCGGGACTGGAACTGATGGCGCTCGGCATTGGAGACCGCACGAATATCGGGCTCCTCGAACTGCGCCTGAGCGGCTGCCACCCAGGAAAAGAGAATCAGAAACGCAATCAGTGATTTTCGTACCATCATCGTGCCTTTATCTAGGTTCATCAACACTTCCATACATTCCGGCGGATTCCTGACAATCGTAACACTCCCGGCAGAACCCCGGCAGAACATCCGGGGATTCCCTACCTCTCATCCTCATCCATCGACAGGACAGCCAGGAACGCTTCCTGGGGGATATCGACCGATCCCACCTGTTTCATCCGCTTTTTGCCCTCTTTCTGCTTTTCAAGCAGTTTGCGCTTCCGGGAGATGTCTCCCCCGTAGCACTTGGCAGTAACATCTTTCCTGAGTGCCCGGATCGTATCCCGGGAGATGACCCGGGAACCGATCGCCGCCTGAACGGCCACCTCGAACTGCTGTCGTGGAATGAGCTCCTTGAGCTTGGCGCATACTTTTCGGCCCTGCTCGTACGCCTTGTCGCGGTGGGTGATGATGGAGAGGGCATCCACCTGCTCCCCGTTCAGCAAAATATCCAAACGTACCAGGTTCCCTTTCCGGTATTCAAGAAGTTCATAATCGAGAGATGCGTAACCCCGGGTATTGCTTTTGAGCCTGTCGTAGAAATCGAACACCACCTCCGCCATCGGAAGTTCGTAGGTGATCTCCACCCGGTTGTTCTGCATGAAGACCTGGTTGATGTAGATCCCCCGCCTCTCCTGGCACAACTTCATCACCGCACCGATGTAATCGGCCGGGGTGATGATGCTAGCCCGGATGTAGGGCTCATGAACCTCCAGGATCTCACCCGCATCGGGCATCTCGCTGGGGTTGTCGACAAGCCGCATCTCGGGTGTCCCCTTGTTATCGACCCAGACCTGGTACTGGACGTTCGGTACCGTGGTGATGATATCGATATTGAACTCCCGGTCGAGTCTCTCCTGGACAATCTCCATGTGGAGCAGACCGAGAAAGCCGGCACGGAAACCGAAACCGAGCGCCTTGGAGGTTTCCGGCTGATACTGGAGGGCCGCGTCGTTGAGCTGTAGTTTCTCCAGGGCCCCCCGCAAATCTTCAAACTCATCCGAATTGGTGGGGTAGATTCCGCTGAAAACCATCGGTTTTACCACCTTGTAGCCGGGGATCGGTTCTGCCGCCCGGTTTCTGGCATGGGTGATGGTATCCCCTACCCGCGCATCCTGCAGTGACTTGATGCTGCCGATCACATAGCCGACCTCTCCCGCCTCGAGCTTGTCGGTCGCCTCGTTCTGCTTCAGCTTCAGGTAGCCTACCTCTTCGGCCTGGTACCCTTCCACGCCGGTCTGCATGAAATAGAGGGGATCCCCCTTTTTGATCACCCCCTCCATAACCCGGACATAGGCCACCGACCCACGGTAGGTGTTGAAGACCGAATCGAAAATCAGAGCCCTTAGCGGTTTGTCGGTTTCACGGGAGGGACCAGGAATCCGGTCGGCAATCGCCTCCAGAAGCTTTTCGACACCGAGTCCTGTCTTGCCCGACACCTCCAGAATCTCCTCCCGTTCACACCCAAGAAGATCGATGATCTGCTGTGCCACTCCATCGGGGTCGGCACCGGGCAGATCGATCTTGTTGAGGACCGGTACGATCTCCAGTCCCTGCTCGATCGCCTGATAGAGGTTGGAGATGGTCTGAGCCTCCACACCCTGGGATGCATCCACCACGAGGAGGGCCCCCTCGCACGCTTTGAGGGCACGGGAGACCTCGTAGGCAAAATCGACGTGTCCGGGTGTGTCGATCAGGTTGTAGACATAGGTGGGACCGCCCGGCCGCTTGTACTCCATGCGGATGGCGTGACTCTTGATGGTGATCCCCCTCTCCCTCTCCAGGTCCATGTCGTCCAGCACCTGGTTTTGCATCTCCCGTTCGGTGATGGCACCGGTCCGTTCCAGGAGCCGGTCGGCCAGGGTGGACTTGCCGTGGTCAATGTGAGCAATGATGCAGAAATTGCGAATCTGATTCATGGGGGACACTTTGCAGGGAATTCTACCAGGCGTGGAATATACAAAGAAGCAACGCCCCCCGCATTGAAATGTTACCCGGGCCCTTACCGGCGGATCCACGGGAAGGATCCATGCGCCGGATCGGTCCGGTCCCGAAAGTCCCGGTTGAATCAGACCTGCATCGAAATCAGGTGGTTGCCGGAGAGGTCTTCCCGTTGAGCCGGTGATCGATCGAGTAGGTACCGCTGCCCAGCATGTAGAGGGCGAGGTTGGCGACCAGCAGCATGATGTCGATCCTCATGGCATCAAAACCCATTGACATCTTCACCTTCAGAATCGCCACCACCATGATGATGGAGAGCAGTACAGTCGGTATCCGAATCCAGGTACCGGTCAGCACCATCAGTCCGCCCACGAATTCAGTGAGGGCCACAACCCACGCCATCAGATTGGCCATCGGAATCCCGGCCTGTCCGAAAAATTGCTGAACTCCTTCGATACCGGTCAGTTTGCCCCAGCCGGCGAGGGTAAATATCAGTCCCACACCAATTCGGAGCAGCAGAATGGCAGCATCTCTGGATTGATCGTTGGATCGGCTCATTTCTCTGTGATTTGGTTGATGTTTGAATTGGGTGCAGGGCAGAAATCAGAGCATGACACGAGCCTCAAGCTCCTGCGCACAAGGCATATAAACAGAAACAATCACAGAATCAATAGCTTCCGCCCATCCCCTTGAAAAAAATCATAACACGAAACAGAGGGGCGCCGATCCAGCGCTGCCGGGAGGAAGACGGTAATCGTCCCCGGCAAGTTGATCAGTTCCGGCAAATGATCGGTTCCGGTGTTGGAATCGTGAACCATGAGGCATGAACCAGACCGAAAACTGGGGAGAACGGACCGCTGTAAGACTCCTGACCGGAATGGGTCATAAGGAAAGGAATAAGTACTGTACTTTTATTACTTTACACAATGTCGATTATATTGATTCCCAAATCCCTGAGAGACAAACTGGGCGAGGAAGGGGCCCAGGCCCTCGTCGACCTGTTCAATCAGTACTCCGGCAACGTGAAAAACGATGTCATTTCCATATCCGCCGAAAGATTTGAAAACCGGCTTTCCGCTGAGATGGGGAAGGTCCGGGAGTGGTTTGGTGAAGTCTGGGCCCGTTTTGAAGAGGTAGACAGGAAGTTCGACGAGATCGACCGCCGTTTTGAGCAGATCGACCAGCGGTTTGAGCAGATCGACCAGCGGTTTGAGCAGATCGACCGGCGGTTTGAACAGGTTGAGGAGAGAATCAGTCAGTTGGACCGGCGGCTGACGGAAGAGATCGCACAGTTGAGAGTGAGCCTCATCAAATGGATGTTCCTCTTCTGGATCGGCCAGTTCGGGGTGATTGTCGGAATGATGCTCACAATCCTGCGATAATGAGGATTCGCCCCCACCGACGGGTCGGGTGGATTGACAATTTGCCGGATCCGGGCATGCCATGACTCCTGGACCATGACTCTTCCGCCCGGCAGGTGAAATCCCCCTGCGAGCTCCACCCCTGTTGCATCGAATGCACCCCCGCAACCATTCACCGCCCGCCAATTGACGCGAGCGGGATCGCTTACTCTCTGATCGGACTCAGCAGCTCCACGTGGAACCGGAAATGATCACCATACGTCATCATCTCCTCGTACATGTCACGGATCAGCTTGAAGATCACTTCGGTATCCCCTTCCACTGTTGTGGAGAGATGGTTTACATCCACCTCCAGATCGTACTGGGCAACAAATTCCAACAGATCCTGAACCAGTTCTTTCGGCTTTTCGGTACTGAGCGGGAGATAGGTAAGCTGAGCGATCGTCTTCATGACGTTACAGATTCTTCGAAAGTTGATGATCGGTTGATGTTGAAATCGGATTCAACGATTATCGGCTTGCAGGAGCAGAAAAAAACTCCACGTTGAGCAATATATAGGAGTCCGGGCATCACACTGCCCCCCTGCCCGTGGATGCACTCCGTTCACACCTTATACCCGGACGGAGCCAGCCCGCAGGCCGACCGAATATAAGGAGCTTTTCACTTCGATGAGGAACCGATCTGCGGTGGCGATCCCGGTTATTAAGTGGTGGATTTAATCCCCTCTACAACTTTATATTACGATGATGAAACGGTTTTACGGCGATTTTCACTTCTCTGACATTCATGGCCTTCATCATGGCCCTCATGGGGCGGCCGGATAATCCCGGTATGCCCGGCCCGGAACCCCGACTCCGCACCTGTTTTACTTCGTGCTTTTCCACCTTCCGGACTTTCCGATCAGACCCGTTGACCTGTAACAAATCGTAATCACTCATGCCATGAGAACTCTCGACTCAGACACCAACCTGCGAATAGCGGTTCAGAAGAGCGGCCGGCTTACGGAAAAGACCCTTCGTCTGCTGGAAGGAATCGGATTGCGATTTGACGACTACAAGCGGAGCATGCTGGTGCAGTGCCGGAACTTTGATGTGGAACTTCTGCTGATCCGTGATGATGATATCCCCGAGTATGTGGCCGACGGTGTATGCGACCTCGGTTTTGTCGGGGGGAACGTACGGGCGGAGGATCAGGCCGACGTGGAGGTTCTTCGGGGGCTCGACTACGGAGTCTGCCGGCTCTCCCTGGCCGCCCCGAAGAACGGCACCATCCGGAAAGCGGAGGATTTCGAGGGAAAACGTGTCGCCACCAGCTTCCCCAATCTGACCCGGGAATTTTTTGAGAAACGGGGGATCAATGTGACCCTGATCACCCTCTCGGGGGCGGTGGAGATCGCCCCCCGCCTCGAAGTGGCCGACGCCATCAGCGATCTGGTCTCCTCGGGCGATACCCTCCGGGCAAACGGGCTGGTGGAGCTGGAGACCATCTTCGAATCGGAAACGGAGCTTATACAGACGCGTAAACCGCTTTCAGAGAACAAATCCAGGCTGATACAGAAGCTGCTGCTCCGGATGGAGGGGTATCAGCAGGCGGAGCGGAGCCGCTACATCATGATGAATGTGCCGGAGGAGAAGGTCCCCGAGATCCGCAGGATCATCCCCTCCCTGAAGAGCCCGACCGTAGTGCCGCTGGCCGATTCAGGCATGGTGGCCGTACATACCGTTGTCCCTCTCTCCACCTTCTGGCAGGTGATGGAGCAGCTCAAGGAGGCCGGGGCTTCCGGAATCGTGATGCTGCCGATTGAAAGCATGATCCTTTGATAAATCTGGTGCAAATATCTGATGCGGCGAGGGAATGCAGTGACAGAATGCGGCAAGGGATGGAGGTGAAGGCTTGAAAGGGGTGATGAAACAATACAGGCTGGATGAGCTCGGCGGGGAGCAGCTCCGTGAACTCTGCCAGAGACCGAAGATGGAGTTCGAAGAAGCACGCCGCCGGGTCGAACCCATCCTGGAGGAGGTCCGGAAGGAGGGGGATGAGGCGGTCCTGCGCTACACCAAAGCCTTTGACGGAGTGGAGCTCACCAAAGTCTGGTCCACACCGGAGGAGTGGAATCCCCGGCTCGACCGGGGGCAGAGGGAGGCGATCGACACCGCCATCCGGAATGTACGCCGGTTTCACGAGGCGCAGCATCGGGGGGACCTGACGGTGGAGACCATGCCGGGCATCGTCTGCATGAAAACCTACCGCCCTATTGAGAGAGTGGGTCTCTATGTACCGGGAGGCACCGCACCCCTCCCCTCGACCGCCATCATGCTGGGGGTGCCGGCAGCGGCAGCGGGATGCGGGAGGATCGTCCTTGCCACACCGCCCGACAGGGATGGCAACATCCCGGATGCGATTCTCTATGTAGCCCGCCGGATCGGGGCGGCCGGTATTGTCAAGGCGGGTGGCGCCCAGGCAATCGCCGCCATGGCCTGGGGCACACAATCGGTGCCGGAGGTCGACAAGATTCTCGGGCCGGGCAACCAGTATGTCACGGCCGCCAAGATGATCCTGCAGAACAGCGATGCGATGGTGGCGATCGACCTTCCGGCCGGACCCTCCGAAGTGCTCGTGGTCGCGGGCGAAGGAGCCGATCCTGAATTTGTTGCCTCCGACCTTCTCTCCCAGGCCGAACATGGAGCCGACAGCCAGGTGGTGCTGGTCACCCTTCCGGGCTTCGATCTGGAGGCTGCCGAAGAGAGCCTGGCCACCCAGTTGGCAGCTCTCCCCCGATCGGAAATTGCAGCAGCCGCTCTGGAAAAGTCATTCATCCTCCAGGTCGGAACGGTGGATCAGGCACTGGACTTCTCCAATCTCTATGCACCGGAACACCTTATCCTCCACCTGGAGGGGGCCGGGTCGCTGGTGGACCGGATCCGTCATGCGGGATCGGTCTTTCTGGGAAGCTGGACCCCGGAAAGTCTGGGAGACTACGCATCGGGTACCAACCACACCCTGCCGACCTACGGTTACGCGCGGATGTACAGCGGGGTCTCTCTGGAGAGTTTCCAGAAAAGCATTACCATCCAGCAGGCGACCCCGGAAGGGCTGCAGGCCCTGGGACCCGTAGTGGAGACCCTGGCGGAAATGGAGGGGCTCCAGGCACACGGAAACGCGGTGACGCTTCGACTGAACAGACTGAATCGGAAATGAGCGAATTGGATATTGACTCCCTGGTGCGCCCGAATATCCGGGAGCTGACCCCTTACCGCAGCGCACGGGATGATTTTGACAAGGGTATCCTGCTGGATGCCAATGAGAACTCCCTCGGGGCCCCTCTGCACCATGAGCTGGAGCTGAACCGCTATCCCACCCCCCTTCAGAATCCTCTAAGGGAGAAGATTGCCGGTTACCGTCAGGTCGACAGGGAGAACATCTTTGTGGGCAACGGAAGTGACGAGCCGATCGACCTGCTCATCCGGGTCTTTTGTGAGCCGGGGAGCGATTCCATCCTGATCACTCCCCCGACCTATGGAATGTACAAGGTATCGGCCCGGATCAACAATGTCGGCATCCTGGAGGTCCCGCTCGACGAGAAGTTCCAGCCCGACACCTCTGCCATTCTGGAGACAGCGCGGCGGGAGAAGCCGAAAATCCTCTTTCTCTGTTCCCCCAACAACCCGACGGCGAACGACTTGCGCCAGACGGATCTGCTCAAGCTGATCGAGTTCTTTCCCGGCATTGTGGTGGTGGATGAGGCCTATATCGATTTCAGCGGGCGGGAGTCCCTGGCTCCGCTTGTACAGCAATATCCCAATCTGGTGGTACTGCAGACCTTCTCGAAAGCGTTCGGCCTGGCGGGGATCCGTCTCGGTGTGGCGGTCTCCACACCGGAGATCATCTCCTGGCTGCTGAAAGTCAAATCCCCCTACAACATCAACAAACTGACCGCACGCGTGGCGCTGGAGGCGTTCACCCATATGGATCTGATCCGGCACAACATCCGGAAGATCCGCGAGGAGAGGGAACGGATCTCCCGGCAGCTGGAGCAGATGGCAGGAGTGGAGAAAGTCTTTCCTTCCCACGCCAATTTCATCCTCTTCCGCATCGGGAAAGCTGAAGAGATCTACCGGCAGCTGGCCGAACGGGGCATCATCGTACGCTACCGGGGCAATGAGCCGGGGTGTGAGGGGTGTCTTCGTGTCACGGTTGGCATGCCGGACGAAAACGATCGGTTCATCAAAACCCTTAAAGAACTTCTGACATGAAAATCTGGGTATCCGCCGAAGCGCTCGCCGAAAGCTCGACGGAATATCTCCGGCAAGGTGCCCTGTACGGCCTGAGGCGGTTTCTCGACATGAACTACGAACTGGGCCGGGAAGATGGCTCCCTGACCGAACAGCAGGAAAACCTGATCCGTCATGAGGGGATCCCCTTCTCCGGTTTCCCGGAAGAAGAGGCCGACCTGCGGGTTCTGGCAGAAAACGGGAAATTGGTGGTCCGGACACCCCAGGAGCGGACCGCCGCCGCTGCCGGCAACTGGGCCGACCTGGTTCGGGAGTTTCTCTTCCCGCAGCGGAAGACCGAAGTCCGGCGGAAGACGGCCGAAACCGACATCACCCTCTCTCTTAATTTGGACGGCACCGGAGTGAGCCGTATCGATACAGGTCTGAAGTTTTTTGACCACATGCTCGACCAGATCGCCAAACACGGACTGATGGACCTTGAGCTCACCTGCCGGGGAGATCTGGAGATCGACGAGCATCATACCATTGAGGATACGGCGATCGCCCTGGGCGAGGCGATCTACAAACTCTGCGGAGAGGACAAGACCGGACTGCAGCGATACGGATTTAATCTTGTCATGGACGAGGCACAGGCAGAAGTTGCGCTGGATCTCTCCAACCGCCCCTATTTTGTCTGGAATGTCGATTTTGCGCGGGAGTATATCGGAGATTTCCCCTCCGACATGGCCGAGCATTTTTTCCACTCCCTGGCCATGAACATGCGGGCCACGCTCCATATCCGGGCCGAGGGGAAGAACGACCATCACAAGCTGGAATCGATCTTCAAAGGATTTTCCAAAGCTCTCCGGTTCTCGGTAACACGGACCGAACGCGCCCAGGGGATCCTCCCCAGCTCGAAAGGAAAACTGTAACAGGCGGCATCCGGTGCCGTGAACAGTCCATGATCGGAGTCATCAAATACCGCGCCGGCAATCTCACTTCGGTCTCCAATGCACTGGAGCGGCTCGGAGCGGAATTTGATGTCACCGACCGGACGGAACGGCTCGACCGTTGTGATGCGATCATCTTCCCGGGTGTCGGCCACGCCGCCTCCGCGATGGAGGATCTGCGGGAACGTGGTCTGGACCGGTGGCTGCGCGAGACCCGGAAACCGGTTCTCGGGATCTGTCTGGGAATGCAGCTCTTCTATGAAACCAGCGAGGAGGGGGAGATCCCGATGCTTGGCATCGTACCGGGCCGTCTCCGGAAGTTTGACGACTCGGCCGGGAAGGTGCCCCACATGGGGTGGAACCGGTTCACCCAGATCGACACCCATCCCCTTCTCGACGGAATCACCCGGGATCTCTACTTCTACTTCGTGCACGGGTACCATGCCCCGCCGGGGCCCCATACGGTTGCCGTTTGCAACTACATCAACGATTTTACCGCCGCCGTGGCCCGGGACAACTTCATGGGGGTCCAGTTCCACCCGGAAAAATCGGGACGCAGCGGAGCCCGGATCCTCCGAAATTTCCTGGAGATTGTCCGGCTCCATGCAGGACGGCACTGAATGCCAATCATCATCCGAATGTATCAGACAATATGAAAATCATCCCCGCCATCGATCTGCTTGACGGGCAGGTCGTCCGGCTTTTCAAAGGAGACTACGACCAGAAGAACATCTATGGAAACGATCCGGTCAGGCAGGCAGCCCTCTTTGCCGAGGCGGGGTTCGACCACCTCCATATTGTGGATCTGAACGGCGCCCGAAGCGGCCGTTTCGAGAACCTTTCCCACATCCGCGACATCATCCGGACCCTGGGAATCTCGGTTCAGGCGGGTGGTGGAGTCCGCTCGCTTTCCGACCTGGAACAGCTTCTTGAGGCGGGAGTCTCCCGCGTTATCTGCTCCTCCATGGCGGTCCGAAACCCCGAAGAGTGGCAGACGGCACTGGAGCGTCATCCGGACCGCCTGATTCTGGGCATGGATCTTAAAGAGGGGAAAGTGGCCTATGGAGGGTGGCTCGAGACCGCACCCGGAACCATCGAGCAGTTTCTGCAACCGATGATCGATCAGGGACTGCAGGAGGTGCTCTCGACCGATATCTCCCTGGACGGCACCCTGAGCGGCCCCAACATTGCACTCTACGAAGAGCTGATTGACCGGTTCCCCGAGGTTCGGTGGATCGCATCGGGCGGGGTTTCCGAAGCGGAGGATCTGGACCGGCTGAAGAAAACAGGCGTGAGTGCCGTTGTTGTCGGGAAAGCTTACTATGAGGGACGCATCACTCTGGAAGAACTGAAAAACCGCTGATCATGCACACCAAACGCATCATACCCTGCCTGGACATCAAGGAGGGCCGGACGGTGAAAGGGGTCAATTTTACGGGTTTGCGGGATGCCGGTGATCCGGTGGAGCTGGCCCGGCGTTACTCCGAGGAGGGAGCGGATGAACTGGTCTTTCTGGACATCACAGCCACCCAGGAGAAGCGAAAGACACTGGTCGACCTGGTGAGCCGTATCGCCCGGGAGATCGACATCCCCTTCACCGTCGGAGGGGGGATCGGTTCGGTCGATGAGATCGCGGAGATCCTGAAGGCGGGAGCCGACAAGGTCTCGCTCAACAGCTCGATTGTGCGGAACCCCGACCTGATCGCGGAGGCCGCCGGCCGGTTCGGTTCCCAGGCGGTGGTCGCCGCGGTCGATGTGAAGCGGGAGGGGGAGAGCTGGAACGTCTTTGTAAAAGGCGGAACGGAGAACACGGGGCTTGACGCTCTCGAGTGGATCGAAGAGGTGGCCGGCCGGGGAGCTGGCGAGATCCTGCTCACCAGCATGGACCGGGACGGAACCAAGGAGGGTTTCGACCTGGAGCTGCTCCGGCGGGTGAACCGCCGTGTGAGTGTGCCGGTCATCGCCAGCGGCGGTGCGGGCACGATCGGGCACTGCGTGGAGGCGATCACCGAAGGGGGAGCCGATGCGGTTCTGGCCGCCAGCATCTTCCATTTCGGGGAGATCTCCATTCCGAAGCTCAAGCAGGAGATGGCACGCGCCGGGATTCCGGTGCGTCTCACTGTCTGATCCTGCCCCTGAAACCGATCCTCCCCCGGACCGATCCGGGCTACCGGAGAATCGGGACTCCAGATCCCGCCCCCGATACCGATCCGACAGAAACCGGAAAACCAATTTCAACAGGACAACACCATGGGTGAGACTGAAAAAAACGATCTGCTCTTTCTATACGAACTCGAAGAGCTCCTCAGGAGCCGCAGGCGTGAGCTTCCCGAAGAGTCCTACACCACCTCTCTCTTCCGGAAGGGGACCGGAAAGATCGCCCAGAAAGTGGGGGAAGAGGCGGTGGAGGTGATCATCGCGGCGATGGAAAACAGTGAGGAGGAGACGATCTATGAGACCGCCGATCTGCTCTACCATCTTCTGGTGCTTCTGGCGGAGAAGGAGATCCCTCTGGACCGCATTATCCGGGAGCTGAAGCGTCGCCGCGGATCGTGACCGGCCTGCAGCGGGTCGGGTGATACAACCGCTGCACCTCCTTGTGCCGGAACATTCCGGCCCCCTTGTTTTGGCCTGCCGGACTTCTGCCTGAAGCCCCACAGCCCCCTGCATTTGCAGCGTTGCACCCCTTGCACTTGAAGCAAACTACGGGTTAATTCCATAGGTTCAGATCCGGATCGGAAACAGATTGGCAAACGTTTAAAAAAGATGAAGATCAAACGGGCAAGGCAATTCCAACTTCCTCTTTTTCATCCCCCCTTCCATCTGCTGATGGCGGTACTTCCCCTGTTTCTGCTTGCCGCCTGCTCCGGTTCCCCGGGAGGCAGCCGCGGCAATATCGCCGTCGCCGTGGAGCTGGCGGACATGGAGAAGCCGATGCCCCTCATATCGGAGACCTCGCTGGACAACGAACTCCAGTCGATCATGTACCTCTCCATTCTCTCGGCAAAATGGGAAGACGGACGCCTGCACTATCTGACGGCCGATGAGAGCCCCACGGCGCTGGCACGCAGCTACGACTATTTCGGCCCCGACTCCGCCTCCATCCGCTACCATCTGCGGACCGATGCGGTCTGGTCGGACGGAACACCTGTCACCGCCCATGATGCCGTCTGGACGATCGAGACGCAGGGGGATCCCAGGACCGCTTCTCCACGGCGCGACTACAACCGCCAGATCCGGGAGGTTCTGGCCGAGAATGACTCCACCCTGGTCATTCACTTTCACCGGCGCTATCCGGAGATGCTTTTCCATTCCGCCGGAGCCGTTGTTCCGAGTCATATCTATCGGGACTCCGAACCCGACCGGCTCCGCAGCCACCCCGCCCTGCTCGATCCGGCCAGCAATCTGGTTGTGAGCGGCCCCTTCCGGATCACCGAATGGCGGCGGGGCGAACGGGTCGTGCTCGAACCCAACCCCCTCTTCACACCCGAGCCGCATCTCGACCGGCTGGTCTTCCGTGTCATCCCCGAGCAGACGACCCGGATGATCGAGCTGCAGACCGGAAACATCGACCTTGTGCAGGTCCCGTTCGAGATGCTTGAACCGATCGACCGGCTCGATCACGTTCGCATCGAAACCCGGGAGAAACGGTTCTACGACTACATCGCCTACAACCCGCGGGCCTATGAATTTTTTGCCGACCCCGACATTCGCCGCGCCCTCGGACTGGCAATCGACCTGGAGGATCTGATCCGCGCCCTGCAGATGGAGGAGCACGCCATTCCGGCAGGCGGGCCCTATGCGCCCATTTTCCGCGATCTCTACGATCCCGAAGCCCATGCCGCGCTGCCCTACGATCCCGACGAGGCTCTCCGGATTCTGCGGGAGAAGGGGTGGGAGCCGGGGCCGGACCGGATCCTGCAAAAGAACGGCGTTCCTTTCCGGTTCACCCTTGCCACCAATGCCGGCAATCAGAGGCGTGCCGACGTGGCGGAGATCGTCCAGCAGCAGTGGCGCCGCATCGGAGTGGATGCCGAGATCCGGATCGTGGAGTCCAACACCTTCTTCGAGCAGCTGAACCGGCGTGAATTTGATGCGGCAATTGCAGGCTGGGGGGTGGGACTCTCGCCCGATCTTCAGCAGATCTGGGGCGATCCCGACCTCCCCTTCAACTTCGTGAGTTACGACAATCCCGAGGTTCGCCGGCTGATCCGGGAGGCGCTTGCACAGCCCACCGAGGAGCTGGCCACTCCTCTCTGGAGTGAGGCCGCTTCACGGATCATCGCCGACCAACCCTACACCTGGCTCTTCTACCTGGACGGACTGATCGGCGTGAACAACCGGCTTCAGGGGACCCTGATCAATACATTGGGAACCTATCAGGAGATCTGGAACTGGAGGATTGCCGAATAACCGGAGAGACCGCCCATGTTTCGATATCTGGTGAGACGTCTGCTCGGTGCCGTTCCGCTCATTCTGGGGATTCTCACCCTGATTTTCTTTGTGATGCATCTGGCCCCGGGAGATCCGATGGCCCGCTACTTCGACCCCAACATCAGCCCGGAAGTGATCGAACAGATGCGCATCAACCTGGGTCTGGACCAGCCGCTCCACATCCAGTATTACCGATGGATCACCTCCTTTCTGAAGGGCGATTTCGGCTACTCCATCTCCCAGATGCGCCCCATCTCCGACATTCTTCCAGGCGTGATCTGGAATACCCTCCAGCTCACCGTGGCGACCCTTTTCATCACCTTCCTGCTTGGCATGATCATCGGTGTGATCCAGGCGGTCCGTCAGTACTCCCGGCTGGACAACGCGCTCACTTTCGGTGCACTCTTCTTCTATTCGATGCCCTCATTCTGGTTCGGATTGATGCTGGTATTGATCTTTTCGCTGACTGCCAGCCAGATGGGATGGCCTCTGGCCCTTCCCGCATCGGGCATCACCAGTGTCGGATACGACCTGATGTCGACCGGCGAGAAGATCCAGGACCGGCTCCTCCACATCATACTTCCCGCCACCGCGCTGAGCATAGGCGGAGCTGCCAGTATAGCCCGCTATATGAGAAGCTCCATGCTGGAGGTGATCCATCAGGATTATATCCGCACGGCACGGGCGAAAGGGCTGTCGGAGTGGACGGTCATCTTCCGTCATGCACTGCGCAACGCCCTCATTCCGATCATCACCCTTTTCGGCCTCTCCCTTCCCTACCTGCTCTCCGGGGCAGTGCTGGTCGAGATCGTCTTCGCCTGGCCCGGGATGGGACGGCTCAGTGTCGATGCGATCTTCCAGCGGGACTACCCCCTGGTGATGGCCACCAGTTTCATCTTCGCAACCATGGTGGTGGCAGGCAACCTGGTCGCCGACCTGCTCTATGCCGCGGTGGACCCGAGGATCCGCAATGAATAGCATAAACAGCTGCCATGAGTAACCTCGCACCGGAAAATATTTCGCCGGCCGATCCGAGCCTTGCTACGGCAGATGGAATCACGGGCGGATCCCTTTCCGAAAATGCCCGTCGCAGACCCGCCACCCCGGGGGAACTCTGGTCGGGGGCGATCCTTCCGGGGCTGGGACACTGGCTGCGCGGGGAGCGTCAGGCCGGGGCGGTCCTCCTGGCCGCCTGGCTCCTTCTCCTGGTCACGATCTGGTTCACCTCCGGCCGTGCCCTGGAGATCCTTTCGGACGACTACCCGCCACTGGACGGGATCGTGGCGGTCGCAACCCTGCTTCTCCTCCCGGCACTCCTCTGGGGGTGGGCCTTCTATGATCTGAAATGGAGGGCATCGAAAGACCCCGGAGAGAAGGGGGACTCCCAGTGGGCGGTCGCCATCCGCCGGTTCCGCCGCAACCGGCTTGCCCTGTTCGGACTTGTGCTAATGCTCTTCCTCTACCTTATCGCCCTCATCACCCCTCTCATCGCCCCCTACGATCCGATTGCACAGGATCAGATCGTACAGACCCGCTATCAGCCACCGTCTGCCGAATATCTGATGGGCACCGACCGGTTCGGGCGCGATGTCTTCTCCCGGGTTCTCTACGGTGCGCGCATCTCCCTTTCGATCGGGTTCATCGCCGTCGGCCTCGGCCTTCTGATCGGAACGATGATCGGTGCCACAGCCGGCTATTTCGGCGGACGGACCGACTCAATCCTGATGCGGTTCACCGACATGATGCTCTCCTTCCCCCGGCTGGTGCTTCTCATCCTGGTCATCGCCCTTTTTGAACCCTCCATCTGGCTTGTGATTACGGTGCTCGGCCTGACCGGATGGATGGGGATCGCCCGGATCGTCCGGGGGGAGGTGCTCAGCCTGAGGGAACGCGAATTCGTTCTGGCCGCCCGCGCCCTTGGAATGAACGACTTTCGCATCATCACCCGGCACATCCTGCCGGCAACCCTTGCACCCATGATCGTCTACGCCACCCTCGGAATCGGCAACACGATCCTGACCGAAGCGGGACTCTCGTTTCTGGGCCTCGGCGTGCAGCCCCCCGTTCCCAGCTGGGGGAACATGATCTCGCAGGGGCGCGACACTCTGGTCACCGCCTGGTGGATCGCCACCTTCCCGGGTCTTGCGATCGTCTTTACCGTGATGGCCTTCAACTTCGTGGGAGACGGGCTGCGCGACGCTCTCGATCCGCGCCAGAGGAGATAATCATGATGAACCGGATGAAAAAACCGATCCTGGAAGTCCGCAATCTGCACACCTGCTTCGATACCGACAGCGGTCGCGCCATGGCCGTCGACGGGGTTGATTTCGAGGTGAGGCCCGGAGAGACCCTGGGGATCGTGGGGGAGTCGGGCTCCGGAAAATCGGTCACGGCCCTCTCCATCATGCGTCTCATCCCGGAGCCTCCCGGCCGGATCCTGTCCGGATCGGAGATCCTCTTCCGCAACCGGGAATGGAGAGAGATCGATCTGGCCCGTGCCGGAGAAGAGGAGATGCGTCGCATCCGGGGCAATGAGATCGCCATGATCTTTCAGGAACCGATGACTTCGCTCAATCCGGTCTTTACCGTGGGCCGGCAGATCATGGAGTCGCTGCAGCTGCATCAGGGTCTGGACAAGGCGGACGCACGCCGGAAGGCGATCGAACTTCTGCGGCTGGTAGGGATTCCTATTCCCGGTCAGCGGGTGGACGACTATCCGCACCAGCTCTCCGGAGGGATGCGT